>JAQYCU010000057.1 GCA_028724545.1 bacterium
AACAGTTTCATTTACTCCCGGTGGAAGCTCATCGCCATTTTCACGGGTAAATACCTTTGCATCCACGATAACACCAAATTCACCATGTGGTACTTTTAATGATGTATCACGGACTTCTCTTGCCTTTTCACCGAAAATAGCACGAAGAAGTCTTTCTTCTGCAGTAAGTTCTGTTTCTCCCTTAGGAGTAACTTTACCTACCAGAATATCGCCGGCACGCACTTCTGCACCAATACGGATAATACCTCTCTCATCCAAATCTTTTAATGCATCATCACCGACACCCGGTACATCACGTGTAATCTCTTCAGCACCTAACTTGGTATCTCTTGCTTCTGCTTCGTATTCATTAATATGAACAGATGTATAAACATCTTCCTGAACTAATCTTTCACTAAGAAGAACAGCATCCTCGTAGTTGTAACCTTCCCAGGTCATAAAACCAATCAGAGGGTTTTTACCAAGTGCAATCTCTCCACCACAGGTAGAAGGACCATCAGCAATAACCTGTCCTTTCTTAACTTCATCTCCCTTATTGACAATAGGACGATGATTCATACTGGTTCCCTGGTTGCTTCGCTGGAACTTGGCAAGTTTATAACGGTGTGTCTGTCCCTCTTTGCTCTTGATGATGATTTCGTTAGAAGCAGAACGCTCTACAATACCATCTTCCTCAGCAAGGACACAGTTTCCCGAATCGACAGCTGCCTTCATTTCCATACCGGTACCAACAACAGGTGCTTCTGTTACGAGAAGCGGCACTGCCTGACGCTGCATGTTGGAACCCATCAGGGCACGGTTCGCATCATCATTTTCCAAGAATGGAATCATAGCTGTCGCAACCGAGAATACCATCTTTGGAGATACGTCCATTAAATCAATTTTCGTTTTTTCAAACTCAGATGTTTCTTCACGGAAACGACCGGAAACATTTTTATTTACAAAATATCCATTTTCATCTAACTTTTCGTTAGCCTGTGCAACGATGAAACGGTCTTCTTCGTCAGCAGACAGATATACAACTTCATCTGTTACACGTGGGTTCTCAGGGTCTGACTTATCCACCTTACGGTATGGTGCTTCTACAAATCCGTATTCATTGATACGTGCATAAGAAGCCAATGAGTTAATCAGACCAATGTTAGGACCTTCAGGTGTTTCTACAGGACACATACGTCCGTAATGTGTATAGTGAACATCACGTACCTCAAATCCTGCACGGTCTCTTGACAAACCACCAGGTCCCAGTGCAGACAGACGACGCTTATGAGTCAGCTCACTTAATGGGTTGTTCTGGTCCATAAACTGTGACAACTGGGAACTTCCGAAAAATTCCTTAACTGCAGCAGTAACCGGCTTAATGTTAATCAGTGACTGTGCCGTGATTGTTGTGATGTCCTGTGTAGACATTCTTTCACGAACAACTCTTTCCATACGGGAAAGACCGATACGGTACTGATTCTGAAGCAATTCACCTACTGCACGGATACGTCTGTTTCCTAAGTGGTCAATATCATCTTCGTTACCTACACCATATTCAAGATGCATATTATAGTTAATAGAAGCAAAGATATCTTCTTTTGTGATATGCTTTGGAACTAATTCTGCAATATTTGCTTTAATTGCTTCTTCAATGGCATCTTCATCTTCATTCTCATCCAGAATTTCTTTTAACAATGGATAGTATACATTTTCTGTAACTCCAAGTTCTCTAGGATTTACACCTTCTGGAAGATATTCTTTTAAATCTACCATCATATTAGAAAGAATCTTAGTAACTTTTTCTTCTTTCTCTACCATAACATAAGGAATGGCAGCATTCTGCATCTGTGTTGCAAGTTCTTCTGTAATCAGTGTACCTGCTTCATATACTTCTCCTGTTGCCGGAGAAACAGCATCTTCTGCTAATGTGCAGCCTGCAATACGATATTTAAAATGTAATTTTTTGTTGAATTTATATCTGCCGACTTTTGCTAAATCATATCTCTTAGGGTCAAAGAACATACCATTTAACAAATTCTCAGCACTGTCTACAGAAAGTGGCTCGCCCGGACGAAGTTTCTTATATAATTCAAGCAAACCATCCTGATAATTGTCTGTTGTATCTTTTTCCAGACTGGCAAGAATCTTTGGCTCTTCACCAAACACTTCCTTAATCTGCTCATTTGTTCCAAGACCAAGTGCTCTAAGGAATACAGTAATCGGCACTTTTCTGTTTCTATCTACACGGACTGAAAATACATCGTTGGAATCCGTTTCATACTCAAGCCATGCACCGCGGTTTGGAATTACGGTTGCTGAATATAACTCTTTACCAATCTTATCATGTCCAATGGCATAATAGATACCAGGTGAACGAACTAACTGACTTACAATAACACGCTCTGCTCCGTTAATAACAAATGTTCCTGTAGCAGTCATCAGTGGCAGGTCGCCCATAAAGATTTCGTGTTCCTTAATCTCCTCGGTTTCCTTATTATGCAATCTCACTTTCACTTTCAGTGGTGCTGCATAAGTAGCATCTCTTTCCTTGCACTGGTCGATATCGTATTTCGTTTCATCTCTGCATAACTCAAAGTCCACAAATTCAAGACTTAAATGACCACCGAAATCAGAAATCGGTGAAATGTCACGAAAAACTTCTTTCAGACCTTCGTCCAAGAACCATTGATATGAGTTGGTCTGTACTTCAATAAGATTTGGCATCTCAAGTACTTCCCTCTGACGGGCATAACTCATTCTCACACCATTACTAACTGCAACCGGATGTATCCTGTTTTTTTCCATCGATGTTCACTCCTTAATTTTTTAGAGTATTTTGTGGTCCGACTTTCCAACTGAAATAATCTGGCAAGAAAAGTCTTTTCAAATTATCGTCCTTATGCTATACTAAATTTACATAAGTATAAATTGTATAGTCAGCCACAATAGTGCATTTTTCATCTTAGCACCAAATGCTACAGATGTCAAGCACTTTTTTTCTTGACTTTTTTCAGTATTTTTTTGTTTTTTATAAATTAAGAAGCTTTTTCTCTGTGGACTTTTTATCACAGCCACGATATAAACCAGTTGTGCCACACAGGTTTGAAAGACTTTTGCAGAACGCTACAACTGAAACAAAAAAAGAAAGGAGTTACTTATGAGATACAAGGAAGAGTCAAACCGTCTTGTCCTGATGCAGGACGGTACTACACTTTGGATAGAGCCGTGGGGTGAAAACGCTTTTCGCGTCCGTATGACAAAAGAACCCGTTATGGATGCAAACGACTGGGCGTTAACAGAAGAAATCCCACAGCTGCCCCTGCAGGTAACTTATGAAACCGTGGATATGACGGAGCCATTTTACCACACCGAAGAGGAACGAAAGAAACACGCCTGCACTGGCACAAAAATCACAATACAGAATGGAAAAATACGTGCCGTTATCAATCCGGAAGGTGTTATTTCCTATTATAATAAAAAAAATGAATTGCTTACGGCAGAGTACTGGAGAAACCGAAACCGGATTGACCGTTACTGCGTTCCCCTGCGAATCGACGCCAGAGAATTAAAGCCGATTATCGGAACGACAGACTACACTCTGACTATGCGCTTTGAAGCATTTGAAGACGAAAAGATATTCGGAATGGGACAATATCAGGATGGACTTTTAAATAAGAAAGGGGCTTTGCTGGAGCTGGCGCACCGGAACAGCCAGACAAGTATTCCTTTCTTTATTTCCAGCCGTGGATATGGATTTTTGTGGAACAATCCGGCTGTCGGAACCGTCTGCTTTGCAGCAAATCTTACCGAATGGACTGCAAAAAATACGAAAAAACTTGATTACTATATTACAGCAGGCGACACCCCTGCCCAGATTGAAGAACAGTATGCAAACGTAACCGGAAAAGTTCCTATGATGCCGGAATTTGGTATGGGCTTCTGGCAATGCAAACTCCGTTACCGTAACCAGGAAGAATTGCTTGCCGTTGCCAGAGAATATAAAAAGAGAAATCTGCCAATTGACGCTATCGTCATTGACTTCTTCCATTGGAGTATGCAGGGCGATTTTCAGTTTGACCCGGTTGACTGGCCTGACGTGGAAGGTATGATAAAAGAACTGCACGAAATGGATATTGAGCCGGTTGTTTCAGTCTGGCCAACCATTGACGAGCGCAGTAAGAATTACGGTGAAATGGCCGAAAACGGTTATCTTATCACCTCTGACCGTGGTCTTTGTGTCAATATGACCTGGATGGGCTGCACAACTTTTTATGATGCAACCAACCCGGATGCACAAAAATTTGTCTGGGAACAATGTAAGAAAAATTATTACGACAAAGGGATTCACTGTTTCTGGCTGGACGAGGCTGAACCAGAGTACGGACCTTATGACTTTGACATTTACCGTTACCATGTGGGACCGGCACTCTCCTGCAGTAACATTTATCCTCTGATGTATGCCAAAGGCTTTTATGACGGCTTACAAAAAGAAGGACAGAAAGACATTATTAATCTGGTGCGCTGCGCGTGGGCCGGCAGCCAGAAATACGGTGTGCTGACCTGGTCAGGCGATATTCATTCGTCGTTCCGTTCTATGAAAGAGCAAATCCGTGCCGGACTGAATATGGGACTTGCCGGAATCCCATGGTGGACAACCGATATTGGTGGATTTCTTGGTGGCGACAACACGGATACTGCTTTTCGGGAACTTTTGGTGCGCTGGTTTGCATGGGGTGTTTTTTCTCCTGTATTCCGACTGCACGGCGAACGTTCCCCTTACTATGAGCGTGAAGTAGAATATCGCGATGGCGTACGACAGTTTAGTTCCGGACAGGATAATGAAATCTGGAGTTTTGGTGAAGAAAATTATGAAATTTTAAAAGAATTTCTTCTGATGCGCGAACGGCTTCGTCCTTATATCCGTAAGTGTATGCAGGAAGCACACGAAAAAGGAACTCCCGTTATGCGTCCTCTGTTTTATGATATTCCGGAAGACAGCAACTGCTGGGAAATAAGCGACAGTTATTTCTTTGGTCCTGATTTACTTGTCAAGCCTGTAACCGATGCCAATGTGACAACGACTGCTGTCTATCTTCCAGAAGGACATAACTGGAAAGAAGCAAAAACAGGTATTGTATACGAAGGTGGACAGACGGTAAATGCCGTTGCTACCTTAGATGTTATCCCAGTCTTTATCAAAGACCAGAAAGACTATCCGATTTATCAATAAGAAAAGGAGGCTACTATGAATAAATTAAATGTAGAACAAATCTTATCCGAAATGACATTAGAAGAAAAGGCAGGTATGTGTTCCGGCTCCGATTTTTGGCACACTACTGCTGTAGAACGTTTGAATCTGCCATCTGTCATGGTATGTGACGGTCCTCACGGATTGCGCAAACAGGAAGAAGATGTTGACCACCTCGGCGTTGCCGAAAGTATCAAGGCTATTTGCTTTCCGACGGCTTCTGCTATGGCCTGCTCTTTTGACAGAGAACTGCTCCATACCGTGGGCGATGCCCTGGGCGAAGAATGTGTCGCCGAAGATATTGCCGTTTTGCTCGGCCCTGGTATTAATATGAAACGTTCCCCTCTTTGTGGACGAAATTTTGAATATTATTCCGAAGACCCTTATCTGGCAGGAGAACTCGGTGCCTCTTTCGTCAATGGCGTACAAAGCCACCACGTTGGCACCAGTTTAAAACATTTTGCTGCAAACAACCAGGAGCGCAGACGTATGAGCGTTTCTGTCCTGACAGACGAAAGGACTTTGCGTGAAATTTATCTGAGTGCTTTTGAAAAAGTAGTAAAAGAGGCAAAGCCCTGGACGGTTATGTGCAGTTATAACCGAATCAATGGGGTTTATTCCTGTGAAAATGAATGGCTTCTGAATGATGTTCTTCGCAAGGAATGGGGGTATGACGGTGTTGTCGTAACGGACTGGGGTGCAATGAATCATCGCATTGACGCAACAAAAGCAGGACTGGATTTGGAAATGCCTGATTGTCACGGCGAAACAGATAAACAATTAGTGGCTGCCGTCAAAAATGGTACACTGGACGAAAGCATTTTAGACCAGTCCGTTCGCCGTATCCTGAATCTGGTTAATGATTATGTGTCCCAAAAACCGGACACCAGACCTTCCTACAGCAAAGAAGCTCATCACGCACTCGCACAGCAGACAGCAACAGAATCTGCTGTGCTCCTAAAAAACGATGGTGTCCTTCCTTTGCAGACGGGACAAAATATTGCCGTTATCGGTAAGTTTGCAAAAACGCCACGTATCCAGGGTGGCGGGTCCAGTCATATCAACTGTTCCCAGGTTGACTCTGCACTGGAAGCTTTTGACGCATTGGCAAAACGCCCTGCAGAACACGTCTGCGAAAATGGAATCTGCCGTCTTGTACCGGCTCCTTCCTATCACATCACCTATGCAGAAGGCTATATTACGGAAGAAGACAAAACAGACGACGCTTTATTGCAGGAAGCTGTTGAAGCTGCCAAAAATGCTGATGTTGCAGTAATTTTTGCCGGACTTCCGGATGCATTTGAAGGCGAAGGATATGACAGAACACATTTAAATATGCCGGAATGCCAGAACCGCCTGATTGACTGCATTTGTGAGGTGCAGAAAAATGTTGTTGTTGTATTACATAATGGTTCTCCAATCCAAATGCCGTGGCTTAACAAAGTTAGTGCCGTATTGGAAATGTATCTTGCCGGTCAGGCAAGTGGCAGTGCAGCAGTGGAACTGCTTTCGGGCATTGCCAATCCTTCTGGAAAATTGGCTGAAACTTTCCCACAGCGATTGGAAGATACACCTTCTTACTTAAACTTCCCGGGAAGCCGTAACGAAGTACATTATGGCGAAGGCATTTTTATCGGCTACCGTTATTATGATAAGAAAAAACTGGACGTTCTCTTCCCATTTGGCTATGGATTAAGTTATACTACATTTTCTTATGACCAGCTTGCCATTACAGTAAACGGCCAGGAATTAAAGTCTGATATGCAGGTAAAGGATACCGATGAAATCAAAGTTACCTGCCAGATTACAAATACCGGAAAAGTTGCCGGAAAAGAAATCGTACAGTTATATGTGCAAAATTATATCGGTATGGAAAACCGTCCGGAAAAAGAATTGCGTGATTTTGCAAAAGTTTCTTTGCTGCCGGGCGAAACGAAAGAGGTTTCCTTTACACTAAATTACCGTTCATTTGCTTACTACAATGAAACGGCAAAAGACTGGTTTATTGAAAGTGGGGAATACCACATCTGCATTGGTGCTTCCTCGCGTGACATCCGGTTATCTGCACCAATTTTCATCACAGGAACAAAACGTCTGCCATTTACTGCCTGTGATGTTACGACTTGTGAAGATGTTACACTCTTCGCAAAAGAGCCTCATATTTTGGATGAACTGATGGAAAAGAGTGGATTTGATTCCAATACCGATAAGTCAAATGATGATGTCGATGTGGGAACGGTAGAGCTTATGAAAGCAATGTATGCCGAAACACCATTACATTCTATCCTCTCTTTCAGTGGAGATACCCTGACTTACGAAGATATCCAAAATACAATTGCTAAAATCAACGAGGCTGAAAAGAAATAACAGATTATCCTTTTCGCCAACTGGAAAAGAATAAATTCCATCCCTGATACATACTATGAAATAAACAAGTAGTTTCAGGGGGATGGAGTTTGAAGGAATATATAGAAGAAAGAGCCGTTGAGGCTGCCAGATATATTGTGGAACGCAATGCAACAGTGCGACAGACTGCCAAAGAACTTGGCATCAGCAAAAGCACGGTACATAAAGATGTTACGGAACGGCTGCGTTTTATTAATCCATCATTGGCTGTCGAAGCACGAAAAGTTCTGGACAAAAACAAATCCGAACGTCATATTCGTGGTGGAATGGCAACAAAAGAAAAATACCAGCATATTCACGAATTGAAATGTGGTATGGAAGCCCAAAACGACTATCATTAAAAATAATTGTGCTAAAATCCTCGGCATTTTCCTTTCCTATGTTTAACTTTTTCTAAATTTAGTTTTCATACGTTTGACTTTCTTGGTAAATGTGTATATACTTAATGTATATTATCGGATATGTTTTATTTATTTTGACACATCCCGGTTATCGAAAGGAGAATGAAATGAACAAAATTACCAAAAAAATCATTGCAGTTGCTTTGACAATTGCCACAGTAGCAACCAGCGTTGCTGCCGTACCTTCGCAGAGTGCTTCTGCAAAAGCAAAAAACTATAATTGCTACCTTATGTTCGCAAACAAAAAATGGTCTTGCGTTAATATGAATGAAAAAGTAGCAAATACAAAAGTAAAAAATAAGAAAGGCAAAAAAACCTATACAGTTACTTTGAAACGTTCAAAATGTACAAACGAAAACAAAAAAGGAAGCAAAGCTGAAAAGGCAAAAGATGCGCAGGTGCTTTGCGTAGACATTAAAGATATTTTGCTTGACCACAAGGCAAAGAACATTAAAATTTCTAATGTTGTTGTAAAATGTGACGGCAAAAAAGTAAAAGTAAAACAGAGCAAAATGGCACAGGGTAAATTAGAGCCTTATTCTGACCCTGACAAATATCGTCTCGAAATTTATAATGAATATGGCGAGGGCGGAACAAAGAAACATCCATGTGCTAAATTGACAAAATTCAAATGGAGTAAGAAGATTTCTGTAACATTTACATTGAATATCAAAAAATAGTATTACATCATTACCACAATAAAAAGAAGGTATCGCATCCGTTACCCGGTGCGATACCATTTTTTTGTTATAGAAAAATATCATTTTATATTCTGCTGATTTTTTGATAACAGTCTGCTTCACAAAACAGCCTCTGCCTTATCA
The DNA here is from genome assembly GCA_028724545.1 of bacterium. Lineage (GTDB taxonomy): Bacteria > Bacillota > Clostridia > Lachnospirales > Lachnospiraceae > Butyribacter. The sequence goes on from JAQYCU010000057.1 coordinate 8,862, forward strand.
GAAATTTTAGTCTTCTACCAGTGCATTTAACTGCTGTTTAATCTGCTCGGAAGAATCCAGAATCATCGTAGAAGATGCTGCAATTTCTTCTGTCACGGCAGCCACACCTTCTGTCTTTGTATTGATTTTTCCGATAACTTCTACTAATTTTTCTGTTTCCTCTAACACTGTTGCAACAGCATCCGTAATCTTTTTCTGCGTCACATCACTTCTCTGTGCTGTTTCACTGGAATCAGCTGCCAGCGTATTGATTTCACCTGCTACAACAGCAAAACCTCTGCCTGCTTCTCCGGCACGCGCAGCTTCAATGGAAGCATTTAATGCCAGAAGATTTGTCTGGGAAGCAATTGATACTACTTCTTTATTGTTGTCTGTCAGTTCTGTCATCGAATCACTAATTTCCTGCATAGACTGGTTTAATGAATCACAAAATTCCAGAATACGCGACATACTCATAGAAATTTCCGTACACTCTTCTGCACTGTTATTGTTTCCATCAGACATCTCATTGACTGCTTTGAATACCAGTTCAAACTCATCATTTACCCCCGAAACAGTATCCAGAATTTTCTGATGCTGTTTTGCGATTGCACCCTTCTCCTCTTCTACCTGATCTGCCAGTTTCAGAGCACGCTTTTTCTCATTCTCTACTTCGTCTTTAATATAATGTATACAGTTCTTTTTGTGATTAAATCCATTGTGAATTGCAACTGCCATATCGTGACAGGTATCGTATCCACAGCAGGAACAGTTGATTTTTCTGGACTCCGGCGTTGTCTTCTTCATATCATTGAAAATAGCCTCTAACTCTTCCTTGCTTGGCTGTGCATGTTCACAGGTGTCCGACTTGTCAGTGTATGAACACAGATAATCTTCCAGATTCAGATTGGCAAACTGCTTATTTAACTTCTTCAATCTCTGTGCCGGTGTCAGGCGACGTGACCACGCTGTTCCTTTCTTTTTGCTCTTACTTGCATTACGGATACGCATCATCTCTATCAGTGGGTCTTCCGTCTTATTCTTATCACTCTCTGTTGCCGTACCATATAAACAGCCGTCTGCACAGTTCAAAGCATCTACAAACAGATATGGTGTCTTATGATTGGCAATTTTGTCTTTATTCTTTTCCAGATAATGATACATATGCTTTTCGCCTTCCATCTGACGAATAAACACATCTTCACCCAGGAACCAGTATACATTTTCCTTTAATCCACCCGGTGTCGGATATACCGAACCTAAACCATATTCAATTTCATCTTTGCAGGAAGGTCCGGAAATATTATGCTCACGCACATATTTCATCAAATGCTCAAATGTGACATTATAAGAAATCAATCCCTTGCCACGTTCGGATGTAATCTCATCCTTCTTTGCGATACACGGACTGATAAATGCCATTTTGTCTTTGACACCCATTACCTTATTTGCATAAATCGCAGTACACATCATTGGACTTTGTACCGGAAACAGATTCGGAATCAGTTCCGGCAAATAACGCTCAATATAACTTACCACAGCAGGACACGGCTGGGAAATGCCACCCGTAAAATTATATTTCTGCACATAATTCAGATATGCCCACGTTGTAATGTCTGCTCCGAACGATACACTAATCATCCGGTTGACACCTAATTTTTTCAAACCACCAAGCACCTGTTCATATTCTTTTGGATAATTCGCCAAAAACGCCGGTGCTATTAAAATCGTTATCTTTTCACCTCTGCCCAGTGCTTCAAAAAACGCTTCTGTGTCGTCCACATATTCTCTGGCATTATGTTCACATACATCAAAACAGGCACCACATGCAACGCATTTTGCTCCGTCAACCTTGATGATGCCTCTGCCATCTTCATTCTCACTTGCAACAGTTGCACCCATGCAGCTACACACACTGATTCACTTGTTGCATCCGACACAATTGTCATTTGTTATTACTAATCCTCTTGTAATTCCTGCCATCTTCTTTCTCTCCCAGTTTCTTTTTATTAATTTTCTTTCGCGTTTTTCTTTATACACTATAATCTTATTATACAATAACTTAACTTTAAAAAGCAACCGGTATTCCCCCCGAAAACATTTTCGCATACGGACTTTTTTTGCCAGCTGTTTTATTGCCAGTCGGGCACACACAGTGACCGTATTTTTCATAAAATCCAAAAAGAATCGTGCAAAAAGCAGCAGATGCTTTGTAACTTTTATGCAAAAGTGTTATAATAATAAAAATAACCGTAAAAAAGGAGTGATTCATATGGCACATAAAGTAATCTGCATTAATCGCCGTTGTGGCAGTGGTGGTCATATAATCGGCGAGATGGTCGCACAGGAATTAGGTATCAAATATTACGATAAAAACTTACTTGACCTGGCTTTGGAATATGGTGGTCTTGACAATTCCAAAGAATATCACAAGGCAGATGAAAAAGCGACAAGTTCTGCTTTTTATCGTTTGCAGTATGACGGAAATGATAAAGTGGATAAAGGAAAACCAATCAATGATACTTTATTTCAGTTGCAAAGAGATTTTATGCGCGAAATTACCCAAAAAGAAGATTGCGTATTAGTCGGACGTTGCGCAGACTATATCCTTGACCCTAAGAAAGTCAGTCTTCTGAGCGTATTTATTACTGCACCTTTCGATTTTCGCGTGGAACGCATTATGGAGCAGGATAACCTGAGCAAACGGCAGGCATCCCTTCATATCAAGAAAATCGATAAACGCCGTGAAGATTATTACCAGTACTTTACCAAACAGGATTGGAAGAGTACCAAAACTTATGATTTGGTTATCAACAGCCAGTCATTAGGTTTCAAGAAATCCACAAAATTATTATGCGATTGCTATAATAATCTTCTTTAAAATAACACATTCAAAAACAACGAAATCAAAACAGACATAGCACCGGATGGGATTCTTTTTCTATCCGGTGTTATCCATATTGTGCATTGCCTCATAGAATATAGTAATGAACATTACGTTTCCAACTGTTACGGCAGTTGGAACAACGAGGTACTTGTATGCAATTTAAAATTATTTCCTGTGAAATACTGGAACAATATCTGACCAGAAATGATATTCTTTTGCTCGACCTGCGAAACCGGGAAGACTATGACAGAGAGCATATTCCTCACGCTATATGGGCCGACTGGGAAACTTTAGAAGAACAAATGCCACAATTATTATCGCAGCTGGATTTTTCTCCTGCCTGGATTATTCTTTATTGTTCCCACGGGAATACAAGTCTTTTGATTGCACGGGACCTGGCGCGAAACGGCTATCCCGTCATCAGTTTGAATGGTGGGTATGCCTACTGGCAAAAACACCTGTTGTCACATTCTTCTCCGATGCAGTTTCCTTAACTTTTCATTGCATTATGACCTGCCCTCAATTCTCAAACTGGCAAATTGTATTTCTGGCAAAAAAACAGAGCCGATGACGGAACTTTCCTTTTATCGACTCTGCTTTTATTTCTAAAATAAATTTTTTCCACTTGTTGCTGTAACAACTATTTTAAACAATGATTCTATGTTTTTTATTGCTACTGATATAGTAAATCAGTAAGATTAATGCCTGTTATTTCCTGTACTCTCTGCAAAAAGCCATCAAGCGAAATTTCATTGGTGTATGCTGCCATATCATCATCATCTGAAGCATCATAAACTGTTGCATTGTTTGCTGGTTTTGCATCTTTTATGACACCACCGTCTGAAACCTGCATTTCCATTGTAACAAGTGCATCTTTTCCTGCCAGCAATTTGATTTTCGACTGATTCTCCTTCTTTGTGTTGTCAGAATCAATCTGGATAGAGTAATTTGCCAGTTCAGCTAGTGCTTCTGTTGAAAATGTGAAACTGCCTTTGCTCTTTCCTTTTTCAAGCTCAGATACATCATAATCCTTTACTTTCACCTGAACAATATTGTCATAAGAAGCCAGTGTCATATCAGAAGACACAAGTGCTTCATCAGTGCCAAATTTGAATGTTCCATTGATGACATCTGATTTTTCGGTTCCGTTTCCTTTCAGTGTAGCATATGTTATATCACAGTAAGTCACTGTCAGCTCGTAACCAAAGTTCTCGCCATCTCTTGGGCAAATCGCATTAATGACAAGTTCTTCATCTTTCATTTCTAATGTTCTTCCGACAATTTTTTCATCATCATCTACATATACTTTTAATGTCATTACTTCTGTATCATCTGTTTCTTCTGATTCCAGACTTTCCAGTCCTGCCTCTATGCTGCTCTGGTACTCTGCATAGCTATCCTCAGAAAACTGTTCTACTATCTTCTTGATATTCTTATCTTCTTTTGCTGTCTTTAAAATCTTTTTGCACAGCTTCGCTGCATCTTTTTCCGAAATAGAAACAGTAAATACTTCTACATCCTGTGAAATTCCTTCTGCTTTCAGTGTTTCCTCTGACTTTTTAACATCTTTTGCATTTTTAATGGCAATATCCGTATAACGGTCAAAAATGCTCTGCAAATCAGAAGTCGCAGGGAAATAGTTCTGTACATTCTGCATTGCTTTGATAGCATTCTTATCTTCTCCATTCTCATTTAACGCAGAAGAAACATTTAGATAAGATTCTGTCAGTTCCGGTATCTGATAATAAAACTCATCCTTATCCAAATCCATATAAGCTTTTAAAGTTGCCAGAGTTTCTTTATTGATATTTAACTGTTCCTGGCAGGCATATGCACCATCATTATTGTTACATAAAACCTGCAACTCAATATCGTCTATTTTGGAAAAATCAATGCCACTCAGTGACATCAGTGATTTTGCCGTATCAGAAACATCAACCTTTACATTGCACTGCTGATTTCCATTTTTTACTTTTACATTATCGTAAACGGTATCATAACAGCCAAATAATTTCTCACTATTTTCATCACGGTTCTTTGTTTCGATATACTGATAGTATTCTGTCGGGCTCATCATAGCTTTGCGCACAAACTGATATGCCTTGGCACCCACGGTAACAACCAGCAATACTGCTACTACGACAATCGCAGCGATAGCGATTTTAAATCCTGCCCCTTTTTTCTTTTTTGCAGGTTTCTGTTCTGCAGGCGACACGAACTGCTGCCCTGGCATTACATTCTGATTTGGCATTACGTTCTGCTCCGGTACTACATTCTGCTCCGGTACTACGTTCTGCTCCGGTACTGCGCTCTGCTCTGTTGCTGCGCTCTGTTCCGGTGCTGCGTTCTGCTCTGCTGCTGCATTCTGCGTATTCTCAGACACAGTTTCTTCTGCTTTCTGCCCACACACGCTGCAAAATTTTGCCTCCGGTGTCAGTTCAGCACCACAATTACTACACTTCATAACCTTATTCTCCTTCATTTTTATTACTACTATAGGATTCCATTGTATAAAACAGCATATTCTATTTACCATCCTTACAATGTATGTGCTTTCTCTCTGCCTCTTGCAAAAAGAAACGATAATCTAATACTAATCAATAATGGCCATAAAGTCAAGTTTGTGGCTTTTGGGCGAATTTTTTTGGAGTTTCCCAAAATATATGTTATAATGAAAGAAATAGCGAAAAAAGTGTGGCAAGCGCACTTTTTTCATGCAGAAACAATCAGATAGAATGGAGAGAGTTATGAGTCAGATACATGATGAAAAACTGGCACCATCCGGTGCACACAAAATCGAATGGGTACGAAGGAATTGTCCACTTCTGCGTAGTTTGGAAGACGATTTCAAAAAAGAAAAGCCTTTTACCGGCAAGAAAATCGCACTGTCTATTCACTTAGAAGCTAAGACAGCATATCTTTGCAAGGTATTGGCAGCAGGTGGTGCTGAAATGTACATTACCGGAAGCAACCCACTTTCTACTCAGGATGATGTCGCAGCTGCCCTGGTTGCCGACGGATTAAATGTATTTGCATGGCACGGAGCAACCGAGGAAGAATACAATGCGCATATTGCCGAAGTTCTTTCCCATCAGGCAAACATCATTATTGATGATGGTGGTGATTTGGTTCATATGCTTCATACTACAAAGCGTGACCAGCTCCCATATGTTATCGGTGGCTGCGAAGAAACAACAACCGGTATCATCCGTTTGCAGGCAATGAACGCAGCAAACCAGTTAGAGTTTCCAATGGTTATGGTTAACAATGCTGACTGCAAGCACCTGTTCGATAACCGTTATGGTACAGGCCAGTCTGTATGGGACGGCATTAACCGGACTACAAACCTGATTGTCGCAGGCAAAATTGTTGTAGTTGCCGGTTACGGCTGGTGTGGAAAAGGCGTTTCTATGCGTGCAAAAGCATTGGGTGCAAGAGTTATCGTAACAGAAATCGACCCAATCAAAGCCATTGAAGCCGTTATGGATGGTTTTGAAGTTATGCCAATGAAAGAAGCTGCAAAATATGGTGATTTCTTTGTCACTGTAACAGGCTGCAACGGTGTTATCGACGAAGAAGATTTTATGGAAATGAAAGACGGTGCCATCTTATGTAATGCAGGGCACTTCGATGTCGAAATTGATATGAAAAGACTTCGTGAAATTGCCGTCGCACAGGAAGAAATGCGCAATAACATTATGGGTTATCAGTTACCGAATGGTGTCTGGATTTACGTCCTTGCGGAAGGTCGTCTGGTTAACCTCGCTGCAGGTGATGGACATCCTGCCGAAATTATGGATATGAGTTTTGCAATCCAGGCATTAAGTGCAAAATATTTGGTAGAACATGAAAATGATTTAGCTGAAAAATTAATTGATGTGCCTCGCGAAGTAGACATGGAGGTCGCAATGCGCAAGTTGAATTTCCTGGGTAAACATATCGATACCCTGACAAAGGAACAGGAAGAATATTTAAACAGCTCAACATTATAGGAAGAGAGGCTCTTATGGAATTAAAAAAGACAACCGTTATCTCTGCACTGGTGTGCATTGCCGGATTACTGGCTGAAATCATATTTTGTGATATTATGTCAAAATCGGTTTTTGGCGTTATTTTAAGCATTATATTAGCCGTCGTTATTCTGACTACAGCCTTTTTTGTCATTGATGGCATCCGTACTTTCTGCCTGTTAGAACAGCAGAAGAATCTGGAACGTGAAAAGGAATACGAACAGCGTCTTTATGGTGTGTTGAATGAACAGCTGCAATTTCAGAAAGAAATTTACCGTGGCGTTTATTCCACCCAGAGTCCTGACAATCTGTTTGAAGAAGAAGCTGCAGCAAGCGAAGAAAATACACAGTCTTCAGAAGAATTAATTCAGGCAATCAACGACAATACAATGACAGCAGCAAAAACCGTGGCACGATACGTTAACAAAAGCACCACGGATATCAAGGAAATGGCAGCAGACAACCATACCGATGTTGTCAGACTGCTCCAGACTATCGAAAGCAATCAGAACCGTCTGTTAGCATTAGCAGAGGAACTAAAAGAAAAATAAAGCAGACTTTTGACGGGTTGATTACCAACCCATCAGAAGCCCATAAAAAAGAGGAGATATATCCATCTGTGCCGGCACTGAGTCAAGGCACTGGAACATATCTCCTCTTTTCTTTTTTCTCTATCGTATCAATTCAAACAGCCTTGCAAGAAAAATCCAGCCTGTCAGCGTCAACGATGACAAAACAGTTGTTGTCACGACGATGCTGGACGCAAGCACCGAATCTCCATCCATATTTTTTACCATGATATACGCAGTCGGCGTACAAGGCGATGCCAGCATAATAATAATGGCAATCAGTTTTTGGTCACGGAATCCCAGATAAACGGCAAGTGGCAGAAAAATAGCAGCCAGTCCCACCAGTTTTATGAAAAATGCAATCGCAGTTGGTTTGATTTTTGCAATGGCTTTACGCCCTTCAAAAGAAGCACCTATCGAAATCAGTGCCAAAGGCGATGCCATACTACCCAGATTTTCCACTGTCTTATTTAACATGGACGGCAGTGAAAGGTTAAAGAATGATGCCACAAGTCCAAGAAAAATGCCAATAATAATCGGATTTTTCAATACACCGGTAAAGGCTTTCCATATCCTGCCACTGTCCTGTTGCATCTGCGCATTATTGCTCTCCATAACCAGAATAATTACAGCAAAAATGTTGTATAACGGAACAGAACCGATAATCATAAGTGGTGCCATTTCAGCCGTTCCATAAATATTCTGGATAAATGCAATTCCCAGAATAGCCGCGCTGCTCCTATAAGACCCCTGCACAAAGGCACCCGTCTGGCTTTTATCTTTGAGCAGTTTTTTTGCCAGAAACCAGATGGTCAGAATAGAAACCAGCGTCGCAAATACACAAAATCCCAGATAAGTGACGTCAAAGTTGTGCCTGATATCGGTGCCGGACAAATTCAGAAACAGCATACAGGGCAGACAGATTTTGAAAACAAACTTATCAGCAATATTGGAAAAATGCCGGTCCAGCAGTCCTATCCGGTTTAAAATATTTCCTATAATCATTGTCAAAAATACCGGAACGGTAGCATGTAAACTATAAATAAAACTATCCAAACTGATTCCTCCCAAACAAAGAAAAGGCTGCTGCAGGAATAATTGCAACAGCCCCCGTTTTTATTTGTAACATTATTTTTTAGCAGCAAGTGCTTTTGCCTTTTTTTCTTCTTTGATTACTTTCTGGTAACGTTCCAGTTCATTCTTAACTACACCACTCAATGCCAGCAGGCAAATCAGGTTTGGTATTGCCATCAGAGCATTTGCGATATCCGAGAATGTCCATGCGATTTCCAGCGTCGTTGTCGCACCAACATAGGCGAGCAGCGAGAAGAAAATACGATATATCATATTAAATTTATGGGTACCCAGAATATATTCATATGCCTTTTCTCCGTGATATTCCCATCCAAGAATTGTGGAAAAAGCAAAGAATACAATGGAAATGGTAATCAGCCAGCCACCTGCTTTGCCCAGTATCGTTTCAAAAGCGTCGATGGTCAGTGCGGAACCTTCGACAAGGGAACGATATTCATAATTACCATTTTCCTTGAAAACATACTCGTTTCCTGCTGTATCATTCCACGTTCCAACCAGCATTTCTGCTACTGTCTGGGAATCATCTGCCATGCTTTCTTTATCCGTCTTTCTTGTCAGGGAAACGCTGTCTTCCTTGTCTGCCTTTGGTGTCAGCGTAAGGTTGTCACCGTCCTGAGAAACTATGTAATTTGTTACAACGGCTTCCTTAGCGTCTGCATCTGTTGCATCAATAACCAACTGCTCTGCCTGCCAGCTGTAATTTCCTGTCGCATTCAGTTCTGTGCTTCCTAACACACCGGAACTTGCTATACATAAACCGGTAATCGTGCAGACAACAATGGTATCCCAGAAGGTTCCTGTCATATTGATGTATCCCTGACGAACCGGGTCATCAGTAGAAGCTGCTGCTGCTGTAATTGCAGCTGAGCCCATTCCTGCTTCATTTGAGAATACACCTCTTGCCACACCGAATCGCAATGCCTGTGACATAGATGCTACAATGCTTCCACATAATCCTCCACCAACTGCTTTTACAGAGAATGCCATTTTGAAAATCATAACAATACCTGCCGGCAGATTTGCAATATTGCCCAAAATAACAATAAGGCCGGAAACAATATATAATACTGCCATCAAAGGGACAACTACCTGTGATACTTTAGAAATAGACTTGATACCACCAATAATAATCAGTAATGCAAAAATAGTAATCACAATACCTGTAACGTAGGCAGGCACGTGGAAAGTTGCGGTTAACGCCGTTGAAATGGAATTTGCCTGTGTCAGGTTTCCGATTCCAAATGACGCAAATACGGCAAATAGAGCAAACAGCCAGCCTAAAACGGCACCAACTTTCTTATGCTTGAATGCTTTTTTCATGGTGTACATCGGTCCACCCGACATTTCACCTTTTTCATTTACTTCACGATATTTAATCGCAAGCATACATTCGCTGAATTTTGATGTGATACCAAATGCTGCAGATATCCACATCCAGACTAACGCACCGGGACCACCGTAAATCATGGCCGTGGCAACACCTACGATATTACCGGTTCCAATCGTCGCTGCAAGTGCTGTTGTCAGGGCAGAAAACGGCGATACATCACCATCTCCTTTTGTCTGACGTGCTTCCTTGCTCAATACGCTTTTTATGGCATATGGAAGGTTGCGCCAGCAAAGTGCTTTTGTGCGAATTGTTAAGAAAATACCTGTACCGACCAGAAGAATCAGCATAAACGGTCCCCAGACCACTGCATCAATCTGATTGAGTACATTTGTGACAACTTCGGTAAAGTGACTCATATATGACCTCATTTCTGCACACATGGAATCTGTCAGAGTATTGTGTCTTGTGTGCGTAAACACATGCACTGATGTGCATATTTTCATAAATAATAACCCTAGTTTATAATACTACCATAAAAAGGAAACCTCTTCAAGTGTGGACAAGACAGAATCATTTTCGCTGCTGCTAAGCCAGCATCATTTTCGCTGTGTTAAGGGGCATGTGATAAAAACAGACTTTCCTAACGCAGCACGCTCTCGCTTGGAAGCAGGCACAGTGGTGCGTAAGTTGGCAAAATACGCCAACTAAGCACCAGTGCCTGTTTAACAGCTGCATTTTAGGAAAGTCTGTTTTTATCACAGCCCGGTAGAAAGTGGCTGTTCAGAAGAAGGATTTAGCAGCACTCTGGATTGCCCGGCAGCACAGGGCTCCTTTTTCTATCAAAGGGTGCTTACAAACTCGCCAGTACTTGTATCCTGTTTTTTAGGATACTATGTACTGCTGCGTAGTTTGCGCAGCGAGAGCGTGCCCTTGATGGAAAAGGAGCCCTGTGCTGCCGGGTACACTGTCTAGAAAAATCACTTCTGCCTACACTCTGATTGTGAATGTTTTTGTTTTATGGTAAGATAGGGACTGATATACGACAATATCAATATAGTGCGATATGGTATCAGATTGTGCAATATTGAAAATTTAGCAAAAAGATGGGAGCAGCGTATGCAGATGACAACTTCTGAAAAAAAACATCATTTGAAAATAGAAAATGTGGCAAAGAGTTTTCAGCGTGGCAAAAAGAAAGTTCTGACCAATGTGCAGTTTGAAGCTTTTGGTGGTGAATGTATCGGCATTTTAGGCGCTAACGGGTGTGGCAAATCTACCCTGCTTTCTATTTTGTCAGGCATACAGACACCGGATAGTGGTTCGATTACGCTTGACGGAGAGGATATTTTGTCACGGCGAAAGAAAAAAGACATCACCTCTTCCATCGGCTATGTTCCTCAGGAATGTCCATTAATGGAGGAACTGACGGCTTATGACAATTTAAAACTCTGGTATTGTGACAGTCCTCTTGCTCTGGAAGAAGAACTGTCTGACGGTTTTTTAGCTATGCTTGGCATCCCCGACTTTTTGCACGTCACTGTGCACCATATGTCCGGTGGTATGAAAAAACGGCTCAGCATCGGCTGCAGTATTGCCCAGAATCCCTATCTTCTCTTGCTGGACGAACCAGGTGCTGCACTTGATTTGATTTGCAAGGAAAGAATTGAAGTATACCTTAAAAATTATAAAAAACAGGGAAATATCATTTTGCTTGCTACACACGAAGAACGTGAAATTGCTATGTGCGACAGAATCTATATTTTAAAAGACGGTGCGTTGGTACCTTTTTCCTATGATGGAAATATTCACACCTTAGTCAGTCATTTTATTTAAAAAAGCAATTTGATTTTCACGATACCTGCAAGTCATTTTCCTTTTTACAATTACAATACCACAGCAAAACGTAATCCTTTTCCTTTTACAATTACAATACCACAGCAAAACGTAATCCTTTTTCTTTTGCAACTACAATAACACAGCAAAAAGCAATCTATTTCCTTTTTGCAATTATGATAACACAAAAACAGACACTTTTCCCGGACAGGAGAACATTATGAAAACTTTCTTTCAATATATTTATTCAGAACTCAAAAGAATGCTCCTTTCACTCCCCGGCATCTGCATCGGCAGCCTTGTTATCCTGCTCTGCATTTCGGGCGTTCTTTTTGCGTGCTATGCCGGCAGCAAAAACCAGGAAGAAAAGCAAATGATTTCTATTGGAATGGTAGCCGATGAAAACGAGCCATTTCTAGACTGGATAGTGGACACCATTTCCGGATTGGAAAAAACAAAAGATACACTAAATATCAAACGGCTCTCCGAAAAAGAAGCGGATAAGCAGCTTAAAAAAGGGGAAATCAGCGTTATTTTTATTATTCCCCATAACTATATTTATTCGATTATCGACGGGAACAATGCACACGTTACCATCCGTTTTGCAAAAGGCCAGACAACTGTTGTCAGTTTTTTACTGGAGCAGCTGACACACGCAGCCTCCTCCTTCATTCTCAACTCCGAATCAGGAATTTATTCTATGCAGGAATATTACAAAATACATCATCTTGCCAACACAGACAAGGATGAACTGACCTTGAACCTCCAATACATCAAGGAAATTGCGAAACTGAACCGTGGAATGAAAACGGAAGAAGTGGAAACTAACGTTTCCTCCCATTACAGTACGGCAGCCCTCTATTTTGTGTCTGCCATTATCCTTTTCCTGCTGCTCTGGGGACTGACTTGCAGCAAAATGCTTACATCCCAGACAAAATCTTTTCAGAACCAGCTTCGCCTGCGTGGCGTATCCTTTTCCAAACAATTGTTTGCCAGAGGCATTGCTTTTTTTGCTGTCAATCTGATTTTCTTCTTATGCCTGGTCTTGGTTGCCGGCATTGTGATGCAAAAAGACACTTTTACAATCAAAAATACATTGCTTGCCAATAGCAGTGGTCTTTGGCAATTTGCTTTACTCCTGCTGCCCGTCCTGCTTCTGACAACTTCTTTTATCCAACTGGTTTACGAAATCACAGAAGATGCTATGGGTGGCGTGCTGTTTTTATTTTTTAGTGTAATGATTATGGCACTTTGTTCGGGCTGTTTTTATCCATTTTCCTATCTGCCGGAAATCATTCAGAAAATTGGCAAATGTATGCCTGTTTACCAGTTGTGCCAATACAGTCTTTCTGCACTTTACCGGTCCTTTGACACAAGTGCACTGCTTTTGATTTTGTCATATACTGTCTGCTGCTACGCTGTTATGCTGCTGTTACGCCATATCCGGCGTACCCACACATCCTAGAAACGGAGGAACGATAATGAAAGAATTACGAACCTGTTTTTTACTTTGGACGAAGCGTATTTTAAAACGCCCTCTCTTTTTATTCACTCTGCTTCTTATGCCGTGTGCTGTCCTTTTTTTGCAAAATTGCCAGACAGAAGACGATGCGCTGCTAAATGTTGCACTCTATACTTCCGGGACAGATGCCGAAAGTGAAGAAATGAAATTACTGTCACAACTGATTTCTTTATCAAACCGTTCGATTCATTTTTACAAATGTGACAGCAAAGAACAACTGTTGCAGGATGTTACTTCCGGATATGCTAATTGTGGCTATCTCATTCCGGAACATCTGGATGATGCCCTGCAGAAATATGCAAAAGACCATACACCTTTTTTGACAACCATCCGTCCAAAGAAAGAAATCACTACAAATATCGTAGATGAAATTGTTTTGAGCAAATCCTACAAAGAAATTTCCTATTATATCGTAAGAGATTTTTTGAATACTAAAACAGGGAATACTCTTGACAATGCGCAACTGCAGAAACTTTTTGAAAAACACAGCAGCAGTGAATTGCTCTTTCAATTTGAATATGCCGACGGAGCACAAAACGAATTATTAAATCAATCCGAAACCAATTTTATGCTTATGCCAATCCGTGGCATTGTCGCCGTTCTGGTTCTTTTGTCCTGTATGTCCGGCGCACTTGTCTGGTATTCTGACCAAAAAAATAAATTGCTGCTGTTGATACCAGATAAAAAGCAGCAATTGTTTCGCTTTTTTTCACTTTTTGTTCCGGGACTATTCGCAGCATGTGCAGGAATCATCACTATCTTTCTGACCGGCATCGCCGAAAATCCTTTGAAAGAAATTCTTCTGATGACCGTATATCTGCTTGCCTGCATTTCTCTTGTAAACCTGCTGCGCAACTGCTGCAGCAAACGGGAATATTTTCTGGCAACCATTCCATTCTTTTTGCTGGCTTCCCTGATACTGTGTCCTGTTTTTGTTGACATACGCAGTTTTTCTGCAGGTCTGGCAAACATAAACAAACTCCTGCCAGCAACCTATTATCTGTATGCCCTGCACAGCACAGAAGAACTGCTGTGGCTGCTTACCTATGCAATCCTTGCATTTGCCCTGTCCTGTCTTGTCCGTAAAATCAGAACTTCCCGTTCCTGACTCATTTTCCTGTATTTCAAAAAGACTGTAATTACATTCTTCTTGTAACTACAGTCTTTTTTGTGATTTTGCATCTTTTTTACTTTATTTTCTTCAGCCACTTCTTTTTTTGTTTTAATCTCGTTAAACTTTTCTTCAACCTCTTCCTTTTACGCCTTTTTACTCTTCCACTTTTTTCTTCGTTCTTTTTAACTCTGCCTTATAACGGCGTACTAACGGCTGACGGGAATAATGTGGTCCCGGCTTCTGACCCAGCACGTTGATGTGGAACCAGTCACTGACAATATTTTTAATTCCCGGTGAAACATTTTTGAAATAAACATTCTGTTTGTGTACCTGAGAATGCATTCCCTGCAGGCGGTTCAGCTGCTCCTCAGCAGAAACTGCCGAAAATGCTTCTACACGTGGTGCAAATGTTGTTTCTTTTAATCTTTCATCAAATGGAACAGATTTTTCAATATTTCCATCTTTGTCATAAATCGTCTTTAATCCGTTTTGTGTCAGGAAATCCAGATAACGCATAAAACGTTCTTCGTGTCCCTTTCTGATTGCACCGAAATCTGCTTTGTTATGCAAATCAAAAATATTCGTATCGTCTTTCAAATCTTTTTCCAGCATATATGGAATATGATGATAATCTACCAGCTCCTTGATACGGGAATCTGACACGACAATATAGCACGGTGTACCTGCCAGAATAGAGGCAATATTTCCGTGAATACGGCTTCCGAACGAGAAATCCTTCTCACTCAGATAATTAAGCCACGACGGCACATTTACAAAAGTAATCCCCTTGCCGGACTGGTACATCGGGTCGGTAAACTCAACCGGGAAATGGTTCGGTACCTTCTTGCAGAAAGAAGAAGGATATGGTTTTCCCATATACATACGGCTAATCTCTTCGATAACCTGTGGCACATAATGATAATTCGGTATTGCCTGACGGCTGCGATACATAAAGTCATGGAACTTCTGCGACAAACTGATTTTTGAGTTCGTGCTGACATTAGAGTCCGGTGTCAGTTCCTTTACTTCCATAGCCGGCAGCTCTTTTCCATACATATACATAGAAGGGCAGCCGATTACGGTATAATCCTTCTCTGCCGTAAATCCAAGCTGTTTTAAGTATTCTGCCGTAAACTCTCCACGCAGTCCGACAATGGCAGACTTCTGAAGAATTGCTTTCATAAATTCTTTTACGGCATCATCTAATTCTTTATTTTTAATTGTCTTGTCAATGCCGGCCTGTGCACCGACACCTACCACGATACAAGGAATTTTTAACTGCTTTACCAGCTTAGTGACTTTCTTTAATTCGCCAATAAAAGAAGCACGGAATGCATTGGCAAAAGGAAGTACCAGACAGTCATATTTTTCATTAATTGTCTTGATATCCCATTTCGTGCATTTCTTTGCCGGATTAATGGTATCAATCAAAACATCTTCACGCATCAGCGTTCTGCTCACACTATATGGAAACAGCATATTGCCAATATTATTTCCAATCAAATTATTATAAATTACATCCATTGGGTCATAACCGACTAACGGTGACATCCCTGCACGCACAAGAATCCTTTTCATCTTATCCCTCCATCATAAAACCTTACTTCTCTAGCCTACACTATTCTACACTATCTTCGGATATTATTCAATCTATAATGATTCACTGCCCTGCCAAAAAAGCGCGCTGACGGCTTCATGCTGCGCAGACGTTTTTCCTGCTCTTTTGGTGATAACGTTGCCAGTGCCGTTACCGGTCCGGCAAAATGTTCCTTTTGAATCATCCTGTCAAACGGAACTTCCTTTGCATTTCCCTGTTCATCATAAATCGTGTCCAGACCATTCTGTTTCAGGAAATCCAAATAATGCATAAAACGTTCTTTATGTCCACGGTTCAGTGCAGCAAAATCTGTCTTTTCATGCAAATCAAAAATATTCGTATCATCTGTCAGGTCTTTTTCCAGCATATGTGGAATATTGTGATAATCCACCAGCTCTTTTATTCTGGAATCTGAAACCACGATATAACACGGAGTTCCTGCAAGAATTGCAGCAATATTGCCGTGTATACGGCTTCCAAAGGAAAAGTCTTTCTGGCTCAGATATTCCAGCCACGACGGTACGTTGGTAAAAGTAATTCCTTTTCCCTGACAATATAAGGCATCATTATATTCTGCCGGAAAATGCTCCGGTATTTTTTTTGCAAAGCCTTTGCGATATGGCACATTATAATACATACGCCTGATTTCTTCGATAACCTGTGGCACATAATGATAATTCGGTATTGCCTGACGGCTCCGGTACATAAAATCATGAAAATTCTGCGACAGACTTATCTTAGAATTTGTGCTGACATTGGAGTCCGGTGTCAGTTCCTTTACTTCCATAGCAGGCAGTTCTTTTCCATAGAGATACATCGACGGACAACCGATAACCGTGAAATCTCTCTCTGCCGTAAATCCTAACTGCTGTAAGTAATCTGCCGTAAATTCCCCTCGCAGTCCGACAATCGCTGACTTTTCCAAAACAGCTTTCATAAAATCCGTTACAACTGCTGCCAGTTCATTATTTTTCAATTTCTTATCAATGGCTGCCTGCGCACCGACCCCCACGACAATACATGGAATCGTTAATTTTTTCACCAGATTGGTTACCTTTTTCAAATCCTCCATAAAGGAAATACGAAACGCATTGGCAAAAGGCAGCACCAAACAATCATATGTTTCATTGATTGTACGGATTTTTGCATCAGAAAGTTCCCGCGAAGGGTTGAATGGATATATCCTGACATCTTCTTTCATCAATGTTCTGCTTACACTATATGGGAAAAGCATATTTCCAATATTGCTTCCAATCATATTATTGTAAATAACATCTTTTGGATTGTAGTTGATTACAGGTGACATTCCTGCACGAATCAAGATTTTTTTCATCAATATCCTCCACTGTCCTTTTTCTGATGACATCTTTTGACATACATAATTATATTACACTATTTTCTCCTGATATTCAATTCCTAATAGTTTCAGTCCTTTTGCCGGTGCTGTCGGGCCTGCCTTCTGCCTGTCACAGGAAGCAATAATTCCGTCCATATCTTCCGGCGAAATGGCTCCTTTTCCCACTTCCAAAAGTGTTCCTGCTATAATACGGACCATATTGTACAGAAAACCATTTCCTGTAACCCGAATCTTTATTTTGGATTCTGCTAAATCCTGCATCACTTCCAGTGAATATATCGTGCGCACCGTAGTCTGCACCTGTGCTCCTGCTGAGCAAAAGCCTGCAAAATCGTGTTCCCCCAGAAATGCCTTCGCTGCTTTGCGCATTGGCTCTATCTGCAAAGGGCCGTAGTAAAAGTAGGCCGTATTACGGTACTCTGGCAATGGGAATGTCCGATTGATAATCGTATATTCATACGTCTTAATGCAGTCACAATGTCTGGGATGAAACTCCCCATCTACCTCTGTAGAACGCTGAATGACAATATCTTCCGGCAAACGCTGGTTTAGCGCGTAAGAAAACTTTTCCCCCGGAATGCGCGACTCTGTATCAAAAACTGCAACATTTCCCAGTGCATGCACACCGGCATCTGTTCTGCTGGCACCTATCACCTGTATGGATTCTCCCGTCAGCTCACTGATTTTCTCATTTAACACGCCTTCTATCGTGACTGCCGAAGGTTGTACCTGCCACCCATGATAATTCGTTCCATCATAGGAAACAATAAGCATTACTCTTTTCATAAAAATAACCAAACCTTCCTCTATCTAGTATTCCCATTTACCATCTGTTTTACTCTGGTTTCTATCGGACGCTTTCGGCTGTGAAATGTCATACCTTATATGACGCAAAACTTTACTACAACCATCAGAACGATAATATAGAGTGCACAGACTGCATATGCTGCGACATCCGTCATCTGGTATTTTAACGGACGCATTTTTGTCCTTCCCCTGCCACCGTGATAACATCTTGCATCCATTGCCAGTGCCAAATCTCCGGCACGCCGGATGGCCGAAACAAAAAGCGGAATAAAAATGGGCAGCATATTTTTTAGACGCTGCAGCATATTTCCGGATTCAAAATCTGCTCCACGTGCTGCCTGCGCTTTCATAATCTTATCCGTTTCCTCAATCAGAATCGGGATAAAACGCAGTGCAATCGACATCATCATAGCCAGTTCATGCACCGGCACTTTGATTACCTTTAACGGCGATAACAAATGCTCCAATCCGTCCGTCAGCTGGTTTGGTGTCGTTGTCAAAGTCATAAGCGACGAACCCAGCAGCAGAAAAATCAGTCGAAGCGAAATAAAAATTGTCTTGCGCAATCCTTCCCAGGTAAGCGTAATAACACCACAGGAGAAAAAAGCCGTTCCCGGTGTCCAGAACAAATTGAGCAATGCCGTAAAAACCAGCATAAAAATAATGGGTTTTAACCCTTTTACCACATAGGCAAAAGGAACTTTTGACAGCCACAGTACCAATACAAAAAATCCTATGGCAACAGCATACCCTGCCATACTGTCAAACATAAATAGCGAAATAATATATAGAAGCGTGGCAATAATTTTCACTCTGGAATCCAACCGGTGCACCGGTGAATCTGCAGAATAATATTGACCAATCGTAATATCCCTAATCATTTGGCACCTCTTTTCCCGTACCAGCGTAAAATTTCCTGCACACTTTCCTGTGCTGTTATGCAGCTGTCATCCACAGCATTCCCATCTGCACGCAATCTGTGCATCACTCTGGTTGCTGCCGGTACTCCCAGTCCAATCTGTTCCAGTTCTTTTTCATATTGGAATACCTGGCGTGGTGTCCCGTCTAACACAATTTTTCCATCCTGCATAACTATTACTCTTTTGGCATACTCTGCCACATCATCCATACTGTGCGAAGCAAAAATAACCGAAATTTTTCTCTCCTTATGCAAATGCTGCAGCAATTCAAAAATCTCCTGTCTGCCCATCGGGTCCAGCCCTGCCATCGGCTCGTCCAGCACAAGGATTTCCGGCTGCATGGCAAGTACGCCTGCCAGTGCCACACGTCTTTTTTGTCCTCCCGACAGAGCCAGAGGCGATACATCCAGCAATTCCTCCCCAATTCCAACATCTTTTAATGCCTGATAGGAACTTAACTCCACCTGAAGATTGTCCCATCCTAAATTTCGTGGTCCAAACTCTACATCCCGAATAACACTCGATTCAAACAGCTGATGCTCCGGGTACTGAAAAACCAGTCCGACCTTACTTCGTAATTCTTTTATCGGATATTCTTTGTCATAAATATCTTTTCCATCATAATAAACAGTTCCCTCTGTGGCTTTTTCCAAGCCATTTAACAGCTGCAGCAATGTCGATTTTCCTGAACCGGTATGACCGACAATTGCAGTAAACTCCTGACTGCCAATCTCCAAATCAATGTTTCGCAAAGCCTGCTTTTCATCACTGCTTCCTTTGCCATATGTATATGATACATTATGTAAAATAAGCGACATCCTTCACTCTCCTGCTTTCCCGTTTCTTTTTTATCCTAAACACCCTTCTGCATCCGGTATCTGATTTTCCTTTACAACAGATTGCCTTCTTCTTTTGCTGTGTCTTTTATCTATACTACTGCTACACTTGTTCCAGATATGACAACAATTCCTCTTCTGTCAAAACATCTTCCGGTACAGGCAGTCCTGCCCGGTGCAATGCCTGCGCAATCTGCGTTACCTTTGGAATTGTCAACCGGCACTCCTTTAATTTATCTGTCTGGGCAAATACTTCCCGTGGCGTTCCACTCAGGGCAATTTTCCCCTGATTCATAACATACACAAAATCAGAAGCAATCACTTCTTCCATATAATGCGTAATTAAAATAATCGTAATCTTCTCTTCTTTATTCAACGAATGGATAATGTTCAGAATTTCTTTTCGTCCTGCAGGGTCCAGCATCGCTGTCGCTTCATCTAAGATAATGCACTTCGGGCGCATCGCCATAATACCGGCAATCGCCACGCGCTGCTTTTGTCCACCTGATAAATGATTCGGAGAATGCTTGCGATACGCATACATCCCCACGCCTTTCAGGGACTCACGCACTCGTTTTAAGATTTCTGCCGTAGGCACTCCCAGGTTTTCCGGTCCAAATCCAACATCCTCTTCTACTACATTGGATATAATCTGATTGTCAGGATTCTGAAAAACCATTCCTGCTGTCTGCCGTACCGTCAGCATCGTTTCCTTGTCACGGGTATCGATTCCGTTCACATAGACAACACCTTCCGTCGGATATAGCAAACCGTTTAAATGTTTTGCAAAAGTTGATTTTCCGGAGCCGTTTGCTCCTAATATTGCAACAAAATCGCCCGGCTTTACCTGAATGTTCACGCCATCTACAGCGCGCACAATTTCCGTCACATTTCCTTCTTCATCTCTCCGGGAATATTCATGTACTAATTTCTTTGTCTTAATCATGTCCTCTTTCCCTTGCCCTTTTCTAATTGGATTACTCTTTTCATTCTACACTCTTTGCTGTGGTATGTCACGAAAAAAATGCAGGGAATTGCCTGAAAAATCGTTACTGTTTTTATCACAGTCACAAAAAACCTCCTCACCGGATTTGCCCGGCGAGGAGGATAATTATCATCCATCTGTTTTTGGAAAAACACCTCTTTTGTGGTACTTTTTTCCTTATTCAATTTTTTATATCTGCAGTATGGAAAATTACAACCAGATTTCTTCCCATATAGCATTGTTATTCACTTAATTTCTATCTATTTTGCTTTTACATTTTCCAAATTAGCAAAGCCACTCTTTTTCAGTAATTTTTTCTGCTTAGCCAATCCACTTTTTGGAACATACAGTTTTACTTTTGCATTTATATTTTTCCATATCTTCTTTCCTGCATATTTGCAGTTTTTGTTCTGAATGATAATGGATTTTACGCCTTTACAATTTTTGAATGCACTGCTTTTTATTGTTTTTATATTTTTTCCCAGTACAATTTTCTTTACTTTTTTGTTGCCTTTAAAAGGATTTTTTCCTATGGCTGTAACTTTATATTTCTTTCCACTAATTGTTATCGTATTTGGAATCTTAACAACTTTCTTGTTCGGCTTTTCTAATCCTGCTACTTCCACTTCCCGAATCGTATCTGTTTTCTTCGTAACACGATATGTGATTCCTTTTTCATTTCTTTTTGAGCCTGCTGTCGGATAGACACGCAACACCGGATGATGTACCAATTCTGGTTTTTTCATCTCTTCCATTGTCGCGCTGTAGCTCCAATACTGTAATTCGTTATACTGTAACCACTTAATCACTTTAGATGATGTTCCTTTTGCATAATAAATGGTAGGACCATACTTTTGTTCTCCACATCCCTTAAAAGCATCTTTTCCTATGGATATAATACTTTTTGGCAATACAACAAAATCCAGTTTTTTACAATTTTTGAAAGCTTCTTTTCCTATTTTTGTGACACCTTCCTCTACAAAGACAGTGCGAATTGTCTGATTGCCTGCAAAGGCTGCAGCACCAATTTCCGTCACTCCTTTTGGAATTTCCAATCTCTCATCTGCCTGTTTTACCCCTGTTATCACATTGTTGTTAATTGTAAACTCCGCTGCTGATGCAGTCTGTACCCCCCCCAAAAAAAAAGAGAAATGCCAAACCTGCTATCATTGCACTTTTTAAATATTTCATACTATTCCCTCCATTCCTGATTGTACTATTATCTTTTTCAATTTTCATTCATACAAAATTGCTTTATCATCTGTTATCGGCATTGCACTTTGTCATCAGTATTTCCTTTTCTGACCTTTTTCATCTCCTCCCCCTGCCCTTTCTTGCATTGTAACACCTCTAAACCATTTTGCAAGGTACCCCCATCGACGAACGGTCGTCTGTGAGGGGTCGAACGGTAAAAGTCGCAAAATTTTATAGATTTTTTATACTTTCTTAATGAAAAATACATATTTAGAGACAGATTCCAAGATGTCTCCAGACGTAATCCGATACCTTTTATTTTACCCCAACTCTTGACAAAGAGCCGAAAAAGAGTCTGAAAAAAGCAAAAAAGGACTGCTTCTGATGATGTCTTGCACCACCAAAAGCAGTCCCTTACTTATCTTTTCTTATTAAACTAACTCAATCAGTACCTGCATTGCTGCATCACCTTTACGCTGTCCGATTTTAACGATACGTGTGTAACCACCATTACCGTTACGCTCAGCATACTTTGGTCCTAACTCATCTAAAACCTTAGTTGCAACATCTACAGTCTTTGTAGCTTTCTTGCGTCCCTTTGCTTCTGTAGGAACTTCTGTTACTTTGTAAAGAACTTTCTGCATTTTTCTTCTTGCATGAAGTCTTGAAGGCTGATCTTTCTTGATTTCCTTTTCTACTTCATCATATACAGTCTGTTTCTTTCCATCTACAACTTCCTTAACTCTCTTACCGTCTTTGTCCTTACGGGCAACTTTAGCAGTAACCTTTACAGTATCATAGTTATTGCACTCTTTGATACCTAAAGCAATGATTCCCTCTGCTATTTTACGGATTTCTTTTGCTTTTGCCTCAGTTGTAACAATCTTACCATAGTATAATAAGTCAGTTACCTGATTACGAAGCAAAGCTTTTCTCTGGCTGGAAGTTCTTCCAAGTTTTCTATAGCCTGCCATTGTGCTTACCTCCTAATTATTCCTCTACCATGTTAAGGGAAAGACCTAAT
Source organism: bacterium (assembly GCA_028724545.1). Lineage (GTDB taxonomy): Bacteria > Bacillota > Clostridia > Lachnospirales > Lachnospiraceae > Butyribacter. Next base: position 31,921 of record JAQYCU010000057.1, read on the forward strand.
TCCTTTAACTTAGACAATACTTCTTCTAAAGACTTGCGACCAAGATTTCTAACCTTCATCATGTCTTCAGATGTACGATTACAAAGCTCCTGAACGGTATTGATACCTGCACGCTTTAAGCAGTTGTATGAACGAACAGAAAGTTCCAGTTCGTCAATACTCATTTCAAGTGCCTTATCTTTGCTGTCATCAACATTTTCAGCAATGACCTGAATACCAGCTGTCTTATCAGAAAGATTGATGAAGGATTTCAAATGGTCACTTAATACCTTAGCAGCAAGACTTACTGCATCACTAGGCTCGATTGTACCATCTGTATACACTTCAATTGTTAATTTATCAAAATCTGTAATCTGACCTACACGAGTATTTTCAATCTTGATATTGACACGCTCTACCGGAGTAAAGATAGAGTCAATAGCGATTACATTGATTGGTAAATCCTCTCTCTTGTTCTTGTCAGAACTTACATATCCACGACCATTTACAATCGTCAACTCAATATAGAGTTTGCAATCCGGGCCACCACTTAATGTAGCGATAACCTGGTCCGGATTCATGATTTCAATATCTGAATCAACCTGAATGTCTGCTGCTGTTACAACACATTCTCCTGATGCCTCGATATATGCTGTCTTCACTTCATCTGTTTCGCTATTGTTTTTAATAGCCAGACTCTTGATGTTCATAATGATTTCTGTAACATCTTCCTTAACTCCAGGAATAGATGAGAACTCATGAACTACACCATCAATTTTGATGTGGCTTACAGCTGTACCTGGCAGAGAGGAGAGCATAATTCTTCTGAGAGAATTTCCCAGAGTTGTGCCATATCCTCTTTCCAGAGGTTCTACAACAAAACGTCCATATCTTTTATTTTCTGAAATCTCTGCTATTTCAATATTTGGTTCTTTAAAATCAAGCACTCTTTAACCCTCCTTTTGGGTGTTATATGCTTACTTGGCCTATAATGTAGCGATATTCACTACATCCAGTTATTATTTAGAATATAACTCGACGATAAGCACTTCATTAACAGGAACATCAATCTGCTCTCTTGTTGGGATATCCTTAACTGTACCAGAGAGTGTTTCATGATTAGCCTCAAGCCAATCTGGAATCAATCTTCCTTCTGTTACTTCAAGAATGTCCTTATATCTCTGAGCACCTTTGTGTTTCTCTTTGATTTCAATAACATCGCCAGGTTTTACTTCGTATGAAGGAATGTTTACACACTTGCCATTAACAAGTACGTGCTTATGTCCAACAATCTGTCTGGCTTCTTTTCTTGTACGTCCATATCCCATACGGAATAAAACGTTGTCAAGTCTGAGTTCAAGGAGAATCATAAGGTTCTCACCAGTTGTACCATATTTTAACTTCTGTGCTCTTGCAAAGTTGTTTCTAAATGGTTTTTCTAATACACCATATATAAATTTAGCTTTCTGCTTCTCTTTTAACTGAAGACCATACTCGCTCTGTTTTTTACCAGCTCTTACACTTCTGTTAGACTTCTTATCAAGTCCCATAAATGCTGGCTCAATTCCAAGAGTTCTACATCTCTTGAGTACCGGCGTCATATCTCTTGCCATGTCTATTCCTCCTATATTAAATCAACTATAATTTCTCGTCCAAGCTTATTTTCAAACAATGAATTATACACGACGACGCTTAGGCGGTCTACATCCATTGTGTGGTACTGGTGTTACGTCACGAATGCTTGTAACGTCGATTCCACAAGCCTGTAATGCACGGATTGCAGCTTCACGACCTGAACCAGGTCCTTTTACCATAACATCAACAGATGTTAATCCGTGTGGTAAAGCAGCCTTTGCTGCTGTTTCTGCAGCCATCTGTGCTGCATATGGAGTTGATTTCTTGGATCCTCTGAATCCTAATCCGCCTGCACTTGCCCAAGAAACTGCGTTTCCTTCTGCATCTGTAAGCGTTACGATTGTATTATTGAAGGAAGACTGAATATGTGCCTGTCCATGTCCGACATTTTTCTTGACACGCTTCTTGCCTGCCTTTTTTGCTACCTGTTTAGCCATTGTCAAACCCTCCTATAAGATTTGTACATATTTAGTTTATTTATTTCTTCTTATTTGCGACAGTACGCTTTGGTCCCTTACGAGTTCTAGCATTTGTCTTTGTCTTCTGTCCACGAACAGGAAGACCTTTTCTGTGACGGATACCTCTATAGCATCCAATTTCCTGAAGTCTTTTGATGTTCATAGCAACTTCTCTACGAAGATCACCTTCGACTGTCTGAGTCGCATCAATGACATCACGAATACGTGCAACTTCTTCATCCGTAAGATCCTTTACACGTGTGTCAGGATTGACTTTAGCTTCTGCTAAAATGCGGTTAGAGCTGACTCTTCCAATACCGTAGATATAGGTAAGTCCAATCTCAACACGCTTCTCTCTTGGTAAATCTACACCACTAATACGTGCCATGTGTACTTTACACCTCCGTTATTTTTTTGTTTGTTAGTTTGATTGATTACAGTGTGTTACACTGTCAGCCGCTTTAAATTGTAATCTTATTGCATAGACGATTCCGTTTTCTTACTATCACTGTAAGAAAATGTGGGGCTGCCTGCGAAATGGCAACCGGTACTACGCCGCAGTCATCAATCTGCCGTTGATAAGACCGGTATTCCATGAAATGACACATCGAAACCGAAGTGGGTAATCATTCCACCTACAATATCATAGTGCTTATGCACTATAACGAACAGAAAGCAAGTTCTATCGAAATGGCAGTGTCTTACTGCCCATTACATTAACCTTGTCTCTGTTTGTGTCTAGGGTTCTCACAGATTACTCTGATACGTCCCTTTCTTTTGATGACCTTACATTTTTCGCAAATAGGTTTTACTGAAGATCTAACTTTCACAGCAATAACCTCCTTTCAATAAAGTCCATTGTCTACTTTAACATAATTTTTTGTTCAATGCAAGAAAAATTTTCGTATTTTTTTATTTTTTTCTGCACTTTTTTTCTGGCTGCCATCGTTCTGTACCATAAGCCTTTTTTGCAAAATAAAAAAACTGCCCACGTCGGTATAAATACCGACTGGCAGTTTTTACGGTATCTTCTTATTTATCTCTCCATGTAATACGTCCCTTTGTTAAGTCATAAGGTGACATTTCCATTGTTACGGTATCACCCGGCAGAATACGGATAAAGTTTTTTCTTAACTTTCCACTAATATGTGCCAGCACCTGATGACCGTTTTCCAGTTCCACTTTAAACATCGCATTTGGAAGTTTTTCCACTACGACACCTTCAATCTCAATTACGTCTTCCTTTGACATAGTTTCCTCCTTCTTTTGACTTACCATCAAAATTGCTCTTTCTTCTTATATAATATCTATTATAAATTTTCAGTTTTTCAACTGAAAATAGTTTTCTGCTTTGAAATGCTTCCGGATAAGATTACGCTTTCCTTCTGTCTTCGCAATACTGCTACGTCTTATACCAAATCTTCCCTATAAGAAAGAAGTTCCGGTTCGCCTTCCGTAATCAGTACCGTATTTTCATAATGGGCTGAATTTTTGGAATCTCTCGTAACCACTGTCCAGTCATCTTCCAGCACCCATACTTCAAAAGCACCGGCATTTACCATTGGCTCAATCGCAAGTGTCATACCCGGACGAAGTTTCATTCCCCTGCCGATTGGTTTAAAGTTTGGTATCTGTGGTTCTTCATGCAGGTTCTTGCCGATTCCGTGTCCTACCAAATCACGGACAACAGAATATCCATTTGCCTCAACAAAATCCTGTATTGCTTTTGAAATTTCATATAAATGGTTTCCTGCTTTTGCGAATTTAATTCCTTCAAAGAAACTCTGCTTCGTAATGTCAATCAGTCGCTGGTCCTCTTCAGAAATTTCTCCTACTGCATGTGTCCGTGCAGCATCAGACTGATATCCTTTATAGATAACGCCTGCATCGAGGCTGACAATATCTCCTTCTTTGATAATGTGTTTTTTATTTGGAATACCATGTACAACTTCATCATTAACCGATACGCAGATAGATGCCGGATATCCATTGTAATTCAGGAAGGAAGGAATGCAGTCATAACTACGGATGACTTCTTCTCCTTTACGGTTAATATCCATTGTACTAATTCCCGGCCGGATTATTTTTGCCATTTCATCATGAACGATGGCAAGGATTCTTCCTGCTTCTCTCATTAATTCAATTTCATGCTCGGATTTAATTGTCACTGACATAATATGCCTTCTTTCTGTTATTCTTTCCTAATTTAAGGGACAAACCCGGAAACACTCCGGGTCCGTCCCGTTTTATATCGTCTTTTTACTGTAATACTTTAGCGATTGCGTTTGCAACTCCCTCAATACCAAGTGTTCCATCGATTTCATGAAGAATACCCTGATTCTTGTAATATTCAATCAATGGTGCTGTCTGCTCATGGTATACACCAAGTCTTTTCTTAACGGTTTCCGGCTTGTCATCATCACGAAGCTGTAACTCGCCACCACAATTGTCACAAACACCCTCTACCTTAGGTGGAATGTTTACTGTGTGGAATGTAGCACCACATTTTGCGCAGACTCTGCGGCCTGCCATACGGTCAATAATTGCCTGGTCTTCCATTTCGATATCCAAAGCATAATCAATCGCTGTTCCTTTTGCTTCTAATGCAGCAGTAAGAGCCTCTGCCTGTGGAATCGTTCTTGGAAAACCATCCAGAATATATCCGTTCTTGCAATCATCTTTTTCCAGACGGTCAACAACAAGGTCGCAAACTAATTCATCCGGTACTAATTCGCCGGCATCCATATAACCTTTTGCCTTTTTGCCCAGTTCTGTTCCTTCTTTAATATTCTGACGGAAAATGTCGCCAGTAGAAATAGTAGGAATCTGATATTTTTCTACGATTCCTTTTGCATGGGTTCCTTTTCCTGCACCCGGTGCACCTAACATAATAATCTTCATAGTGTTCTCCTTTCTGATATGTGTACTGTTGTAAACCTCATTCCAATTTGTTCCTGTTTTTTATGTATTCCATCAAAAAACGGACACTCATAGGATATAATACCCTATAAGTATCCATTTTTCAACTATTTTGCGACGAATTGAAGAATTTTCATCGGTGCAGGATAGTATCAGGAAACACAGGTGATGAAGATTTTGGGAGATGCGTATGTTTATCTTGTTTCGATATTAGTTGAGAATACAGAGGTGAAAAAATGGATTCTGCGAAAGTTGCAACTTCTACTGATATATTATATATTATATAGTAATATGAGGTATGCGATATGCCTTTTATCAGAATATTTATTTAAGAATTTTCTACAGAAATGGAGAGAAATTATGAAGAAAATAGTTTTAACGGGTGGTGGCACTGCCGGTCATGTGACACCTAATATTGCTTTGATTCCGGAGCTGAAAAAACAGGGTTATGAAATCCACTATATTGGTTCGTATGACGGCATTGAAAAGAAACTGATTGCCGACCTCGACATTCCTTACTATGGAATTTCCAGTGGCAAACTGCGCCGTTATATTGATTTAAAAAATATCAGCGACCCATTTAAAGTTATCAAGGGGCTGCATCAGGCGCGCCGTCTGCTCAAGAAAATCAAACCGGATGTCGTATTTTCAAAAGGTGGATTTGTTTCTGTTCCGGTTGTTGTGGCTGCAAAATCCCGTAAAATCCCTTGTGTTATTCACGAATCAGACATGACACCGGGACTGGCAAACAAGATTTGCATCCCTTGTGCTAACAGAGTCTGCACGAATTTTCCAGAAACCATAAAGCATCTTCCTGCCGAAAAAGCAGTTTTGACAGGTTCCCCTATCCGTGAAGAACTTTTTCACGGTGACAGAGAAAAAGGCTTAAAGTTCTGCGGTTTTGATAACAACAAGCCCGTTATCCTGATTATCGGAGGCAGTCTTGGTGCCGTTGCCGTAAACAATGCCGTGCGCAGCATTCTGCCACAGTTGCTCGAAAAATATCAGGTTATTCACCTGTGTGGAAAAGATAAACTGGATTCTTCCTTAGAAGGTACAAAAGGCTATGTCCAATTTGAATATATTAAGGAAGAGCTTTGTGACCTGATGGCTGCTGCCGATATTATGATTTCGCGTGCCGGTGCTAACGCCATTTGCGAAATTCTGGCTTTGCGCAAGCCAAATATCCTGATTCCACTGTCTGCGCAGGCAAGCCGTGGCGACCAGATTCTGAACGCAGCTTCTTTTGAAAAAGCCGGTTACAGCATTGTCATTCAGGAAGAAGACGTAACCGACCAGAAATTATTGGCAGCCGTCAATACTGTTTATGAAAACCGTGAGGATTACATAACAGCTATGAAACGCAGCCAGTTAAATAATTCCATTGAAAAAATTGTAGGATTAATCAACGAGGCAGCCCGTCACTAGGCTGCCTCATTTTTTCTTTTTTATAATTTGCTCTGCTTATCCGGCAGGACATTCTTTCCTCTCTCTGTCTGTTCCGTAAATTATAATCCTGACATTATACTGCCCATTGCTTCATATTCCGGAGCGACTACTTCTTTTCCTTCTGCATTAATAATGCCATATCGTCCTTCTTTTCGCACAATCGCATATCCATATTCATTGAAATCAGCAATCGCACTATATTTTGGCTCCAGTATTCTCTGGCCTTCTTTATCTATCAGGCCACACTTGCCTTCCTCCCGGATGACGGCAAGACCATTTTTCTGAAATGCCTCTGCTGCTTCGTATTCCGGCTCAATGACAATATCGCCTTTTTTATTCAAATAACCGTATTTTTTGTTTCGCATAATAACGGCAAAGCCATTCTCAAAATTCCAGGCTCCTTTATACTCATTTTTGATAACAAATTTGCCACTTTTATCAATATAGCCCCAACGGGTTGCCTTATAAGCAGTTGCCAGACCATTTTCTGCAAACGAGCGTGCCTGCTCAAACTGTGGCTTGATAACAATTTTTCCTTTTTGATTGACATAGCCATACAGACCTTTTTGGGAAACAAGTGCCAGACCATTTTTTGCAAAAGGCTCAATCGAATCATACTTGCACGGTACGGTTTCTTCGCCATTTGCTGCAACCATACCATATCCTTTTTTCGTCCGCACGCAGGCAAAACCGTCCTCTGAAAATTCCGTCGCAGAAATATATTTTGCCGGAATCACTTCTTCTCCCTTTGTATTGATGAAACCGTATTTTTCATCTTTTTTTACAAGGGCAAGACCACTCTTTGTAAATCCCTTTGCCGAATCATATGCCGGCTCAACAGCTACTTTGCCTGTCTTGTCAATAAATCCATATTTCTGGTCTTTGACAATAACGGCATATCCATTCTGAAAACTGCCGGCCTCGTCAAAATCTGTCTGCATTTCCATTTTGCCATCCCGGCTGATATAGCCAAATTTGCCATCTTTTTTCACTACGGCAAGTCCCTCTGAAAATTCACCGGCATACTCATACTTCTCGCCAAATACATCTTTTCCGTTACAATCAATATAGGAAAACGCACCATCTTTTTCCACTGCTGCAATCACATTTTCCGGTTTTTCTATTTTAATTTTATTCGTATGGCTCTCTTCTTTTCCACAGGCCGTCAGCGGCAATACCATTGCCATTCCTAACAATCCCAGAAGAACTATTTTGTTTCGCCTATTTTTTGTTTTCATTCTTAACTTTTTCTCCCTTCTGTTTGCTTTTCCTGTTTTGATAAGATATACTTACTGGTATCAAATGAAATGAGGTGATATTGTGAATATTCCAAAAGACCCAATGATTCTGCTTAGTTATCTTAATACGCAATTACGCGATTTTTATCCTTCGCTGGACGAGCTCTGCAAAAGTCTGCAGCTGGACCAGAACGATTTGATTCAAAAAATGGCAGATATTGATTATCACTATGAGTCTTCGCTCAATCAGTTTGTTTAATAAATTTTCTTTATCTGCAATACAAGTATTCTTGCCCCTTCCAGCAAATCTATTTGTTTAGTAAGTCGTGACATTCCCTTCTTCATCACGGCTTACCCAGACAGACATACCCGAGCCGTGATTTCCAAACGGCCTCTGATGAAATCCAAATCTTTTATAAAAACTTTCTCTCTGATAGGCAGACATCAGGCTAATCATAACGGTATCTCCCTCCTGAACATCTTTTTCAATAAAATCCATTGCTCTGGAAATCAACTGTGTTCCGATATGATTCCCGTGATATTCCGGGTGCACAATCACATCCGTAATAAAAAAGGAATATCCTCCGTCACTGATAATGCGTGTCATGCCAATCGGCTTGTTTTGGTATGTGGCAACGCACAGATAAAACGAATTTTTCAGTGCAACAGACGCACGCTTTTCTGAAACAGCAATCCAATCCACTGCTTTTCTTAATCCATTATAATCTTCCACTGATATTTGATTCGTAAATGAAATTTCTTTTAAGATGTCTTCTTTCATAGTCATTCCCCGGCTCTTCAAGCGTATTTTTATGATACTGTCTTCTGCTAAGTAATCTTACCACAACTTGTTTGTTTTTGCTACCGGAAAAAGAAAAATCGGAGAGAAGTATCTTTTTGATAATTCTCTCCGATATAGTTTTTTATTTTATCCCAACTCTTGCCAAAGAGCCAAAATTTCATTTTTCCCTGGTTTTTAGCAACGGCTATAAAATGTCTTCTGATTGCTTATGTACCAGATATTTAAATTTTAAAGAAGTCAATTTCTTTTTCTAAGGTTTCTGACAACGTAATCAAACTGCTTGCAGACTCTGCCAAGAGATTAATCGTAGCATTTAACTCCTGCATAGATGCCGTCGTTTCTTCTGTAGAAGCTGCATTTTCTTCTGAAATTGCTGACAGATTTGTAATAACATCAACCACTTTTGTTCTGGCATCATCACAAACCTCAGTCTGTGTCTTGATTCCGGTTGTTTCATTTCTTGATGCCTCAATGCCATCGCTGACATTATCAAACTGGCTCTTGGTTAATTCCAGTTTTTCCTGCTGCTCATTTACAATCTGCTGAACCTCACTCATAACTTCTACCGTCTTTTCAGAATCATTCAAAAGTTCTGTGATAATTTCGGCAATTCTCTGAGCCGATTCATTCGACTGCTCTGCTAATTTCTGAATCTGATTTGCAACAACGGCAAATCCTCTTCCCTGTTCACCTGCTCTTGCTGCCTCAATGGATGCATTCAGGGATAACAGGTTGGTTTCTTCTGCGATAGAGGTAATCAGCTGAATTGCCTCACTGATTTTATTTGCAGAATCGTTTGTTGCATTGACCTGCTCACCGATTCGCTGAATAGCTTCCATCGTCTTATCGTTAGAGTGGCTCAGTTCATTAATAATAGAAACAGACTGGTCACCGGCATTCTTCATAGTGTCAGATGTGTTATCCAAAACGGCAACACCATTCACGATATTTCCAATCACATTTCCCATTTCTTCAATGCGTGCTGAAGCTGTTTCTATATCTTCTGCCTGCGATACGGCACCCTTTGAAATGTCTTCTACTGCATGTCCGATTTCATCAGCTGTAGAACTTGTCTGGGATGCCATTGTACTCAAATCTTTTCCTGCTTTCAATAATACATCTGCAGATTCTTTTACCTTTGTCATAACAGCGAACAATTCGTCACGCAGTCTTTCAACAAGGCGTGCAATATCACCCAATTCATCCTTACGTTTTAATGACTTCTCGCTTACTTTCACCGTCAACTCGCCATCTGCCAGTGTAGAAACCACCTTTCCTGTCTGCAAAATGCCTTTGCTCAGACGGATGGCAACAAGCAAAATGATAATCATTGCCAGCACAATAACAAAGACTGCTGCGCCAATCAGTGTAAATACTTTTGAAAGAACGAAAGCATTCACATCACTGGTGGGTGCTCCGGCAAAAAACATACCCACGACCTCACCGTCATTATTCTTCATCGGTGCATAATATGCATAGTAAGGTTCGCCATTTATCGTTACATCATAGGAAGTGAAATCTTCTCCTCCTTTGACTACTGCCTGGTAAACTTCCTCAGATGCTTCCGTACCAATTATACGTTCGCCGGTTTCTTTATCTTTCAGTGTTGTCGCACGGCGCACTTTATCATAGAAAAATGTAATCTGAGTATCCGAATCTTCTACGATTTTGTCAATCACTTCTGTATTTTCTGTCAGATTGTAACCACCCTTGAGAAGATTTCCATCTCCATCAACAGACCAGTCACCTTCGTCCAATACATTGCCAAATGCGTCCATGCTTTGCGTCACTGCCTGCAAGGTGCTAATCATCTCTTCCTGTATCCCACTGTAGATTCCCTCTGCTCCAACAAACCCCAGACAGAGCCCTATTGCAACTGCCGGAATCAGTGCCATGGCAACAATCTTTGCTGTCAGGCCAAAACGGAATTTTTTACCTTTTTCCTTTGTGATAATCGTTTTTTCCTGCATCATACTTTTTTCTTCTTTACGTTTCATATGAACCTCCCTTATTATACCCACGTAAATTAACTCTAAACTATACGTATTTTTCTAGTATATCATACTGTCAATATATAGAATATGATACCATATATTGCAAAAAACGTCTATATTTTTGGAATAAATTTTGCTGACACAAAATAACAGCAAAGCACTACGGAAATTGCTGTTTTTGAAGAAAATTTCGCTACTACAAAATTTCAGCAATAAACGTAAAGACGGACAGAATACTGTTTTTTGTAATATACCTTTTTTCAGGTTATTGCAGATTTTTGCATAATTCCAAAATCCTCTGCATATGATAACGTAGCAGAATACGAAAAACAATTTGTAGCAACAAACATCTCGAAAGAAAGGACGGATGGTAGCGATATGGAATTATCAACACGAAACATACAGACGCAGGGAGTTATCTGCCGGAGTGATTTGCAAATCACGTTGGAAAATGACGTAAATGTTCCTGACACAAAGCCCGACATCGAACAGTTAATCAAAACACAAGGCTCCGTTTTTCTCACGGGCATTTCTCCAGGCAACGGAAAAGTTACCCTTCGTGGATATCTTTCTTTTTGTCTGCTTTATCTGACCACGGAGGATTTGCGCCCGGTACATAATATGAAAGGACAAATTCCTTTCGAGGAATCCATCAATATGGACGGACTTATTCCTGACAAGGAAGTAATGTGCCATTTTGATTTGGAAGACTGCCAGACAAATGTAATCAATTCGCGCAAAGTCAGTGTAAGGGCTATCGTCAGTATTCACTGCTGTCAGGAAAACCAGCAGGCAGTCACTGCCGGTATCGACATTGTTGCTTCGGATGCTTCCCGCGCCGAAATGGAACAGTTTTCTGCTCCCGACGGATTGCATAAACATTTTAACCAATTTTCTATGACACATCTGACAGAGCAGAAAAAGGATGTTTTACGAATCCGGGATGAACTTTCTCTCCCGAAAGGGAAACCTTCTGTAGACACAATTTTGTATTATGAAATGAATCCTCAGAATTTGCAAAACCGGATTATCGAAAGTGGTGTCCGTTTTTTGGGAGATTTACAATTATTTCTTCTGTATATTCCTGAAAATGAGGAACGTCGGCTGGAATATCTGGAAACCGAATTTCCTTTTGATGTTACCGTGCAATGTGAAAATGCTTCCGAAGATATGATATCGGATATTGAAATATTAAATGCAGAAAAGGAACTGGAAATCAGGGAAGACGAGGACGGTGAAAACCGTATTCTTGAACTGGAATTGAATTTAAACCTGAATATGAAATTCTATCAGAATGAAACTTTTCATTTTCTGGAGGATGCCTATTCCACAGCCTGTACCTTGCAATTAGACAAAGAAATGATTACGACAACAAAATTGCTGATGAAAAACCAAAGCGTTGTCCGGATTGCAGACCGTATCCATATCACTGAGAATGAAGATACAATCCTGCAAATCTGTAATGCAACCGGCAATGTCCAGATTGACGAACAGGAAATCACGAACGACGGCATTGCTTTAGAAGGTGTGGTCGATTTGGATATTCTATATATTACGGAAAATGATGACCGGCCTCTCGCCACGGCAAAAGGAACAATTCCTTTTACCCATACAATTGAAATCAAGGGCATCCAGCCAGAAGATGATTATGAACTGCAATCTGCCATCAGTCAGATTAGTATTATGATGCTAGACAATCAGGAAGTAGAAGTAAAAGTGATTCTGAACCTCTGCGCATTTGTATTTACGCACGGCAACCAGGAAATCATCACTCAGATACAAACCCTGCCTCTCGATATGGAAAAAATCCAGGCTATGCCGGGGTTGGTCGGTTTTATCGTGCAAAAAGAGGATTCCCTTTGGAATATTGCAAAGACGTATAACACAACGATAGAAAGCATTATGGAATTAAACCATCTGGAAAACGAAAATGTGAAACCGGGTGACCGTCTTCTACTGCTCAAACAGGTAGATGGCATATAGAAATATTGCAAAAGCAGTAGCATTATCGTTTCGATAATTGTGTGAAAAACTATGGCATCATCATTTTATTGATACTACAAAAGCCTGCGACCATTATCATTGCGATAATGGTGCAGGCTTTTATGTTATTATGATTTTATATCATTTTTATCATAACTTCTGTCAGAAGACTTTCCTAACGAAGAAGGCTTATTATTTAATTTCCTGAATCCATCCTTCTGGTGCCTCAATATGTCCCATCTGGATACCTGTCAGAGTTTCACGAAGTTTTGAAATAACCGGACCCATTTCGTCACAGCCATTTACAAACTTAATTTCTTTTCCATGATCATTAACACAACCAACCGGTGAAATAACAGCTGCAGTACCACAAAGACCACACTCAACGAAATCAGGAACTTCATCAAAGTAAACTTCTCTTTCTTCTACCTCTAAGCCAAGATAATCTTTTGCAACTGTCATCAGTGAACGTCTTGTGATAGAAGGCAGAATGCTGTCAGACTTCGGTGTAACAATCTTATTGTCTTTTGTAACAAATAAGAAGTTTGCTCCACCTGTTTCCTCTACCTTTGTACGGGTAGCAGCATCCAGATACATATTCTCGTCAAATCCTTTTTCATGTGCATCAACAATAGCATGTAAGCTCATTGCATAGTTTAAGCCGGCTTTGATATGTCCTGTTCCATGTGGTGCAGCACGGTCAAAATCACTAACGCGAATAGTAATCGGCTTTACGCCACCTTTGAAATAAGGACCTACCGGTGTACAGAACAGACGGAACTGATATTCATTTGCAGGTTTTACACCAATGATAGCATCTGTACCAAACATATATGGTCTAAGATATAATGTAGCTCCTGAACCATATGGAGGTACATAATCTATGTTTGCTTTTACTGTCTGAATAACCGCATCAATAAATCGGTCTTTTGGAAAGACTGGCATTTCTAAGCGTTTTGCTGAATCCATCATACGCTCTGCATTTAAGTCAGGGCGAAAACATACTACTCGTCCATCCTCTGTCGTGTATGCTTTTAAGCCTTCAAAAATCGTCTGTGCATACTGTAATACGCAGGCACACTCTGAAATTGTGACCATGTCATCACTTGTCATAGCACCTTCGTCCCATGCTCCATTTTTGAAGTTAGATACATAACGCATATCTGTCTTCATGTAACCAAAACCAATGTTACCCCAATCGATGTCTTTCTTTGCCATATCAATACTTCCTTTCGTATACCACTTTGTGATAAGATTCTTCAGCAATAATTTTACTCCTTGTCCCTTTCAGTGTCAAGGATGATACCTATGAAATCATTTTTGCTCTTATGACTCAATCTGCTCAATTCGTCTGATATGTCTTTCGTCATTTGAAAATGCAGTATTTAAAAATGTATCTACAATTTTCAGAGCCAGACCTGTTCCGACTACTCTTGCACCCATTGCCAGAATATTTGCGTCATTGTGCTCTCTGGTTGCCTGTGCACTAAATGTATCATGACAAAGTGCTGCACGGATTCCTTTTACTTTATTTGCAGCAATCGAGATGCCGATACCTGTTCCACAAATCAGAATTCCTTTTTCACATTCTCCACTCACAATGGCATTTGCCACTTTCTTTGCATAGACCGGGTAATCACATGACTCCTCACTATAGCATCCAAAATCCTTATATTCTATATTATTTTCCTGAAGGTATTTGATTACCTCCTGCTTTAATGCGTATCCACCGTGGTCACTTCCTAATGCTACCATCTATTCTGCCTCCTTTTATTCTTCCCAGTATTGTTCTTCTATTTTCTGAATCACTTTATTCACACGTAATAATAATTCATCAAAACATTCTTTATATTTTTCATCTTCACTGCCACCGGGATTTACCATATCGGCATCTTCCCCGACAAATTCTCCTATGGTATAAACATTTTCTTCGTGTTGGAAATCTTCTATAAATTTAACTTTTTCCTGTAATGTCATTGTCAAAACCAGAGTGTCTTCCACAATATCTTCCGGCACCAGCTGTCTTGACTGATTATGTCCACTAATATCAAATCCATTTTGCATTAACAACACATTAACCTTCGGATGTATTGGTTCTTCAAATAAAACTACCAGACCTCTTGAAATCACCTTGGGCATCCAGTCCGGTGAATTTTTCCGGTAAATCCCTTCTGCCAGGGGACTCAGCAATGTATTTGTTGTACAAAGAAAAATTACCTGATTATAACGTTTCATAACAATTCACGTACCTCTCTATACTTGTATTCGATGATATCCAGCTGCTTTAAATAACCGGTTCATAATTGCATGTCCCAATGTATCTTCCGAAAAACTTTCGGCATAAATATATTCGGCTCCTATCTGGTCCATCAACCGTAGTATATCATATAACCCTGCTGCAATGGAACCTTCACTTTTTCGCGAACCTATACTATATACATTTTTGCACTGATAGAGTCGCTTGGACTCTTCTGTTGCAATCACTGCTGCCTTCACATGCTCTTTTTCATGAAGTTCGGTTAACTGATTGATTTTGGCAACCACACTGTCTATATCCCCCTCAACAATTGCCAGTTTTCCTTTTGGTGCATAATGCCGGTATTTCATACCCGGTGCCTTTGCCACAATGTTCGTTTTTGGCTCCATTGACAAAATAGCCTTGTCTACATCAACTTCGCCAATCACTTCTTCCATCATCACTTTTGTAATATATCCCGGGCGCAAAATCATTGGCTTTTCTCCACTCATATCTACTATTGTAGATTCAATGCCTATCCCAACAGCTCCTCCATCCAGAATCATATCGATTTTCCCCTGCAAATCCTCTATTACATGTTCTGCTTTCGTAGGGCTTGGACGGCCTGATGTATTTGCACTTGGTGCTGCAATATACACGCCCGACTGCCGGATTAATTCTGCTGCAACCGGATGACTCGGCATACGGACTGCTACCGTAGATAAACCACCGGTTGTTGACAATGGCACCTTTTCCTTTTTTTCAAAAATCATTGTCAATGGTCCCGGCCAAAACGCTTCTGCCAATGCAAGCGCTTTCTCACTTATCTTATCAGCAACATCATATAGTCCATCCATATCTGCAATATGCACAATCAAAGGATTGTCTGACGGTCTGCCTTTTGCCGTGTAAATTTTGTGGGATGCCTCTTCCAAAAGGGCATTGCCACCCAGTCCATACACTGTTTCTGTCGGAAATGCCACCAGTCCTCCTGACTGCAATATCTGGCATGCCTTTTCTAATTCTTTATCTTGAAAATATTCCGGATTTACCCTTTGTACTATTGTATCCATAATATCCTCCGTCCTCACGGTTTCTTTTCTATGTACTGTTTTGTTCCCTGGGCAATCGCCCACGCTATCTGTCTTTGATAGGATTCGTCACACAATTTCTGTGCTTCTTCCTGATTGGACAAAAAGCCACACTCCACAATAATAAGTGTTTTTACCGTATTTTTTAACAGATAATACTCATTATTTGCTTTTGCCTGCCGGTGATTTTTGGTATCCAGAGAATTTTTTAACTGCTCCTGCATTGTTTTTGCAAAACTTTCTCCTGATTCGGAATCTGCATAATAAAATACCTGCGCTCCTCTGGTGTTCCCATCCGAAAAACTATTCTGATGAATGCTGATAGCAAAATCTACTTCATCCTGATTCATTACTTCTGCACGCCGTTTTAAATCTGAGATTTTTTTGTTCGTATCTGTTTCTTCATACAAACCACAATCTGCTTCCCGTGTCATAATCACCTTATATTTTTCTTTTTCCAGGTCCTCTTTTAAAAATAATCCGATTGCCAGATTAACATCTTTTTCATAAGCACCATTAATCCCCACTTTTCCAGGGTCTATGCCACCATGTCCACAGTCAACAACAATGGTTACTTTATCATCTTTTTTTACGGTTTCCATTACCATCGGAACATCTGTTACCATACAGACAAAGCACAGCACTGCAAATGCCACCAAAAACAAAACTGTCCGTTTATTTTTTATTTTTAGCATAAATCCCACAAAATAAACCTTTCTAACAATCTTAGTTTATTTTATGGTTTCTATTAACTTAACAGAACTATTTGTTATATTTATAAATCATGTCCCAGACACTTTTATCTTCCATACCCAGTTTCCAAAAAGCAACACCGGCTGTATCATTCTTTGCTACTTCTTCCATCTTCAGCTGTAATGAATTGATATCTTCAATCCACATTTTATGAATAGCCTTGCCTTTTGTATACTCCAGATAATTCATACCTGCTGCATCATCCCAGTTGGCTTTTGTCTTGGAATCTGACAAAAGTTCCTGTGCATAACTCATAGAGCACGCTTCCGACGAAAGAATCACTTTTCCATTCTTAGTCTTCTCTGTCCAATGTCTGGAATAAAATGGCAATGCAATAATGGACTGATTTGCAGGCACCTGTTCCAATATATTCTTCACAGAATTTTTCACATAAGAAAGTGAAGAAACCGGGCCAGCCTCTTCAGAGCCGGAATAATATTCATCATATGCCATTGTAATGACATAATCGGCAACATTTGCCTGCTCCGTCCGGTTGTAATACTGGCTATACTCAGCAACCGGATAATTGTCAATCGACAATACAATTCCATTATTTCGGCACATAATGCCAATTTCCCTGATGAACTGTATGAAATCTTCACCAGACTCTTTCTTGACATTTTCAAAATCTATATTGATACCATCTAAACTATAACGGATTGCTTCTGCAATCAGGTTTTTAGCAAGTTTTTGCCGTTTGCTCGTCGAGCCAAGTACTTTGCCTATCTTCATATTCGGGCTAAAATCATTGCACAGTCCCCAGACTTCGATACCTGCCTGATGCGCCTGTGTAACATAAGTATCGCTGGCAAGTGAATCTATATTTCCATTATTATCTGATGTTGCAAACCAAGTCGGACAAACCACATTCACACCTTTGGCATTTGACAGCATATTTAACAGTTTTGAGTTTGCTGTCTGGTTTGTCACCTGATGCCATACCAGATTTATTTTCTCATCTTTCAGAATATGGGTATATTCTTCTTCCCGGAAATCTGTTGTTTTCTTCTCTTTGTAAACTTTTCCTAAATCTTTAGAACGGATATAACCAATGACACCCGTCTGGTCCATCACTTTGCAAAAACCGGTTTCCGGATTTTCTTTTTCTAATAAGCGTAACACCGTGCCTTCTTTTTCCTTTACGAGGATATCACTTTTGATATCCGGCTTATAACGTAAGGCACATTCTGTTTCTGCTTTGATATATTCTTTTTCTTTATTGTATTCGTATGTGACTACTACTCTTTTTGGATTGTTATATATTTTGTACTCTAATGCCGTATACTCTTTCACATAGTCCAATGCAACATATACCGTTTCGGCATCTGCACGGACGATTTCGTACTCTCTGCTTGATTTGCTGTTGTTTTTATAGCAGTCCCTGCTTCCTGCTTCTGCAGAAATCACAGCATTCGGCGTTGTATATAATAATACATTTTCATTCTTATCCCAATAAAAACGTGTATTCAGTTTTTCCTTTACCAGTTCAACCGGAAGATAAATTTCCTTTTCCTGAAGAACGGCCGGTGTATCGCAAATCTCATCCCCTAAAATAACTGTAACCGTATCTTTCTTTGTCTGAAAATAATCGGTTAATTTCATCATTTCCTTACTTGGCGAAAACTTATGATATAAAATACTGCCAACAATAATTCCCAGTACAGCAATACATATGATACCTGCTATTATAACATTTTTATTCTTCTTCATGTAACGCATCCTCTTCTTCCCTTAATACAATAATCGACAAAAAACTCCATATATCGTATAGTATACCACGTTTCTACTATCGGGGCAAATTTTAACGCAGGGAAACCTCGGGCAAGATTCCCCTGCATTACCAAATAAGGAGTATGCTTAAAATAATTATTTTAATACAACAAAGTGTAAGGATTTTTATAACCCAAAAATCCTAATCAACATTCGTATAGAATCTGATTCCATACAAAACCCACGTCAGACACTGAAAAATAAAAACAGATTTAGCATGCATCCGGGAGAAATTCTTTTCCCTCTTTCTCCCTTAAACTGGCAAATTGCAGGCTACAGGCGCAACCGTGATACGTTTTTTTGCCATCTGCCAGCGATTTTATAGCGAGTTACGAATCCTCTGCATATGCGTAAAAAAGAACCTTTTGCTTTTTCATTCATATGATAAAATGTATTCCATAGTGTCTGAATTTATCTGATTCACCTCCTTAAAAAATTTCTTAATCCGTATCGCTGGATGTATTATAAGACAGACGGACAGGGAAATACTATTGACAAAATATTTAAAAAAAATTTTTATTTTTGTGAAGAAATCTGCTCTATCGGGACTTTTTCACACATTTCTGCCACAATTAGAAAATGTATACAAAAATCACATATTCTTCTAGTATTTATTTCTAACCAATTACAAAAAATAATGTTGGATTGACTTCTATTTCTTCTTCTTTTATAATTTACTACATAGAAGAATTTCGGTATTGGAACCGTTTTTATTCTTCTGTTTCTCTTACCAATTCAGAACAAATTTTGGATAAGAAAGGAAGTGAGCCTATGCGAATTGAAAAAATCAATGAAAAACAATTTCGATGTACCTTGAACCAGAAGGATTTGCAGGACCGTGAAATCGGTATCAGCGAACTTGCCTATGGTACTGCTAAGGCAAAAGCTTTGTTTCGAGATATGATGCAGCAGGCTTCCTACGAATTTGGCTTTCAGGCCCAGGATATTCCATTAATGATTGAGGCCATTCCCATGCTGCCGGAGGCACTTGTCCTGATTGTTACGAAAGTGGAAGAACCTGATGAGTTAGATGCCCGTTTTTCCAAATTTACAGAGGAAACGAACTGGTATGATGATGATGATAATGAGAATTTGATATATCAAAATATAGATGTCTATGAAGATGATGATGACGACGAAATCAGTTTATACGAACCAGAAAATGAATTAGAAAGTGAATCAGAGTCCGAAAGTAGCGTGACCTGGCATTTTTCAGATGGCGATTCGCAGACTGCTTATAAAGATAATGCGGAAGACAAACAGGCTGCACCTGCTTCACCGGGTGATGACTTTATTTCACTTCCGGAAATGTTGGGAATGGAGCCAAAGTCAAAATACACTGAGCCAAAGAAGCAGTATGATGTCGTATCCGTTTTTGCGTTCCAGAATCTGGATACCGTAACGCAGTTGGCTTATCACATCCAGAATATTTACCACGGCATAAATACGCTCTATAAGGATACTTCCACAAAATTATATTATCTGGTGCTTCACCGTTCTGAGCATACCTCAGAAGAGTTTGCAAAAATCTGTAATATTATTTATGAATATGGCAGCGTTGTGAAAAATTCATCCTACAGTCAATATTATTTTGAAGAACATTTTATGCCGGTCATAGCAGAGCATGCAATTCAGACTCTTGCTGATATATAAAAAATATTTTGCTAACACAAAACAGGCAATGCCCATTCAGCACTGCCTGTTTTCTTTTGGTTATCTGTAACTATTGTTTCCTATTTATTCTCTAAATATTTGTTAACCGTAGTAACCAGTTCTTCTGCATCCAGACCATGAACCATTGCTGCCTGTTCTAAGCTTTCGCCCTGTGCAGAAGGACAACCGATACAATGCATTCCTGATGCCATAAGAATCGGTGCGATTCCCGGGTCAATCTGAAGCATATCAGCAATAATCATTTCTTTATTTACTCTCTCTGTCATAATACTCTCCATTTCTAAGTAACCTGTTGTGAAAAATAAATCCCACAGATTATTTGTCACACGGTAACCTTTTATTTTCTTATCGTATCAGCAAATCGCTGCTTTTATTCATACAAAATTGAAAAAGCTACCGCGCTCGATGCAGTAATACCACATTCGGTCCGGCAGCCCTAGCAATTGCTTATGAATCTTGCATTACTCTTCAGAAATAGCACCTGAAGGACAAGTACCTGCACAAGCACCACAACTAATGCATGTATCTGCATCAATCTCATAATGAGCAGAACCTTCTGAGATAGCACCTACTGGGCATCCACCTGCACAAGCACCACAGCTAACACAATCGTCGCTAATTACATATGCCATGTTGAAATTCCTCCTTTTTTGATGATACCCCCATTCTAATACACTTTGAGCAATTTTACAAGTCATATTCTTGATTTGGAAATATTTTATTATTTCGTTTCGTCAATTTTATCATAATTTTAGAAAATTATTTTTTCCTTGTGAAACAGAGAAAATGTTTCTGTTAGAAATCCACTTCCGTATCATAATAACAGCATTTCAGCAGTTTTTCCATCTCTTCCTGGGACGGCTGGCGTGGATTAGAACCCGTGCAGGCATCCAACAGGGCGTTTGCTGCGATATCTGGCAGTTTCTCCAAAAACTCTTCTTCCGACACAATACCATTTTCGGCAATCACGCCACCTTCTCCATAATGCTTAATGCACTGTGGAATCTGTAATTCGTCATTCATTTTTCGTAATTCCTGAATCAGCAATTCCACTTTTTCATTATCTGTATTGCCACCTAAATGCATAAAATCAGCGATTTCGCCATAACGCTTCTTCGCTGTGGCATCTTTGCTGTTGAAACGGATTACTTTCGGCAGATACATAGCATTTGCAGCACCGTGGATAATGTGTCCTCCACTGAATGCAGCACCTGTTTTATGTGCCATAGAATGTACGATACCCAGCAAAGCATTAGAAAATGCCATACCTGCCAGACATTGTGCATCATGCATCTGGGTGCGTGCATCGCTGTCTTTTCCATATGATTTTACAAGATTTGCCTGAATCATCTTGATTGCCCACAATGCCAGCGGGTCTGTATAATTGCAGTTTGCCGTAGAAACATATGCTTCAATTGCATGCGTCATAGCATCCATACCCGTATGTGCCACCAATTTTACCGGCATTGTTTCTGCCAAATCCGGGTCTACAATCGCAACATCCGGCGTGATTTCAAAATCAGCAATCGGATATTTGATTCCTTTTTCATAATCTGTAATGATAGAAAATGCCGTTACCTCTGTTGCTGTTCCTGATGTCGAAGGAATGGCACAAAAATGTGCTTTGGTACGCAGTTTCGGCAGTCCGAACACTTTGCACATATCTTCAAAGGTCGTTTCCGGATATTCGTACTTAATCCACATCGCTTTTGCTGCATCAATCGGCGAACCACCACCCATTGCCACAATCCAGTCCGGCTGGAACTTTTCCATCACTTCAGC
>JAQYCU010000058.1 GCA_028724545.1 bacterium
ATGAAGTATCTTATCAGGATATTTATATAGAAGCAGGCAAGACATTAGTTTTGGATAAACCAACAAGGATTGATGGCAATGTTCTGGTGGAGCGTGGTGGTTCCTTACTGGTGGACGGTGCTGATATCACGATAAGAGGGAATATCCGTGTCAATGGTGGAAGAATCCAGTTGTGTAATTCCAAATGGAAAATAGAAAAATGTGATGCCGGTTATTTTTTGAAAGTAACGGATGCAGCTGTTGTAAAAATAGAAAATTCCATTGTGGATTGCAAGGCACAGTGTGGATTTTTAAAGCAGACAGCAGGAAGATTATTGATTGAGGAAAGCGAATTTTGCCATTCACAAAAAGAGCGAATGATTGTTTTTGACGGGTGGTATGCGCAGATTACCCGAAGTACATTTCGTGACGGAAAGGCAGGTTTTATATCGGTTTTTGGTGCTTCGCAGGTTCAGATAACAAATTGCGATTTTTCGGGAGCAGAATCGGATTATGGAAGTGCTGTTTATTCCGAGTCGATTGACAATGTGACGATTACCGAGAGTGCGTTTCGGGAATGCAGGGCAAAATATCTGGGGGCTGCCGTTTATTTTAAATATGACAAATTAGGCCAAAGAGTGATGCAGCCTGTATTGTATGATTGCGAGCCGGCAGACAGTGCTATTTTTAATGCAAGCAGAAGAGAAGCATGACGAAAGGAGGCTGTGATGTTAGATAATCTTACAAAATTTAACAGAAAAAAGAAATTATGGATGACACCAAAACATCCTCTCTATACAAAATCAGCCGAGTACAAAGTTATGTATGGTGCTGCCGTTTTTATGCAGGCAGAACTAAATTGCCTTTCCAGTCCATTAAATAATTTTGAATTGGAAAGATTATTGCTGGCCGGTTTTCAGCTGGAAGAAGACGAGATGGCAAAGGTGCTCCGGTATTCTAAAGAAAAAGAGTATGTTATTGATTTTTTGCTACAAAATTTTGTGACAGAGCGTGAAAAATTTTTTTTGCTGCTTGATATGTTTAATGTCAGTCTGCGAGAAGGTGGCTTTTCTGAAAAAGAGGAGGAGTCCGTCAGCGTTCTGGCACAGATATTTCAGGTGTCTTCGCAGAAACTGCTGTTGCTGAAAGAGTTTGTCATTAGTGCCGGGAAGGAAGATGTAGCAGGGTGTCGGGAAAGTTTGCACCGGATGCATTTGAGCGATATGGAACTGACACCGGTAGATATGAAATACTATATTATGCAGCTGTGGGAAACGCTGGAGTGTACGCAGGAGATGCTTTGTCAGGAAAAAGAAGTGCGCATCGTGGACCGTTGCCAGATAAAGGAAGACCTGGTATTGGAAAAAGGAATGCGATTGATTTTTGACCATGCAGAGGTACGGGTTCATGGAAATATTTTGTTAAATGGAGGAGAACTCTGGATTGTACATAGCAAAATTATCCGAAAGAGTGATTCACATCGGGCCTGTGTTAATATGAAATCGGTTTACAGCCGTATTATTATGCATCACAGCGAAGCAGACTGTCGGAATTTTGGAATGTTTATACGGGCAGAAGCCGGCATGCTGGAGATAGAGAAAAGCTTTATATATCATACAACCAGAGGGGCAGCCATTCGCTTTTGGGGCAATGATATTAAAGTTACGGATACTGCTTTTTCAGAATGTTACTCACCGGAAGATGGTGGAGCTATTATGATACGGACACCACATGGGGAAATTCGCAATTGCAAGTTTAAAAACTGCGAAGCAAAACGGGGTGGTGCCATTTTTGCAGTAGAGGGAAATGTGATTACCCATTGCACCTTTAAAAAATGTTATGTGGCAGAGTATGGAGCTGCTGTTTTTTATCACGGATTTGTGCGTGCCAATGTTCATCATCTTCAATATGAAAAGTGTTGTCCGGAGGGGGCAGAAACGGTTCAGTATCTGGCAAAGATGGAAACATTTCAGATAACTGGAGATTATCGGATTATGGTATCGACGATTGTAGATTGTCCTTTGCTTATTGAGGCAACCGGCAGTCTGGTGGCAGAGAATGCCAGCATTTATTTGAATTATCCGATTCGCTGCAGAGGCAGTCTGGAAATGAAGAGGGTTAAAGTGATAAGCAGTCATATACAGGAAGGAGATATGATTATTTTAGAGCACAGCAGAAAATGTGTTTTTGAACAGTGCGAATTAAATGGTATGGGAAAAAATAGTGGTGTTTTTGCATCCGGCTGCAGAATGACGGCAAAGCAGACTGTATTCCGGAATATGGTAAAGGGAAGAGCCATTTATGATGCATATGCACCGGAGATTACAGAATGTACCTTTAATTTTTGTCAGGATGGTGGAATTTATTCGCAGGATGGAACGATTCAAAAATGTATGTTTGTCAATTGTCGCAGTAAAAATGGTGCCGGTATTTCGATGTATGGAAAGAGAGGAAATATTACCGGATGCCGTTTCAGAAGATGCGTGGCAGATTATACAGGAGGAGCGATTGACAGAAATTTAGGGCAGAAGGTAACCAATTGCCGTTATAAAGACTGTAAGCCAAATGATGTATCATAAATAAAAGAAAGCAGAATAGACAGATAGAATCAAATAGAAATAAGCAGATAAAAATTAAAAACAGTTAAGCAAACAGATAGACAAAACGCAAGAAAAATTAAAAACAGACAAGCAAACAGAAAGAAAAAAACAGAAAGAAAAAAAACAGAAATAGAAAAGACTGTTTATTCAGCAGATATTATCGGAACTAATTGGGGAAAATCCCAACCGGTTCCAAGTATCTTAGAGATAAACAGCCTTTTTTTATGTCATTCATAGACATTCCTATTCTGTGAATATGCAGTCAAAATCGGATGAAACATTATTAATCATTATTTTCCGTATTATCATCTTCATCCTCGCTTGGCTTTGGAAGCAGATGTAATTTTACTTTGTCAATCCGGTTTTTGCCGGCTTCTAAAACGGTATAAGTTGCAAAATCATCACTGACTGTTTCGCCTGCCTCTGGAAAATGGTCCAGAAGATTGATAACATGACCGGCAATGGAATCATAGTCTTCTGACTCGATGGTAATGCCAAGTGTTTCATCAATGTCATCCAGTTTGGCTACACCGAGCAGGATATAAGTTTCATCATCGATTTTGGTAATTTCATCTTCTTCGTTTCCATCATATTCATCTTTAATATCGCCAACGATTTCTTCAATTAAGTCTTCCAAAGTCAGCATACCAGAAGTAGAGCCATACTCATCTAACACAATTGCCATCGGAATAGATTCTTTTTTCATTTCAAAGAACAATTCCGATATTTTCTTATACTCATAGGTAAAATAAGGTTCACGCATAATTTCGGCAATCGAAAAATCTCTTTTAGAACCCTGATAGAAGAAGAGGTCTTTTAAGTTGATAATACCTACAACATTATCACGACTTTCATCATAAACAGGCATTCTGGTAAATTTATCCACAGAATAACATTCCATTAATTCATTATAAGATAAATTTACATTGACAAAAGTTACGTCCATTTTAGGGACCATAACATCTTTTGCCAGCGAATCGCCAAAATCAACAACGTTTGTAATCATCTGACGTTCTTCACTTTCGATTACACCTTCTTCATGGCTGACCTCTACGATGGTTCTTAATTCATTTTCTGTAATGGCAGGACCTTTTTTGTTGTCAATGCCAAACAGTATAAGAATGCCGGAAGAAATTTTGTTCATAATAAAGCAAAACGGTGTCATAAGAATAGTAAACAGATAAATCGGTTTTGCATAGCGAAGTGAAAGCTTCTCAGCTGCCATAGTAGCAAATGATTTTGGAACAATTTCACCAAAAATCAGTACTAATATGGTTAATATTCCGGTTGCAAGACCAGTAATCGCACTGGCAAAATCAGAACATCCGAATTTGTGTGCTAAATTAATGGCAAAGGAAGTAGTAAGGGAAGAAGCTGTCAGGTTAACAATATTGTTGCCAATCAGAATGGCACTTAACAGTTTCGTAGGGTTTTCCACCAGCTTCAAAACAAGACTGGCATTTTTTACCTTTTCGTCTTCCATAGACTTCATTCGCATTTTGTTTACTGTGGTCAGACACGTCTCTGCCGAAGAAAAAAATGCAGAGAGCACCAAGAGAATGCATAAAATCATTATCTTCGAGGCGTCACTTGAATCCAAAAAATCAACTCCAATCAATTTGTAATTTATTATATGTATAACAAACACCATTTTACATTAGGTAATATCAATATGTCAAGGTTTTCTGTTTTCAAGGGGCTTATATAGTTTTTTGAACCTGACAGCATATGCCTCCCGTTTCTAACAAGGGTACGCTTTCGCTACGCAAACTACGCAGCAGTACATAGTATCCTAAAAGACAGGAAACAGGCTTGACAAAAGCAGGGAGGAAAAGTAAAATGAAAAAGGTTTTCAATTTTATTGGCATTAATGGAGGCTGTATATGAAACAGGAAGAATGCTTGATTTGTTGCCGGGATGCCGGCTTGGGATATGATAATAAACCTTTGATAGAACATTTTAACTTTGTTGTAAATAAAGGAGATTATATCTGTATTGTAGGAGAAAATGGTTCTGGAAAAAGTACATTATTAAAGACGTTACTGGGACTGATTAAGCCGGTCAGTGGCGAAGTAAAACTGGAAAAAGGGATTCAGAGTGGAAAAATTGGATATCTGCCACAGCAGACAGACGCACAAAGACAGTTTCCTGCCAGTGTGATGGAAGTCGTTTTGTCCGGCTTTTTAAACCGGATTCATAACAGACCATATTATAGAAGAGAAGAGAAACAGCAGGCCATAGCAATTATGGACAAACTGGGAATTGCAGACCTGAAGAAAAAGTGTTATGGAAAACTGTCGGGAGGACAGCAGCAGCGTGTGCTTCTGGCAAGAGCATTGTGTGCTGCACAGGATATTTTGGTACTGGACGAGCCGGTCACGGGACTGGACCCGGCTGCTTCAGCAACATTATATCAGAACCTGCGTGACCTGAATCAGGAAGGAATGGCCGTAATTATGGTAACACACGATTTACGAAGTGCCATTATGGAAGCAAAGTACATTTTGCATCTGAATGATGGTGAATATTTTTATGGCACGACGGAAGAATACAAAAATTCCAAGTTTGCTGATATTTTTGCAAAACGGAGTGTAGCAGAATAAAGACAGAACAATGAAAAAGCGATTGAAAACAGCGCAAAGGACTGCGAAAGGAGAAAATAGAGAATGATATTGGAAATGCTGAGTTATCCGTTTATTGTACGGGCGTTTATAGTGGGGATTCTGGTGTCTTTATGTGCTGCTTTATTAGGCGTCAGTCTGGTATTAAAGCAGTATTCCATGATAGGAGATGGTTTATCACATGTGTCCTATGGTGCTTTGTCCATTGCCCTGGCATGTAATGTTGCACCACTAAAAGTATCCATACCGGTGGTTGTGGTAGCAGCATTCTTATTGCTTAGAATGACCGAAAAGGGTGCGATGCGTTCTGATGCAGCAATTGCAGCACTTTCTGCCTCTTCTTTGGCAATTGGTGTCAGCGTGACTTCTCTGACGACAGGAATGACAACAGATATTAACAGTTATATGTTCGGAAGTATTCTGGCGATGACAGAGGAAGACGTCTGGCTAAGTGTTATCCTGTCGGTTGTTGTACTGGCATTGTTTGTTTTTTCATATCACAATATTTTTGCAGTGACATTTGATGAAAACTTTGGAAAGGCTACCGGGGTTAAAACTTCTTTTTATAACAGTATGATTGCTATATTAACAGCTGTTACGATTGTACTTGGAATGCAGATGATGGGAGCACTGCTGATATCCAGTCTTCTTATCTTTCCTTCACTGACATCCATGCGATTGTTTCAGAGTTTCCGTGGTGTTGTCATAAGTGCAGGAATTTTATCGGTTGTATGTTATTGTATAGGTATGGTATTATCATATCAGTGCAGTATGCCGGCTGGTGCATGTATTGTGCTGGTAAATCTTGCTGCATTTCTGCTGTTTTTCTGCCTTCAGAAGATAAAAGGGTGGATACGGTAATCAAAAGGAGAACATAAAATATGACAATACAAGAGTATTTACGGGAAAAACCGTTACTGTTTGATGGGGCTACGGGAACATATATTGTAGACAGATATCCACAGTTTGCGCAGGAAAAATGTGAACTGCTGAATATCACAAATCCGGAAATTATTTTAAATATTCATAAAGAATATATAGAAGCCGGGGCTACGGCAATCAAGACCAACACTTTTTCGGCAAATTCCCAGATGTTGCAGTTAGAGCAAAAAGAAGTGGAAAATGTGATAAAAAAAGGATGGCAGATTGCAGAGCAGGCAATTCGTGAAAGTGATGGAGAACACTTTTTGTTTGCCGATATCGGACCAATTCCGTTGCGCGAAGATGGAGATTACTATAACAGCTACCGGGAAATTGTAGACGTATTTCTTTCGTGCCAGGCGAAATATTTTCTTTTTGAAACATTAGAAAGCAGTGAAGGAATTGAGGAGATTGCTGCTTATATTAAGGAACGGGTGCCGGATGGTTTTGTGATGGTGTCTTTTGCTTCTTCGCCAGAGGGTTATACCAGAACGGGATTTTTTGCAGAAAAGTTATTCTGGCAGATGCAGCAGGCAGAAGGAATTGACGCAGTAGGTTTTAACTGTATTTCCGGTCCAAAGCATTTATTGGAAAAAATCAAAAAAATGCCATTGGAGAATGCAGAAAAATATGTAACGGTTATGCCAAATGCAGGATATCCGACTATGCTTGGAAAACGAATTTATTATGGTAAAAGCAGAGAGTATTATGGCAAAAATTTATTGAAACTGGTAAAACAGGGTGTTTCGATTGTAGGTGGATGCTGTGGCACGAACCCGAAAGATATCAGGAATGCAAGGAAGGAACTTGATAGCCGGGAGTTTGATTATGCAGCCATTCTGCAGGAGAAAAAGAACAAAAAAGCACAGTTACAGAATGAAAATCCAGAAGAAAAGAAGAAAATTATAGGAAATCAGAATAAACAAAATGCATTTGCACAGAAATTAGCAAATGGGGAAAAAGTTATTGTTGTCGAACTGGACCCACCATTGGATGCCGATGCGGAATTTTTTATGGAGGGAGCAGCGCGATACCAGTGTGCCGGTGTAGATGCTATTGATATTGCAGATTGTCCGATTGCAAAGGCGCGAATTGACAGCAGTATTCTGGCGTGTAAACTGACAAGGGAACTGGGAATTACAACAATTCCTCATATGACATGCCGTGACCGGAATATCAATGCTACAAAAGCACTGCTTTTGGGGTTGAATATGGAAGGTGTAAACAATGTACTGACAGTTACCGGGGACCCGGTTCCTGCAGCAATGCGTAATCAGATTAAAACGATGTTTAGTTACAACTCTGCTATACTGGCACGTCATATTCAGTCATTCAACCAGGAGATTTTTACGGAAAATCCTTTTATGGTATCAGGAGCGTTAAATGTAAATGCCGTGAATTTTGAATCGCAGATAGCGCATGCGAAGAAAAAAATCGAAAACGGTGTTTCTGTATTGTTTACGCAGCCGGTTTTGTCAGAAAGAGGATTAGAAAATCTGAAATATGCAAGAAAAGAACTGCCGGTTAAATTACTGGGTGGTGTTATGCCGGTAGTCAGTTACCGGAATGCGAACTTTATGAATAATGAAATGGCAGGAATGGATGTGCAGGACGAAATCATTCAGCTGTATGAAGGCAAAAACAGAGAAGAAGGAGAAGAACTCGCTTATCGCATTTCCACCAGAATTATTGATGAAATCAGCGACTATATAGATGGTTATTATGTTATCACGCCATTTAAACGTGTGGACCTGATTTTAAGAATTATCAATTACATAAAGAAGAAAAAGTAAGAAAAATAAAAAAATGAATAAAAATAAAAAAAATGCTTGCAAAATAAAAACACCTGTTATATAATGAACAAGTGCTTGCGAAAAGGCAGGCATTTATGATGGGCTATCGCCAAACGGTAAGGCACTGGACTCTGACTCCAGCATTTCAAGGTTCGAATCCTTGTAGCCCAGTTTGTTAAGAAAATATG
>JAQYCU010000059.1 GCA_028724545.1 bacterium
TGGACGACGAGTTTTATTAACAGTACGAACAACTACAGCCTTAACAACATCACCCTTCTTTACAACACCGCCTGGTGTTGCATCTTTAACAGAAGCAACGATGACATCACCGATGTTGGCATATCTTCTGGTTGAACCACCCAAAACTCTGATACAAAGAAGTTCTTTAGCACCTGTATTATCAGCTACTTTAAGTCTTGATTCCTGCTGTACCATGATTACCTCCATATTCCGCAAAATAAATTATTTTGCTCTCTCAATTACTTCTACAAGTCTCCATCTTTTATCCTTAGATAATGGTCTTGTCTCCATAACTCTAACTCTGTCACCAATTTTGCATGTATTCTCTTCATCATGAGCTTTTAATTTGTAAGTTCTCTTGATGATTTTACCATAAAGTGGATGCTTTACGTTATCTACTACTGCAACAACGATTGTCTTATCCATTTTATCACTAACAACCTTGCCTACACGAGTCTTTCTAAGATTTCTCTCCACGATCGTGTCCTCCTTTCCATGTTGTCTGCAAACGAATTGAATCAATTAGTTCTGTGCTGCTGCGAGCACTGTCTGAATTCTTGCGATATTCTTCTTAACTTCTTTGATTCTACTTGTATTATCCAACTGGTTTGTTGCGTTCTGGAATCTTAAATTGAAAAGTTCCTTCTTTGCTGCAACTAAATCCTCGTTTAATTCTGCAACGGATTTACCTTTTAATTCTTCCATAAACTGCTTACTCTTCACTGCCCGCACCTCCTTCTAAGTCTGCACGAGATACGACTTTACATTTAATAGGCAACTTGTGTGTTGCAAGACGTAAAGCTTCTCTTGCTACTTCTTCAGATACGCCTGAAATCTCGAACATTACGCGACCTGGCTTAACAACTGCTACCCAGTACTCCAATGCACCTTTACCTTTACCCATTCGAGTTTCAGCTGGAGTCTTTGTTACTGGCTTGTCTGGGAAGATTTTAATCCAAACTTTACCACCACGCTTGATATAACGGGTCATAGCGACACGGGCTGCTTCAATCTGGTTGGATTTAATCCAAGCAGGCTCTAAAGCTACGATACCATATTCGCCGTTTGTGATTTTATTTCCTCTGAGCGCTTTTCCTGTCATTCTACCACGGAACTGCTTACGATGTTTTACTCTCTTTGGCATTAACATTATTTATCGCTCCCTTCCTTTTTGTCATTCTTCTTGGCTGGAAGTACTTCGCCATTGTATATCCATACTTTTACACCAATTTTGCCGTAAGTTGTGTTTGCTTCAGCAAAACCGTAATCAATGTCAGCACGTAATGTCTGAAGTGGGATATTTCCTTCGCTGTAAAACTCTGTACGAGCCATATCAGCACCACCAAGACGACCTGAGCAAGCTGCTTTGATTCCCTTAGCACCTGTCTTTAATGTTCTGCTCATTGCAGATTTCATAGCACGACGGAAGGAAACACGGTTTTCTAACTGCTGTGCAATGTTTTCAGCTACTAACTGTGCGTGTTTGTCAGGGTTCTTAACATCCATAATCTTGATGTCAAGTGCAACCTTTCTGTCTAACACTTTCACTAATTCTTTCTTTAAATTCTCAATTTCAGCTCCGCCTTTACCGATTACGAAACCAGGCTTTGCTGTATGAATGATAACTCTTACCTTGTCGGTAGGTCTTTCAATTTCAATCTTTGAAATACCAGCGCTGTATAATTTCTTTTTAACAAATTCTCTAATCTTGTAATCTTCAACAAGATAATCTGCAAAATTGTCTTCTGCATACCAATTAGAATCCCAGTCACTGATAACGCCGACTCTTAAACCATGAGGATTGACTTTCTGTCCCATTTTAATCTCCTTTCATAGACCATTTATTTCTAACGCTCGTTAAGAATAATTGTGATGTGACTCATTCTCTTCTCGATACGGTAAGCTCTACCCTGAGCTCTTGGTCTGATTCTCTTCATTGTCGGTCCCTTATTTGCGAAACACTCTTCAATATATAAATCTGCTGGATTCATACCATTGTTGTTCTCAGCATTTGCAATTGCAGACTGTAATAATTTCAAAATGATGCTGGAAGCATATCTTGGGTTGTATGATAAAATACCGATTGCTGTCTCTACATCTTTGCCTCTGATGGCGTCCAACACGTAACAAGCCTTCTGAACTGAAATTCTTGCATAAGATAACTTTGCTGAAGGTCTGGTGTCTTTCTGGTTGTCATTTCTCTCTCGCTTAATTTGAGATCTATGTCCCTTTGCCATTAGTGAAGCCTCCTTTCAAATAACTGCTTATTGTCTACGGTGTTACCGTTTATTTTTTACCTTTTTTCTCGTCTTTTCCATGTCCTCTGTAAGTTCTTGTTGTAACGAACTCACCAAGTTTATGTCCAACCATATCCTCTGTAACATATACAGGTACATGCTTTCTTCCATCATGTACTGCAAATGTTAATCCAACAAAAGATGGGAAAATAGTGGAACGACGAGACCATGTTTTAATAACCTGCTTGTCGCCTGATGCTACCATAGCATCTACCTTTTTCAGAAGGCTCTTGTCAGCGAAAGGTCCTTTTTTTAATGAACGTGCCATTGTATCCTCCAATCTGCCGGACTGTTCCGGCTATTCCTAACTCTTTACGAAGTGACTATTTTGTGTTTAATGCTTTACCGTCTCTTCTTCTTACAATCATCTTGTTTGACTTATTGTTCTTTTTACGTGTCTTCAAGCCAAGAGCAGGTTTACCCCATGGAGTACATGGACCTGGACGACCAATACCTGCCTTACCTTCACCACCACCGTGTGGATGGTCATTAGGGTTCATAACAGAACCACGAACAGTAGGTCTGATACCCATGTTACGCTTACGTCCTGCCTTACCAATATTGACAAGTGCATGCTCACCATTACCGATAACACCGATAGTTGCACGGCAGATGATTGGAACCATTCTCATTTCTCCGGATGGAAGTCTGAGTGTTGCATACTTTCCTTCTTTAGCCATCAGCTGTGCGCTGTTACCTGCTGCACGTACAAGCTGACCACCCTTACCCGGATAAAGTTCGATATTGTGAATCTGTGTACCTACTGGAATGTTTTCCAATGGAAGGCAGTTACCAACTTCGATTTCTGCTGTTGGTCCGTTAAGAACTTTCTGTCCAACCTTTAATCCGTTAGGAGCAAGGATATATGCCTTCTCTCCATCAGCATATGCGATTAATGCAATGTTTGCTGTTCTGTTTGGGTCGTACTCGATTGTCTTAACTGTTGCTGGTACACCATCTTTGTTTCTCTTGAAATCAATAATTCTGTATTTTCTTCTAGCACCGCCACCACGATGTCTGACAGTAATTTTACCCTGTGCATTACGTCCGGCGTTTTTCTTCAATGACACTGTCAATGACTTCTCAGGCTTGTCGGCTGTAACCTCAACCTTATCAAGAACTGACATCTGTCTTCTGGAAGGTGTATATGGGTTAAATGTTTTAATTCCCATGACGTTTTCTCCTTTCAATTATCATTTTTATAAATGATTCACGCGCGATCGGTTTTCCACGCGATTTTTCACTTCATATCAGAACTGTATTTTTCCTACAGTCCTTCAAAATCTCAATTTCTGAAGAAATTGTTTTTACATTGATTTATCTCAGAACCAATTTCTACAGTCCTTCAAAAATCTCAATTTCTTTAGAGTCCTCTGTCAACTGAACGATAGCTTTCTTTCTCTTAGCTGTCTTTCCTGATGTTCTTCCACGACGACGTGTTTTACCATCTAAGTTCATTGTGTTGACCTTAGCAACCTTTGTTCCTTCAAAGAGTTTCTCAACTGCTTCTTTAATCTGGCTCTTAGTTGCGTCAGGGTGTACAGAGAATGTATACTTTTTCTCTTCCATAGCCATCATAGATTTCTCTGTTACTAATGGTTTCAGGATAATGTCATAATATTTTAAATCTGCCATTATGCGTACACCTCCTCAATCTTAGATACAGCACTCTTTGTAATAACAACTGTATCATATTTTAAGATATCATATACATTGATTGCATTTGTTAATACAACGCGAACACCTTCAATGTTTCTTGCTGAAAGAGCAACATTGTCATTGTCCTCCCCGTCAATTACAACCAAAGCTTTCTTTACTTTTAATGCATCAAGTACATTTACCATTTTCTTTGTCTTGATTTCATCGAATTTCAGAGAATCCATAACAAAGAATTTATCTTCGTTTACTCTTGATGTAAGAGCAGACTTGATTGCGTTTGCTTTTTCTTTCTTGTTCATCTTGAAAGAATAATCTCTAGGTGTTGGAGCAAATACAACTCCACCGCCTGTCCACTGTGGAGCTCTGATAGAACCCTGTCTTGCATGTCCGGTTCCTTTCTGTCTCCAAGGTTTCTTTCCACCGCCACGTACTTCAGAACGTGTCTTTGCTTTCTGAGTACCCTGACGCTTATTTGCAAGCTGTAATACAACAGCCATATGCATTAAATGTTCATTAACATTAGCAGCGAATACGTTGTCATTTAAATCCATCTTTCCAACTTCGCTACCTTCCATATTATAAACAGATACGTTAGCCATCTGTGTGTTCCTCCTTTCTAAAAGAATTATTTCGCAGCCTTAACGCTTTCTTTTAACATTACACAAGATTTCTTAGGTCCTGGAACTGCACCCTTAACAAGGATTAAGTTCTGGTCTGCATCAACTCTGACAATTTCAAGGTTCTGGATAGTAACCTTTACGCCACCCATGCGTCCTGGCATCTTTTTGCCCTTGAATACACGGCTAGGGTCAGAACAAGCACCGTTGGAACCTGCATGTCTGTGGAACTTAGAACCATGTCCCATAGGTCCTCTGTGAAGACCATGTCTTTTGATAGCACCCTGGAAACCTTTACCCTTTGTTGTGCCGCTGACATCAATCTTGTCACCAGCTTCAAAGATATCTGCCTTGATTTCCTGACCAAGTGTATACTCTTCTGCGTTTTCAAACTTGAACTCTTTTAGATATCTCTTACCAGAAACACCTGCCTTAGCAAAGTGACCCTGTAATGGTTTGTTTACACCATGAGTTCTCTTTACTTCCTTCTTGCCTGTAGCGTCTTTGCTGATAACTTTGTCTTTCTTGTCAACAAAACCTACCTGCACTGCACTGTAACCGTCGTTCTCAACTGTCTTTACCTGAGTTACAAAGCAAGGACCAGCCTGAAGTACAGTTACTGGAGTTAATACTCCGTTTTCGTTGAAGATCTGTGTCATTCCGACCTTCGTAGCTAAAATAGCTTTGTTCATTCTAAATGCACCTCCTGTTAATCTACAGCGGATTTCATTACTATGAATGAAATCATCCTAGATGGTCTATAATGTGCAAGTTCGTAAACCAAAAACTTAGTTTATATAAACCCTAAGGACTTACTCTTATTTTTCTTTCATTTTTAATACAACAGCAACACCAGATGGCATTTCCATTTTTGTTAATGCTTCAATGGTCTTCTGTGTAGGAGCGATAACATCAATCAGTCTTTTATGAGTTCTCTGCTCGAACTGCTCTCTGGAATCTTTGTACTTATGAACAGCACGAAGAATTGTAACAACTTCCTTCTTAGTAGGAAGAGGTACAGGACCGCTAACCTTAGCCCCTGTCTTCTTAACTGTTTCAATGATTTTTCCAGCAGCATGATCAATCTGATTGTGGTCATACGCTTTCAGTGTAATTCTCATTACATTTGTTGCCATAAAAAAAGCCGCCTCCTTTTCGCACTTTTGCAGACATTACTGATCTTGGATTTCTCCATGTCTGTTTACTTGAGCGGAACAAGTGGTGACTGTACACTTAACCGGGCGTGTCCTGTTTCGGTTTACAATTAAACAGAACATCCCCCTCTGCATTTCGCAGAATTATACTATTGTACAGTGACTTGTCGCCAGTTTCCTAACTTGACATTCGCTCCACGGAAAACCTGCAACCTCAATATTTTCAAGGTGCAGCAACCTCACGCTTCATCGCTATCAATGTCACAGCAAGAGTTATTATACTATAGTTTTTCTGCTTTGGCAAGTGT
Source organism: bacterium (assembly GCA_028724545.1). Lineage (GTDB taxonomy): Bacteria > Bacillota > Clostridia > Lachnospirales > Lachnospiraceae > Butyribacter. Next base: position 6,057 of record JAQYCU010000059.1, read on the forward strand.
TTTTTTGCGATTTTTTTATTTATTTTTTTCAGTTTTTGCAGTTGTTTTTTCAGTTTTTGCAGTTGTTTTTTCAGTTTTTGCAATTCGGTTTTTTATAATTTTTTCAATTGTTTCCCTTTTTTCGCTTTTTGCATTTTAGTTCATTACGTTCCTATTATATATGAAAAAACTACGGGGCACATCTGCTCCGTAGCTTCCTCTTACTATACATGAATATCTTTTTACAAATTAATATCTTCCTTTTTAAATATGTAATAACCCAATATGACGCACGCAACAATTCCCACAGTCAATGCAATAATTGACGCATTGCAGTCAAGCCCGTTCTTACTGATACAGTCCATACGATATGGCATTCCCCAGTTTCCCGGCAAAAGCCAGCTGGTGATATAAGTAGAACCTACCAGAACAGCAAAAACGATACAAAAAGAAATCATTGGCTCCAGCAAAAAGCTCAATACCATTTGTAACATTCCTAGCAGTACTGCCAGCAATATCGGCTGCACTATTGTAATAAGAAACAACCTCGTCATAGAAATTTTCATAAATGACATTTTTGCAAACTCTGCCATCATATCAGCTGTCGGATGCAAATCAAACGCTATGTTGTTTCCCAAAGCATAAATTGCAATCACGGCAAAACTAATGCCAAAATAAAGCATTACAGACAATGCACACCAACAGCACTTGCCTATCCACCATTGTAAACGGCTCTTAGAACGTACAATAACCTGATATCCCCAGACCGTCAGGTCATTTACCGGATATGCATTGACAGATACTAACAAAAGAGTATAGTAAGTTACCCAGATAACCGGCACCTGATACAAAGTATACAAATCAAACCGGTATGGTTTTTTTCCTTCTATCAGACAAATCCAGAAATCCATTATCGTTGGCTGCTGCTGAAAATCGCCTGCTTGTATATATCCCATCGCTTTGTTGCTCTGGCTGATGCAAAATACCAGCGTCAATAGCACCGGCAGCCATAAATACATCATTCTTTTTCCAATTCCTTCTCGTATATCATATTTGCATATTTTCCACAATTTCATAGTATCTACTCGCCCTCTCTTCTTATTTCTTCCGAAATAATTACACCCTCACGCATCTGAATAATTTCGTCTGCCAAAAGTGCCATCTCTTCCTTGTCATGACATGCTACTATGATGATACGCTCATCCGAGCATAAAGAACGTATTACCTTTCGTATCTCTTCCACGCCCTCTCCATCGATAGCATTAATCGGTTCATCCAGAAGAATAATTTCCGGTTTTCCCATAATGGCAGCAGCCACACCCAGTCTTTGCTTCATACCCAGCGAATACTTTCCATACTTTTTCTTGCCGGCTGATTCCAGACCAACCTGCACTAATAGTTCTTTTATCTCTTCGTCCGAAACATTTCCCTGAAGCATAGCAAGCATTTTTAAATTGTCAAAACCGGAGTAATCTGCCAGAAAGGATGGATTTTCTATCAAAATACCAATACTTTCCGGTATGGAAATATCCTTGTGAAGTTCTTTGCCATTAATCACAACACGTCCTTTTGTCGGCAAAATCAGCCCTGCGATTGTACGCATTAACATCGTTTTTCCACATCCATTTTTGCCTTGCAAACCATATATCGTTCCACCTGTCAGTTCTAGATTAATATCTTTTAATACCAGGTTCCCTTTTATTTTCTTTTCCAGTCCCTGTATCTCTATTTTCATAATATTGCACTCCTCTTTTCATCCCATATCAATCGATTTTCTCGCTCCTGCTTTCTATCCTGTTGCAGCATTTCTTTCATTAATTATCTTCGCATCTTTTTCCGACACATTTCTATACCACCTTTTCTCTTCGCTTTCCAATAATATAGAACAGCAGAAAAGATACCAATGTGCCCAGTAAGCAATATAGTAAAACAAAACTTACCGTCATATTTTCATGTGCACCCGTTGCCATCGGATTAATGATATGCATTACCGTCCATTTGTTCCATCGAAATTCCGAAAAAATAAAATTCTGCAAAAGATAAATCAAAAACGGTGAAAATAAAACTACCAGATAATTCTTGGCAAAATAAGAAATACTAAGAGCCAGCGTCGCCAGCATCCCTCCAAACAGCATATCAATGCCCAGATAACATAGCAGATACAGCCACGTTTTCGTATAATAAAACTCGGATAACATTGTAATATCCTGCACAGCACTCTGGTATGTCATCTGATTTGGATTCAAAAACGGAAAACATAACGAAGCCAGAAAGAAACTACATACAAGAGGAAAAACAGACGCTATCGCTCCTGATGCAAAAGTAGAAAAAAATTTCGATATCATATATGTCTTCTTTTTAGTTTTTACCAAAATATTTTTTACATATCCACTGTTTTCATCCCCGAAAAAACTAGTTGCAAATGGCAGTGCTGCAAATATAGGAAATAAGTAATAATAAATCTGATTAAACACCGTATAACCTTCTCCTCCTATAAAGGATTCGTAGACCACATTAGGATATATTCCAATGGCATAGTCGCCATTGGAAAGCATAAAATCTTTATTAAACTCTTCATTAAAACGATATAATGTCTGAAATCCCACAAAATGGCCAGCTGCCAAAATAAATCCCAGAAGCAGGGAGATTTTCATCCCACTACTCTTTATTGCTCTTTTCCATTCAAACTGAAGTGTATTCATTGTTAATCTCCTTTATTGCACCCTCATATAAGTATAACCTCTTGTTTCCCCCTTGCGTAAATTAAACGGTTCCTTTTTATATCGTTCTTTTTTTCCACCATTCAGATTCAGATACAAATCTTTCTTCGTAATATCTGTTTTCCGTGGCACGCCAAGAAGATAGCCTAATGTAATAACTTTATCCTCATTTTCCTGTATCGTTCCAAAATACGCCCGTTTATCTTCCGAAGAAGTGTAGTCGCAGGAATAATATGACATTTCAACATTGTCATCATCATCTTTATAATTAGGATACAAGTTAAAAGCAGTGTACATCTCCTGTGAACCCTGCCAGTAATTATGCATTTTTACCTTGATAAAAACCATATAGTACTCCTGTCCTTCTCTTCGCCAACACTCCTCTGATGGAAGTACCGTTCCGTCCTTTTTCACACTCACGCTGCCTTCCAGACATTCTTTGTTAAATTCCTTGTATTTTTTAATATTTTTTACAATATTAACATCCAGAACTGTGGCACCAATAGAATTTTCTATCATTTCCTCTCCCGGCTCCACAACTGTTCCCTGCTTGGTATCTTCGACTTTGCTGCCACCCTGTCCTTTTAACGCAAATGGGTCAAACTTTCCTGCAGACTTTACCAGATGAAGCTGTTTCAAACTAATATACTGCATATTCGGATAACCACTAACCATAACAGAAAACGGTTCATTTAGCAGGTTTTTATATGTCTTTTCTCTAAAAATCTGCTGATACATATTGTATGGCAAAAGGATTGTTCTCTGACCACCAGCCGGCAGATTGATGACTGACTCACAGTTATTCAGTGTTGCAGTACAAAATGGGTCAATCCCATCCGAATGCACTTTGCCAAAAATGCGATAATCCGTTAAGTCTATAGCTTTATCCTCTGTTGCACTATTTTTAAACTGCAGAGAAATGCACAATACATATTTTAATCCTCTTAATATTTCCTCATTATCCCGTCCTGTAGCCCCATCTCTGTTATACATATAATATTCCTGTATTTGTGGATATTTCTCCACAAAAGCCGGCATCTCATATAGTACTTCGTCTGTTACTGTATATTGAATACCATTATACTCTACGGTTTCTGTATCACTGATATAGGAATTTTTTCCCTGCGCATTATTCCGGTTTACATAGGCTATTCTTATAGCCGATATCAAAACCAAAGCAAAAATTATGGCATACCGGACATAGCGTTTCCTTTTCATTTTTTCACCCTCTTACAATATAACTTTATTTATGGTTACTACGTTAAGGTTAACCTACGATATGATAATTCTTAGTGCTATCTGGGCTCCATTCCCCATAAGTCGATACATTCCCACTCTCATCTAAATTTACAGATACTCTAAGACGTGCTTTTGAATATTCCTTCTCATATACCGTATTAGTAACACTACACTGTACTAATTTAGGAATCGATACCCACTTGCTACAACGTGTTTCTGTCATGCGTTTATCCGTGTTGCGATTCACACCCGTACCACGGACTGATAAATATGACTTGTAGCCATCAGCACAAATACAATATACTTTTGTACTATTAGTCTTTTTTCTGGCTCCTGTATCACTATATCTTCCATCTTCCTTTGAGTTATACCTATAAACGGTATCCTTTACATTCCCACTCGTAGCTGATACATAACTGTTGCTCGCCATCATCACTCCAATGCCTAATAAGGCAAGAAACATCCCATTTTTTAATACTCTTTTCATTGTTTTTCTCCTTTTCTATGCATGGTTAACTTGTTTCTATCTCTATGATAGCAAACGCCTATAACCCCTTCAATAGAAAAGTCAACGAACGTCGTTTTTTTGCAACGAACGTCGATTTACATACAATCCATTCGTTTCATTCCATATCTCATAAATGCTTTTTCCACCTTTTTTCTATTTCGCACACTAATCGGAATTTCCATCCCCTCTACCCATATTTTAGTATCTTCTAACATATCTACATATTTAAGATTTACCAGCCATTTTCTATGTACCCTGATAAAGTCTGCCACTTCCAGTGTTTGTTCCAAAGCCTGCAGACTATCCCGTTCTATTTCTTCTCCCTGATTTTTCAGGTAAATTTTCACATATTCTTTTTCTGAACATATGCAGGCAATATCGCTACTCTTATATTTTCCTGCAACCATAATATCCCTGTTTATCAATTCGACGATACGCTCTAATATACCTGGCATTTTTTTCTCTATTTCTTCCTTACGGATATAGCCAATGACATCTCTTCCAAATGCATTCTGCATATACCATGCATAATTGGTAACGAAAACAATATACGGACTTTTGTCTTCTAATTCCAGTCTGTCTTTCACGCCAATCCCATTGATACCAGACATTTCTATATCCATAATAAGCAAATCATACTCACTTGCTTTTTCTAGCACTTCTTCTCCACTTTCTGCCTCCGTTATTTCAAACGGATACTGATTCTCCTCAAAATATTTCTGACAAACCTCTTTTATTATGTACCGAAAAACTTCTTCATCATCACAAATACAAACTTTCATTTTTCCTCTCCCTCATCATCTGACAGTATTTTCTTTTTCTTCCATACGCTCTTATTTTACGCACCAAAAAACTACGGAGCTCACCTGCTCCGTAGTTATCAAAATCATTTTATTCATTCGTCTGCTGCGATTCCTCATTCAGAACTGCCTCATACTTTTCTAAAATTATATTCTGAACCTTCTCCCTCGTATCAGAATTAATCGGATGAGCAATATCACGATACTCTCCATCTCCGGCACGGCGACTCGGCATAGCAATAAACAATCCTTTCTCGCCCTCAATAATCTTAATGTCGTGAATAACAAACTCATCATCTAACGTGATAGACACTACTGCTTTCATCTTTCCTTCCTTAGTGATTTTTCTAATTCTCACGTCTGTTACCTGCACTAGTATTAACCCCCTTTGGTTATTATTTTCTTTTTATAAGTGCTGCTTCGATTGTAACACCAAACATAAAAAATAGCAAATAAAGATATAGTACAACTATATAATAGGAAGAAACCTGTATCATGCAATCAACGCATCGTATTCACATAGCCCGAAAAACATCTGTGGCTACAGTGCATAACGCTCGTTCATCTCAACTACAATCTTGACTTCCCCATCTTCGCCAATATGTGTTGTGTTTGCACGGATTGTATCTCTGCTCTCTACGATACAATTCTCAATGCGCGTGTTATCACCAATATAAACATCATTTAAGATAATCGAATTTTTGATTACACAATTATTTCCCACAAACACCTTTTTAAACAGAATGGAATCTTCCACCGTTCCATTGATAATACAGCCACTGGACACCAGACTGTTTCTTACATCTGAACCTGCATTATATTTTGCCGGTGGCAAATCTTCCACCTTAGAATAAATATCAGGATACTGTTTGAAGAAATAATCCCTGATATCCTTCTTTAAAAAGTCCATATTTGTTCTGAAGTAAGAATCTACCGAAGAAATGTTACTCCAGTAATTCTCCATCGGATATGCATATATCTTCTTGACATTTTTGTAACGAATCAGGATATCTTTTACAAAATCATATCTTTCTTCGTCGATTGATTTTTCGATTAACTCAATCAACAGTCTTCTTCTTACAATATAAATACCGGCAGAAACCTGGAAGCTGTTTGCATCAATTGGTTTTTCCTCAAACTCAACGATTCTTCCGTCACTGTCCGTCCGGATAACACCAAAACGGCTTGGGTCATCTTTCTGCTCGACATTTGCCGTTACTACCGTGAAATCTGCTTTCTTCGCAATGTGGTACTCTAACACCTTGTTGTAATCCATCTTGTAAACGCCATCACCGGATGCAATCACAACATATGGCTCATGACTGTTCTTTAAGAAACTCAAATTCTGTGCCATCGCATCTGCTGTTCCACGATACCAGTAACTGTTTTCTGGTGTTGTCGTTGGTGTGAATACAAATAATCCACCCTGCTTACGTCCGAAATCCCACCATTTGGAAGAATTTAAATGTTCATTCAACGATTTCGCATTATACTGCGTGAATACTGCAACTTTCTGAATATGGGAATTGCTCATATTACTTAATACGAAATCAATACTGCGAAAGCCACCTGCAATCGGCATGGCCGCTGTAGCTCTCTTGTTAGAAAGTTCTCTCATCCTACTGTTGTTACCACCAGCTAAAACAATACCAATCGCTCTCATTATCTGTCACCTACCTTAATTAATGTTTCACCACCTGCAAGTTTTCCATCCGGATAATCGGATGCTTCTGTCTGGCCGGAAATAGCTGTATTCTTGCCAATTTCCACGCCGTCCGGAATCGTGGTGTTTTCGCCTATTGTTACCAAACCAAAGGCATAAACATCTGGTTTTACCTTGTTTGGTACTTCTTCACCAACGCCTAATCTGCAGTTGGCTCCCACCGTGACATTTTCTGCGATAATCGACTTATCTACAACCGTTCCTTTTCCTATTACTGTCGAACTCATAATAATAGAATCTCTTACTACGGCACCCGGCTCAATCACAACTCCGGAACCTATTACGGAATTGTGCACCTCACCATAGATTTCTGTCGCCTCACCGATAATTGCCTTGTCAACCACGGCGTCTGATGCGATATATTGTGGTGGAATACGGTCTGCTCTTGTATAAATCTTCCAAAATTCTTCATAAAGATTGAATACCGGAATCAAATCAATCAATTCCATATTGGACTCCCAGTAAGAACCCAGTGTTCCTACGTCTTTCCAATAACCGTTGTATTCATAAGCAAAAATGCGCTTGCCCTGCTCATGGCAATATGGAATAATATGTTTTCCGAAGTCACATGCCGGCTGGTCTTTTAACTTAATCAGTGCCTCCCTCAATACCGGCCAGGAGAATATGTAAATTCCCATAGATGCCAGATTACTGCGTGGATGCTCTGGTTTTTCTTCAAATTCCTGAATCTGTTTCTTGTCATCAGTAATAACAACACCAAAACGGCTTGCCTCTTCCATCGGTACCGGAATCGTCGCCAGTGTAACATCTGCATGATTCGCTTTGTGGAAGTCAAGCATAACTTCATAATCCATCTTGTAGATATGGTCACCACCAAGTATCAGAACATAGTCCGGATTGTAATATTCCATATAGCGCAAGTTCTGATAAATTGCATTTGCTGTACCGGTATACCACTCGCTGCTTGTGCTTTTTTCATATGGTGGCAGAATAGAAACACCACCAACGTTTCTATCTAAATCCCACGGGATACCAATTCCAATATGCGTATTCAGTTGCAGTGGCTGGTACTGTGTCAATACACCTACCGTATCGACTCCAGAGTTAATACAGTTACTAAGAGGGAAGTCAATAATACGATACTTTCCACCAAATGCAACTGCGGGCTTCGCTACGTTTGCTGTAAGAACTCCCAGACGTGAACCTTGTCCTCCAGCTAATAACATCGCTATCATTTCTTTTTTAATCACGTTATCACCCCTTACGTTGAGAATAGTTAAATTATATCATAGAATATACAAAATGTGAATAATTTTTACGAATTTTCTGGCTTTTTTCGTATTTTTTTATGCAATTCGCATAAATTTACTCAGATTTTACCAATCTCTTACATTGTTGCAACAATTCGCTTTCTTTCATTCTTGCGTTGTAACCTGCTATCCGTTATAATGAAATTTAGTATGTATCAAAGCAGTTCGTTCCTTTTAAACGAATTTTATTTTCAAAAGGAAATGTTTGCAGACAGGGCTGCTTTGGATAGCACGATTAATAAGACAGGATGGTGAAGAATTTATGTACCAGATTGATTTAAAAAATCCATGTACTGTGTATTTTATGGGCATTGGTGGTATTAGTATGAGTGGTTTTGCGAAACTTCTTCATGCCAACGGATTTACCGTAAAAGGCTCTGATTCACAGGAAAGCAAAATTACAAGACAGCTTGCCTCTTTGGGAATTAATATAATATATGGACAGACTGCACAGAATATTACTGATGATATCGACTTAGTCGTATACACGGCTGCAATCCACCCGGACAATCCGGAATTTATGGCTGCACAGGAAAAAGGGATTCCTATGATGGAACGTGCCGTTATGGTCGGCCAGGTAATGAAAAATTACAAAAATGCCATCGGCATTTCCGGAACGCATGGAAAAACAACGACAACTTCTATGCTTTCCCATATTTTTCTGACTGCTGAAAAAGACCCGACAATTTCTGTCGGTGGTATTCTCGATGCCATTCAGGGAAATATCCGTATCGGACATTCGGAAAACTTCATTACAGAAGCCTGTGAATATACCAACAGTTTTCTGAAGTTTTTCCCGACAGCAGAAATTATCTTAAACATCGATGCTGACCATTTGGATTTCTTTAAAGACATTGATGATATCCGTCATTCTTTCAAGGAATATACAAAACTTCTTCCGGAAGACGGTGTCCTTGTTATCAATGCTGACATTCCGAATTATCAGGAAATCATTTCCGGACTTTCCTGCAAAGTAATTACATTTGGTCTGGAATCGGATGCCGAATATACAGCTACCAATATTTCTTTTGACGAAAAAGGAGATGGTGTTTTTGAGCTGGTGCACAACGGCAAAAACACCGGCGAAATGATTCACCTTAACGTAATTGGAAAACACAATATTGCAAATGCTTTGTCAGCAATTGCACTTTCTTCCTATTATGATATTCCGATGGAACAGATTAAAAAAGGTCTGGCTGCATTTGCCGGTACCGAACGACGTTTTGAACTGAAAGGAAGCTTTAACGGAGTTACTGTTGTAGATGATTATGCACATCATCCAACGGAAATCAAAGCGACATTACAGGCTGCCCAAAAATATCCACATAAGCATCTCTGGTGCGTTTTCCAGCCACATACTTACAGCCGTACCCGCGCCCTTCTCAAAGAATTTGCCGAAGCATTGTCCCATGCTGAAAATATTATTCTGGCTGACATTTATGCAGCCAGGGAAGCCGACCCCGGGGATATTTCTTCCCGTACTTTACAGGATGAAATTAAAAAACTCGGAAAAGATGCTTACTATTTTTCAGATTTTGAAGACATTAAAAAATTTTTATTAAAAAATTGTATCGACGGCGATTTGTTGATAACTATGGGTGCCGGAAATGTTGTAAATATCGGGGAAGACCTCGTAAAATAAAACTTATCCACATTATCCACAATATATTTGTTATTTTTCCTCAACAAATAATTGTGGATAATTTTTTGTCAAAATTTCTTGCTTTTTTGGGGTATATCGATTTTTGCTTTAACTTATCCACATTTTCCACAACTGTTTTGTTATCTTCTTTGTGGAAAGTGGGAGTGTTTCCAAGCCTTTCAAACTATGTTACAATACTATGCGTGCAAGTAAAACGTTTTGTGAAAGAAGGTATATTATTTATGGACCAGATTTTATTATGCTCCAATCATATTCCACTTACTACCTCGATTAACAATACATTTATACAGAACTATATGCTGAACGCTAATGGAAGTTATGTGAAAGTTTATTTATATTTATCGATGTGTATACAGTCAGGAAAGGAGAATTTATCAATTTCTTCTCTCGCTGATATGATGGAAAATACAGAAAAAGACATTCTCCGTGCATTACGCTACTGGGAGAAGCAGGGCCTTATGGTTTTGCAAAAAGACGAAGAAAGCAATGCCATTACCGGCATTGAAATCACAAATCCGGACAAACTGGCTGACAGTTCTTCCAAAAAGAAGGCACAGGCAGAGGAAGTTTCGGTACAGAAGACACAGGCAAATGAACCTGCAGTACAAAAAGTGCAGAAAAAAGAAACCAAAGTACTGGCAGATGAATCCGTGATACAGACAAGTGAACCTGTAGTACAAACAGGCGAATCCGCGACACAGGCAGACGAATCCGTGACACACAGCAAGCGTGTACATACCGGTTCTTCGACGGTTATGCCAAAGGCTGACACACCGGATGCCCACAGTGATTTACCTGCAAATAACAGTGATAATGCAGATGCCGTTGAAAGCAGTTCTACTCAAAAACGGATTGCTGACATTACTGCAGTTTCGCAGGAGCAGATTACACGTCTGTCGCAGGATGACACATTCAGCTGGACCTGCCTGATTGTGGAAAGTTATCTGGAACGTCCGTTGAAACCCGGTGAAGTGCAGTTATTAACTTATCTTTATGATACTTTGCAATTTTCCAAGGAACTGATTTTGTATCTGTATGAATACTGCTGTTCTCTTGGCAAGACAAATGTAAAATATGTGCAGACAGTTGCCCTGTCGTGGGCAGACCATAAAATCACTACACCGGAACAGGCACAACAGTATTCTTCTAATTATAATGCTGCTTATACGGCAATTTCCAAAGCTCTCGCTCTGGGAAGGCCTCTTGCCGGTATTGAACGCCAGTATGCTGAACGTTGGCAGAATGAATGGAATATTGATTTATCCGTTATTTTGGAAGCCTGCAACCGGACAATGCTTGCTATTCAGAAGCCGGATTTTAAGTATATTGATGGTATTCTGAGCCATTGGCACAAAGAAAATGTACACACACTGCAGGATGTGAAAGTCTGCGATGAGAATTATAATAAGAAGAAAAGTGCGGGCCGGTCTGCCGATACAAAACGCAATGCAAGTGGAAACACAACCGGAAACAAGCCAAATAGAAATCAGTTTCAGAATTTCCAGCAGCGAAATGCTTCACCGGAAGAGATGAAACAGTTAGAAAAACTGTTGCTGACACAGTAAGCCTGGAAAGGAGACACTATGGGAATCTCAAATACGCAATATCGTGACATTATGTTTGAATATGACCAGACACGCATGCGAAACCAGCGTCTGCTTGACTCGCGATATAAAGAACTTTATGAAAAAATACCGGAATTAAAAGAAATTCACGATAAAATCGTGGAACTTTCTGTGGAGCAGGCACGACAGGAACTGCTGAATCCTGAGGACGCTTCCAGACACGCAGAAAATTATTCTGCACAAAAAGAATCGTTACTGCAGCGTAAAGCAGATATTTTGCTGGAAAATCATTATCCGAAGGATTATTTATGCCCGATTTATACCTGCAAGGACTGTAAAGATACCGGATATATTGACGGCAAACCGTGCCATTGTTTTACGCAGGCGAAGTTGCAGGCACTATATGAAAATTCAAATATCAGTGAAATATTGGAAAAAGAAAATTTTGATACATTTTGCGAAGAGTATTACGACGATACGGTAATCCACGAAAATCTTTCAATTACGCCACGCGAGAATATCCGTCGCGTCAAGGAGATTTGTCTGGATTTTGTCAAACATTTTGATAATATTTATGACAATATACTGTTCTACGGCCCTACCGGCGTTGGCAAAACATTCATTACACACTGCATCGCAAAGGAACTTTTGGACAGTGGCCATACGGTGGTTTACTTGACTTCTCTACAACTTTTTGATATTTTAGAGAAAAACAAGTTCTATAAAGAAGATACTTATACAACCAATGAACAGATTTCCTATATTTTAGACAGTGATTTGTTAATCATTGATGATCTTGGTACAGAACTTTCTAATTCTTTTACCACTTCACAGTTATACCGTTTTATAGACGAAAGGATTTTGAAAAAACGCTCCACTATTATTTCTACAAATCTGTCTTTTTCGGATTTGCGTGAGCGTTATAGTGAGAGGCTCTTTTCGCGCTTTACGGGAAATTATGACTTTAAGCAGATTGTCGGAAGCGATATCCGGATACAAAAGGCTCTGAAGGGCAATAAATAAACTGTTGAAATGCTACTATATTATAGCGAAGTAATAGTATATAAGGCAATATTTCACAGCACAGTAAACACCGTAATAAGTATGCAAAATAATATCGCAAAGCAAAATAATAATATGCAAAGCAATTATTGCAAAATAATATCACATAAAACAATATCTTAGATGGAGGTTATCATGAAACGACACGACAAATTAGCAGAAACAATTCCTGTAGGAACACTTGGCATTCTCGCTCTGGAAAGCAGCCGGGATATGGGCAAAAGGGTAAATGATTATATTGTAGACTGGAGAAATGACCGTGCACAAAAGCAAACAACAGCTTCTTCTTTTGCAGGATACAACAGAGATTCTTTTATCATTGATTGTGCCTGCCCACGTTTTGGCTCTGGTGAGGCAAAAGGAATTATCCGTGAGTCTGTACGTGGAGATGACTTATATCTGTTAGTAGACGTTTGTAATTACAGCCTGACATATTCCGTTTGTGGGCAGACAAACCATATGTCACCGGATGACCATTATCAGGATTTGAAACGTATTATCGCTGCTGTTGGTGGAAAAGCTCGTCGTATTACTGTTATTATGCCTTTCCTGTATGAAAGCCGTCAGCACAGAAGAAGCGCCCGTGAATCTCTTGACTGTGCCCTTGCACTTCAGGAGCTGACACAGATGGGTGTTGAAAGCATTATCACTTTTGATGCACACGACCCTCGTGTACAGAATGCGATTCCTCTGAAAAGTTTTGAAACAGTACAGCCTACTTACCAGTTTATCAAAGCACTTCTGAAAAATGTTGATAATCTTCAGGTAAATGCAGACCATCTTATGGTTATCAGCCCGGATGAAGGTGCAATGGGACGTGCTGTTTACTATGCAAACGTGCTGGGAATTGATGTCGGAATGTTCTATAAACGCCGTGATTACAGCAAAATTGTTGACGGACGCAACCCGATTATCGCACATGAATTTCTTGGTTCTGATTTGGAAGGAAAAGATGTTATCATTATTGATGATATGATTTCTTCCGGCGAAAGCATGATTGATGTTGCTACGGAGTTAAAGAGAAGAAAAGCCGGACGTATTTTTGTGGCAGCTACTTTTGGCTTGTTTACAAATGGTATGGAAAAATTTGATGAAGCCCACGAAAAAGGACTGATTGACCGTGTGCTGACAACAAATCTGGTATACCAGCCAAAAGAAGTGTTAGAGAGAGATTATTATATCAATGTTGATATGAGCAAATATATTGCACTGTTAATCGATACTTTAAACCATGACCAGTCCATCAGTGAACTGTTAAACCCTTCAGAACGTATCCAGAATATTCTGAAACAGTATGGTCAGCGCTAAAATAGGGTGCTAGAGAGAAAGAAGGTTGAATCACTAGATGAAAAAGTATCGTTTATGGCACAAAGTAACAGTATCTGCTATCGTCTGTATTTTGTTATGTTCCGGCATTTTTGCTGATTTGCACATTGCACAGGCAAGGCCCGGCGACGGTTATTCTGCTGAAAAAGCAGTTGCCTACGCTGACTCCTGCTTTAAGAAAAAAGGAGGCTCCTACCGGAAAAGTCCAAACAAAAAATACGGCGAAGAATTGTGCGCCGGCTATGTTTCACAATGCCTCAAAGAGGGTGGTATGGCAATGGATTCCAAATGGAAATGGAAACGGCGTGGTAAAACCACCCGTGCCTGGCGAGTATCAAATTCTCTTTTTTCCTATCTGAAAAAAACGGGATATAAAACTACTTATTCGCCGAAAGCCTCTCAGGTCAAAAAGGGTGATGTGATTTTTTATCGTACGAATGGTGGTTGGGGACACGTTGCCATTTGCGTCGGCAAAACAAAAAGCGGACAGCCAATGGTAAATGCCTATAATTCTCCACATTATCATTTTTCGTACTGGAGAATGGGATATCGAACCTGTCTGGTTTCTATGGTAAGTAAAACAGCAACACCGAAAATCAAACAGACAACGGTAAATGGTGGAAAGAAAATTTCGATTTCCTGCAAGACACCAAATGCAACGATTTACTATACATTAAATGGCAAGACACCAACGAAATCTTCACGAAAGTATTGTGGTTCTTTTGTGGTAAGTGAGAGTACACAAGTAAAAGCAATTGCCGTCTTCCCTTCCTACAAAAAGAGTTCCGTTGCAACCAAAAAGATTACGGTATTCTCGCCAGTCAAAAACGATACGGTAACTCCTTCGGATGCCGTTTCTGATGATGCCATCGTGGCAGCTGACGAAAATCCAGTTGTTGCCGGCAGTACATCTTCTACCGAAAGATAAACCAGTTTTCTTTCTGTTAACATAACGATATTTTAATGTAGTTATGAAGTGAAATATTATATTTGATTCAGCTATAAAGCAAAAATACGGTACTTTTATTTCTAATACTGAATAAAAGCACCGTATTTTTTTGCCTTAAATGGTAATCCTTTCAAATAGAGCCATATGGTATTTCTATTTTACGTTTAGTTTAGATTTACTTCCTTGATTTTATAAACACTTAATAAATAGTACAAATTCCATTCACAATTTTTGGTTATACTGTATTTATCAAGTAAAGAACAAGAGAATAAAACTTGTTGTTAACTTGTATTTCTCATTCGCTTACTGACTTATGTTTGAGATAGATTCTTTTTCATTTTTTTCATTTTAGCCATCGGTAGCTCCCTCTACCGGTGGCTACTCCTTTTTATCCATCTTTTCTGTCGGCCTGTTGAATCAGTTCGCACAGCCAGTTCTCTGTGTCCTGCGTTAATTCGATACTATGTATCTGTTCTTCATAATTTGCAAATTCCAAATCCGAATATACCTGTACACATTCTCCGTCTGTAAACACTCCCATTAAATAATTTTCTTTGTCTTTGTTTTCAAACGCAAGCAGATAACAGTTATCTGGAAATTCTGTTGTAATTTCTCTCCAGTCTTTCTGCTGCGTACCGGATGATATCCTCTCTTCTAACCCGTTGCTCTCCTCTTCTGTCGCATTGCTTTTCCCCTCACTGCTTGCTTCTCTTCCCTCTTCCTCTTCGCTCTCCTCTTCATAATTATCTGTTGATATGATTTTCAGCAGATTCTCTTTCTGAAAATAGGACAGAAAAATTTCTTTCTGCTCTTCTTTGGTATACATTGCCACTAACTTTTCTGGTTCGTCCTTGCTTTTTGCCTGATATCTCTCCAGTGTAACGGAACGGATATCGTCAACTGTTTTGATGTCATAAATGTTTTCCAGCACATCTTTGACTGTAACCTGATTTTCAATTGTTTCTGATTTGCCTACACCGTTAAATTTTGCAATGGCTGTCGTCCCCTCTTCGTTATCTTTGATAATCAGGTACTTTTTGCTTTTTCTGTCTGCCAGACAATACACTTCTCTGTCATCTTCCAGCATTCCCATATTATCAAACGCACCCATTTCTGCAGCATTTCCTTTTACTACAACATCTTCTTTTTTACAGTCTATCTTATATTTTTCCAACTCGTTGCTTTGCTCTTGCGTCAACACAGCCATCCTGTATTGCGTGGCAAGTCTGTTTTTGCCGGTATCCGTATCGTCCTTTGGATAAAGATAACGCGTTCTGATGCCACCTGTTTCGCCGGCATCGCACGCTTCCTTCCATAATTTTTCGATACGCTCTGTTGTCCGTATATTGGTATGTCCACGATAATAACAGAAAACCCCCACAGCAACCAAAAGCAGACATCCTGCTATCAGAGCCGTATAAATCAGTTTTGCTTTTTTGCGTGGATTTCTAATATTCATTTTTTCTATTTTATAAAAAATTTTGTCCTCGAATCCCTCAGAGTAAAAATCATCCATTTCTTCATCTGTGCTGTTGCCTGTCTGATATACCTGAAATGCTTCTTTAATTAATTTGTCTTTTTTTCTCATAATCTGTCTTCTTTCCCCCTCTCTAAATCATCTTTAACAATCTCTTCCGACCACGGCTGATTTGCGAACGGACGGTATTATATGGCCGGTTGAGCACATCTGCTATTTCACGTGGTTTCATCTCGTTCAGATAAAAAAGTGATAATACTTCCCTGTATTCTTCTTCCATCTGGCTGATAATTGTAACAATGTGTCTGACCTCATCGGAATCGCAGACAACTTTTTCCAAATTGAAACTGTCCTCCGGCTCCTCTGTCAGTTCTTCGTAAGAAAAATCCCGTCTGCCTTTTTTCCGGTAAATGTCAATGGCTGCATTCCTGACAACAGTGCGTACATAGGAAACTGTTCTGTAGTCCTCTGCACTGCCAATCCTATCCATATGTCTTGACAAGGATAAGATGCTGTTTTGAATGGCATCTTCGGCATCCTGCTGCTGATGTAATACGCTCATTGCAACCTGCATCATCATATTTCCGTGTACACGATAAACTTCTTCCAGTTTTTTTCGCGCTGCTTCTTCCCAGGATTCTTTTCTTTTCTGTTTTGCTATTTTTTTCACCCCCTGCTTTTTGCCGTTCTATACTATATAACGATAGGAATTGTCAAAGTGATGCAATTTTAGGAAGAAATTTTTATATTTTATTTTCAGTCCTTTTTATCCGGTTAATTTGCATTTTATTTTTAGTACCTTTTGACTTTATAAGACTTATATTTTGTCTTTCAGGCGCAAGGTACGCTTCTACTCTTTTGCACTTTTTTCTCTTGTGGCTGCTCTGTGTCTGATAATATCTCCTGTACAAAACGCGAAACTTCTGCTTCTTTTCCATACCGTTCTTTCAAATAAGAGATGTGCAGATGGCTTTTTGCCCGTGTCATTGCCACATAAAACATCCGTCTTTCTTCTTCCATATCTGCGCTGAGTACCGATTTTCCGTGCGGCGTAACCCCTTCGTTAGCGTCCGGTATGAAAACGCACTCAAATTCCAGTCCCTTCGCTCCGTGCATCGTCATAAGCATAACAGAATCTTCTTTTTTCTCGTTCTGCTGCCTGTAGTTTTTTGCTGTCTGCTCCCGAAGTTCTTCTTTGTATTTCTGCATATAGACAAACCACTCATCAAAAGTCTGCCAGGACTTGGCTTCTTCCTGCAGTTCTTCTAACACCTCCAGCATATCTTCGGCACGTATTCCTCTGTATCCGGCATATTCACGGATATAGTCATCATAGCCGATGCCACGCCGGATAAAATTCACGGCTGCATATGGTTTCATCTGCGCCAGCATTGCCAAGTCATATTGTAATTGCTCTATTCTTTCTACCATCCATTCTTTGTCTTCATAAAATTTCTTTAACTCTTCCCAGTCAACATATGGCTCGGTAAAAGCATTCCGGTGCACATAGCGCGTAGGACGGTTAATAATCCGTAGCACCTGCCCCCGTTCGCGATTGCCCTGTGCTATCCGGATATAGGTCAGCACATCCTGCACAATCCAATTCTCGTACAGATTCGGAATGACTTCTTTCATCAGAAATGGAATGTTACACTCCATCAGTTTGGAACTTAACAGGCGTGCCTGCGTATTCGTGCGAAACAGTACGGCCATTTCCTGATAATGAATGCCTGCCCTGCGATATTCCAGTAATTTCCGGCAAATGGCTTCATTTTCTTCATTGGCACGCGCAAACTCTTTGATTTCTACCACATCCTGCCTGTCAAAATGTGATTTGGGAACTCCCTCTTCTTTCCGTCCATCAAAAAGTGGTTTTGAGGCTGCATTTTTCTTTTTTGCCGGCACAATTTCTTTCGGCAGACGGTTCTGGTTATGCTGTATCAAACGCCCTGCTGCCTCTACTATCTCACCGGCACAGCGATAATTAATCCCCAAAAGGCATTGTTTTGCTTCCGGATAATCCTTCAGAAACTGTTTCATAATGTCGGGCTTGGCACCACGGAAACCGTATATGGACTGGTCATCATCCCCCACTATGAAAATGTTATGCCCCTGTTCTCCCAAAAGCCGTACTACATCATACTGGGTTTTGCTGATATCCTGAAACTCGTCAATCAGAATATACTGAAACTGCTGCTGCCACAATTTTCTGATGTCCTCGCGCTTACTTAATAATTCGTAGCAATACACCAGCATATCATCAAAATCAATCAGCCGTTTTCTTTCAAGCGTTTTCTGATACTTCCTGTAAATATCACGAAAAATCTCGCTGGCACAAAGAGGCGAATAATAGTTTTCCAAATCCATTCTTTCACCTTTGACACGGCTGATTTCTGATTCCAAATCATTGAGGAACTCATTTTCATCCTGTATTTCTAAGTCCGTTTTGGAAACTAGATTTTTCAAAATGTCACGCCGCGTTTCGTCCCGTATGATATTGTCTGCTGTGTAATGATAGGCATATTTTAATATCGTGAAAAAAATGGCATGAAATGTGCCAAAATGAACTCCACTAGACTGTTGCGAAGAAATCGTCTGATAGCGCTGCTTCATCTCTGTGGCAGCTGCTTTTGTAAATGTGATAACTAAAATATGATTGGGCTGTACCTTTTTCTCCGTAATCAGATACCGGATTCGCTCCGTGATTACGCGTGTTTTTCCACTGCCCGGACCGGCCAGAACCAGCATCGGTCCTTTGTAATGAGTCACAGCCTGCTGCTGTGCTTCATTTAATACCTGCATATAACTCGTATTTCCTTTCTGAAAAGTAACTTGTAATTCCTTGCTGAAAAAATAGCTTATCATTCTTATCTGAAAAATAACTAGTAGTTTTTTCTAAAAAAGAACTTCTCTCCATGTCATTTTGCATCCAAAATCAATCGCACGGAAAGAAGTTCTGCTTATTCTTTATGTTATTTTACTGCACGTCCTGCTCTAACATTTCGATTCCTTTACGGATACGCGCAAGTGACTCTTCCTTTCCAAGAATTTCCATAATCTCATAAGCACCACCCGGTGTCATCTGTTTACCGGATACGGCTGTTCTGAGTGGCCAGAGCACACGTCCGTTTTTCAGTTCGTGTGCAGCAATATACTCTTTGCAGAGTGCTTCAATTGCCGGAATGGAATAATCATCTAACTCTTCCAGAAGTGGAAGCATATCTTTTAATACTTCCAGTGAATTTTCACTGTTTGTTTTCATTTTCTTGTGCGTATACATCGCTGTATCATATTCCGGAAGTTCTTCAAAGAAATCAATTTTCTCTGTAATATCCGGGAATACTTCGATTCGTGTTTTTACCAGTTCAGCGATTTTTACCAAATCGTAATCCTTTGTAACGACTTTTTTGATAATAGGAAGTGCGTATTCTAAATAACGCTCCATATCCATCGCCTTGATATATTCGCCATTCATCCATTTGGCTTTTGTAATATCAAATACGGCAGGCGATTTGCTGATATGATGATAATCAAAAACCTCTTCCAGTTCTTTCAGGGAGAAGATTTCTCTGTCATCACTTGGACTCCATCCAAGCAGTGCCACAAAGTTTACAATGGCTTCCGGCAAAAATCCCTGCTCTAACAAATCTTCTACCGAAGAATGTCCACTACGCTTTGACAGCTTTTTGTGGTTTTCATCCGTGATAATCGGACAATGCACATATTCCGGTACTTCCCATCCAAATGCCTCATACAGACGATTGTATTTTGGAGCCGAAGAAAGGTATTCATTACCACGCACTACATGTGTTATATTCATCAAATGGTCATCCACTACATTTGCAAAATTGTAAGTCGGATATCCGTCTGTCTTTATCAGAATCATATCATCTAACTCTTCATTGTCTACCGTAATATCTCCGTAAATCGCATCATGGAATGTAGTCGTGCCCGTCGTTGGGTTGTTCTGACGGATAACATACGGCATTCCTGCTGCCAGATTTGCCTCTACCTCTTCTTTGGAAAGCTGCAGACAATGTTTATCATATTTTGCAATTTCCTTGCCATCTTCTGTTGTATCAGATGCACGAAGGCCATCCAGCCGTTCCTTTGTACAGAAACAATAATAGGCTTCTCCTTTTTCTACTAACTGTTTGGCATACTCCAGATAAACGCCACTTTCCATTCTCTCACTCTGGACATAAGGACCGTAACCACCATCTTTATCTGGTCCCTCGTCATGCTCTAACCCGGTCAGCTTCATTGTATTATAAATAATATCTAATGCTTCCGGAACAAAGCGTTCCTGGTCGGTATCTTCAATACGAAGCACGAAAGTTCCTCCTTCATGCTTGGCAATTAAATACTCATATAATGCTGTTCTAAGGTTTCCTACATGCATTCTGCCCGTTGGGCTTGGTGCAAATCGTGTTCTAATTTTGCTCATAATAGCCTCCATGTTACTCTTTTTTTATATCATCCTGTATCTTATCATAATCCGTTACATATGTATAGATATCGGAAATATTTCCATATGCACGATAATTTGCTCTTTCATCTCCCGTTTTCTCTTCGGTGTTAATCAGAATCATCTTATTGCCTTCATAATAACGAAGCATATTTGCCCATGTGACAGAATTTAAAGAAATTCCCAGAACAATAAGCACATCTGCCTCTTCTATGGCATTGCTGGCTTTCGTAAGACGTCCGTTGTCAATCATTTCTCCAAACAAGGTAAATCCCGGACGCAATGTCACACCACATACATCACATTTCGGAATACCGTCTGATTTCCGGATATAATCAGAGCCAAAAACCTTTCCACAGATAGGACAACGGTTTTCTTCTGCTGAACCGTACAGTTCAACAACTTCTTCGCAGCCTGCCTTCTGATAATTGCCATAAATCATTCGTGTGACAACCGTTTTTACTTTTCCTGCCCTTTCCAGTGCTGCCGTCGCTTTATATACATTTGACGGCTTTTTCTTGCTGTCATCCAAAATAACATTTTTGTAGTAATCATAAAATGTATCGACACGGCGGGAAAAGAAAAGAGAGGAAACGATTTCATCTCCGGAATAACCGTATTTTTCTTCTACTTCATATACAATCTTTTCTCCACGAATACCATTTAATCCGGCTTCATGCAAGACTTCACTTCCACTTACCAACACAATGTTATTACTCGAACGAATCACTTCTCTTATTTTATCTAACTTCTGTTCCATAACGGTTCCTCCCCTCGTATGGTATAAGATGCTTATGAATGTGATTAACTGTTTACTCTCCTAAATATGTGCAGATACACTCAACAGTTTTGTCTATGCCTGAAATATCGCTTCTGATGACCAAATCATAGTTATTCAGATTCGTCCACTTTTCTCCTACATGGTAATTGTAATAATTTCCCCGGCGTTTGTCATTTTTTATGATAAATTCTGCTGCTTTCTTCTCATCGATGCCATAATTTTCAATGGCACGTTTCAAACGGTAATCCATTGATGCACTGACAAAAATATTGAAAACATTTTCCTGTTCTTTCAGAACATAGTCTGCGCATCTGCCAACGATAACGCACGGCCCTTCCTTCGCAACCTTACGAATGACATCTGACTGTGCCAGAAATATTCTGTCGTCCAGCGACAGTCCGGCAAAACCAAAATCCTGATTACCGTATACATTAATGCCCATTGCCAAAGAATACAAAAGACTGTTGGTTGCTTTTTCTTCTGCTTTTTCAAAGGTTTCTTCTGCAAATCCACTTTCTTTTGCAGCACGGGTAATTAATTCGTTATCATAAAATGGTATGTCATATTTTTTGGCGATTTTTTCGCCAATTTCACGTCCTCCACTTCCGTATTGTCTTCCGATTGTAATTACTTTGTTCATATCGCTCCCACCTTTCTTAGGATTATGACCTATCTGACAAGAAAACAGTTACCCGGTATTCAGTAACTGTTTCCTCCTCTTTGAGTTAATTTGTGACTTACATATAAAACATTGAAAGTTTCTTCTGCTCCATTTCAGACTGCTTTTTCTGCATCATAAAACGGTATGTCTGAAGAACCTGGTTTTTCTTGAGTTCTGTTACCATTTCTGCAATATCGGTATCTTCCATCCTGCCCACGGCAGAAGTCAACTGGTAGGCAGTGTTTGTGTTATAGCCAATGGCATATCCCAATGCATTGCTTTGTGCCCCGATACTGCTTCTGTTTTCGGATACTTTCTGAATTGCCTTATCAATGGTTTTGATGGAAAACTTTCCGGTCACATCAAAATCGGCAATTCCCAGTGCCTCTAAAGTAGCATTACCGGTATCCAATGACATTCCGGAACCGTCACTGCCTGTTGCAATGTGCATACCGTGATTCGAGCCATCCAGAAGATTTTTGGTGTTAAACTGCGTGTTACTGGCAATATCTGAAATACCCTGCTTTAATTGCTCGATTTCACCCTGGATGATTTTACGGTCGCCATCTGATAATGTGGCTGAGTTGGATGCTTTCACTGCCAGTTCACGCATTCGTGATAACTGGTCACCGATGCTGCTTAGTGCTGCGTCCGAAATATTCAAAACGGACTGTCCATCCTGTGCATTGCGTGTACCTGCCTGATAACCGGCTATCTGGCTTTTTCCCCGCTGGATAACGGCTGACTCTGCCGGTCCGTCAGCAGCACGCAGGATACTTTTTCCACTCGAAATCTGACTGTAGTAATTTTGACTGATACTTGAAATACTGCTCATATCGGCACCTCCTTCCCCTTTCTGTATGGTCTTGCTGTCACGGGTAAGTCATAAATGTGTGACAATTAACTTATTACAATAAGTATAACATATTTGAAAGCATTTTTCATCCTAATTTTTCAAATAAGAGTTGGGGGTGTGGCACTTTAAAAGGCTGTGATGAAACAGACTTTCCTACAGCAGCACGCTCTCGCTTGGAAACAGATTTTGGCTGCTGCACACAGTTGGAGGGCTTGTGATGAAACAGACTTTCCTACAGCAGCACGCTCTCGCTTGGAAACAGACACAGTGGTGCATAAGTGGACTCAAAACGTCCACTAAGCACCAGTGTCTGTTTGACAGCTGCTTTTAGGAAAATCTGTTTTCATCACAGCCATTTACAAGTTGGCTGTTCTACTGGTTTCAGTAATCTGTTTCTGTTTTAAATCCAGAGTTTACAAATCGGCTTTTCCACTAGTTTCGGCATTTTATTTCTGTTTCAAGTCCAGCATATACAAAGTAGTTGCTCTACTGGTTTTGACATTTAATTTCTGCTTTAAATCTAGCATTTGCAAGTTGGCTACAACGCAAAGGTCTTCTGGTAAAACCACGACCTGAATTGCCTGGCAGGGTTGCGCAGCGAGAGCGTGCCCTTGATAGAAAAGGGAGTCTATGCTGGCAGGTACAACAAAACAATTTCCGAAACAAACAGTTGCTTTTTCCTTCCCCCTGTGCTATATTGATATTGTTCATATGAATAATTGTTCATATGAACAGATAATATGAAAACGATTTTCAATTTCCTGACATAAATTTTTATGCTATTTCAAAAAGGAGGCTGTTTATGAAGAAAAAATATTCTATTACCGGCATTGACTGTGCTAACTGTGCAGCGAAATTAGAGCAGAAAATGAATGAACTGCCTGAAGTGAAACAGGTTGTACTTTCTTTTACTACCAGTCAGTTATATGTTGAGGCGCAAAATCCGGACAGTATTCTTCCAGAATTGCAGGCGTTGGCTGATAAAATGGAGCCTGGCACAAAAATAGAACCTTTGGCGAGAAATGTGGCAAAAAAACAGAATACAGAACATCACCACGAGCACTCGCATGACCATGAACACTGTGGCGAACACGGTCATGAACACAAGCATTGTGATGAGCATAAACGGGAACACTATGACGAGCATGAGCATTGCGACTGCCACAATAACAAACACAAGAACTGTCACGGAGGACATCACGACCACCAGAAATCCTGCGACTGCCACACGCATACACAGCAGGCAGAAAAAAGCAGTCCTGCGGGTATCCGGAAACTACGTCAGTTTATAGCAGAAAATTCTGACTTTATTACACTGCCTTCCGGTATTCTCTTTTTCCTGGCAGCAATGATTTTAGAGAATGTGCTGAAAATCAGTTCTTATCTGCCTGAAATTTGTTTTGTCATTTCTTACATTATTCTGGGTGGCAAAATTGTTGTAACTGCAATTAAAAATCTGTTTCGAGGAAAAGTATTTGATGAAAATTTCCTAATGAGCATTGCAACCGTCGGTGCTTTTATTGTTGGTGATTTTGCCGAGGCAGTAGGTGTTATGCTTTTCTACCGTATTGGCGAATTGTTTGAAGATATCGCCGTAAACAAAAGTAGAAAACAGATTATGGATGCCGTGGATATGCGTCCTGAAATTGTACGTCTTTATCAGGACGGAGTGGTGACAGAACTTCCACCGGAAGAAATTCAAATCGGTGATTGCATCGAAATCCGTCCGGGTGACCGTATTCCGCTGGATGGTGTTGTTTTGGAAGGCGAAAGCCGTATTGATACTTCAGCCGTTACCGGCGAACCTGTTCCGGTTGCCGTAAAAGCAGGCAGCCAAATCCTGTCGGGCTGCGTCAACACTTCCGGAATCTTATATCTAAAAGTTGAAAAAGCCTTAGAAGATTCTATGGTAACTCGTATTCTGGAAGCCGTTGAAAATGCAGCTGCTTCCAAGCCAAAAATGGACCGTTTTATCACAAAATTTGCACGCATCTATACTCCGTTTGTTGTTGTGCTGGCATTAGCAACAGCTATTGTCCCTTCTCTTTTTACAGGTAACTGGTCCTACTGGATTTATACGGCACTGACCTTTTTAATTATCAGTTGTCCGTGTGCTTTGGTTTTAAGTGTTCCTCTTGCATTTTTTGCCGGAATCGGTGCCGGTTCCAAACGAGGGATTCTTTTTAAGGGAGGCGTTTCCCTGGAAACACTTGCTGACATCAAAGCCGTAGTAATGGATAAAACAGGAACGATTACGGAAGGAAATTTCAAAGTCGAGTCCATCACTGTCGCTTCTGGTTACACCGAGGATGAAGTGCTTTCGCTGGCAGCCAGTGCTGAAAGTGCATCAACCCACCCGATTGCCACCAGCATTTTAGAGGAAGCAAAAGTCAGAAACTGTCTGGTAAGAAAGCCAAAAGAAGTTACCGAGTTTTCAGGCGAGGGAGTTGCTATTTCCCTTGATGACAAAAAAATTCTTTGTGGAAACCAGAAACTGTTAAACCGGTACAACATTGCTATACCGGAGGATAATACAAAAGGTGCCGGAACCGAAGTATTTGTCGCTTGTGAAAATGAATATGCCGGTAGAATCCAGATTAACGATATTATCAAAAAGGATTCCAAAGAGGCGATTCGCGCGATTGCCTCAAAAGGTATCTACACGATTATGCTGACAGGTGACACCTACGAAAATGCGCAGGCAATTCAGCAGGCAACCGGAATCGATGAATTTTTTGCCCGCCAGATGCCGGAAGATAAATTAAACAATCTGCAGAAAATACGCGAGGAAAAAGGCAGTGTTATGTTTATCGGTGATGGCATTAACGATGCGCCGGTACTGGCCGGTGCTGATGTCGGTGCTGCAATGGGAAGTGGTGCTGATGCTGCCATAGAAGCAGCTGATGTTGTATTTATGACTTCGCGCCTGACAGCTCTCGTGGAAAGTTACCGGATTGCCAAAGCAACGGCACGAATTGCCAAACAAAATGTAATCTTCGCCCTTGCTGTCAAAGCTGCCATAATGGTTCTTGGCCTTTGTGGTATTGCTTCTATGTGGATGGCTGTTTTTGCAGACTCCGGTGTTGCTATGCTCTGTGTGCTGAACGCAATTCGTGTACTATATAAAAAATATGACAACTAATTATAATATGATATACGAGCCATTTTATTTTTCTATAAAATCTTGCAGAAAAACGACAGTGTTTTTTCTGCAAAATTATAGAAAAAGTGAAAATGGCTCTTTTCTTTTTAAGAATTATTTACAGAAAAATTTTTGAAAACATTTCTATTTTCTGGAATATCTGCTATGATAGATATGTTGTCTTAAATCTTATATAGCAAATATAGATTTGGGAAACGAACTTAGCATAAAGGAGATAGGAATATGAGTAATCAGAAAAAAATAAAACCGGGCAATATCATTATGGATTGCATCATTGCAGGAGCCGTTCTGGTATTGCTGATTGTATTAGGCACTACTTTCTGGGATAACAAGAAGGAAGACACAGCACAGGACAAGGCAAAGACCGAATCAACAGCATTACCGGCATCCATGCCAAAAGGAAATGGCATTGAAAATTATGAGTGTGTCATTAATGATGAAAACAGCAACAATACTGTTTTTTATATTTCCTTCAACACAAACGATATGACATTTGAAGAAACACTGCTTGCAAAGGACCAGTCAAGCACACTGGACAAGGGCAGCTACAAAGAGGAAAACGGCAAGTACATTACCACTTCTGAAAAGTCCAAAAAAGAACATTCCTATGCAAAAGACGGTAATTATCTTGTTGTGGAAAGTGAATTATTTGAAGGCGAAGTGCCGGATGAGGATACTTTTAAAGGAACTTTTGTATATGAAGTGCCGGATGAAGTCAGGACGACCATTGCATTTAACCTGGACGGAACCTATCAGCAGGAAGTTTTAAGTTATGCAGCAGGCACCGACTCACAGGACGCTAAGCAGGTAACAACCGGAACCTATAAAAGAAAAGGCAAATTTATACAGCGAAAAGCAGATAATAACGAGCCTTTGTTAGATTTCTATATTTATAACAACAAAATCAGTAATGCCTACTATAAACTAGTGAAATAAATGCAGAAAGGAATGACTTATTATGACAATGGAACAGTTTGAAGGATATTCATATGTAGAGGGAGGCGTTTGTGCAGCAAAGGGATTTGTTGCCAACGGATTGAATTGTGGTATCAACCGTGATAAGTCCAAAAATGACCTGGCTATGATTTACAGCGAAACACCGTGTAATGCAGCAGCCGTATACACACAGAACAAGGTAAAAGGTGCTCCGATTCTCGTAACCAAAAGCCATCTGGAGAAGACAAACGGCATTGCAAAAGCTGTTATCGCAAATTCTAAAAATGCAAATACCTGCAACGCAAACGGCGTGGAAATTGCTGAAGAAGCCTGTGGTTTATTGGCCAAAGAACTCGGCATCCAAAAAGAAGAAGTTATCGTTGCTTCAACCGGCGTAATTGGAGAACCACTTTCCATCGAGCCTTTCCGTAACGGAATCCCGGCATTGGCAGCAGGAAGTTCCAAAGAGGGACACATCGAGGCAGCCAAAGCCATTATGACAACCGATACCGTCAAAAAAGAAGTAGCTGTAGAGTTTCAGATTCAGGGAAAAACCTGTTATCTTGGTGGTATGGCAAAAGGAAGTGGTATGATTCATCCAAATATGGCAACCACTTTGAACTTTATTACGACAGATGCTGCCATCTCTTCTGAAATGCTTCACGAAGCATTAAGTGACATTGTAAAAATCACTTACAACTGTCTGTCTATCGACGGCGACACTTCAACAAATGATATGGTAAGTGTTATGGCAAATGGTCTGGCAGGCAATGCACCGATTTCCAAAAAAGATGCTGATTATGAAATCTTCCGTCAGGCACTTTATATTGTTATGGCTAATATGACGAAAATGCTGGCAGCAGACGGTGAGGGTGCTTCCAAGATGTTAGAATGTACCTGTAGTGGAGCAAAAGATGTCGAAACAGCCATTACCGTAGCTAAAAGCGTTATCAGTTCTGATTTGTTTAAATGCGCTATGTTTGGCGAAGATGCAAACTGTGGACGTATCTTCTGTGCAATTGGATATGCTGATGCCGACTTTGATATTATGAAAGTCAATGTTGATTTATCTTCCCGTGCCGGAAAAATGGCTGTATGCCGTAACGGTTATGGCGTAGAATTTTCCGAAGACCTTGCTTCTAAAATCCTTGCAGAAGATGAAATCTATATTGACATTGACTTGCAGGACGGAGATAGCACGGCAAAAGCCTGGGGATGCGATTTAACTTATGACTATGTTAAGATTAACGGAGATTACCGTTCTTGATTCGCCATTCTTAATTGCAGATTAATACATAAAATCATATCAAAACCAGATAATAAACATCAGCTCTTTGCTAAGAGTTAAAATCAAAAAATCGCCCGGAAAGCAGGAAACATATCTGCTTTTCGGACGATTTTTCTTTTTGCAAATTCTTTAATAGATAAATACCGGTTCTCTGTACTTTGTTAAGTCATAAATCTTCTTGGCATCGCTGACGGACAGATTGATACAGCCATGCGAACCACGTGTTTTGTACATTGTCTTATTCCAGCTTGACCACGGCTGCCAGGTTGCCGGATGAAAGCCTGTTCCGGTCCAGGTAATGCGAACCCAGTTCTTTACCGGTGTCGAATAATCGGCTCCTGTCAGCGTATATGCTGCTTTATGCTCTTTGATATAATAAGTTCCCGTTGGTGTCCGTCTGCCTTCTACAGGCCGTCCTGTGATGCACCGGCAGGAGAACTTTAATTTGCCTTTTCGGAAAACATAAACCTTCTGGTCTTTAATTGATATTTCGGTATAATTTTCTGTGTCCCAGTCATTTTTAAAGTTTACATAATCTTTTTTGTAAGCTGTATTGGCATAAATTGCTTTGCGCTTCAGCGTAATCTTTTTCTTTGTTTCCTCATTTGGATTTTCAATGTATGCCTGCGTATCACTTTCCGGTATGGCTTCTTTCAAAGCCTTCTTGGCCTGCTTAACCATATTTTCATAATCCAGCTGCCAGCCATAATCTCCTCCGGCAACCTTGACCATTTTTCCGGTATGGCTCTTGAACTTTCTTGTGATACCGACTGTTTTATATTTCAGACAAAACGCTTCCACCCACTCTTCGATTTTCTCATTATCGTATTTGATTTTGCCATTCTTACAACTAATCCATTGTGAAATTTCAGCAGGTGTTATCTGTTCCACATTGCCCTTGCCCATATTCCAGACAATATAACGTGACACGGCACTGTTGCACATCTTAAGCTGTGACGCAATTTCTTCACTGTCTGCTGTATATTTTGGATTTTTATAAACCTTTTCGCCGGTTTCCTGCTTCGTTAAATCTAACTCGCTGCTACCTTTTTTCATCGTTTCCTGTACGACAGACAACAGATTTTCAGTTACTATTTTGTTCCCCGGAACTTCTTTCTGGCAGATGTATTGCTGCTTGTCTGCTGCATATGTAACAAATGCTGATTTTGGTGCCGTAATACTGTAATCACTGCTTCCGGTAACAAGTTCTGACTGTGTAATAATCTCTTTTAATTTTTGCTCATCATAAGAAATATTAAACTTCTGTGTCCACATTTCTTTGTCGTGAAACAATTTGAACTTCTCATGCTGTTTTTCAAAAAGAGTATCTATTTCTGAATGCATCTGAAACTGAAAATTAATATCATCTCCGTCAATTGTCAGTTCTCCACCATCTCGCCCTGTTATCTTCAAAGAATAATCAGCATACTGGTTTTCCAGCGTCTTCTTAGATTCAGCAAGTGTCTGTCCTGATACATCCACTTCGTTGATATAAGTATAACGATACCATCTGTTAGCATAATGCAATTTCTGGTATAGCAAAACCGATGCTATAATAAGTACGGCCAAAGCAATGGTACCTCCCAGAAGAAAACGGGTATCGAACTTCTTTTTTGCTGCACCCGTCACCTTGTCCTGTTGCGTTGCCGTTTCCTGCTTTGCTGCCTTGTCCTGTTCCTGTGTCGTTTTCCCTTCTTTTGTCATTGTTTCCACCTTTTCCTCTTATACTTGATTGTCTTTATTATTATGAAGCCACGCTGGCAGATATGCCTGACAACGTTATTTCCATTAAAATCTGTGGCTGCACGGCAAAATTTATGTCTGTTTTGTATCATTCTATGCCTGCACAGCAAAGTTTATTATAGTACATATACGGTAAGAAAATGTATCAGAATAATTAAGTTTTCCCAAAAAATATTACAAAAGTATTAAATGTTGAAATTTCTGCCTTGACATGGCTTTTTTATGTCAGTAAAATCATCTGAAAAGGGCAATACTATGCCTTGTCGCATCAGGCCTGCCCGGAAAAGAGGAATCTATGGAAAAAATTTTATTATTTCAAATAAAAGAAACAGAACAAATCAGACGTCTTGCAGCGCGTATGAAAATCAAAGTATGCTGCATTGATACAAACTGCTATAAGGAAACCTTAAAATCCCTGTATCAGGGCGTAACGGTGCCTTCTGAAGAATATCAGGGTGACGCGCCTTCTGAAAGCCTGATGGTATTTTGCAATATCCCTGAGAAAAAGTTTGATAAAATGCTGGCAGCACTCAAAAAAGAACACATTTATCCTGACTATAAAGCTGTAATGACTCCGACAAATGCAAACTGGAATATCCTGCGCCTTTATTTTGAGATGGAAAAAGAAAAGAAAGCATATGGTTTATCCGGCAACTGATACTACGCCGGATAACTTCCGTATGCTTTCTTTGATATATTTTCTTTAATATACTTACTTTGATATGTTTTTATAATCCTTGTTATCGGCACGTTTTTACGATGCCAGACTTTCTTTCACAAATCTTTCCTGCTTAGTCTTTCTTAATGGAAATACCCGGAAGAATCTCTTCGATGTCATCAATCAAATCGCCTGTTTCAACATATTCCTCATCATATTCCTCGTCTTCTCCGGCAATCTCTGCCATAAACTGGTCAAACGCCTGTGTTACAATGTCATATTCACTTTCATCTATATTGTCAAATACAGGTTCGCCGTTTTCATCCTCGGAATACTCCAAAACAACAGCCTCGCCCTCTTCAAAGTCCTCTGCCGGCTGTATCGGCATAACGGCAATATATTCCTTGCCTAACTCCTCGATTTCGAGTGCAGCGACTACTTCTGCCTCCACGTCCTTGCCGTCTTCGTCAGTAAGCGTAATAACTGCCACTTCATCCTGTTCTTCACTAAAAAATAATTCCTGATTTTTCTTGTTCATAAAAGCCCCCTTACCTGAAACCAGTGTTTTCGTTTCTTTGCTGATAGTAACATTGCCGTTACCGATTGTCAATTCCTGCTTCGGAAATTTCATAGAAATAACATAATTGCAGACTGCTATTCCTCAACGTGTTCGATTCCCTGACGCAATATCGTAAATACGTGTTCATCTGCAAGGGAATATAGCACCGTTTTTCCTTCCTTACGGTATTTTACCAGACGGTTTTGCTTTAAGATACGCAACTGATGTGATATTGCACTCTGCGTCATATTGAGCAGACTGGCAATATCATATACACACATTTCATTTTCAAATAAAACATACAGAATCTTAATCCGTGTCGAATCGCCAAAAACTTTAAATAAATCAGCCAGTTCATATAATTTGCTTTCTTCCGGCAGTTTTTTCTGGATTTCTTCTACTGTCTTCTCATCGATTGTCATATAATCATTATTCGCCATGTGTATCCTCCGTTTCTATGCCACAGCGTTTCAATCCTTCCCGTGGTATTTCCTGCGAAGTACGGATATCCAGAATGCTTTCTGTTTCTGTTGCAGCATTCTGATACCACAATGCTGCTTCTGCCAAATCGCCTTCTGATTCATAATATTTTCCTAATTCACAGCAAATTTCGGCACAGGAAGCCGTAACAGCATCCTTTAGGGCAAATCCAAAAAACTTTGGCAAATTATTTTCTATCCGGTATGCCCTTGCCAGTACGCACATTGCTTCTTTGACTTCTTCCATACTGCGGCCATCTTCTTCTAATGTCTTTTCAAAAACAGGAATCGCATCAACAAAATCCTGCTCTTTTCCTGATATATATAATTCCATTGCATACATATGGTGCAGTTTCTTTGAAAAACGCTCCTTACGCATACCGGCACAACAAAGTGCCTCCAAATCACGCTTTGCATGATTTCCTTCCGGACAGTGCTGTATTTCTATCTGACTGTCATACACCACCGGGTCCGTGCGAAGTGTTTCGTGAATCGGGTCTATCCAGACAAACTTGCGCAACCGGCGATATAATTTGGGCCGGTATTCTTTTTCAAAATTGTAAACCGTGTTATTCTCGCCGTTTGTGCAGTATAACATCTGCACCATTTCGATTTCCGGCAAAAGAATCGATTTTAACTGCAACAGTTTTTCCTGATTTTCCCTGTCAACAAATTCATCAGCATCAGCTGTATAAATATATTCTTTCGTTGCCTTAGAGGCAGCATAATTTCTGGCATCGGCAAAGCTTCCCGTCCACGCAAAATCATAAACCTGCGATGTATAACGCTTTGCTATTTCTTTTGTGGAATCCGTAGAGCCCGTATCCACAATGATGATTTCATCCATAACGGGTGCCAGACTATCCAGACACCGGGCAAGTACTTTTTCCTCATTTTTTACTATCATACAAAGACTAATACTGACCATATCTTCTCCATTTCCCTGATTTCATTCTTCTGTTTGTTCCTTTATCAGAAATACGTTTTTAGCAACCTGCTATCGCACAGCCTTTTGCTATACAACTTTCTGTCGCACAGTTTTTCCTGCCATTCCATTTTCTGTCGTATCGCTTATTCACTCACATCATCCGGAATATCCTCAGCCGGTTCTTCCTCAGCCGGAATGTCCTCCACTGGTTCTTCCTCTTCCGGAGCCGGCTCTGCTGTCGGCTTTGGCGTTTTTGTTACCGGCTTTTTCGTTACCTTTGGCTTCGCCGTTTCTTCTGGTTCATCTGTCACATCCACATCATCCGGTTCTTCTGTTATTGTCGCTTCTTCTTCCTCTTCCGAATCTGTTGTCGTTTTCTTCTTTTTCACGACAGAATCTGCTGTTTTAAATTCTTTCCGGTCAAGGCCGTCATGAATTTCTTCCATAAAGTCATGCCATATGGTCAAAGGATAGGTAGAACCATACAAATCACTCAGCGTCTGAGGCGAATCGTATCCTACCCATACCGTTGTTGTATAGTAAGGCGTGTAGCCACAGAACCATCCATCTTTCTTATCACTTGTTGTACCGGTTTTTCCTGCACTAGGCATATTGGACAATCCTCTTCCGTGAGCTGTACCACGGGTCAATACGCCTTCCAGAATATCAGTCATTGTGCGTGCTGCATTCTTTTTGTATACCTGCTTGGAATCACGGTTTTTCATATTATTCAAAATAACATTTCCACTGGAATCTGTAATTTTCTTAATACAGGTCGGTTCCCTGTAAATTCCGTCATTTTCAATCGTTGCATATCCTGCTGCCATTTCCACTGTGCTGACACCATTTGTCAGTCCTCCTAACGATGCTGCCGGATAATAATCACTGTCTACAATTTGTGAAAAATTCATATTTAGAACATATTTTAAACCTACTTTTGGCGTAAGTTCCTGGAACAGTTTCCATGCGATAACATTCTTAGAACGTTCTACTGCTGAACGCAACGGAATTTTACCGGAGTAAGAGCCGTCTGAGTTCTTAGGACCTCCCTCAAAATATGTGTCGTCCACAATCGTATTTGGTGTATAATTTCTCTCCAACTGTGGCGTATATACCACAAGTGGTTTGAAGGAACTTCCCGGCTGACGGTAACTCTGGAACGCTCTGTTTAACGTATATCCTGTCGTATTTTTCTGCTTTCGTCCACCAACAACGGCTACTACAAATCCGGTCTCATTGTCAATACACGTTGCAGCTCCCTGCAATTTGTATACACCATCTTTTGTCTTTGATTTGAAACCGGCCAATGTCTGGTTGACCTTTTTCTGCAGTTTACTCTGCTTGCTACTGCTTAACGAAGTATAAATCTGATATCCACCCGTGTACAAAGAACTGTGACATTCTTCATACAGCGTCTTGTATTCTTTTTCGTACTCTTCCTGCTCCTCATCCGTCGCGAAATCTGTCTTAAACTCAAAGCCCTGCTTTTTCATCAAATCTTTTGTTGCACAGGTAATGGCATATGTTGCCATATAATCCTGCGTTTTGATTGCCTCTGCCGGGTCTAGAATGATTTTTTCATAAACAGCATCACTATATTCTGCTGCCGATATTTTGCCCTCTTCCAGAAGCTGCTTTAAGATACGCTCTTTTCGTTCATTTGTCGCATCATAATTTTCCAAAGGATTGTAATACGTTGGTCTGTTTGGAATAGCACATAAAAATGCGATTTCTGCCAAATCCAGTTCTTTCGTTGACTTGCTAAAATATGCCTTGCTTGCTGCCTCAATTCCGAAATGGCCATTCGCAAAGCAGATGGTATTCAGATAAAATTCCATAATTTCATCTTTGGTATATTTTTCTTCCATTTCCAGAGCGATGAAAATTTCCCTGATTTTACGCTCTTCTGTCCGTTCATTTGTCAGAAATACGTTTTTAGCAACCTGCTGGGTAATCGTACTACCACCACGTGTTGTACCTTCGCCTGTCATTTTTCCTTTGACATACAGCACGGCTGCCTTACCAAAGGAAAGTATGCTGACACCGGAGTGCTCATAAAAATCACGGTCTTCCGTTGCTACCATACAGTCAATTGCTTCCTGAGGAATGTCTTCAAATTCGAGATAACTGGAATCCTTATCCCCACGCAGTTTTGCTATCGGTTTCTTGTTCGACGCATAAATGGTACTTGTTTCCGAAGCACGGAATGTTCCCTTGTTCGACTCTTCTACGACTTGTTTTGCCTCACGCTTCCAGCGCAATAAATCGTCGCCGTATTTAACATAAAATACAACCAGAACACCCAGAAGGATAATAAGCAAAAGAAGGAAAAATATCTTCATAAACAAACGGAATTTTTTAAATTTCTTTGGTTTCTTTCCCTTTCTCTGCTTTTTCGACTGCGTCTGTTCAGCCCGGACACGGCTTGCTGAAGCACTTCTTTTATTCTGGTTGGAAACACTATTTCTGTTGCCTGCCTGACGATTTGAAGTAGTATTTCTATTACCTGCCTGACGGTTGGAAGCACCATTTCTGCTTCCCATCTGACGGCCTCTTCCTGAAGCCTGACGTCCGGATGTATTCTGCTCCCGTTGCATTTCCTGCCACTGTCTGTCGAGCTCTTCCATCGTCGGAATATTTAGCATAGGTTCAAAATCTCTTCTATCATTACTCATATCTTACCTCCATTACTCAGTAACTCTATGAAATCACCCTGTCATAAAGTACTTCTTTTTATCATAACACATTTTATGAATTTTTGCATTCTTTTCCGGTTTTGTATCATTTTCGCTGTGCTGTTTTTGTTTACTTTTTGTTTTTCCGGCAATACTGTCACATAACAGCACAGCATTTGCCATTTTCAGCAAAGCATTGCACACAAATTATTTTTATCCCGAAAGGAGCACATATATGTTACACACACCAAAAATCATACTGCAACTATTTGTATATTCTATGACTTTTGCATTATTACTGACAGGTTTTCGCCTTTGTGCCAAAGAAAATACCCTTTCTCCGGCAAATGTGTCAGCGTCCCAGTCCCGGCACCAAAAAGAGATTCAGGAAGATATTGCTGACCACGTTGTCCGTCTTCATATTATTGCCAACAGCGATACCGATGCTGACCAGCAATTAAAAATGAAAGTGCGTGACGAAATTATTTCCTCTTTACAAAATCAGTTAAAAAACACTTCTTCTGTTGCCGATGCACGCAAAATTATTTTGGAAGAACAGGCTTATATTCAGGCAGTATCACAATCGGTTCTCCGTCGCTACGACTGTGATGATATGGTTACTGTATCCCTGGTGCCTCGCTATTTTCCCGAAAAGAAATATGGCGACCTGACATTTCCGGAAGGTGTTTATCAGGCACTTTGCGTTGAAATCGGCAAAGCTGCAGGATATAACTGGTGGTGCGTCCTGTTTCCAAGTCTTTGCTTCGTGGACGAAACTACAGCTGTCGTACCAGACAGTTCCAAAGAGAAGTTGCAACAGAATCTGTCAGAAGAGGCCTACGATAGTCTGGAAGAAAAGCCGGAAATCCGTTCCGGATTCTTAGACTGGTTTTCGTCCGGGGAATAGGCAAACCCGACAATTTGTGCTATGATATGTTCATAATTGTTCCGTCGATATGACAAAAACAACAGTAAAATACCAAAATCAAATGATGGAAAAATATGGAAATCATCAAAGTATACTATAGAACAAAGGCAGGAGAAAAAAGTGAACCAGAAGAAAATCAAAATCACGGTGCAGGGCACACAGCATGATATTTCAGAAGAAAGCATTGAAAATACTTATGAGGCAAATTATGCCATGCTCTCTGACAAACATATTATTAAATACAACGAATACACTGAAGAAGACAACGCACAGCAGACAGCTACCAGAAACCTGCTGAAAATCAGCAAAGATGCTGTCCATATCACAAAAAAAGGTGCGATAAACACACAAATGCACTTTGAGCAGGGCAAAAAGCACTATGGCGTTTATCAGACACCTTTTGGTAATTTCGATATGATGATAGAAACCAAGCAACTTTCCATTCAGGAAGATGCAGACTCTTTATCCGTTTGCATCACTTATTTTCTGAGCCTGAACAACTGCCCGGTTTCTAAATGTACGATTCAGATGAATGCAGATGGTATCCGATAATTTTGTTTTACGGTACCTGTTACTATTTATTTATTTCTTTTTCTTGCCTTTCTTATCTTTTTTGTCTGCTTCCTTTTCTTCTTTCTTTAATTCATCCATTTTCATACGCATTTTCTCTGAGAATTTCAGTTTTCTCTTTCTTGCTTCCAGATTAGAGCGAAGTCCTTTGACATCCATAATGTAAATACCACTTACCATAGCACGGACTTCTTTCTTTACAGGAATTAAATCAAAGATTTTTTCATCACAGATTAATGACATAATCTTTGGACCGATTTTTGCCTTTACAATCGGCACTTTGCGTCCACGCATATACTTTGGTGTCTGCTCTAACATAATCTGTGGCAATCCTGCCTCATTCAGTTTCATATGCTTCTTGTCGATTACGAGAAATGTCACACTCTGGGAAGCGTTTTCCAGTTCTCTCTGGGATGCTTCCTGACGGTCCTGCAACTTCTTTCCATAAATACTTAATGCAACTAATGCTGCAATTAATACTACAATAACTACAATTGCTACGATAACTCCTGTGCTGATTCCAAATACAGGCACTAAATTCAAATTATTCATGTAATCTCCTTTTTTCTGTACGATATTCGGGAAATTTTTCTTTTCCCGGAATCACTGCCCTATATATGGCAGAAAACGCTCCGTAAAAATCCCCTAACTGTTAGCATATCATATTTTTTTCTTTCTGAAAATAGATTTCAAAAACTTTCTGATAAGTTTTTGCTTTCATTTTCTATCATCTGCGCCGGTTTCGCCGGACGATTTTTCCTCTACTGTTTATCCTGCGTCAATTTCGGCGAAGGGTTTTGCTCTGTTGTTTATCCTGCGACGGTTTTAACAGACACTTTTCTACAGTTCGGCTTTGTTCTGGTTGATTCTTTCCTGCAGAATGCTTCTTACCGTCTGCCCAATCTGTTTCTTCTCACTGCGCTCCATCTCATCCATATAAATCGGCTCACAATACTCTATAATAACGTGTGCCTTGCGAATCCACGGAAGATGCTGTTCAAAGACGGCATCGGTATTGTTAATGGCAACCGGCACAATCGGGCACTTTGATTTTTCTGCCAGTTTAAAACTTGCTTCGTGAAATTCGAGCAGTTCATCTCCCGGATTTCTCGTTCCTTCTGGTGCAATATATACAGAAGTGCCATTTTTCAGCAGTTCAACACCCTGCAAAATAGTCTGTAATCCCTGACGGATATTATCCCTGTCTAAAAACAGACAATTCATAAATTTCATCCAGCGTGATACCATCGGCACTTTGCCGATTTCCTTTTTGGATACATACGCCGTAGGATACGGTGCCGTAGTATATCCGGCCAGAATATCGAAAAATCCTTTGTGGTTAAATACATAAAGTGCTGCCTGGTCCTGCAGGATGTTTTCCCTGCCCTTGACAGTTAATTTTACACCGGACAAAAACAGAATCGGTCTGAATCCTATTGTATTGACAATTTTCTGTGCAATAACAGCACGCTTCTGAGGATTTATTTTGCCAATAATAAACATAACCAGATATAACGGAATGCTGATTATCGTATATAAAATCAAATAAATTGCTACCAATAAAAGTCTCATATTTCTTCCCCCATACGGTATGATTATTCTTGATTTTCTGCGTCACTGCCGGAATCAGAAGATGTTTCCGAATCTTCCGGTGGCTTCGTGACAACAGGTGCCTGCGTCGCTGCCGGATGTTTTGTGACTACCGGTTTTTGCGTCGGCTTCGGTGTCTTGACCGGCTTCGGCGTTTTTGCCGGTTTTGCCGTCTTTTCTGGTTTTTTTGATGATTTTGGCGTTGCCTTTGGTTTTGCTGTCTTCTTTGGTTTCTTTGACGCTTTTGGCGTTGGCTTAGCCGTCGGCTTAATGGTTGCCTTCGGTGTCGGTGCTGCCGTCATCTGTGGCTCATTTGCCATACTGGTATCCGTATCCTGGACTACCTCTTCCTGCACGGCCTCATCTAATGTTGTCAACTGATAATATTCTTCCAATGTTATCTTATTTTTCACAAGATGTTTGGCAAGATTTTTTCCTACATAACGAATATGCCACGGTTCATATGAATATCCCGTTATATCCGTTTTGTTTTTCGGGTAACGGATAATAAATCCATACTTATAACAATTTTTCTTTAACCATTTTCCCTCGTCCGTATTTCCAAAAGACTCCTCAATGGTACATCCTACGGCACTGCAGGAAACATCAATGGCAAGTCCTGTCTGGTGTTCACTCGTTCCCGGCATTGCCGAAACTTTATCCGTCTTTTTGACGCCTCTTTTGCTGACATTGTTATTGTAAATCTGCTTTTGTCTGTCATAGGAACGATAAGCAGACACCAGTTTTAATGTATATCCTGACTCCTTCGCTGCACCAAACAAATCTTCCAGTGCTGTTGCTGCACGCTGGCGTACATAACTTTTCTCATAAATGCCATAAAAACTAAATGGCACATTCGGCACTACCAGGTCAGCCGGTATATAATCTTTTGAAATAGGATATTCCCGGTTAACTAACACCGAATAACTGTCCGGCTTTGTATTGACATCAATCAATTGCGCTGCTGGCGTTTCCGTAGCCGGCGTAATTTCTCCTTCTGCCATATCCGTATTCTCCGAATCCTCTTCGTTCTCATTATAATAATATTCATATTCCTTTGCCGGGGTGCCAGTCGGTTTACTGTCAAGTCCTGCCTTAAAATGTCCCATC
This sequence comes from bacterium, assembly GCA_028724545.1. Classification (GTDB taxonomy): domain Bacteria; phylum Bacillota; class Clostridia; order Lachnospirales; family Lachnospiraceae; genus Butyribacter. The sequence goes on from JAQYCU010000059.1 coordinate 45,732, forward strand.
TGCGTTGACAGGACACCGGCGAACAAAATGACACAGCCTCCCAGAATTGCGATTTTTCTCTTCATCTTTCGCCTCCAACCACTCATTCATCTATCTGTTTCAATTACTTTTTGTTTCTTTCTACATATTGTAAGCATACTCTATTTACTATACCACATCTAGGTATAAAGTGCAAAAGAAAATAGCACATTTTTCATTTGAAATTGACACATTTTTCATTTCTAGTTATGATATGAATACAAGAATATCTTTTCTTATTACAAAGGAGGTTTTTATGCCGAATCAAATCACTGTGAAAGCACCTGCCAAAATCAATCTGACGCTGGATGTAACCGGACGCCGTCCCAACGGCTACCACGATTTGCAAATGATTATGCAGACCATTGACATCTATGACGAAATCACGATTGTGCCGACAGGTTCTCTGGATATTAAACTGACTATGAACAAGGAACTGCCTGACAAGATTCCGCCTGAGAAAAATCTGGTCTACAAGGCAGCTGCTTTAATGCAAAAAAAATACTCTATTCCTTATGGATTTGATATACATCTGACCAAAAACATTCCTGCTGCTGCAGGACTTGCAGGTGGAAGTACTGATTGTGCAGCGACGCTGGCAGCCATCAATAAACTGTATGATTTGACATTAACTACGGAAGAATTATGCGAACTGGGCGTGACGCTCGGTGCTGATGTTCCTTTTTGCATCCGTAAGGGAACAATGCTCTCAGAAGGTATCGGTGAAATCCTTACACCGCTTGACGAGCTGCCCCCTCTCTGGACACTGTTAATCAAGCCGGATATCTCCGTAAGTACCGGCTATGTTTACAATCATCTGGATTTGGAACATCTGTCCTATCATCCGGACACTATGAAAGTAATGGATGCCATCAGCAGGAAAGATATGGTTACTATGGCGCAGAATCTTTCTAATGTGCTGGAAACCGTCACGATTCCTAAATATCCGGTTATTGGCGAAATAAAAGAGTTTTTCCTGCAAAATGGTGCAATCGGTGCGCTGATGAGTGGCAGTGGTCCGACAACTTATGGTCTTTTTCAGGATGAAATTCTTGCCCGTTTCGCATTGCAGTCTGCACAGGAAAAATACTCTGGTTATGACATTATTCTCTGCCAGACAAAAATTCCGGAATAAGGCACTAATATTTTTTTCATTTCATCCGATATTAATTATACAAAGATATCTGTCACAATCCATACTTTTTATAACAAGGTAGCGAAGTTATAAAAATACTACATAATTGTAGCAGGATATGCGATTATGACAGGCAGTAAGTTCACGGATGAACAAAGCAGAAAACAGTTTCAGGAAAAGGAGGTTCTATTATTATGGATATGACAGTAAACAATAATACAACTACTTATGCTGCAACCACAGCCACTTCTACAACGAAAACGGCTCAGGAAACAGCAGCTGCTACAGAAGAGAAAGACGCAGCAGCAGTTTATGAAAAGTCATCCACAACAAAAAAGGACAACGCAAACCAGATTTATAACAGAGAAAGCATTATCAAAAAGTTAAAAGCTGACCAGGAAAGCAGAATGCAGTCTATGCAGTCTTTGGTAGAGAAACTTTTAAATAAGCAGAAAGGCACATTTGACCTTGCTTCCTCTACCGGTCTTGCTGATACCTTCCGTCAGGCATCAAAGCTTGCCAGCCCGGAAGACATTGCGCAGGCACAGAAAGACGTTGCTGATGACGGATACTGGGGCGTTGAGCAGACATCTGACCGTCTGGTAAGTATGGCAATTGCATTGAGTGGTGGCGATACGGAAAAAGCTGACGAATTAAAGGAAGCGATTACCAAAGGATTCAAACAGGCTACCAGTGCATGGGGTGAGGAACTTCCAAAACTTTGCCAGGATACCTATGATGCCGCTATGAAAAAAATGGATGATTGGAAAAACGGTGTAACTACAGCAGAGGATTATGCAAACTACCTCTCTTAAAGAATACTATTGGAAAAGCCGGGGCACTTCGCTTTGATAGCAGGTGCTCCGGCTTTTTGTTTTTCTATTCTATTTTCCTGCCAGATTAATCCGGGTAATCGCTTTCTTTAATGCAAGTTCGGCACGAAGTACATCTACTTCTTTTTTGCCACTTTTCAACCGGCGTTCTGCACGCTCTTTTGCCTCTTTTGCACGTTCCACATCAATCTCATCAGGCCATTCGCAGGACTCTGCCAGAATAACGACATTATCCTTCTGGATTTTAACGAATCCGTCATGAAGTGCTGCTTCTTTGACTTCATCTTCCTGTCTGATTTTAATGACACCCGGTTCAATGATGGCGGTAAGAGGGATGTGTCCGGCCAGAACACCAATTTCCCCTTCCGTCGTCTTCATTTCTACCATCGTAACATCTCCGTCGAAAAAGATACGGGTAGGGGAGATAATCTGCAGGTTGAACGTCTTGTCAGCCATAGGATATCTCCTTTCTATTTTGATTCCATTCTGGCAACTACATCATCAATATTTCCTGCGTTCAGGAAGTAGCTTTCCGGAATATCATCATGCTTACCATCCAGAATTTCCTGGAAACCACGAATGGTTTCTGACAAAGGAACATATTGTCCAGGAAGTCCCGTAAACTGCTCTGCTACGTGGAATGGCTGAGATAAGAATCTCTGCACTTTTCTGGCTCTGTTTACTACAATCTTATCCTCTTCTGACAACTCATCCATACCAAGAATTGCAATGATATCCTGCAGTTCTTTGTATTTCTGAAGAATTTCCTGTACACCACGTGCTACTTTATAGTGCTCTTCCCCAACAACGTGAGGGTCCAGAATACGTGAAGTAGATTCCAGTGGGTCTACTGCCGGATAAATACCTAACTCTGAGATGGAACGGGAAAGAACCGTTGTCGCATCCAGATGGGCAAATGTGTTAGCCGGAGCCGGGTCTGTCAGGTCATCTGCAGGCACATAAACGGCCTGTACTGACGTAATAGAACCTTTCTTTGTAGAAGTGATACGTTCCTGCAATGCACCCATCTCTGTCTGCAATGTCGGCTGATAACCTACGGCACTTGGCATACGTCCCAGCAATGCAGATACTTCCGAACCTGCCTGTGTGAAACGGAAAATATTGTCAATAAAGAGAAGGACATCTTTTCCTGAACGGTCACGGAAATTTTCTGCCATTGTCAGTCCTGTCAGTCCAACTCTCATACGTGCTCCAGGTGGCTCATTCATCTGACCAAATACCATTGTTGTCTTGTCGATAACGCCGGACTCAATCATTTCATAATAGAGGTCGTTACCTTCACGGGTACGCTCTCCTACACCGGTAAATACGGAATATCCACCGTGCTCCTGTGCAATATTTGTAATTAACTCCTGAATCAATACTGTTTTACCTACACCTGCACCACCAAACAGACCGATTTTTCCACCTTTCTGATATGGGCAAAGCAAATCAACGACTTTGATACCTGTTTCCAGAATCTCTGTTTCTGTTGACTGGTCTTCAAATGTAGGAGCTTTTCTATGAATCGGGTCGTACTGTACTCCTTCCGGTGCCGGTTTTTCATCAATCGGCTCACCCAGTACATTAAACATACGTCCCAGTGTTGCCTCTCCAACAGGAACACTGATTGGTCCACCTGTTGCCACGGCTTCCATACCACGGACAAGTCCGTCTGTTGGTCCCATTGCAATACAGCGAACCGTATCGTCACCCAGATGCTGTGATACTTCTACCACAAGTTTTTTTCCATCCTTTAATGGTATATTAATCGCATCATAGATTTCCGGAAGTTTTCCTTCTGGAAACTTAATATCCAGAACGGCACCGATAATCTGAGTGAGTTTACCTGTATTTAAATCTGCCATTTTTATACATTCACTCCTTTACTTTGTTTTTGTTTCCATTTCTTTTTATCTGAAATGTTTTCTTACGCTTCTCTTCTAAGAAATTGCAGACGCACCTGCAATAATCTCGGTCAGTTCCTGTGTAATGGATGCCTGTCTTGCTCTATTGTATTTCAGCGACAGGTCGCTTATCATATCTTCTGCATTGCTTGTAGCCGAATCCATTGCCTGCATACGGGCACCGTTTTCACTGGCAAATGACTCTACCAGACCACCATATATCAGACTGTTGATATATTTTGGAATGATGGCATCCAACGCTTCTTCCGGCTCCGGCTCATAATTCATCAGCGTAATTTTGTCTATCGGGTCTTCCGAAACATCCTCTTCTTCTGATACAATATCTTCTGCGTCAATCGGAAGCAGTTTCGTCAGTGTCGGAATCTGCACTACCGTATTTTTGAATATCGTATACGCCAGATAAATCTCACCGATATTTCCCTGCACAAACTGGCTTAAAACTTCCTTGCCGATTTGTGTAGCATCACTGTAAAGTGGTTCATTCATTGCCTCGGAATAATCGTTTGCGATTTGATATTCCAGCCGTTCCATACTGTCCCGGCCTTTGCTACCCACTGCATAAATGATGGTATTTTCCTTGTTGAAACGCTCATCTTTCGTGATAAGTTTTACAACGTTGGAATTGTAGCCACCGGCAAGTCCCCTGTTAGATGTAATCAGGATAACAGCCTTCTTGTCGGACTGGCTTTTTTGCAGAAACGGATGTGACATCTGACCGGATTTGGCAATCATACCAGCGACGGCATCATACATCGTATCAAAATATGGTTTGGATACTTCTGCACCAACACGTGCCTTCTGCAGTTTAACGGAAGACACCAGTTTCATTGCTTTCGTAATCTGCCCGGTACTCTGGACACTCTCCTTACGCCTTTTAATATCTCTCATTGAGGCCATATCATCACACCTCTCTATCTGTTCTTGCTAAACTCTGCCTTGAACGCTTCGATTGCCTGAATCAGTTTTTGTTCGATATCTTCTTTTATTTCTCCTGTTTCACGGATGCTCTCCGGAACTTCAGGATACTTGGTGTCGATAAATTCAAACAATCCTTTTTCAAAGTCCAGAATATCTTCTACTTCTACATCAAGCAGATATTTCTTTGTTGCTGCATAAATAATGATAACTTCATTTTCAACAGGCATTGGATTGTACTGGTCCTGCTTCAGAATTTCACGGATACGTTCTCCCTGTGCCAGCTGTGCCTTTGTTTCAGGGTCCAAATCAGAACTAAACTGCGAAAATGCTGCCAGTTCACGATACTGTGCCAGTTCGATACGGATTGGTCCGGAAATTTTCTTCATCGCTTTAATCTGCGCTGAACCACCAACTCGTGATACGGATAAACCTGCGTTTACAGCCGGACGGAAACCTGCGTTAAACATTTCTGTTTCCAGATAAATCTGTCCATCTGTGATGGAAATAACATTCGTAGGAATGTAAGCTGATACGTCACCGGCCTGTGTTTCAATAATAGGCAATGCTGTCAGTGAACCACCACCCAGTTTGTCCGAAAGACGTGCAGCACGCTCTAACAGTCTGGAATGCAGATAGAATACATCTCCAGGATATGCCTCACGTCCAGGTGGACGTTTTAATAACAGGGCAAGTGTACGGTAAGCAGCAGCATGCTTTGTCAGGTCATCATAGATAACCAGCACGTCCTCTCCGTTTTCCATCCACTCTTCACCAATCGCACATCCGGAATATGGTGCAATATACTGCAATGGAGCCAGTTCACTTGCTGTTGATGCTACAACAGTCGTATAATCCATTGCTCCAAATTCTTCTAATTTTTTTACAATACTGGCAACCGTAGAAGCTTTCTGACCAATTGCCACATAAATACATTTTACGTTTTGTCCTTTTTGGTTGATAATCGTATCAATTGCGATGGCAGTCTTACCTGTCTGACGGTCACCGATAATCAGCTCACGCTGACCTCTTCCGATTGGAACCATCGAATCAATCGCTTTAATACCTGTCTGCAAAGGAGTGTCTACTGATTTTCTGGAAATAACACCAGAAGCAACTCTTTCTATCTGACGATATTTGTCTGTCTTGATAGGTCCTTTTCCGTCGATTGGCTGGCCAAGTGCATTTACAACACGTCCCAGCATTGCATCACCTACCGGCACTTCTACTACTCTTCCGGTTGTTTTAACGATATCTCCTTCATTGATATTCTTCTGGTCACCTAAGAGTACAGCACCGACATTGTCTTCCTCAAGGTTTAATACCATGCCGTAAACTTCGCCCGGAAATTCAAGAAGTTCACCCTGCATTGCCTTCTCCAGTCCATGAATACGGGCAATACCATCGGCAACCTGGATTACTGTACCCGTATCCGATACTTCGAATTTGGTACTATAGTTCTTAATCTGTTCTTTGATTACCGAACTAATTTCTTCAGGCTTCAAATTCATGATACTTGTGCACCTTCTTTCTTGATTTTCTAATAAATTAAGCACATAATTCCTGCTCAACAGCAGAAATGTTATTTATCTTTTACTTTGCTGATTCTTTATTTTGCTAACTGGATTTTGGACAAATCTTTTGCCATATTTGCCAGTTTTGTACGAATACTGCTGTCAACTACCCTGTCGCCTATCTGAATGATAATGCCACCAATCAGACTTTCATCAACCGAATACTGCATACGGAAAGACTTATATGAGGTTGTCTTTAACAACTTATCCTCGATACTGTCTTTTTCGTCCTGTGTCAGTGAAACGGCAGAAGTAACAACAGCTGTTCCGATTTTTTTATATTCCCGAACCTGTTCCTGAAAATAGCTGAGAATATTTTCTATTTCTGCGAACCTTCCTTTTTCTACCACCGTAGTAAGAAGTCCTGTCAACTGGTCGGATACTTTTCCAGCAAACGCTTCTTTCAGCATGGAAACTTTTTCCTCCACCGTGATTTTAGGATGATTCAACAATTTTACATATTCTTCATTTTCCTGAAAAATAGCAAGCACTGCCTCTGTTTCTTCCATCAGAGAATCAATTGTGCCTTCTTCTACGGCGACCTCAAACAGGGCTTCGCCGTATGTTTTTGATACTAACTTAGCCATGTTTCATCACCCATCTCTTCTAAAGTATCTGCAATTAACTGCGACTGTTTTTCTTCATCAAGAGAGGTTGCCACAATCTTTCCAGCCATAGCAGTTGCCACAGATATCATTTCCTGTTTCACTTCATCCTTTGCCTTGCTCTTTTCCAGTTCTACCTCACGGCTTGCTCTGTCAAGAACTCTGGCTGCTTCCTGTTTTGCCTCATTGACAATGTCATTTTCTTTTTTCAAGGCTTTCTTTCGCGTTTCCGTCAAAATCTCTTCTGCTTCTTTTTCAACGTTTTTTAATTTTGCATCATACTCAGCCTTGAACTGCTCGGCATCACTTCTTTCTCTGGCTGCTGTTTCCATCTGTTCCCGGATTCCATCCTGCCTTTTTTGCAAAAGATTTCTTGCCGGAACAAAAAGCAGGTAAGAAAGCAACAAAAACAACACAAACATTGCCAGTATTGTAATCGCTGAATCTATCAGAAGCTGTGGGTCAAGTCCGAAGATATAATCTCCCAATGCGTCACCAGCTAAAGCAACTTTTATTACGCTCACTTTATAGCCTCCTTTCTGTAAAGTCTTTGCTGACTTTTACTTTTTCTCCTGCCAAAATGCAGGCACATTCGCATTCTGCCATACTGCTTCCTGCTTCTGTCTTTTTTACAGTTTGCTGTAAAGTGGGTTAGCGAATAACAGAATCAAGGCAATAACCAGACCATAAAGACCTGTTGTTTCGGCTACGGCCTGACCTAAAAGCATGGTTGACATAACATCACCTTTTGCACCAGGATTGCGTCCTACTGCTGAAGCACCATAACCTGCTGCGATACCCTGACCAACACCAGGACCGATACCAGCGATAACAGCGAGACCTGCACCGATTGCAGAACCCATTAATACTAAACCTTCATTTGTTATATTCATTTTGAAATCCTCCTTTAAAAAAGTTTAATTACATTACTTTTACAACTCTTATCCCGTTTTTCATTGCAACGGCATAATCAGAATCAGGCTTCTTCTCCGATTGCATCTGACACGAAACACATCGTCAGCATACAGAATACATAAGTCTGAATGGCTCCGGAAAATACATCCAAATATGCATGGAGTGCTGCCGGCCATATCAAAGTCAATACCTTTGGTAACAGTCCATAAAGCAATCCCATCATAACTGTTCCAGATAAAATATTACCAAACAAACGTAATGACATTGATATCGGAGTGGAAAACTCACTAATCAGATTCATTGGGAAAAACAGAAAAATCGGTTCAAACAATGATTTGATTTTGCCAAACTTCTGATACTTGAATCCGTTGAACTGAATGAGTACCCATGTCATAATCGCCAAAGGAAACGTCACGCCATAATCTGCCGTTGGCGGGCGCAATCCCAATAATCCGGACAGGTTACACACCAGAATAAATATAAACAAGGAGCCTACATAATTCCGGAATCGCACTGCCTTTTTGGACCCCATAGAACTTGCAACCATTCCGTCAAGTGATTCTACAATGAGTTCCACCACATTCAAAAATGGTCCCGGTACTTTGTTTGGGTCTGCCTTCTTAATTGCCCGGTTTGCAAAAATTGCAAAAACGAGAATGGTCGCAATCACAATTATCATGGAAATATGTGTTGTCGTCAGATAAAGGTCCTGACCGAAAAGGGTAAACTTTGTATCTGTATATCCATGTATAAAGAAATCGACCTGCTCGCCGCTGTCAGCATGCAACAATGAACTGCCGCCTAAGCCCGTTGACATACCTAAGATGCCATTTCCCACATTCTCACCTTCCTTTTCTTAGATTCCTGTGTTGCCACAAGTATTTATTGCAACGGCATACCTGCCAATACAATCACTTTGTTTTTCGTTTTTGTAATAAACGATGCAGCGCCGGATACAACAACGCTGTTATCTTAATTCCAAATATTCCCAAAACGGTTCCCACCGGATGAATATATTGTGGATACAGCAGGGAAACTGCTATGACCACACCCATAATCAGTGTCCGTTTGATGGCTGAAAGCTGCGTGTGTGACTGGGCATGTTTTGTATCCATATCTAATGCAATATCCAAATGATAATACATATGCCACAGCACCCCCGCTGCCGTCAGAATCCCGACAACTACTCCTGCAAGTAACGCCAGACGATGCGTTCCAATTACCATCAGAATTATGGCAATCAATACTGCCCAGCAAAGCAGTCCCAGCATCAGTTCTTTCAAAAGCTGCTTTGTCTGCTTCATATTCAAAATTTCCTCTAACTTCTAGCCGGTCCTTTCGGGTCCGGATATCGTTTTTTCTTGCCTTCCATAACATCCGAAAAGTCTTCCTCCGGATGTGTCTTATGATAATTTTTCAACTCTTCCATATATTCTGCCTTTTCGTGCTCTTTCTGCATATCTTTTGCATAAAAACTCTTCGTCAGAATGTAAAGATTGCGAAATGCTGCTCCGATTCCCACAACCAGCAACAGCACAAAAAGCAATTCCTGATGAAACTGACGATTCAGCCAGTATCCAATCAGACCACACAAAAAGATAGGGACCATCATACTGATACCAAGTTGTGAAACCATAACAAAACTCTGTAATACTTTTCTGTCTTTCAAGATGATTTCTCCCCTTACTTCTGCCAAAATTATCATTTTATATAATACAAATATTTACGATTCTATTATAAATTATTACATAAGAAAAGTCCACTGCGAACACTTCTTTTTTCAAAATAGATTTTGGGGGATGGCGAGGGTGTTGGCTGTGGCCCTGTCATCATTGCTTCCCTTTTCTAGTAAGGGTACGCTCTCGCTGCGCAAACTACGCAGCAGTACATAGTATCCTGCAAAACAGGATACAAGTACTGGCGAGTTTGTAAGCACCCTTTCATAGAAAAGGGAAGCAATGATGACAGGCAATTCAGGTCGTGGGTTCCCAAAGCATAACGTCATCTGAAAAAGGAAACCGTGCTGCCAAACATTTTATATCGTGGATTTACGAAACACATCGCCATTTGGATAGCTGGTCTGCGCTGCGCAAGCCACCAGAACAGTCAATCTGTGAATGGGCTGTGATAGTAACAGACTTTCTGAAAGCAACTGTTAAGCAGACACTGGTGCTTAGCTGGCGTATTTTGCCAGCTTATGCACCACTGTGTCTGCTTCCAAGCGAGAGCGTGTTGCTGCAAGAAAGTCTGTTACTATCACAGTCCCTTCCAAATCTGTAACTGCGAAAATCATTCTTTACAATCGCCTGCAAAATCATTATAATTAATCTAATATCTTTTTTTACACGAAGGAGATGTGCATTATGAAACAGATACGTCTATTTCGCCGGCGTTTTTTGCCGGATGAATTAACAGAGCTAAAGGATGACCGTATTATTTATATGTCTGATGATGTTCTGATTACAAAATGGAATGTTTTAAAGCCGAGAAAAGATATCTCGAACGGAGTTTCTGCCTATTTTTTAAAACATGGCATTAAAGTCAGTAAAATTTATGATGCCGGTCAGAATCTGGTCTACTGGTACTGTGATATTATTGACACAAGGATAGATAATGATACAAATTCCTATACCTTTGAAGATTTACTGATTGACGTGCTGGTTTTTCCTGACGGGCACGTAGAGGTCGTGGATATGGATGAATTTGCCGATATAATGGAAAAGAATGTATTAGATAAACGGTTAGAAATTTCTGCACTGCGCCGAACCGATTATCTGCTCCGGCTGATTTACTCCGGCAAATTTTCCCAATTGACAGACTATATCGAAAAAGCAGAAAAAGAGTTACACGCAAATCAATAATGAGATGCTGTGTAACTCTTTTTCTATTATTTATAAAATAAAGAATATGAAATGCACATCCAGAATAGTTCGCTACATTACTATTTCTTATTTGGAACCAGCACTTCCTTGCCTCCCATATATGGACGGAGAGCCTCTGGTATCTTCACGGTGCCGTCTGCCTGCAGGTTGTTTTCAAGGAAAGCAATCAGCATACGTGGTGGTGCCACAACTGTATTATTCAATGTGTGTGCAAAATATTTGCTGCCGTCTTCTTTGCGGATGCGAATCTGCAGACGACGTGCCTGTGCATCACCCAGATTTGAACAGCTTCCTACTTCAAAATATTTCTGCTGGCGTGGTGACCATGCTTCTACGTCAATTGATTTTACTTTCAGGTCTGCTAAATCACCCGAACAGCATTCCAGTGTACGAACCGGAATATCTAATGTTCTAAAGAGGTCAACGGTGTTTTTCCATAATTTGTCAAACCATTCTTTGCTTTCCTCCGGTTTACAAACAACAATCATTTCCTGCTTTTCAAACTGATGAATACGGTATACACCACGTTCCTCAATACCGTGTGCACCTTTTTCCTTACGGAAACAAGGAGAATACGATGTCAATGTCTTTGGAAGTTCCTTCTCATCTGTAATTGTGTCAATGAATTTTCCTATCATTGAGTGCTCACTGGTACCGATAAGATATAAATCTTCTCCCTCAATCTTATACATCATGGCATCCATTTCGGCAAAACTCATAACACCGGTTACAACATTGCTACGAATCATAAATGGTGGTACGCAGTAAGTAAATCCTCTGTCAATCATAAAATCTCTTGCATAAGAAATCACTGCTGAATGCAGTCTTGCAATATCGCCCATTAAATAATAGAAGCCGTTTCCTGCCACTTTTCCTGCTGCATCAATGTCAAGTCCATCAAAACTTTCCATAATTTCTGCATGATATGGCACTTCAAAATCCGGAACTACCGGCTCGCCAAAACGCTCTATCTCAACATTTTCGCTGTCATCTTTTCCAATTGGAACACTTGGGTCAATGATGTTTGGAATAACCATCATAATTTTTTTCACTTTTTCCTGCAATTCTTTTTCTGCAGCTGATAATTCTTCCAGACGCTTTGCATTACGGCTTACTTCTTCTTTCTTTGCTTCAGCCTCTTCTTTTTTGCCCTGTCCCATTAATGCACCGATTTCTTTCGAAATCTTTTTACGGGAAGCACGAAGTTCATCTGCTTCCTGCTGGGTTTTTCTTGCCTGTGCATCCAGTTCAATTACTTCGTCTACTAAAGGCAGTTTCTCATCCTGAAACTTATTCTTAATATTCTCCTTAACGATGTCTGGATTCTCTCTCAGAAACTTAATGTCTAACATTTTATTTTCTCCTTTTTCATCGGCATCTGCCGTTTTATTGCTTTTTTATTGTGATTATTTACTAAACATCTGTACCCAGTAGTAAGTATAACCGGTAGCAGATTCATAATATCCGATACCTATTTTTGTAAACTCAGGGGACATAATATTTTGACGATGCAAATCTGAATTCATCCAGGATTCTACAACCTGTGCCGGTGTTGACTGCCCTGCTGCAATATTTTCACCAACTGCCAGATACTGATAATTATACTGTTCTAATACGGTAAAACACGAAGTGCCATCCGGTCTGGTATGAGAAAACTGTTCCACGATTTCTTTTGCCCTCTCACCGGCAGCACTGCATAATGTTTCATCCAGCGTATACGGACTGAGTCCTGCTGCCGTTCTCTCTTTATTTACCAGAGAAAAAACTTCCTGCACATTCTTTTGTGCCCTTGTTTCATCAATTGTCGGCGTATCTTTTTCCGTACTGGTTGTCTTCTTTTTAGAAGGCTTTTTGTATTTTCCGATTTTAATCGTCTTGGAAAATTTACCAAATCTGATTCTTGTGCCTTTTGTACGATAGGCACGTACTTTTACATAGTAAACTTTCGTTTTCTTTAATTTTTTAATTTTCACGGTACGCGAAATCGACGGAATGATTTTATATTTTCCTTTTTTGGAACTTTTGATATAAATATGATATCCTGTTGCTTTTCCTTTTTTCTTGATTTTAAGCGTTGCTGTCGTTGGCGTTCTTTTTGTTACCGTAAAACTGGGCTTAGCCGGTCTGGAAGCTGCTGAAACTTTGTTGCTGCCCAGCATGCCAATGCTCAGGGAAACGAGTAATGCAACAGCTAACAGTCTTAATCCTGTTTTTTTGTGTTTTTTCATTTGATGCTACCTGTCCTTTCTTATTCTAAAAAGCATTTTCCATATACATCATTGCTGACTGCACCATAGTACATATCACCCTCTAGTATATCACATCCTATGGAACGTGCAAATTCTTCCTGCAACTGTGTATGAAGTCCACCACAGCAGACAGTCAGGCCAAGCTCTTTTACCATCTCGACTATCTTGCACAAAACAATTTTTTCTTTTTCATTTTTCAAATGGTTATGGAAAAATTCCCCATGAAATTTAATTCCACTAACCGGGAGGTGACGCAGGGAATGAATAGCCGTATGGTCAGAACCGAACCAGCTTATCATAACACGATATCCACATCTGCGCAAATCTTCCAGTGCCATCTGGAAATTAGTTGACAGTTCCTTGAAATAATGTTCCTGTATTTCAAAAATAATATCCGACGGAGATAATTTATTTTCTTCTACAATTTCATTGATTTTTGCAACTGCGTTCTGCATACACAGCTGACTCGGCGTAATGTCAATGGAAATCGGCATAATTTTTTTGCCCTGTGCTTTCCACGCTCCCTGGTTGGCACAGACGCTGGACAACACATAAAATACCATCTGCTGGATTTCTTTGCTTCTGTCTACATAACGCCGTAAATCTTCCAGTTGCATATAGGTTCCGTCTTTTAACTGGATTCTCGACGTTGCCTTGCAGCCAATTACATTTTCTTTGTCGCCTTTAATACGTGGCAGATAGCAGATTTCCACGGTATGATTTAACATAGACTCCCCAATGTCCCGGATAACTTCTTCTTCCCAGAACTGGTTTTTCTGCAATTCCTCCGTATAAATGGCATAATGATTGCCGTGAATCCCCTTAATACTTCTTCTGGCAAAATCAGCCTTTTCCAGCATAGAATCAAGGCTGCTCCTGTCTTCCGGCTGAATCAGGTAAATTCCACTCGTTGCCCCGTATGTGGAATAACTCTGCTTTTCATCTAAATCCGTCTGTACACGGAGCATACGCGACATTGTCTTTAACAGTTCGTGATGATTTTCATACTGGAAAAAGACAATGAAATAATCGCCCTTGATACGGGTGCAGAGTTTCTGGTAAGCAAGTTCTGACTGCAATACATCGGCCAGACGCTGCAATATTTCATTTCCGATAGAAATGCCATAATGATAATTTAATTTGCTAAACTCGTTAATATCACAACACAGGATTCCGTAATGCTCTGTCCCCCTGCGTTTGTCCAGAATACTCTGTGCCTTTTGAATCAATTCGTCATAAGACATCAGACCTGTCGTGGTATCTTCGTTTTTCGGTGGCACTTTTGTCCGTTCTTTTACTTTTTCAACAACATATTCATTTTTCTGTTTCAATGCTTTTGAGTTGACAATCATAAAGGAATGGTCATCCAGAAAACGGGTTTCGCCATAAATCTTGTCTGGCTTTTCTTCTTTTTCCCCAATCGAAATCATACTGACTTCACAGGAACGATAATCCCCTTTGCTGTCTTTCATCCGGTAAATCGCTCTGGATTGTCCCGATACCCGGAGTCTTTCGTTTATCATATCCTCAAATAATTCGATATCATCCGGATGGAATATGGATTCCATATAGTCTTCTTTTAGTGGATTTTCTATTTCACTTAACGGAGAATACGTTCCCTCCAGATATCCGGTACGATACAATTTTTCTTCGGAAACATCATACGTCCACTCTGTTTCCTTCATATATTTCAGCAAAAATTTGGAACGGCGTGCACTGTCCCTGAATTTTTCTTCTAATTTTTT
>JAQYCU010000060.1 GCA_028724545.1 bacterium
GCAATCTCGAATGTCTTCCGGTCTGCTTGGTAGACATAAACCGAATCCGACAGAAAATCTTCCTCCGAAACGCAAGTCCCGTTTACTTCTGTCACCATTTCCTTCAATTCTCTCACGGAATATGAAGAATGGATGTCTGAAAAAAGCAGGCTTTCATGCAGGGAACTTGGGATGATATACAATCGGTCTGCCCCCATTCTTCTTGCAATCATGTCCAATACCCCATCATAGAACACACTGCCGAATCCATTGATTCCCTGACTGTTGGTTAATACCACCGGCTCCCCGTTATTTCTGACATTTTCCCAGTCGATTTCATTAAAACAGCTGTCATTTTTCATCAAATGCTCTACCAACCCAAAAAGTGACTTGCAGGACACCGGCATTTTCTTAGCCATGTTGATTTTTGCATCCTCAAACAGTGTCTCCTCCGAAACTCCCCATCGCTGCATCATCTGGTTATCAACCCGGACAGTTCCAATCTCCCCGTCACCCTCTATCATTAGGATGCAGTAAAAAATGGATAAATCCACCACATTCCGGTGCGGTATCTGCGATAAAAACTCTTCATTTCTTTCCGTATTTATTACGCGGAACAGGATACGCTTTCTGACATTCTCGTATAATCCAAGTCCATCGCAGGAAACATTTTCCGGGTGTCTGCTCTTAACCAGATACAGTTTTTTAACTTCTTCCACCAAATCCCCCAGTCTTTTGCCATCTGTGTATTCCGCGTATAACGATTGCAGATAAAAGTTCAGCTTCTGTGTCTCGTTTTCCGATGTTTTGCAAATATGCACAGTATCCAGCTTGCCCACATTTACTTTCGTTACCTGACATAAAGCCAGTGAAAACTCTTCTCCCATGGCTGCCTGTAACAAAATCATAAAATCATTCTTGAACGTCTCATAATCTTTTTTCTTCATAAGCTACCTCTTTTCTATTCTGTAATTTTGTAATAAAAAAAGCACCCGAACAAAAGCCCGGATGCCGTGTGTAATACGTTTTTTTAGTACAGTTTACTTGTTTACAGTTTCTACGAAGCCATTACCAAACGGTAGGCTTTGTCTGTAATTGGATTTCCTTCCATCGTCTTGTTAAAAAGATTCTCCTGATAATTTTTAGTTCTGCGAATCGGTGCAGCATGTGTTGCGAAGTCCGATACCGCATTGATGAAACGATAGCCGTTCTTGCGGACACCCTGCAGGTCCGGCGCATAAAAATAGCGCTTACGGATATCATTTCGCAGGCGCATTACGTTTTTCTCCATCGTAGAGGTCGCATCGTCGGCAATTGGGAAAATCTCTTTAATATACTCCTCAACGGCAGCATCGGACACTTTCTTTCGTGACAATTCTTCAAAGCCTTTTCCCAGTTCACTCATATAATCCTCTGCCATAAACAGCGTTTCTCTGGCATCCTCCAGCTTTGCCGAAATATCACCGGTATGGTTGATACTCCAACACCTCTTCGCCGTATCCAAAGCCAGATTCAACGTATTGTTACACACTACCCGGATAGGTGTCATTGCGATCTTAATAGCTCCGGAACCATCGTGGGTATTGCTAAACACCAGATAAGGCAAAATCTGCTCTCCCTGAATGATGTATCTGGTTGGCAGTTTTGCAAGAATCCATGTCTTTCTCCCTCCCATCAGACTGCCGGCTGTTTCGTACCGTACGCCCTCACCAAGCAGTTCATCTGTAAATGCAAACGCATCTCTATTCTGAACCACCTTGTAACGATTCGTCACAACTCCTAAGACGTTTCCATCGTGTAACCGGACGTTGGCAAAATATCCCGGAATCTCTGCGCCATCTTGCGTATAAACCGGTTTCTGAACCACATCCCAGTCAAGTCCCGCAGCGATTAACGCCTCTCTGGAATCCGGTGCCTCCTCCACCATCGTGCCGAGACCATGCCAAGGCCTATCTCTGCCTACAAACATCATTGATTCAACTTCTGCTGACATTGTGTCACTCTCCTTTCTGCTCTTTTCGAGCATTAAAATAGAGGATAGTTCGCAATGAAATATCCTCGAAATTTTGTGTGTTACGGGCGCAAGCCGTTGCTGGGCGCCCCCTCACCGATATAATATATATTTACAATTTTTTACTTTTACACTTTGCTCTGTTTATTTCCTACCAATCCCCAGAATCTACTAAAACCATTTTCAAAAACTCATGGATAGAAAAATCTGGATTTCCATAATATACGCTATTTCCAGCCTTCTTTCCATCCCCCTCTAATTTATTTGCTCTTATTTTCTCTGCACGACAAATAGCCTGTTTCACGTTCTCCAAAGTGATCTGTTCTAATATCGTTTTTATCACGCCAGCATCCTTAATATCTGCATCTTTCTTTAACCCATACGCTATTCTAACGTCCCTTATATAGGAATCATTATGTATTACTGTTTTCGCATAATCTTGCTTATGCAAAAGCAACCACAAGTCAAAATTTAAGTTACTGTATGCATGATAAAATTTTATTGCTTCCTTCTTCTTTCCCTTCTTTGAATTGCTCTTCATCAAACGATCACAGGTAAGGATACTTTCAATAAATCTCTGATCACGCCCGTCATGATCAAATAATGCCGCATGATCATATTCAATATAGTCCAGCTTCTTTTCCAGAACATCCCCTTCTTCACACTTGAAAGAAACAACCTTACGTGGGAAGTCCTTTATCAATTTTGCAACATGATCTAAATACATCGTTTCCTGTTGTCCATCACAGATACAAAAGTAACTCTTTCTATAATTTGCCATGTATTACTCCCCCTCCTCAAATATCTTTGCAAAATCAATATACGGAAGGGTGCTATATTTTCCTTTGAAATAATTGATTAAATAATTCTCATCATTTCTTACACCCTTTGTACCGCTGGAACCAAAGGATGCAAGCGAATACAGGGCACTTTCATAAACATCGGAATCTTTTTCAACAAATAAAATCTGGTCTCTCCGGAATATCTTGTTATTCAGATAAATTGGGTTATGCGTTGAAAAAATCAACTGTGCCCCTTTTTTATTCACGTTAGAATCATGGAATAATGCGATAATTCCTTTAATCAACTCCGGATGAATCGCAGCATCAAATTCATCCAACACCAGCACTCCCCCCTCAGAGAAGAGTTTTTGGAACGGTATTACAAAATCAATCAATTTCAAAGTTCCTCTGGATTCCATAAGTTCTGCCGGTACCAAAGTCTTCCTTCCATCACATTCGTATATGGATACCATTTTCATATCACCAGACTGTTCATCCTCCCCCTTTTGAGAATGAAATAAAATATTCTGTGGTCCAAAGTCTGCTCGTTTAACAAATTCATCCAGCAACTTATTCCACAAAAAGAAATCTTTCTCCGGTAAATCGTCTCTAGAATAGGTAATATTTGCTTTTTTTAACATAAAGTCACTTACCACAAGCATTTTATTTCTAAAAAAGTCAATAACCTGATCTGCTATATTCGCTGATATCACATTTTTGAATCCATTACCCAAAAATAAATCCTGCTCATCCAGGCTCTGATTCAGCTTTTCTTCCATTGTCTCCAAAAATGTTGCATCAAATCCGATTAATTTTAAAACCTCTTTCGACTTGTCAATACATACCTTATCTTGCTTCCGCTCAAAAATTCCCACATAATCAGAACCTATTTTTCGTTTTAATGTTTCTTCTATAATTTTACGTTTCCCCTTTTGAAATCTGCCAACCAAAACAGAAAATCCATATTGATAATATGCACCATCATTTTCAAATTTCATTTCAAATTTCATGGGTTTATTATGCTCACTGTGCACAAAAGGATATGTTTCCAATCTATCAACATCTTCCGGCAATTTTGATAAAGAACCATAGGAAACAATCTTACTCATAACTGACATAGACATGATAACATTGGACTTTCCACTGGCATTGGCGCCATAAATTACCACGGATGGCAATACCCTGAGGTCACCCTTACGAATCAGATTGCTATTGAACGTAGTTTGCCTACTAGCTTGCAGTCGTACATTTGTCTCACTCAAAAAAGATCTGAAATTTTCAAATTTATAATCAATAATCATGGTAGTTCCTCCAATAGCCATCAGTTTTCTCAAGATTAGTATATGTTAATCTTCGATTTTTTACAAGTAATTTGAGATTTTTTCTCAATTTTCCATTCTCCAATCATTCTATTTTGTATAAAACTAATCCCCCGGCAAGCCAGCCGGGGAATTTTTCATTGATATTTCTCAAATACCTCTTGTATTCTTTCCACGGACCTTCTGGATGGTACCACCTTTCCTTCAATCCACTTTTTATATTGTCCTCTCGTGTTCCCAAACAACCCGTCCATCTGAGAATTTGTTTTCTCCAAATTTCCTTGCAACACAAGCAAGTCCGTTTTATAATCAGTAGCAAGAAACTTCATATATTCATCAAATATGACTTCTTCCGATACTTGTAACACGTTGCAAATCATTCGAACCTTTTGAAAGTCGGACGTTTCCTCCCGTCGGGATTCAAAGGCTTTCCCGTATGCTTTGGGATCTTTATACCCCAGTCTGCGCCCCAGTTCCATCTGGCTGTACCCCCGGAGAATCCGGTAGTATTTTATCCTGCCGGACATTTTCGTCAGGTCGATTCTCTGGGTTTGCTCTCGAATGTACTGCTCGTCATACAAAACCAGCTTACGGTAATCCGTCTCAACCCTTATTTTATGCGGCTTGAATAATGTCGCCAAAGAGTTGTAGTGATTTGTCAATGCAACGTGCTGCATAAGTGGCAAGGCGTATATTCTTCGTATCATCAAAGGTATCGATTCCCTTAATCAGACCAATAGTACCAATCGAAATCAGGTCATCCATGTCTTTATCTCCTATATTGTACTTTTTCGCAATATAGGCTACTAACCGTAGATTTTTCTCTATCAGACAATCCCTGGCTTCCTTATCTCCTGCACGGCATTTTGCTATGCATTCTTTCTCTTCTTTTGCAGTCAAAGGTTTTGGAAAAGATTGCACTCGTGACACCTCTAAATGATATCTTTATATCCTATGCAATCCCAAGTATGTCCGTGCTTTTCCAATCATTTATACATCCATTTCGCGCAATCTGTATTCCTTGTCTTCATCAATCATCTCTAACATTTTTTCCACAATAACAGGGTCAAACTGCGTTCCACTTCCCTTCGCAATTTCTTCCCTTACTACTTTCTGGGGAAGTACATCACGATAACTGCGCTTTGACGCCATTGCATCATAGGCATCTGCCACACCTATTACCCTGGCAGCCAGAGGAATTTCCTCACCTTTCAGACCGTCCGGATAACCGGTTCCATCATATTTTTCATGATGCCATCTGGCTCCCGTTTCAATTCCCGGAATTTCCGAAATATTCTTCAGAATATCCCCACCAATAACCGGATGCGACTTGATGATTTTATATTCTTCATCTGATAACTGTGCCTTTTTGCTGATGATTTCATCCGGAATACCAATCTTTCCAATATCATGCAGCAGTCCCATATAATAAAAGTCTTTCTGCTTTTTCGGCGACATATCCAGTCTGCGTGCAATCTCACGGGAATACTCAGCCACACGGATAGAATGTCCATTTGTATATTCATCTTTCGCATCAATCGTGTCAGCAAGCGCTTCCATAATCTGCATTGACAAACGCTCCACCTGCATCTGACGCTCTTTCGCCTTGCGTGTCTGTTCTTTTAAATCGGCCTGCAGTTTCTGCTGTACCTGATGAATTTTTATATTCCGGCGCACCCGCTGTACCAGTGTATTCTTATCAAGCGGCTTAATAATAAAATCCAAAGCACCTGCCTCAAATCCCTTGCTCTCCATTTCACTGTCATTTTCAGCCGTAATAAAAAGCACTGGAATATCACGCCATTTTCTGTGTGCCATAATCTCCTGAAGAACTTCCAGACCACTCTTATCCGGCATATTCAAATCCAGTAATATCAGGCTCGGAATTTCTTTTTGCAAAAAAGAAATCACTTCTGTACCAGACTTGACAAAACTAACACGAAATTGTGGTTCCAGCATATTTCGTATAATTTCCCAGAATACCATATCATCATCAGCAACTAAAATATGGTCCCTTGTATCTGTATTCCCCGTTTTTTTCTTTTTTACTGCATCTTTTTTGCTTTTTCCGGTCTTTCTGTTTTTTTCCACTTTAACCTTGTAACGATATGTATTTTCCATAAACTCCTATATCCCTCAACGGCACCACATACTACAACCGTAGTACATAGTGCCGTTATCTTACTCTTTATTTGCTATTGCATATTCTGCTACCTTGATAGCATCTTCTAAAGTTTCTGCTGCACACAGGAAACCATTCGGATGACAAAAACGGTGCGTCGGTATTCCACTCATTTTCTGCAAATCCTCTGTCGCAGCCCCCCACCACTCTTTTGGAAATTCACAAACCAAAGACTGGTCTTCTCTGCTGACAGCCACACCCTGTATGCTGTAACCCCCTCTGTTAGAAGGGTACACCACAAACTGATAGGTGCTGCCGATAACTTCCTGCTTCCACGGTGCAAATCTGTCAAGCACCAGAATCCTGCCATCAGACTCTTCCATTGCCTTCTGGACTAATTTTCTGCCACGCTCTATACCTGCCACAGATGTGAAATGATTCTTTAAAATAATTTCTGCCATATCCACTGCACGCCAGAATCCGTAATCATATGGTTCATAGGAATCCCATCCCGGATTAAATTCATCCACAATCTGAGCCAGTGTATTTGCACATCCTGTATTATCAGACAAATCCAATGGCTGAATAAACTTCTCATCAAAATAAGCAGCCTCTTCTGCGCTGACAACACATTCGCCATATGCAGCCCAAAGCAATCCAAATGCAGCATAAGGACATCCGTTTTCACGATATTTCTTATCACTCTGATGATGGTCAAATTCGCCCCGGCCAATGTCATAAACGATTCCATCAAAATCCTCCGGAACTTCAAATCCTCTCTGAATCTTGATATCCGGATTTAATATTCTCAGAAAAGCTGTGGCAAATACATCATCTGAATGAAATTTACCACCATGCGTAAAGCCTTTTGACGGAATCACCATTTTATCGTCTTCTTTCATTTTGCACTCCATTTTATATTCTTACATCAAACCTTCTAATGTTTCACGAATTGCAGAGATGAAATCCTGACTGTTTAATACAGTCACATCTTCCATACTGGTAATCAATGCCAAATCCTTTGTCATCTTGCCAGCCTCAATCGTTCCCAGTGTAGCCTTTTCCAACTTGTCTGCAAATTCACATAATTCCGGAATGTTATCTAATTCACCACGTTTGCGAAGAGCACCTGTCCATGCAAAAATAGTTGCAACAGAGTTTGTAGAAGTTTCTTCGCCCTTTAAGTGTTTGTAATAATGTCTTTGTACTGTTCCATGTGCTGCTTCATATTCATAAACACCGGTTGGAGATACCAGTACGGATGTCATCATCGCAAGAGAACCACATGCTGAAGATACCATATCACTCATAACATCTCCGTCATAGTTCTTACATGCCCAGATGAAGCCACCCTTTGCTTTCATTACACGGGCAACGGCATCATCGATTAATGTATAGAAATATTCAATGCCTGCTGCATCAAATTTTTCTTTGTATTCTTTATCAAAGATGTCCTGGAAAATATCTTTGAAATTGTGGTCATAGATTTTAGAAATCGTATCTTTTGTTGCAAACCACAAATCCTGCTTTGTATCAAGTGCATAACTAAAGCATGCTCTTGCAAAACTTTCAATCGATTTATCTGTATTGTGAATACCCTGAATGATTCCAGGTCCGTCAAATTCCTGAATTGTTTTACGGATTTCCTTGCCATCTTCACCTGTAAAGACAAGTTCTGCCTTACCTGCTCCCGGCACTTTGATTTCTGTGTTTTTATAAACATCACCATATGCGTGTCTTGCCAGTGTGATTGGCTTTTCCCAGTTTTTCACGCAAGGCTCAATACCTTTTACCTGAATTGGTGCACGGAATACAGTACCGTCAAGTGCTGCCCTGATTGTGCCATTTGGTGATTTCCACATTTCTTTCAGATTGTACTCTGTCATTCGTGCTGCATTCGGTGTAATCGTAGCACATTTTACTGCCACTCCATATTTCTTTGTAGCTTCTGCAGAATCAATCGTAACCTGGTCATCTGTTTCATTACGATGCTCTAATCCCAAATCATAATATTCTGTCTTTAAATCAACAAACGGTAAAATCAACTCGTCCTTAATCATCTGCCAAAGGATACGGGTCATCTCATCTCCGTCCATTTCTACCAAAGGTGTCGTCATTTGAATCTTAGCCATTCTGTATTCCTCCATTCATTAAATTAGAACCATTGTATCACAATTCTTTTATTTTGAAAACCTTTTCCGTTTTTAGCATTTGCCACAGCCGGCGCATCCTGTCGGCATATCAGAAGCCATATGCTCATACATAGAAGATATGGCACAAATCGCCTGTGAGGAAATGCCGTCACCTGCTCCGGTAAATCCAAGACCTTCCTCTGTTGTCGCCTTGACATTCACCTGATTTTTGTCAATACCGAGTGCTGTTGCAATATTCTGCTCCATCTGCTCGATATAATCCCTCATTTTAGGTTTCTGTGCAATAATCGTCGCATCAATATTTTCTATCAGATAGCACTCATTTTCCAGCATCGCTCCTACCTGTCTGAGCAGTTCCATACTGGAAGCCCCTTTATACTTTTCATCCGTATCCGGGAAATGTTTTCCGATATCTCCCAGTGCAGCTGCTCCCAGCAATGCATCCATAATGGCGTGCAGCAGTACATCAGCATCCGAATGTCCCAGCAAACCTTTCTCATAGGGAATGGTTACCCCGCCCAAAATCAATGCTCTGTTTTCTACCAGTTTGTGTACATCATATCCCATTCCGACTCGCATAAAAATCCCCCTTGTCTTTCTTATTACTTTTCACACAAGCAAAACACAAAACAATATGCTAAAGCAACATATTGAAACTATCGTTTAAAACAATATAAGCAAAAAGCCCTGAAACAAACGCAATGTTCGTCCCAAGACTCTCTTAGTAGCGGAAAAGGGATTTGAACCCATGACACCACGGGTATGAACCGTGTGCTCTAGCCAACTGAGCTATTCCGCCATATTATTTAACTGTCACAAAAAATGTTATGATGGGACCTACAGGGCTCGAACCTGTGACCCTCTGCTTGTAAGGCAGATGCTCTCCCAGCTGAGCTAAGATCCCTTGTGCATTTCACGCGACTTGTTTAATATATCAAAACTCCCTCTGCTTGTCAAGCACTTTTTTTCATTTTTATCGGATTTTCGGATTTTTTGTAAACTCTTTCTTATAATCCCTGCCATAACCACCGGAAAAAAGTTCCAAATATCTTCTTTTTGCTTCCTTTTATCTTCTTTTTCCCAAAAAGAAAGAAAGTCTGATTGATTTTTTCTGAAAATCTTCTATAATAATAAAGCAAGTCTGTGTCAGCGTCGCATACGCAGACTGTCATTTTCAAAATAAAATGCGATGCAGAATGGGGGAAATATGAATAAGCGAGCAGTTAATATCAGTAGTTTAGTAATTCTTTTGGCACTTTTGTCTTTTATTTTGGAAATGTGTCTTTACTATTTTATACCACAGCACATTGTTACCGTTGCTGTAGCCGTTGTGATTTCTTTGGCTTTAACACATTTCTTTTTGGAAACCTCACTGAATTATGATTATTGTTTCCTGCACGCTTCTTTTATGACCATTGCTTCTATCGGCTTTTGCATGGTTATTTATTTCCTGCAGCCAAATCAGTGGATTCAATATGATTATTCCCTGATTGCCCTGATTATATTTAACTGGCTGACACCGTTTATTTATTGTTTCTTACGTGACTTTGCCGACAGAGGACCACGTTTTGATGATTATCTGTTCTTCTTTCACGGAATGAGTATTTTGTTTTTAGTCATTTACGCCATTGGCATTATCAAGCAGTTCTTTGTAACACCTTTACTGCCACCATATGATTCATTGCCATTTGGTGCCCACAATTTCATTCCTTTTATGGCAACCGGTAATTATCTGGAAACTGCCCTGTCACAGAACGAAAGCATCCATCAGATGGTTGTTTATATCTTAGAAATGATAGTACTTGCTATCCCATTTGGTTTTTATGCAAAAGTATATACACGCAATTTTCCGTTTCCGGCTCGTCTTGCCATCTATCTTGGCTGCCCTCTTGCCATAGAGTTACTGCAATATGTAACCGGAAATGGATATGGCGACATCGACGACTATTCCCTTACAATAATCGGAACCGCCATCGGCATCGCCATTTATCACATTGTTCAGGCTATTTCTTACGGCCTTAACAAAAGAAACTTCTTAGAAGACCGTACTGTAACCAAAAACTTGATTTTTCATTTTGAGGGGACTAATACTTTCGATATTCGTTAAAATCCTGTACAAGGATTTTAACACCCCTTACAATCGGTTCAAATACCCCCTGCTCTTTGAATGCTTTCAGAATCATACCCACCGGTATTCCTATAATCAGTCCTAACATACCTATCAGCCGGTAACCAATAAACATAGAAAGCAATGTTGCAAAGGAACTCATGCCAACACTGTCACCTACCAGTTTCGGCTCTAACAGACGGTGTACAACCAGACAAATCACATAGGCTATTACCAGAATAATAACCTTTAAATACTCTCCCGTGAGGAAACAATAGATTGCCCACGGCGTAATAATAATGCCTGTTCCCAAAAACGGGAAAAAGTCCAGAACAGCTGTAATCAGTGCGACCAGCCACGCATATTTTGCCCTCATAAATACGCCAAATATAATCAGCAGGATAAAGAATATCACAACCATAATTTTAAAGCAGGCATTCAGATAACCTCCAACAGCACGAAGGCAGGTATTCACTGCTACATTCCAGAATTTCTTTATTCCTTCCGGAATATATCTTTTGAAAGTATCTTTTACCTTATCCCGTTCTGCTACAAAGAAATACGACAGCATTAACGTCAGAATCGTCAGTACTACCATATTGATAACAGAATTTGCAAAAGAACCTACTTTTGAAAGAGAACTTGTTTTCAGCGAATCAAAAAATGTCAGTACCAGGTTATTTATCTCCTGGTCTTTTTCTTTAAACAAACCATCCAGATTCTCCGGAATAATCGGAATTTTCCTGTGTAATTCTGCCATTGCATTCAACAAATCTCCCCGGATGTCTTCGTAAAGATAAGGCAGGTCTTTTATCAGCACATAAACTTCACGCGCCGTTGCATAAACGGCAAGATAGAGCAGACCTCCTACCAGCACCAGCACGGCTACAATAACGATTGCACCTCCGTGCTTTCGCATAATTTTAATTTTGTCTTCCAGAAACATAACAACCGGATTTGCAATCGATGCAATAATCCATGCAATAATCATTGGCATAAAAAAGATAAGAAGCTGAGGTGCCAGAAAAATTACCAGCAGCGTTCCCACCAGATACAGCAACAAATTTGCAAGGATTTTCTTGTGTAATTCTTTTTTTCCTTCGTTTCCCATAAAACCTCCTCCGTTTTCAATAACTTAATCTCCTAGTTTCAAAGCAACCACACCACCAATAACAAGTGCAATAACACCTGTTAAAACAGTAACCACGCCAAGTCCTGCAAGAGGCGTTCCCATCAGAACCACAACAGGAGAAGACACTACCAGACCAAGAATGGCTGAATATGTAAGACCTTCCCATTTCTGCAAAAGAATTTCGATAATTTTCGCAATAACAAAAATGCCTAAAACAACGCCTATACCAAAAGGCACAAGTGATGCGCCTACTTCTAACACTTTTCCCCAGCTGCCTTTTACCAGCCCTGAAACCAGTTCCGTAATGGCTGTCATAATCGGATTGTAATATCCCATAATCATCAGCATCATAGAACCACTGACACCCGGAATAACCATTGTTGCCGACGCAACAATACCAACAAAAAACATCTTGACTAATGGAATAAATCCAATCGTCAGTGTTACATCAGTACTATTCTTTCCTAAGCACTGCATTAAAATAATCGCAGCGAAGAAAATCAGAAAGACAACTCCGTTTCCTGCGCCCATTTTCTGCTTTTTCACTCTTTTCAAAAGCATTGGCACGCCACCCAGAATCAGACCGATAAATACCATACTGGTCTGAAACGGAAAGTTTCCATAAAGCGATTTGATGGCAAATGCCAGACCAACGATGCCAACTGCCATACCGATGAAATATGGCATTAATGTCATAATGCTTTTCTTTAACTGTTTAAACAGATGGGTAATGCAATAAATAATATTGTCATAAATTCCCATCGAAACCATCATGGTTCCACCACTGACACCCGGAATTGCATTTGCAATACCGATAATAATTCCTTTGATAATATCTTTTAAAAATCCCATTTTCTACTCCATTCTGCATATCGTATGCATATTGGACACCGGTAACACACGACATCAGTAATGCATAACATCTGCAATAATAATTTCAAACTAAACTATATCACACTTTCCCTTTTCATACAACAAGGATTCCTCTCTTCACGTTTTCTTCACACTGATTTTTACCTTTTTGCCTTTCTCCTTTTTTTTGCCACAGTTTTTTTGTATATGTTATACTATGTATATGTAAAACCGTAGTAGAAAGGACAAAAAATGCGAAGCAATTTTTTACACAAAACGACTTGCCTGATGCTTTCTTTCTGTCTGATGACAAGTTTTTTTACCACTCCCCCGGCAATATCTGCTGCCGGCAGTACAGACAGTTCCGGTGCAGAAGCTTTTGCAAACTGCAATACCATTTCACGGGTTTTTTCGCCTGATGGCGACAATCATTTGCAATATTACTATGTTGATGATAACAATAAACGTGTTGATTTAACAGCATCACAGCGTGAAAATATAAGCACCGGTTCTTCTTTCAAACGGGCAGTTTCCGTTCCAGAATCTTTTGATTTGCGAAAGGAAAATGCCGTTACTTCCATTAAAAACCAGGGAGTTACCGGCTGTTGCTGGGCATTTTCTGCATTAAAGTCACTGGAGTCCAATCTGATTACAAAAGGACTTGCCACCTCAGACAGCATTGATTTATCCGAAAGCCACCTCGCCTGGTATGCGTTGCATACCTCTTCCCAAAAAACGGATTCCCTGTACGGCGAAGGCATTTCTATGACAGATTCCGACAACAGAAATGCATACCTTCTGGGAGGCAGTGCCTTAATCGGTGCATTTACCCTGGCACGCTGGTCCGGAGCCGTCAACGAAAGCCTTGCACCATTTCAGGGAAATTCTGCCTCTTCCCTAAACAAAATGGCAAATACAATGACAGCAAAGCCAGCCTCCTTCCGTTACAAAAAAAATTATCTTCTGACGGATGCCACCTGTTATGACAATGCTTCGCAGGATGAAATCAAATATGCCATTATGACAAATGGCGCAATGGATGCTTCTTTTTATTATAACCCTTCCTATGCCTGTACTTCTGCAAGCAGGGAAATTTCCTATTACCAGTCCTATTATACGGACAGCAGCGCAACAGACATGGCCAATCACAGTATTACCATCATCGGCTGGGACGA
Source organism: bacterium (assembly GCA_028724545.1). Classification (GTDB taxonomy): domain Bacteria; phylum Bacillota; class Clostridia; order Lachnospirales; family Lachnospiraceae; genus Butyribacter. The sequence goes on from JAQYCU010000060.1 coordinate 13,633, forward strand.
TTCGTATTCCAAAGAAAACTTCTCCGGAACATACCAGCCTGCTTCTGACGGTGCCTGGCTGATTGCCAACAGTTATGGTTCTTCCTATGGAAAAGACGGCTATTTCTGGATGTCCTATGAAGAACCTTCCCTGTCAGAATTTTACGAATTTTCCGGCACGACAACCGACACTTTTCACAATAATTATCAATATGATGCAATCGGCTGGGGCCGTGGCATTACTTCCAGCGTCTCTTCTTCGGTTACCGGTGCTAATATTTTCACTGCAAACGAGAACTATACGCAGTCACTAAAAGCTGTTGGCATCTATACGCTGACAGATAATCAATCCTATACCGTCAAAATTTATCGCAATGTCACTGCTTCCAAACCCACAAGTGGCACTCTGGCAGCGACCATCACCGGGACAGAGCCTTACGCCGGATATCACACTGTCTATCTGCCTTCTGCCGTTTCCTTAAATGCCAACGAAAAGTTTTCAGTTGTCATTACTTACAAGAGAACCAATGGCAAAAACGGCTACCTGCCGATTGAAGGTCCCAGCAACACACAAGATTCTATCACTGTAGACTATACTTCCCACGCAGGGGAAAGTTTTCTGTATCTGGATACCTCATCTGAGAACAGTTCTTCCGGTTCAAAGAAATGGTATGACCTGAATCTGACAGGAACAGATACCATCAGAAACAATATTTGTGTCAAGGCTTTTACGACAAACGAGGCGTCTTCCGGCACAATATCATTACCGAAAAACAAAGTAACCTTAGGAAAAAAAGAAACCTATAAACCTGCCATTAAAGTTAAAAATGTTGCAGACAAAACGCTTACCTTTACGAGCAGCAACAAAAAGGTTGCTTCTGTCAGCAGTTCCGGCAAAATAACGGCAAAAAAGACCGGCAAAGCTGTCATCAAGGCAAAACTTTCCACCGGACGGACAGCAAACCTGCAAGTTACCGTCAAAAAAGCACCGTCCAAAATCACAACCAGACCTGCCAGAAGAAAAACGATAGCACGCAGGAAAAAGTTTCAAATTAAGGTAAAACTTCCTGCCGGCAGTGCCAGCAATCAAATCACATATACTTCGTCCAAGCCAAAAGTTGCCAAAGTGAATGCAAAAGGCAAAGTAACAGCGAAGAAAAAAGGTACGGCAATCATAACCGTAAAAACTTTTAACAAAAAGAAAGCAAAAATAAAAGTACAGGTAAAATAAGACCAACACCACGAAACATAATAGCGTATTAAAACTTGCATTGCGATTTTTAATACGCTATTATATTTAAGAAATAATTACCGGAAAAACAGTAACAAACTCTGCAAAAATAGAATACTGTAAAATACCCAAAACCGGTCCAGAGAAAAACAAAAAAAGAATCGAGGATTATTATGTCAAAGAAATCAAAAGGAATCGTATGCATTGTTCTTGCAGCGTTATCGTTCGCTTTTATGAGTCTTTTTATTAAATTATCCGGGGACATCCCTACCCTTCAAAAATCATTTTTCAGAAATTTTGTTGCAGCATTTGTCGCACTGGCTCTGTTACTAAAAGAAAAGACACCACTTTCTTTTGAAAAAAAAGCGTGGTGCCCTGTTTTGGGACGTGCTGCTTTCGGCACAATCGGTATCTTTTTTAATTTTTATGCCATCGACCATCTGGATATCGCCGACGCTTCTATGCTCAATAAACTGTCGCCTTTTTTCGCAATTCTGTTTTCCTTCTTTCTTTTAAAAGAAAAAATCGCTCCTTATCAGATGGGATGCGTACTTGCTGCCCTGGCCGGTGCGATGTTTATCCTAAAACCAAATGGAACTTCGCTCACTTCTTTTCCGGCTCTCATCGGACTATTTGGTGGTATGGCTGCCGGACTGGCGTACACCCTGCTGCGTAAGGCAACCAGTATGGGCGTTCCGGGGGCATTTATTGTATTTTTCTTTTCCGTCTTTTCATGCCTGTGTTCCCTGCCATACTGCATTCTGCACTTTACGCCAATGAACGGCTGGCAGGTATTTACCCTCTTTATGACAGGTGTTGCAGCCTCCTTTGGACAGTTTTTCATTACAGCAGCATATACTTATGCTCCTGCCAAGGAACTCTCCGTATACGATTATTCTAACGTGATTTTTTCAGGGATTCTTGGTTTTCTTTTTCTTGGAGAAATCCCCGATATTTTTAGTTTTATCGGATGCTTCATCATCATTGGTGCTTCCGTCGTTATGTTCCGGCTCCGTCTGCGACACGGATAATTCAGAAAATGCCGCAAAAAACTCCGGGCACATATTAAGCAATGTATTATCACTTGTTTCTGTCCGAAACAAATCCAACACCGGCTTCATCACTCTTTCAAATTCTTCTTTATTTTTTGACAGTCGTAAGATTTCTGCCGTGTTAACGGCATCTGCCAGTGCCGTATGCTGTGCACCCGTAAATTCATAATCAGCTGATGCCACAGCCTGCTTTAATTTAATTTTCTTTTCAATGCCCAGCAGACGACTGTATTCCTCCTGAAAATCATTCCAGTTTACTTCCATCCGGTGAATGATTTTCCCTTTATATTCTTTAAATTCTGCTTCATTCTGAAACTGTCTGATATCACACATACTCCAGGAATAAAATTGCGCCGGTTTCTTCCCTATCCATTTTGCAAAATCATCCATTGCTTCTGAAAATCCAGGGGCTCCTGCCAATTTGTCATCCGTAATTCCTGTTAACTCTATAATCAATGCGTCCATTTTTCCAAACTCTGGCGATACATAAGTCTGATATGTATCAATGACATCAAAATTTTCATTCATTTTTACAGCACCAATCTCAATCAGTTCACTGGACAGTTTGTGTGAATCCCGGTACTGCCTCTCTATTTTATTCATTTCCAAATCAATCACAATATGATTCACTACTGCACTTCCTTCCAAATTCCTTTGTTCCTATTCTACCATAAAACCTTCACCTTTGCATTATCTTCCTGTTTCCCAAAATATGGACATCTGTTTCTTTTTTGTCCACTATATATTGTATCTTTTTCAAGAATATCAATATTTTATTAAAAATGCACGAAATCTCATTTTCTCTCTTGGTATTATTTCGCATCAAAATCTTGGAAACAAAATAAATCTCCTTTTACTTTTGTACATATTGTATATTTATTTATATAATTTCATTCTGTTTTTGTTTATTTTTCATATCAACTTTCCTCGAAAATCGCTCGTCAAATTGACGAAATCAGCAAAAAGTGGTAGAATAAGTTCATAGTTATTTAATTATTTGGCAAACCAAACAATTAAGCCACAGCGTAGAAAGGTATAGGTGAAGTATGAGTCAGGCAGATATCAGAAAAGTAAGAGTATCCGTGGATAAAAACATTGGAAACAGGGTTAAAATCCGTGCAAACCGCGGCAGACATAAGATTGATGTTACAGAAGGAGTTATCAGCGAGACTTATCCAAGTATCTTTCTTGTGGAAGTAGAAAATAAAGCAGATGACACAACACAGACGATATCTTTTAGTTATACAGATGTATTAACAAAAGATGTACAGATGCAGTTAATCTAAAATATAGTCGCAAATCAAAAGACCATCACAAGATGGTCTTTTTTATTATTCCCTCTTATTCCATTTAATTAAATTTCATCGTTATTTTTGTTCCTATCCCGGCGTCACTGGAAATCTTTAATTTGCCACCCATACTTTTTACGTTACTGCTGACGACATCCATTCCCACTCCACGTCCGGAGTATTCGCCTGCTTCTTCGGAAGTTGTAAAGCCACTTGTCAGAACCAGGTCAAAAATCTCATTTTTCGTATATTCTTCCGGTGCTTTCGTCAATAAACCTCTCTGTTTCGCCTTTTCCAATATCCTGCTCTGGTCCATTCCGGCACCATCATCTGTCACACTGACCTTCAGCCTGCCATTATCAGTTGAAAATTTAAGTTTTATCAGTCCCATAGGCGATTTTCCCAGACGTTCACGCTCGTCCATCGTTTCAATGCCGTGGTCCATTGCATTTCGGATTACGTGAATCAGCGCACTGGAAATCTTCTCTCTCTTTTCTAAATCAACCGGCGTTTTTTCGCCCTTTACCAAAAGTTTTGCCGGTTTATTTAACTTGACTGACATTTCATCCACAACCACTTCCATTTTCTTGGCAACCGGTACAAAATCAGTATTTATCAGACTTTCTTTTACACTGTTTAAATTCTGCTGCACATCTCGCAGTTTCTGATACTGCTCTCTGGAAAAAGTAGCACTCTCCTGTTCTCCCAGTGCATATTCCATACTGTCTGCAAGCCGAAGCAGGCTTCTGACGCTCTGGCATATTTTATCTCTGTCTTCCTGCGAAATCACATAATGCTTTTTATTTTTGTTTCCGGAAGTGGCAGAATCTTCTTTTGCCCCATCCGTTCCGGTACTTTTGCTGCTTTTTGTCTGCTGCTCCTCCGTTCCGGCACTGGCAATATAAAATCGCTGTTTATTCGGTTTTGACACCTCCAGATGATACTTCTGCCGTTCTTCCTCTTCCATCTGTGAAGTCAGTTCCTGTGTATAATTCTGTATTCTTTCGCTCAGGTCGTCAGCCGTATTGACCGGCACCCGTTCCTCTATAATTTTATCAATGCCCTCTTCAAAGAAATCAATATAATCGATTACTATTTTCGTGAAACGCTCCGTATCACTGATTTCTTTTCCATTTCCCTGAAAACAATACAAAAGTCCCTCTAACTCTTTACTGACCTTCGCCATATTTTCATAAAGCATCATTGTTGCATCTGCCTTCAGTGTATGTACGCTGCGAAAAATTTCCTGTACCGTTTCCTGTCCGTAAGAACTCTGCCCACGCCTGCTAACTATTGTTTTCCGTAATCCACTCAGAATCAGATTGCTTTCATCACAAAACATCTCCGTCATTGGGTCCACAGCAGTACCTCCTTAGTTGTTTTCGCACTTCATCTGCTTTTGCACTTTACTAAAAATTTCCATAATTTCCGGGTCGAACTGTCTTCCCGTTTCTCTTTTCATAATTTCCAGAGATTCTTCCAGACTAAAAGCATTCCGGTAACAACGGTCACGATTCAGCACATCATAGCAATCCAGTATCTTTACTATCCTTGCTGCCAACGGAATATCCGTGCCGGAAAGCCCCCGTGGATAGCCACTGCCGTCCCAGTTTTCGTGATGATATCGGGCAATATCTATCGCCATTTTCATAAAATCATTTTTAGAGCCCTGCTCATAAATTTCTTCTAATTGTTTCGCACCAATCTCAGCATGTGTCTTTAAAACTTCCCACTCTGCTGCCGTCAACTCTTCCCGCTTAAATAAAATTGTGTCATTGATTGCAATAAATCCTAAATCATGCAGTTGCGACGCCAGTTCAATTTCTTCTATAAAAGAAGTCGTAATTTCTTTTTCATATTTCGGAGAAAGCTGCAGACTCATTGCAAGAAGGCGGCTGTTGGCACCTATCATAGAAATATGTGTACCACTCTCGTCGCCCTTTGCTTCTATCAGGCTTGCCAATGCGCGCAGAATATTCTTCTGCTCCCTGGTTACCATCTGAATCTGGTCATTCACCATCTTATGCAGACGGTGGTTATATGACTCCAGTTCCTGCTGCATCTGGTACAATTTTAAATGCGTTGCCAAACGCACTGTCAGTTCCTCTTTTTCAAAAGGTTTGGAAATGTAGTCAACGGCACCCAGTTTAAATCCCCTTACCTTATCATCCACGCTATCCAGTGCTGAAATAAAGATAATGGGAATATCTCTCGTCTTGACATCGGCCTTTAACATCGTACAATATTCAAATCCTGTGATGTCAGGCATCGAAATGTCCAGCAAAATCAGATTGGGCATTTTCTTTTCAATCGCCAGCTGCGCCTGCTTGACACTGACAACCGGCCGTGGAATATAGCCCAGTTCTTTTATCATTTCCGAAAGCAGCACAAGGTTTGCCGGTACATCATCTACAATCAATATATTTGCTCTGCCATTCATTGAAACTTCACTCACAGATTTTCCTCCCTCTGGCATCAGATTCCATTCATTTTTTTCTGCTTCTTCTTTCTTCTACTGCTCTTGCATTCAGCTATTACACGTTTTTTCCATTTCTGCTATCGCTTCTTTTAATTCTTCATACTGTTGCATTGCTGTATCATAATCGCCTTTCCGGACTGTCATCTGCAGTCGGAACGCTTTTCGTTTCAAATTCATAGCGTCTTCCGACACAAGTTGTTTGACATTATCGGCAAACGCATTCGCTCTTTCCCAATTTTCCATTTCGATACAAAGCACTAATTTTTCCATATTGTTCTGGATTTCTTTCAGATTTTCCGGAGAACCCAGCCGAAATACGGCACTGGTATCGGAATCTTCCTCCGTAATATTACCCAGATGAAATGAAAATTCTTTTCGCTCTGTTTCGTCTTCTTTTTGCAGGGAATCCACTTTTTTCACCCTGATGGAGAAAGAGAATGTACTTCCTTTTCCTTCTTCACTTTCCACATTGATTTCTCCACCCATCATATGGACCAAATCTTTTACGATACTCAGACCAAGACCTGTCCCACCATACTTTCTGGTAATCGAAGCATCTACCTGTGAAAAACTCTTAAATAATTTATCTTTTTCAGATTCTGCAATTCCAATTCCTGAATCAATTACCATAAAAAACAGTTCCATTTCATCAGGCAAATCCATACTTTTAATAACATTTACCACTATCTGGCCAATGGAAGTAAACTTAACTGCATTCGACAACAGATTGTTTAATACCTGTGTCAGACGCAGTTCATCTCCTATCACACGCTCCGGAATGTCGGAAGATACGTTGCAGACCAGATGCAGACCCTTTTCCTCTATGACCGGCTGGTTGGTTTTGACCAGCGCGTTCATCATTTCAAGGAAATTAAACTCCCTGCTTTCAATGGTAAACTTACCCGCCTGCAGTTTAGAAAAATCCAGAATATTGTTGATAATTTTAATCATATTTTTGCAACAGTGGTCAATCAGCTCCACTGTTTCACGCTGTTCCCCCGTCAGCTGCGTATCCATAAGCGTCTGTGCCAGTCCCATAATGCCATTCACCGGTGTCCGGAGTTCATGCGTGACATTAGCGACAAATTCATTACGCTCCTTATGCGCCTCTTTGATTCCCTCTTTTGCAAAAACCAGTTCTCTCTCTGCCTGATTTTGCTGCAATATGCTGCACGCACGGCATACGCCAAAAACACCTTCCCCGTTTACCTTTTCCTCTCCATACAAAAGGGAAATGCGTGCCTGTACCGGAAAACAGGTCTGGTTTTTACGATAAATGCTTGTTTCAAAATACTGGTCTATTTTTTCATTTTGGATAACAATATATCCATCATCTATTTTAGAACAGGTGCGCAGGATGTGCTGCATCCAGATAGTTTCTCCCGGCTCAAATCCCAGCTGCTCATACGCACTGGAATTACACTCGATTACTTTTCCGTCACTGGAAAAGTAAAAAATCATATCTTTTGTTCCTTCAAAAAGGAACTCGTAACGTTTCCATTTTTGAATATCGTCACTTGTACCCTGCAGCATTTTAACACCCCGATTCTAACGCACTTAGAAAACTATTTATTTGCCCCACAACATTTTTTATATTTCTTTCCACTGCCACAAGGACAAGGGTCATTTCGGCCAATCTTCTTGTCTTTGACAATGGTACCGGACTTTTTCTGCTCACGGTATAATTCTTTTCTTCTCTCTTCTGTCAGAAGATTGTCCCATGCCGGCAGGTTATATAACCACTCTGCCTTTGCTTCCACCATGTTGTAGTATAATTTTTCAATATCAATGTCTAATGTAACGGTTGTATTCTCGTCCATCTCCTCAATCGGATTAGGAGTCTTCAAGCTCTCGTTAATACCATCTAAAAATCCTACCATATAGTTTAATTCCATCTGGTATTTTTCTGCCAGTTCCTTAACCGTACCCATTACTACATTAGAAGGGTCTGCCAGCAGTTCTTCATAAATGCCTTTTTCCAAATCAAAATATTTACTCCAGATTGCTTTTCCTGCACGCGAATTAATATCTACTCCGTATGCATATTCTCTCCATTCCTGTAAAAGTCCCATATTCTTATCCTCACTTTTCTTCATTATTCACTACGACAAATTATACCATTCTGTTACCTTTCGGTCAACAAAAGAACCTTTTTTCTATTTATACTTAGGATAGTCATAAATAAATGTTGTATTTCCAGCATAGCACGTGCTCATCCAATACATACGAAGACCGATTTTCTGTGCATAATACGGGTCTGTCGCATACTGGTGCCACATTGTTTTTCTGTTTGGTGAAAAACGCATTTTAAAAATTGTATTCTGCTTATATCTGCTATGCACATAGTTCTTTGACAAATAGGATGCTGCACCATAAATTGCCTTATTTACTGTCGTCCATTTTTTATAGTATGCATACGACGTTGCCCCGACAAACGGGTCAGAATCATATGCCTTTATTCCATACAAATTATATACTTTTCGCTTTGATTTCAGTTTTTTCGTTTTAAACTTGCCATTCTTTTTGCGCGCAAAACTCCGGTATGCTATTTTCTTAATCGTATTTCCACTTGCCAGTCTGCTTGTTCCATAAGCCGATTCCAAAAACGTCTGGCATACCAGATAAACAGGGTCTAATTTGTATTTTTTGGCTGCTTTCAGGAAAACATCTGCCTTATTATAAAGGCTGCTCTTTTTCGTACTGATACCGGCTTCCCTGCAATAGTCTTCGATTAAATACTGATAATACTGCTTAAACTTTTTCTTGTCCACACTCCGGTAACGGTCCACTCTCAGGTACTGAAAAGACTGGGTAATGTCCTGTTTTGTGTCCACCAGTTTTCTATACGTTTTGTAGGACACTTTTGGAGAACGTCTGTATTCTGCCTTCGCATATTTTTTCAAAGAATACGGATATGCCGTTTTCTTAGTCTGTCCCGAAAATCGTACAGCATTCTTTGTCAAAGACATAACAGTTCCTTCGCTGTTCCACTGGCAGCTAAATGCAAGCGCATTGCAAAGCTGCTCTGCCGGCACAAGAATCCCACTCTTTCCGGAAGCCGTATACACTACCTTTTCCGGTGCCGTCTGCCATACATATTTTTGTCCGTTTACATACAGGGTGGTATCTCCAACATAAAAAGTAATGACTTTGTTCTGCCAGACCAGACGCACATGTTTTGTTTTCTTATTATATTCATAAGAAACTTTCGGCCCATTACTGCAGATTGTCTGTCTGAGTGCCATCATCGTAACTCCATTGTAAGTAACCAGTGGCGTTTCCGAAACATCAATGACAGCATCATTATATGTAATACTCTTTTCCGATAATATTGCCCCACTATCTGTCCCATTTATGGTACAGATGCTGTCCGGAACAGTATTTTCTGCTGCTTCATCAGCTTTCACAAACGCTGTCTGACACCCGTCCAGAGTGCCTATCAATATCGCCACACAAAGCATACTAAAAAGCAGTGTCTTTGCCACATTATTTTTCTTTTGCATTTTTGGTATCCATCGCATCATTTTCTCTTCCTCTCCTTATAACACTTGTATTGATTATATTTTCCAAATATGAATATAATGTGTCACTTTTTGAGCAAACAGAACATATGATACTTACCACAAATCAAGGATTCCCCTTTGATTTTTCCTGACTGCTGCCTTTTTCTTTTGCTTCAGCACCCGTCATTTTACAAAAAATTGGCAAAAACCGGAGCAATGATTACGGTAATCACGCCTGACACTGCTATCGACAGGCTACTCATAGCACCTTCTATTTCTCCCATTTCCATCGCTTTTGCCGTTCCCATTGCATGCGACGAAGAACCTATCGCAATCCCCTTCGCAATAGGTTCTTCAATATGAAATAACCTGCACACGCCTTCTGCTATCATATTTCCAAAAACGCCCGTAATGACAATGACTGCTATCGTAATGGTAACAATGCCACCAAGCTCTTCTGATATGCCCATTCCTATCGCTGTTGTGATGGACTTCGGAAGCATTGTCACATATTCCTGATGTCCCAGATGAAACAGGATAGACATTACCAGCACGCACGCAGCACTGGTAAGTGCGCCTGCCAGAATCCCTGCCAGAATCGCCGTCAGATGTTTTCGCAGCAATTCCGTCTGTTCGTAAAGTGGGACAGCAAGACAGACCGTAGCCGGTGTCAGAAAATAACTAAGATATTTTGCACCATTCTCATATGTCTGATAGTCAATGTCAAATACCACTAATAACAAAATAATTGCTGCGATTGCAATTAACAATGGGTTAAAAATTGCCCATTTAAATTTTTTCTTTAATAAGGTACCTAATTCATACATTAAAAAACTAATCATCACTCCAAAAAAGAGTGACTCCCGAAGTAATGTTTCCATTCTGCAGCCTCCATCTCTGCTTTTTTCTCTAATCTGCCTATTTGCAGGTGTCTGTCGTGTTTTCCTGCTAATCTGCCTGTTTGCAGGTGTCTGTGCGCATTTCTGTTACTCTTCCTGCTTTTTCTGCCCGGATTTTTTGCACCGGATAACACCCTGTGTCACCCAGCCGGACACAGCCATTACTACAACAGTAGAAACCAGCATAATTACCACAACCGGCACAAGAACCGGTTTTAGAACGCCCCACGACTCTAAGAGTCCGACACCTGCCGGAATAAACATAACCGGCATAATTTCCACCAGACACTTTGCTGTTTCCTGAATGGATTCCAATTTAATTATCTTCGTTTCCAGACACACAAACAAAATGACCAGTCCGTAAATACTTGCCGGAATCGGAAACGGAAGAAAATATTTGCATACCTCCCCCAAAAAAGATATTCCCAAAATAATTGAAAGTTGAATGATATATTTCACGAATTGTCGCCTCTTGTCCTTATACTATTTCCCGGTTAACAGCCTCCAGTGCTGCCTCTACCACCTTATCCATATCATAATAACGGTATTCGCCTAAACGTCCTCCAAAAATCACATTTTTTTCTTTTTGGGCAAGCTGACGATATTTTTCCACCAATGCTTCATTTTTTGCATCATTTACCGGATAATATGGCTCATCTCCCTGTTTCCACTCACTCGGATACTCTTTTGAAATAACCGTTTTCGGCTGCGTGCCAAACTCAAAATGCTTATGCTCAATAATACGGGTATATGGCACTTCCCTTTCCGTATAATTTACTACAGCATTCCCCTGAAAATTATCGGTGTCTAACGTTTCCTCCTCGAAACGCACAGAACGGTATTCCAGTACGCCATACTGATAATCAAAATACTGGTCCAGCATTCCTGTATACACCGTTTTGTCAGCAATGTCCTGATGGTCTTTGCGAAACTCAAAATAATCCGTTTCCAGCAGCACATCAGAACCTTCTAACAATTTTTCGACAATCTGTGTATATCCTCCCATCGGGATTCCCTGATATCTGTCATTAAAATAATTATTATCATATGTGAAACGCAATGGCAGACGTTTAATAATAAACGCCGGCAGTTCCTTACAATCTCTTCCCCACTGCTTCTCAGTATATCCTTTTACCAGTTTTTCATACACATCTTTTCCCACCAGAGAAAGTGCCTGTTCTTCCAGGTTCTCCGGTTCTTCAATATGTAGCTGTTCTATCTGCTTCGCAATAATATCTTTTGCCTCCTGTGGTGTCTTAATCCCCCACATTTTGCTAAAAGTATTCATATTAAATGGCAAATTGTATAACTCATCCTTATAAACAGCTACCGGTGAGTTGATATACTGATTAAATTCAGCAAACTGATTCATATAATCCCATACTTTTTTGTTAGATGTATGAAAAATATGCGCACCATATTTATGTACGTTAATTCCCTCTGTCTGCTCACAATAAATATTTCCTGCAATGTGAGGACGCTTATCAATGACCAGACATTTTTTTCCACGTTTTGTCATTTCCTGTGCAAATACAGCACCAAAAAGTCCGGCACCTACTATTAAATAATCGTAATGCATTCTTTTTCTCCCTCCGTCAGTAACTTTTGACGTTACTATCATACCCCTTTTGCTGCAAATTCACAACTATTTTTCCTGATGTTTTATTGATAAACGCCCAAAAACTCACAACTATTTTTCCTGATGTTTTATCGACAAACGCTCAAAACGAGTCCAGACTTTCTCATTCTCTGCTGCTGTTTCCTGCGCTGTATTCACGGCATAGAAGCCAATCATAGTACCTGTAAATCCGGTTGCAACTTCTGTAGAAACATAACGTGTGTAAGCATCTGCCATATGAATTTCTTCGCTGCCTTCCAGATAAAAACGATACTGCAGCGCGTCTGCCACGACACGAACAGATACACGCTCTCCTTCACAGACAATATGCTCGCTCTCCTGACTGACACAGCCAATCGTCTGTCTGACAAACACTTCTGTCGTGTCATTTTCCCCGTCTTTTCCGGCACTTCTGTTTACAACGATTTCATAATGATGCATTTCGTCCATATAGAATGAAATTCCACTTTCCTGTCTGCCCGGAATGATATCACAAGTCAAATCAATGTCAAACTCCGTCTGACGGACACAAGTAAAACTTGGCGTTCCTACATCATTTAAGGTCACCTGCGTTCCTGCAACACTGATACTATCCTCTTCAAAACGGTAATTTTCCATTTCCGGTATTCTCAAAAATACCCAGTCGTTTTTCGTTGATAAATTTTCAAATGTCTTATCATAATCAAAGTTCTGTTTTGCAAAAGAAACTGAATCAGGCACTTCCACTTCCATACGTGCTGTTCCATTTGTTCCTAATGTAAACCAGCCGTCTTCCTGCCAGGTCAGTGGCACCAGACAGGTTTCACGTCCCAGATGATGATATGGAAGCCACTGGTCAACCTGACGGAATGCCAGATGCGCAAACCACCAGTTACCGTGCACATCTTCTACAATATCGCCGTGGCCTGCTGCCTGCAGCTGATATCCACCCAGATTACGGTTTGTCAGAACAGGATTGCCCGGATAAGACTCGTATGGACCCCAGAGCGACTTGCTGCGCGCATAATTTACCATATGTCCATATTCTGTGCCACCCTCAGCTTCTACCAGATAATAATATTCACCAAAACGATACAGATGTGGTGACTCGAGATAGCGTCCCCCGGTACCCTGCCATAAAATTCTGCTTGGCGTTAATTTTTTTCCGGTAGCAACATCAATTTCACACATCTGGATACTGCCGACGCCATTTTCATCACTTCCGTTGCTGATAAAATAGGTATGCTCTCCTTCAAAATAAAGCGATGGGTCGATTCCATCCTGGTCTACTAAAATCGGCTCTGACCACTCGCCATAAATGTCATCCGTGTAAACATAAAAATTCTGTGGTGTACTGTCATTTGTCGTTACCATATAAAATCTTCCATTGTTGCAGCGAATCGTCGGTGCATATATTCCACCAGAGCTGCGCACGCCTGTCAATTCCACCTGCGAAGGTCTTGTCAGACAATGACCAATCTGTTTCCAGTTTACCATATCCTCGCTTTCAAAAAGGGGTACGCCCGGAAAATACTGAAAGGTACTGCATACCATATAATACTTTCCTTCATAACTGCAAACACTTGGGTCCGGATACATTCCTCTGATAATTGGATTCTGATACTTCATTTTCTAATTCCTCACTTTCTTTTTTTGTGACAGGACGGCTTCTGGTTTCTCTAACCTTACCACTCCTGCATTATTTTTTCCGTTGCAACACTGGCTTTTTGTTGCACTTTTTTTCACTTTTTGTTACTCTTAATATAACACGAATTTATCAATATAAAATCAAGAAATGCGACACAAAAAACTATACAAATCGGACATTGCATAAAAATAGCAATCTGACAGGTGCAGATGTAAAAATAAACCGTTTCTCATCACGCAATTTTACATAGGCATCTGGGAATGGAGGTTATGATGCACGAATATTTTCTTTACTACTTTGCAAAAGAAGAAACCTTTCCTTTTTTTATTCAATACGGGGGACACGAAGAAGACCTGGTTATGCACACGCACCACGACTTTTCCGAATTGGTCATTGTACTGTCCGGCTCGGCTGTCCATCTGGTCAATCAGGAAAAATTCCCTGTAAAGAAGGGGGATGTTTTTGTCATACACCGGGATACGGCACACGCCTATCAAAACGTAAAAAACTTTCGCATTTGCAATATTATGTACCGGAATGATTTGATTGATTTCAAAAAGACAGATATCGGCCAGACACCGGGCTTTCACGCCCTCTTTTTTCTAGAGCCTTTTTATACGAAGAACTCCCATTTCAAAAGCAGACTCTATCTCAACGCAAGAGAACTTTCTATTGTTTCTGCGAAATTGGAGGATATGATACAGGAATATAATGCTTCGCTCCCCGGCAGGCAGACGATTCTGACGGCGCAGTTTACAGAACTGGTTGTTTTCCTTTCCCGTTGTTACGAAGCAAAAGCAAATGATGTCAAAGAGCAGTCTTCCGTTATGTTACTGGCACAGACTTTTGCCTATTTGCAGCAACATTTTCGTGAAAATATTCTGGTCAGCGAGCTTGCCGAAGACGCCAACTATTCCCTCCGGCATTTCGACCGTCTTTTTAAAGAACTCTATGGAACGACACCACGCGACTATATCATTTCCCTTCGTTTGTCACATGCCTGCGAATTAATCGAAAATACCGACAAGAAAATGGAGGATATCGCTTTAGAAAGTGGGTTTGAAAATGTCACTTATTTTTATCGTATTTTCAAAAAGAAACTGCATATGACACCACGTGACTGGAGAAAACAAAAACCTCACTCTGACGTTTTCCCGTCAGAATGAGGTTTTCCTTTTTCTTATTCAGATATTATCTGATAATGGATTATTTGAATTTCTTATATCCACTCTTCTTTAATTTCTTAACGTTTGCTGCCTTAGATGTACCAGAAACTTTGATTGTCTTCTTACATCCCTTGAATGCTCCCTTAGAAACAGTAGATAATTTTGTTTTTACTGTAAGTTTGCTTAACTTCTTGCAGCCTGTAAATGCGCTCTTACCAATTGTCTTAGTATATTTACCAAGAGTAACAGATGTAGCCTTTGCGTTCTTGCATGCTTTAGAGCCGATTGCTGTTACTTTGTAAGTTGCACCACTCTTCTTAACAGTTGCAGGTACTGTTAACTTCTTAGCTTTTTTACCCTTGCTGCTTAATCCAATTACAGATACTTTACCGGCTGTTGCCTTTGTTCCTGTCTTAACAGAAGCTGTTGTTACTTTGTATTTGAAAGAACCTGATGTAAATGTTTTGTTCTTTGCCAAACCAACTACAGATGTTGTTTCCTTTGCAGGAGTATTGTTAGTAACATTGTCTTTTTTGTCCTCTGAACCAGATGATGTAGACGGTGTCTTACCATACTCTGGGTTTTTCTTTAATGTTAACTGAATTTCAACGTTCTTCTCAGGCATATCTGTGTATGCTTCATTTTCTTCCAAATCAGGATTCCAGCTGTTCAGGATATCAATCAGAAGATTTGCTTTATCATCTTCCTGGATGAAATACATATCTTTGTCATTATGAACATTGATAAGTTTTCCATCAAAGTATAATTTACATCCTGTAACAATTGCTGCATCAACAGGGATTGTTGTGGAAATACCTAACACATTGAATGCGTTTGGAGTAACTGCTGTTGAATGAGTTTCTCCTGTATCGCCCCAATCCAGATAGCCGATAGCAGGGTCTGCGTCACACTTGATTGTGTATGTCTGCTCCTCATCTGTCAGCTCAACGCCGTGTACATCTGTTACGATAGCTGGTACTTTTCCTGCTCCCTTTGAATTTGATGCAAGTACTTTCCATGTCTGTGTTTCTGCATCATATGCCCACTTAACATCCTCTGTGTCATATAATCCACCTTCAAATGCTTCTGAGCCAAGTCCATATGTACCATCTGCACAACCGTTACGGAATACATACGAACCATTTGCCTGACATGCAAAATAGATGCTGTATGTATCAGCTGCACTTGCTGTGTTTGCAGGTACTACAGTGATTCCAGATAATGCAACAACTGCTGCAAGACTGGTTGCTAAAAGTTTCTTGTACTCTTTTCTCATAAAAATATCCTCCTTTTTATTTATGAAACTTTTCATTTATATAGTATAACACTATTTCTTGATAATTTTAACTGTTTTTTTCTGGCCTTTGCCTTTTAACAGTTTTTTGTACTTGGCATACTTTGCTTTTGGCACATAAATCTTACATTTTTTGTAAACACCTTTGAGTGCTTTTGAACCAACAGACTTGATTCCTGTTGATTTAATCGTAATCTTCTTTAACTTGGTTGCACCAGAAAATGCATTTTTACCAATTGTCTTAACATTCTTTCCAATCGTAATGCTCTTAACCTTTTTGTTGTTCTTAAAAGCATTGGCAGCAATAGTTGTAACCTTGTAAGTCTTGCCTAATACTTTTACTGTGGCAGGAATCGTTACTGAAGCAGCTTTGCTGCTCTTTGGCGCCTGATATGCTACTGTCTTGCTCTTTGTACTGGTTACTTTTAACTTCTGGCCGGAAACTTTGACAACATCACCTGTTTTGACTGTTTCTTTTGGCTGTGGTGTCGGTGTTGCCGGCTGCTTCTGCTGCGTGTCATCCTTCTGTTCTACATCCGGATTAGAAGCAGAATAAACTTTGACATTACATACTGCTGTCATACCATTTCCAAGTGTTGCCGTAATCGTACATGTTCCTTTGCTGACTGCTGTTACCAGACCATATTTGTCAACTTTTGCAATAGTCGCATTAGAAGAAGACCATGTAACGGTGTCTTCTGCATCACTTGGCTGCAATGTTACAGATAACTGTTTCTTTTCTTTGCTGTCACATTCCAGTTTCAAATCACTTTCGTTCAGAACTGCACTTGTAGCAGATTTTACTACTTTAATTGCACATGTTCCCTGTGTTCCATTTGTTGAAATCGCTGCAATCTCACATTCGCCAACACCAACCGGTGTTACTACACCTGTGTCAGATACTTCGGCAACTGTTTCATCATCAGACTGCCAGATAACGGTATCTTCTACCTCAACCGGGTCAAATACTGCCTGCAGTTTCAATGACTCATTTTCTTTGCCTAAATACAATGTTTTGGAAGTTTCTGTCAGATATACTCTTGTAATATCTGCTTCTGTCTTTGGTGTATCATCACCATCATAAACATCCATAATTGCATCTACCAGTGCCGGTTTTGTAATCTCAAACGTATTTCTGTCAAACAGATAGAATGCATAATTACCATTGTAACCCTGGTCCCAGTATACCGGAACACATCCTGTATCTTTACATAACTGGCACAACGTCTTCATAAAGTATGCACGGTAAGCATCATTCGTAGGGTCAGCCTTTGTCTTGTCAATAGCGCCATACTCCCCGATATATACCGGAATGCCCTTTGATGTGAAAGTATCTTCCAACGCTTTAAACTGCGATTCCATATACTCTTCGCCACCATCCTGCCATACTTTTGATTTGTCGATGGCATATTTTCCCCACTGGGTATATTCATCTGTTTCCAGACCACAGAACTGCCATGGAGAATAGTAGTGAACTGTTACCATAACTCTTGTTTCATCCTCTGGAATCTCTGCATCACGGTAAGTATCTGTCGGCAGTTTGAAACCAAGTGTATCACTGACTGTTGCGTCAATGTTTGTATTCCATCCACATACCATTAACCATCTCTTTGCATTGTTTCCACCACTCTTACGCACGGTGTCTACAAAAATCTGGTTGTAATCTACGATATTCTGATATGCTTCGTGAGTACTTTCATTTGGGAAACCATTCTTACCATCAAACTCTTCGTTCATCGATTCAAAAATAAGATGTTCGTCGCAATCTGCAAAACGCTCTGCAATCTGTTCCCAGACAGCTTTGTATTTTGCTTTGATTTCTACCTGCTTAGAAGCATCTTCGCCACAGAGCAGCCAGCTGTCCTGCACTGTATAGTAACCGTCACCATGCACATTAATATTAACATACAGTCCGGTGTCAAGAGCCATACGAACCACTTCTTCTACTCTGTTCATCCAGGCTTCATCAATTTTATATCCACTTTCAGCATCTCCTACATAAGCAAGATAACTGGTTGGAATACGGACAGATTTAAATCCGGCATCTCTTACGGCCTCGAAAATTTCCTTTGTTACTTTTGGATTACTCCAAGCTGTTTCATTTGGGAAGTTATACCAGACACCGTTAATTTTCTTTTTGTCATTTGCTTCCATTGTGTTTCCAAGATTCCACGCCGGGGATAATGCTTCAGCAATGTCAGCGGCAGAAACATCATCAAAGCTTGCTAAATCAGCTTCAATTTCTTCTGCTGTAGCAGCAGTAGTTTTTGTTTCCGGTACGGCTACTGCAGCCAGGGATACTGACATAGATAATGCTAAAGCAATCGCAACTGCTTTTTTTATCTGCTTTCTCATATCTTCTATCTCCTTGTTCACTAAATTAGAAATCTCATACAACCGGAATACACCGGCTGTATGAGTTTCCTTAACATTCTGATTCTATTTTCAGATTATTGTCCGTAGCAGTTTTCGGTACTTCATAAAGCAATTGGACATTTGCTTTTACTACCTTGCCTGCTGCTTATTTTTTAATAATCTTAACAGATTTTTTCTGTCCTTTACTTTTAAGAAGTTTTTTGTACTTTTTGTATTTTGCCTTTGGCACATAAATCTTACATTTCTTGTTGATTCCCTTGAATGCACCAGACTTCACGCTCTTTAACTTCTTAGACTTAATTGTAATCTTCTTTAAGTTCTTGCAGCCATAGAATGCATTCTTGCCGATTGATGTAACATTTGCACCGATTGTAACAGATTTTAACTTCTTGCAGTTCTTGTATGCATTTGTGTTAATCTTTGTTACTTTATATGTCTTACCATTAATCTTAACAGTAGAAGGAATGGTTACTTTTGTAAGTTTCTTGCTTGTTACTTTTGTTACAGTAACCGTCTTAGCAGTTGCACTTGGTGCTGTATAAGTAACTTTCTTAATTGTCTTTTTCGCCGGCTTAGCAACTGGTTTTGTGTTACTGTTGTTATTATTGTTGCTTGCAGGAGGTGTTGGAACAGTTTTCTTTGCCAATGTTTCAAACTCGATTTCAACTGTGTTCTCATCATCTAATGTAACACCCGGGTAACCCTCGAATGTACGGGAATCTGTTACATCACCAATAGTAGGCATATCTGCAACCATTTCCTTCTCAGGAGCCCACGTGTTAATAACAATCATATCCAGTACATAGTCATCATTAATAGCATCAACATCTAAGTTGTTTGTCAGTGGAATGTTTACACCATTTACTTTGAGTGATTTTACGTTAACGTGGCAGTAGAAATCTTCTCCTGTCATTTTGTTAATTCCTGCTTCACACTTAACATCTTTCAGATACAAAGCACCAATGTTGCACAATGACTCTTTTGAAAAATTCATTGTTGCCTTGTAAGATTTTGCTACACCACTCTGGATGTAAAGTTCTTCACTTGATGTTACAGACCAGCTCTTTGTATTAGATGCGAAGAACTTACAAGCTAAGCCTTCCTCTACTACCGATACGGTACAGCTTGCACTCTTACCGTTTGCAAGAGATGCTGTAATCTTTGCCTTACCTGTACCAAGACCTTTTACAAGACCTGTCTGGTTTACTACAGCTACACTTTCATCGTCTGATGACCACTTCACTGTGTCAGTTGCATCTGCAGGTGTTAATGTTGCCTTTAACTGAACAGTTTCACTCTTCTTTAAATCTGCTGTTTCTGTATCTAATGCAATGGTTGTTTCAGAATCACTTGTTTCTGTCTTATAAACATCCATCATAGCATCGATGATGCTCTGCTGTGTAACTTTTGCAGGTGTTTCCTCTGTTGCAACAGTTCTGTCAAAAAGACCGAAACCATACTTACCATTGTAACCGTTGTCCCAATACATAGGAACAGCACCGATTCTCTTGGCATTCTCACATACCTTCTGCGCGAAGTATGCACGATACGTATTACTCTCAGGGTCATCTTCTGTTTTGTCAATAGAACCAAACTCACCGATGAAAACAGGAACACCCTTTGAAGTAAACGAATCCTTTAACTGGTTAAATGCTGCTGCCTGTCCAGACTCGTCTGTAGATGCCGTCAGTTTGCTGTTGGTTGTGTAAGAACCCCACTGGGTTGTATTTCCATCTTCACCACCACAGAAGCCCCATGGTGCATAGTAATGTACAGAAAGCATCAATCTGCCATCTTCAATGGATTCATTCTTGTATGTATCTGTTGGCATTTTAAATCCGTAGTCACCACAGGTAAATTCAATATCGGTATTCCATCCGGTAATAACTAACCATCTGGAATCATTATTTCCACCTGACTGGCGTACAGCGTCAATGAAAATCTGGTTGTAATCATTGATGTTGTCATAATACTCTTTCTTGATGTTTGCTCCATCATAGGTAACACCATCAAACTCTTCGTTCATGCCTTCAAAAATCAGATGCTCATCATAGTCTTTAAATGTAGTGGCAATATTTGTCCATACGCCTTTGTATTTTTCTTTGATTGCGTCCTGCTTTGAAGCATCTGCATTACATAATAACCATGCATTTTTGATTGAGTTGTAACCATCACCATGCATATTGATGACAACGTATAAGCCTTCTTCAATGGCCATATCTACAACTTCCTGTACTCTTGCCATCCATTCTGCATTAATTTCGTAACCACTTTCTGCATCTCCGATGTAATCGAAATAAGAAACCGGAATACGAACGGATTTGAATCCTGCTGCCTTAACTGCAGCAAAGACACCTTTTGTGATAACAGGGTTTCCATATTCTGTTTCTGTAGGATAGTTATACCATACTCCGCCTTTCTTTTCTGTGTGTGCTGACTCCAGCTGGTTACCAAGATTCCATCCCGGTGACATTACATCAGCAATTTCGCTTGCTGAAATTTCATCAAAGGTTGCTAAATCTTCAGCTAAATCTCCAGCTGCGCTGGCTTCCTGGAAGTTCACTCTGGAAAATGATGTCGCTACCAGTGCTGCGGAAAGAGCAACTGCTACACCCTTTGAGAATAAGTGCTTAATACTTTTCTTAAACATTATTGTTCTCCTTTCTTTTTACGATATGTTGTCATTGCCTCCGTTTCTACCTTATGATATGCCCTGTCCAAAGCAGATATCACAAAAAAGAACACAAAAAAACTCCACTACATATCAACTATGGGTAAATTATACACGAATTTCTTTCTTTTTTCAATCAATTCTTTGTATAAAATTACCGAGATAAATAGTGGAGTTTTACACGATTAATTATATTTTTAACAATCTTTCTTCTCTAAAAGCTTACGGATTCCCTGAACTGCCACAATAACACCCAGTATCAGAAGCAGGATAGCGAAGATTAACTGCAGGGTATTTCCCAGTGTTAATCCTGTTGTAACAAATGCTTTTGAAAGTTTTACAATGGTCATACCAAGTGCCGTAAATGTTACGCCCATCATAAATACCATTGGAATCCAAAGCATTGCACCCTGTCGTTTTGTTTTCTTTAAGAATACAGCGCAGGCTACCAATGCAAGAACGGATAACAGCTGGTTGGCTGAACCGAACAATGGCCAGATTTCTGCATAACCGACTTTTGCTAATAAGTAAGCAAGTACTAATGTAATAATTGTTGCAAAGTATTTGTTGGTAACTACCTTTAATACAGGTCCCATATTTTCTTCGTCAGTATCTTCATCCATGAAAAATTCCTGGAAAGAAAGTCTTCCTACTCTGGCAACACTGTCTAATGATGTCAGTGCAAATGCTGAAACAGCAAGGTTAATCAGTGTAAATACCAGACTATGAGGAAGTCCGATTACGGTAAGGAAGTTTGCAATCGCACCGGCAAAAATCTGCGGCTGTGTTGTCAGTCCCTGAGCTGCTGCTTCTCCCTTTGAGAATGATGCAACGGCAATCAGTGCGATTACGGCAAGCATACTTTCCATTAACATAGCACCGAAGGAAACCGGAAGCATATTTTTTTCATTTTTAATCTGTTTTGATGCCGTACCGGAAGATACCAGAGAGTGGAATCCTGAAACAGCACCACAGGCAATTGTTACAAACAAAATAGGGAACAGATACTGTCCGTCTACTTCAAATCCGGAAAATGCTTCCAGATTACATTTTGGATTGGCAACAAAGACGCCGATAATGGCTGCTGCAATCATAAAAATTAACAGATAACTGTTTAAGTAATCTCTTGGCTGAAGCAATGCCCATACCGGAACAACGCAGGCAATCATAATATAGATAAATACGATAATGTGCCATGCTTCACGGCTTAAATAAATTGGGCAGCCAAGACCGATTGCAACGCCACCTACCAGCATAACAATGGCGATTGCTGTATTTACCCATTTTGAGAATTTACAATATTTCAAAATCATTCCAAGTCCGACTGCTTCTAAAATGAATAACATAGAAGTCATCGCAACGGAGCCGTTTGCTGCGATTTTGCCGGTAACTGTGCCTGCTTCATCGACAGCGAAGCCATTAAAGGTTCCTGCAACGACATCAGCAAATGCTGCAATAACCAGAATACAGAACAGCCAGCAGAATGCTAAGAATAACTTCTTACCAAGTTTTCCTATGTATTCTTCAATAATATATCCGATGGTACGTCCTTTGTTTTTGACTGATGCATACATAGATGCGAAGTCCTGTACAGCACCGAAGAAAAGTCCACCAATCAGTATCCATAATAATACTGGGAGCCATCCGAAAATCGCTGCCTGGATTGGTCCGTTAATCGGGCCTGCACCTGCAATTGATGCAAATTGATGACCGAACACGACGTTTGTGTCTGCCGGTACATAGTCAACACCATCTTCTAATTCATAGGCAGGAGTTTTTGCGTTTTCATCAATGCCCCATTTTTTCGCAAGGTATCTTCCGTATGTCAGATAACCTCCTCCTAAGACGACAATGGCAATTACCATCATAAGTATTCCATTCATGAAATCATCCTCTTTTCTTTTTCTTATATTGTTTTACAAAGTATGCAACCATTCTCTGCATTTATTCTTGCTAACAGGCAAAAAAATACAGTTTCATTACTGAAACTGCTGGGGCGAATATTTTCGTGGCAATATTTTCTTAGCAGTGCACTATTTGTTATGCTAATAACCACTTAACATTATCTGTCTTTGTCTGTCAACAATCTCCCCTAAAATGCAAGGGTGTCCCATTCATCACATATCTTTGTATTTATTACTGTTTTACTACTTTTTTCTTAAAAATGCAAGTTGAAAAAGGCTAAATCCATAAAAAATGAATTTTTTTCATCCTGCAGGCGTAATATATGTAATATTTGTCAACAAGGCGTTGGGGTGGCAGTTTGCTGGTCGGGAAATCTGGTTAGTATACGACGAAGAATGACATAAAGCTGATGGGTTCTGTTCCGGTATTGAAATAGGTATGTGGCTGGTCTGATTCAAAACGGAAAAAGTTGTCTTCTTTTACTATATGAATACCGTCTTCCAGGCGGATAGAAAGTTCACCACGAATCATAGCAATATATTCTTTTGTGCGCTCGCCATGGGAGCCACTTTCGTATATTCCACCCGGCTCTATTTCTATCCGGTATATTTCTACGGTCCGGTTGTCGGCAATTGGGAAGCAGGTCCAGACTTTGTATTGTCCTGCTACATTTTTGGTCGGCTCTACTTTGTCCAGTTCTACTAAATAGGAATCTCCCTGTGGTGCCTGTGTCAAATCCGGCAGTTCTACGCGCAGACCACTCATGATTTTTCCAAGCACGCCAATAGAGGGATTGGCCTCCCCTTTTTCTATCGTCGCCAGCATACTTTTGCTTACGCCTGTCTGCTCTGATACTACGTCTAAGCTCATCCCTTTTGCTTTTCGTATTCGTTTTAAATTAATTGCTATGTTGTGTGTCAAATAATCCATTTTTTCATCTCCCATCTATCTTTTCTATTTTAACACATATCAGAGTCTTGTGGCAAAACAGATTTCCTACAGCAGCGGGGGTTAAGGGGCATGTGATAAAACAGATTTTCCTATAGCAGCACGCTTTCGCTTTGCTGCATTTTAGGAAATTCTGTTTTATCACAGCCCATCTACAATTTGGCTGCTCTATAGGATTTTTCTCTACAATTTGCTATATCTCTAAAGTCAATAGTTGCAACCTGACTGCTCTATAAAAGTTTTGCTTTGGCTATGAATCCAGTATTTACCCTGATAGTCGCAAGGCAACTGCTCTGAAATGCTTTTTTGCCATTTCTGACTTGTGCATAACGCACAACCTGACTTGCCTGACAGCATAGGCTCTCTTTTCTATAAAAGGGTGCTTGCAAACTCGCCAGTACTTGTATCCTGTTTTACAGGATACTATGTACTGCTGCGTAGTTTGCGCAGCGGGAGCGTGCCCTTGATAGAAAAGAGAGCCTATGCTGTCAGGTACAATAATCCCCCTATTCGTTTGCGCACACTTCGCTCTCCTGCTTTACAGAGGTCAGAAATATTGTCGATACTATCAGCACAAATCCTGCGAAGTCTATTTTTTCAAATGTACTACCAAGAAATAAGATGGATAAAACCGTTGCTATCGGGATTTCTGCACACGCACACAGGCTTGCTTTCGACGAACCAATATGCTTGATTGCCAGTGCGTATGTCAGATATGCCAGCACGCTTCCAAACAATATCGCCAGTGCAAGTGACAGCACATCCATTGTCTGCATTGCCGGAATGTTTTTCCAGGGTTGCACGAAAAGTACTGCGACAATGCCACCGGACAGAAGCATAACAGAGGTGATGCTTTGCACGGAATAGTCTTTGTATAGTCGTTCCGGTATTACCGTGCCGAGTGTCATAAAAAAAGCACAGCCAACGCCGAAGAAAAGTGCTTTTGGTGTTAGTACCAGCTGATGAATATCTCCGTGCGTGGATATCAGAAAAATTCCTGTCACGGCAAATAGAATAGAAAGTACTTCTAACTTTTTCGGCAGTTTTTTCTTTCTTATACTGGCATAAATTATGACCATTACAGGGCAAAGATACTGCAGAACGATAGCCGTCGGTGCATTTGCCTCTTTTACGGCACTGTAACAAAACAGCTGAAACAGCATATTTCCCAGAACGCCGGCCAAAATGCACTGTATAAAGTCTTTTTTGTGATGCAGCATCTTTCTTAAGGAACCTGCATCCACAATCCATGTATAAATCAGCAGACCAATGCCCGACAAGAGCATACGGATTGCCACAAACCAGCCCGGCTGCATCGTGGTATTAGAAAACAGATATTGACTGAAGACTCCTGAAAGTCCCCAGCCAACACCTGTCATAATCCCACAAGTTATCCCGAGCATTCTCTTTTTCTTATCCATAAATTCTGTTTTCCTTTTTTGTACCTTGTGTTTCTTCCTTTTATAATGCTTTGCGATACAGCATTTCTATGTCGCTCTGGCGTGAAGAACGTGGATTGACAGCAATATTTCCACTCTTCATAGCGTCCTCTGCCATTGGAGTGATTTTTGCTTCGATTTCTTCCCTTGTAATCTCGCCGTTCCGGCTTGCATTGTTGATTGCAACCGTGAGATTTTCCGGAATAGAAATATCGCTGCACAACTGTTTGATGGCATCTACCAGCATCATCGGCTCAAATGCATCCGGTGCTATTTTTTTCGGACTGATGTAGTTATAAATTTTATAATACTTTCCGTTATCTGCAATCGCATTGTATTCTGCAATAACAGGAAGTAACACTGCATTTGCTACACCGTGAGGTACATCAAAATACGCACTGACCGGATGACTCATTGCATGAACATTGCCCAGTCTTGCAAAGGAAAAAGCGATTCCTGCAAAAAGAGAGCCAACCAACATTGCTTCTGCTGCTTCTTCATCCTGACGGTTTGCGACAAATTTACGAATATTTCCACCGATTAATTCCATTGCTTTTTCGGACATTGCCTCAGAGAAAGGCGATGCATCCGTAGAAATATATGCTTCTTCTGCATGGATAAATGCGTCAATACCACACGCAGCTGCCACGGATGCCGGTGCCGTGGTAATTAAGTCGGCATCCAGAATCGCATAACTTGGCAACAATTCATAACTGAAAACAGTTAATTTGTAATCTCTGCTGTGGTCCGTAATAACAGAAAATGCTGTTACTTCTGAGCCGGTGCCTGCTGTCGTTGGAATTGCAATCTGTGGAATAATTTTTCCCGGAACTTTGTGCGCTCCTTCGTATTCTGTAATATTTCCACCGTACTTTGCAACAACGCCGACTGCTTTTGCCACATCCATCGGCGAACCTCCACCTAATGCTACGATAAAATCTGCCCCGGATTCTTTGAAAGCTACTGTTGCTTTTTCGACGGTTGTTACGGAAGGGTTTGCTTCTATATCCGTAAAGATATCTGCTGCTATGCCATCTTCCTTCAACAAATCTGCTGCCTTTTTCACGATTCCCATTTTTTCCAGATTTGGTCCGGATATAATCATGGCATGAGAACCATCCATCTTTTTTGCAACTTCCGGCAATTTTGCCAATGTTCCTTTTCCTACTATAATATTTTGTGGTACCGAAAACGAAAATTCCTTCATTTTATAACCATTCCTTTCCCAATTAATCACTATTTTTTTCTTTCATTGCTATCATTGCAGCTGTGGTATCTGTCTTTTTAATACACGCTCAATTGCTGTATCAATAACTTTATCCAGTTCCTCATCAGCTACTTCCGGCATCAGGGTTGCTGCATCCTCATCCGAAATCAGTTCTACTAATGTACCGAAGGAATCCTGATATTTTCTCTTACAGATAATATAGAATACGATTCCTAACAGGGCCCAGCCGCCAACCATCAGCCATTCCTGCCATACCAGGTTGCCACCGGAACCTGGAACGCAATACATCATTACCATAAATCCAGACATCAGAACTGCCATTCCACCAACAAATTTGTACGCCGGTACGCGATATGGTCTTGGCATATCCGGTTCTTTCTTGCGAAGAATCAGGAATGAAATAGAAACCATACAATATGCCAAACAGCATCCAAAGTTGCCGGCATCACAAATCCATACCATCATCTTACGTCCTGCGAAAGGTGCAATCATAGTAAGTGCGCCAATCAGAATCAGGGCATTAATTGGTGTTTTATGTTTTTTGTGAAGTTTTGCAAACATCGGTGGAATCATATAAGATTCCGCCATAGAATACATTGCTCTGGAACCACCAATCATAAAGGAGTTCCACGAAGTGATGATACCACACATACCACCGACGATAATAACCTTTGCCATAATCGGCGTTCCAAAGGCTTTTGACATTGCATCTGCTGTTACCAGACCGGTTCCTTCCTGAGAAGTTGCAATCGCTGCCGGGTTCAGAATATATCCGACTGCCAGAATAACAAATGCATAAAATACAACGGCAAGTACTACAGATAAAATCAACATTTTTCCTATTTTCTTTAACGGCACATTAATTTCTTCTGCTGCCTGTGGAATAACGTCAAATCCGATAAAATAGAACGGTGTTACTACTGCTACTGCTAATACATTTTTCAGCATTGAGCCACCCGTATTTCCGATAAACACCTGTCCGTCCAGATTGTCTACGGAGCCATTGATAACGGATGCTACGATTAACAGAATACCGGCGCCACCGATGATAACCGTTAATACTGTCTGCAAAACTGCTGCCGTTTTCGCACCCAATATATTAATCATCATAATAATAAATGCTAAAATAATGGCAACTGCCAGCCATGAAGCATAAATATCAAATCCTGCTACCGTATACAGATAACCTTTCAGGAATCCCGGCCACAGATAGGTCAGAATCGTCGGGAATGCGCATGCCTCAAAACAGGTAACACCAACATATCCTAAAATAATTGCCCAGGTACAGATAAATGAGCCTGTCGGGCCCATTGCCTTGTGGCTGAATACATGCTCACCACCACATTGTGGCATGGCTGCCGTCAACTCTGCGTAAGTCAGTCCTACAAAAAAAATCATAATGCCGCCAATCACAAAACCTAAAGCAGCACCTACAACACCACCGGATTCAATCCAGCCACCTGTTGAAACAACCCAGCCCCAGCCAATCATTGCTCCAAACGCGATTACCAGAATGTCCCATGCACTAAATACTTTATCAAACTCTGATGTTTTCTTAGCCATATCGATTCATCTCCTCTCTATAAATGAAACATTTTCTTTGCCAGTATTTCTATATAGGCAGCTGTTTCATCATTTCCCAGCAAACTGCTGTCCAGCAATATATCTCTGTTATGACGGTCACCACGATTGCTTCCTGTAAAAGCAAGATGTCTGACATGATATCTCTTTTCTTTTTCTGCAATCAGAAGTTTTGCATCATTTTCCGAAAGATTGTGGCTTTCCATTACATTTTTGACACGTACTTCTTCCGGTGCGTAAATGAAAACACGCAAAATATTTTTCTCGTCTTTCAATATGTAATCTGCTGAACGTCCTATGAATACGCATGACTCTCTTGTTGCCAGTTTCCGTATAATCTGCTTCTGAACATGAATCGCTCTGCCCGTCAAATCGGATAATTTTGAGAAGGAACCTCTTTCCTGACCGGCAACACCTTTTCCGGCAATGGTCAGGCCCGATTCTACTTTGTCCATAATGTCCTGTGGAATGCCAACTTCACCGATAATGGCATCTACCGTTTCTCTGTCATATACAGGGATGCCCATATCTTTTGCAATTTTTTTGCCGATTGCATTTCCTTTGGCACCATACTCACACCCGATGGTGATAATAAAATGTCCCATATTTTTCCTCCATTTTTTTGATAAACAAGAGTAAAGCAGACACAAGCGTGCTATACTTTGCTCTTATGCAATATTACTTTTCGCATTTTAGAAAAACAGGGTGTCAAAATTTTATTTACGACACCCTTGCCTTTGTTCTTATTTATTTTATGCCAATGCTTCTACAGCCTCTTTGATAATAGCGACTGCCTTATCACATTCTTCTTCTGTTACGATAAGTGGTGGCACCATACGGATTACGTGTGCACCGATTGCCGTAATCAACAGTTTTCTGTCTAAGCAGCCGTGTTTTACGTCTACTCCATTAATACTGTCATCAAATTCAACACCAACCAGAAGTCCCTGATGTCTTACTTCTTTTACATGTGGAAGTTTTTCCAGTTTGGATGCAAAGTAGTCACCGACTTTTTTCGCATTTCCCGCAAGATCTCTGTCCAGAAGTTCATTAACTTCTGCAAGTGCTGCCGCACAGCTTACCGGATGTCCGCCGAATGTAGTTCCGTGGGAACCTGCCGAAAATGCTTTTGCAACTTCTGCTGTCGCACAGATTGCACCGATCGGCATGCCGCCGCCAAGTGCTTTCGCCATGGAAACGATATCTGGTTTGATTCCGTAGTTCATATAAGACATTACTGCACCGGTTCTGCACCATCCGGTCTGTACCTCATCGATCAGAAGAAGCATATCATTCTCATCACAGAATTTACGAAGTCCCTGCATAAATTCCATTGTTGCAGGATGTACACCGCCTTCTCCCTGTACCGGCTCAACCATGATTGCAATGGTGTTTTCGGTACATGCATCTTTAAATGCCTGCAGATCATTATACGGTGCATAAGAGAATCCGTATGTCATCGGTCCGAAACCAACCTGGCATCCGTTTCCCGGCTGACCGGTTGCGGACATGGCACCGAAAGTTCTTCCATGGAAGCCCATCTTTGCAGTTACGAGATGGTAACGGTTCGGTCCGTATTTTTCTATGCCATATTTACGTGCCATTTTGATCATCTCTTCGTTTGCTTCTGTACCGGAGTTCTGATAAAAGATCTTGTCCATGCCGATCGTCTCGCACACTTTCTCGGCAAGTAATGCCTGCGGAATCGTGTATGGATAGTTGAATGTATGCATGATGTCTTCTACCTGGTCTTTTACCGCTGCCACTACTTTCGGGTTACAGTTTCCTGCGCTGTTTACTGCAATACCTGCATAAAAGTCAAGATATGGTGTTCCGTTCTCATCATAGATATACATGCCGTCTGCTGTTTCAGCAAGAAAATCAAAACGCTCATAAGTCTCGATCATATACTTGTTTACTTTGTCTTTGATGTCCTGAAAAGTTAATCCTGTGTCTTTTAATTTCATTGCTGATTCCTCCCCGCATCCTTAAGATAATACAGAGAACCTGCCACTGGCGGCTTCTCTTGCATACTTTGGCATAAAAAAAAAGCAAAAGCAGATTTCCGTTACCGGTAAGCGCCTTTG
>JAQYCU010000061.1 GCA_028724545.1 bacterium
CCATACCACCAACCATAACTGCTGCCATAATATCATAATTTCCAGATGTGATAGCTGCTGTTCCAAATACATATGCTGCTTTGTTGAATGGGCCACCCATATCCGTTGCCATCATTGCCCCAAGTGTAATGCCAAGCATAATTTTACTGCTATTTCCCATATTGCTAAGGAAGTCTGAAAGTCCTGTATTTATCACACCCATAACAGGATTTACAGAACACATCAATACGGCAATAATTCCAAGTCCTGCTAATGGATAAATTAAAACTGGTTTGATTCCATTTAATGAGTTTGGCATTTTATCACAAAGTTTTTCAATACCAAGCATAATAAATCCACCTGCAAAACCAGCTAACAGTGCTCCCAGAAATCCGGATGGAACACCACCGGAAACATCTGCAAAGGTAGAACCGGTTGTTGCCAGGAAACCACCTACAAGACCTACCAGAAATCCCGGTCTGTCTGCTATGCTTTTTCCGATATATCCTGCAAGTACCGGAATCATAAAGCTAAATGCATATCCACCTATTGATTTAAAGAATGCTGCAAGTGCAGTATGTGTTCCAAAATTACCATCCTGAGGTGCACCTGCTATCGTATCAATCAAAAATGCTAATGCAATAAATATACCACCTGCAACCGTAAATGGAAGCATATTGGAAACACCATTCATCAAGTGTTTATATACCTTTCTTCCAAAAGATTCTCCCTTTTCGGCATCGATGTCCATCTTCTCTCCAGTATGATGATATACCGTTGCATCACCTTCCACAATTCGTTTGATTAACTCTTCCGGCATTTTTATTCCATCAGAAACCTTTGTACTGATTACCTTTTTACCATCAAATCTTGACATTTCTACGCTCTTATCTGCTGCAATAATAATACCGTCACAAGCAGCGATTTCCTCCGTAGTAAGCACATTTTTTGCTCCTCCGGAACCATTCGTTTCTACCTTAATGGTAATGCCAAGTTTTTTACCTGCTTTTTCAAGTGCTTCTGCAGCCATATATGTATGGGCAATGCCAGTAGGACAGGCTGTTACTGCAAGAATTCTATATGCTCCTGCTGATTCTTTTGTTTCTGCTTTTTCTTCCGGATATTTTTCCCCTTCAAACTGATTAATAACGGAAAGAAATTCCTTTTTATCACTTGCTGCAAGCAACTGATTTTTGAAATTTTCGTCCATCAGCATCGTCATAAGTCTGGAAAGCACGTCCAAATGAACATCACCACCATCGGCAGGTGCTGCTATCATAAAGAAAAGGTTGGAAGGCTCGCCATCCAGTGCTTCATAATCCACACCTTCCGGCACTGTCATAACTGCAAGCGAAGGCTTAGTTACTGCCGTGCTTTTTGCATGAGGAATCGCAATGCCTTCCCCGACTGCCGTTGAACCTTGTGATTCTCTTTGCAGAATGTCTTTTTTATAAACCTCCCGGTCGTTGATACTTCCATTTTTTAATTGTAAATCCACCAACATATCAATTGCTTCTAATTTCGTTTTTACAGAAACGCCAAGAGCGATACTGTCAATGTTTATTAAGTCTGTAATTCTCATATGAATACCTCCTTCACTCGTCTGGATTATAATTGTTCCAGTAATTGATAAATCTCTTCTTTTTTCGCCAGTTCCTCAGAAAATGCAGTCGCACCCCCTGTAGCAGTTCCCAATTTTAATGCGTATTCGTAGTCCCCATCCTGTGAACCGGCAATAAATCCTGCCACCATAGAATCTCCTGCACCTACTGAGTTAACAACTGTTCCATCACATACACCACATATATGCACTTCCTCATTTTCATCAATCAGTAATGCACCATCACCTGCCATAGATACCAAAACATTTCTGGCACCCATATCCTGCAGTTTTTTCGCATATTTTTCTATTTCTTCATTTGTTTCAAGCGTTACTCCAAATATTTCTGACAATTCATAGTTATTTGGTTTAATCAAAAACGGCTTATATTTAAGCACATTCATAAGTAACTCCTTTGTTGCATCTACTACAACCCTGATATCTCTGTCCGAAAGTTTTTCAAGAATTTTCTCATAAATATCAGACGGTAATGTATTCGGAATACTGCCTGCCAGTACAATCGTATCTCCATCATTTAATTTTTCAAGTTTTCTAAATAATTCTTCTAACTCTGTTTCTCCGATTGCCGGTCCCTGACCATTCAATTCCGTTTCATCGCTCGATTTGATTTTTACATTGATTCTTGAAAATCCATCTTTCAGATGAACAAAGTCCGTTTCGATGCCTTTTTCTTCAACCCCTTTCTCAATTGCTTCTCCAGTAAATCCTGCAACAAATCCAAGTGCTTTTGAAGGAATCCCAAGTTCGCTCAGTACAATAGAAACATTAATTCCTTTTCCTCCAAAATATATTTTTTCACTGTTAGAACGATTCACATAACCCGTTTTTAACTCATCCACCTGTACAACGTAATCGATTGCAGGATTAAAAGTAACCGTATAAACCATTTACATAACCTCCTTAATATCTGCCTTTTCCAAATACTTTTTATCATCCAGTCTGTCAGTAATTATAGTAATATCATCTAATGTTCCAAATGATATTGATGTGATTTGGTCAAATTTAGAATGGTCAGCCAAGACGTAAACAGTTTTACTATTTTTCATTGCAGCTGCTTTTACACTTGCTTCATTCTGGTCAGGAGTCGATAATCCCCGTGTAATCGATATACCGTTTACACCCAAAAAACTTTTTGTAAAATTATATTTTTGTAAAGCAAGTATACATTCCGTTCCCACTACTGCTTCTGTTGAAGGTTTCAATTCTCCACCAAGAATAAAGACCTTGAATCCCATCTGTGCAATTTTTTTCGCATGAATAAATCCGTTTGTAACAAAGGTTGCTTTTTTGCCGGGAAGAAACTCTATCATCTTTTCCGTAGAAGTTCCTGCATCAATGAAAATAAAATCATCATCTTCAATTAGCGAAGCTGCGTATTTGGCAATTGCTGTTTTTTCTTCCGTGTACAATCCTGCTTTTTCTTCCATATTGTATTCTACCGGAGAAAAAGTATCTCCTATCGCCATCGCACCCCCGTGCACTTTAATCAGCAGATTTTTTTCTGCCAGAAAAGATAAATCTCTTCTGATAGTGGATTCTGAAGCATTAAGAATTTCACACAGTTCATTCAGATGAACACTATTTCTTTTCTGAAGCACATCAAGAATAACAGCATGCCTTTCTTCTGTCAGCATATTGGTCACCTCCTTTTTTTGAATGTTATTGAGCGTTTTTGATTGTTTGTGATGTAATTATACCACAAACCACCACTTTGTCAATCACTTTCTTTCATTTTCTGTCATTTTCCTTCACTTTTTTCCAAAAACATTTCCGTTGCTGTTTACCACTGCCACGGCTGAATTGTCTGAATAATAGCGAAGTTTGGCAATATGGGACAAAAGTTTCTTCTTTACTTTCGTCTTTATCGCTTTTGCCTGAATCTGACAACCCTCATTTTGTTTTAGTGTCAATGTGCCTTCCATGCCATATTCATATCCGTTTTACAAAGCTGGTCTATAACAGTAAGAGCATTATACAAAAAATAACCTGACAAAATGCCAGGCTATTTAATCCATCATCGTTCTGTGACTTTATTTCTTTGTCTTTATCTTTTTCTTGGCTGACCATACGGAAAATAATTTTGCACCTTTCACAGTCTTGTAGGTACGGATTCTCACATAATATGTCTTTTTTGCTTTCAATTTTTTTATTTTTTTGGATGTAGTTTTATTGGAAGCAATTCTGACTGTCTTATTTCCTTTCTTAAACGTTTTGCTGGTAGAATATTGAAGTTCATATCCGCTAGTTTGCGTTTTCTTCTTTGCCCACTTTGCAGTGAATCCTTTCTTTCCTGCAGTTAATTTGACCAATGATACCTTTGGTGGATTAATCGCAAATGTAAGACTTTTTGTACCGGCATAATTTCCCTTAAAACTTATCCTTACTGTGTACTTTCCGACATTTTTTCTTCCCCCTGAATAAGTAACAGTATAATTTGATGTATCTATATCTCCTCCATTGCTATTCTTTACAATTACTGTCGGTTTTTTCACTTTTCCATCGTATGCATAGGCTGTGGCAGAAAGTCTTATTGTCTTTGCTGCATAAATGGTCGTTGTGTCAATCACCTTACCACACACTGAACATTTCGTTTCTATCTTTCCATTTGTAGTGGCAGTCGCCCTGATTGCTGTAGTTGTCACTAAATTATGTTCTTTCGTTGGCTCATCAGTCACTGTGGTTTTACTTAATTGCTGCCCACATACTGTACAGCAAACCACCTCGTCATGTGAACCACTCTCTGCGCAAGTAGGAGCTATAACATTCTCTATCTCTATGTCACCCGGCGTACATTCCTTATGTTCTGATTCAGCGCCACACACACTGCATATCTGATAATGCTTTCCTGTGTCATCCGTCTGATATGGGCACCCCTCAAAAGCATGACTTCCTTTTTGGTCATAATTCGCCACATAGAGAATTTCTCCACTCATATCCTCAGTCACAGAAAATGTATAAGTATTTTCATGAGAAACTACAGTATCGTTCAGACTCCAACTATTGAATTTATATGTACATTCATCTTTCGCTATCAGTTTAACGGTCTCACCTACAGCATATTTTCCTCCACCCACAAGAGTTCCTTTGCTGGCCGGACTGCTTGACAGTGTCACTATAATTGTTGATTCTTTCAAATCTTCTTTCGCTTCATTGATAGCAGTGATTATCGCCTTTATCTCTGCTTCAGAATTGTCTGTGGTAATTTCCTTTGCATTTTCCAGTACATCTTTTAATGCACCATATGAAAAATCAGAATAATCTCCCTGGGAGATATTTTCTGTCTGCTCAATCAGCGTCTGAAGTTCATTATAAACCGTATATGACACGGAAACTTCACTATCAAGTGTCAATCCACCCAAATCCTTGATGGTTCCATTATTTTTTATCTGTAGCTGGCTTGTCTCATCACGAGATGTAATCGTCACGTCCTTAAATGATACCGTAGTGCCGGATGATATGTATACATCCATATCACAAATCAGTGTTCCATTCTGAATCGTAACATCCGAATACACGCGAAGCCTGCTTGCACTCACGGCATGCCCATTCAAGTCAATAACACCGTCCTTTGGGCAATTCATTAAATAACCTAAATATGCTGCATCATCACATATTTTTAATGTAGCACCCTCACTTTCCTCCCATTCTCTCATTGCTTCATTCATACTGGTGTACTGTGTCTCTGTACCATCTTTAAGCAACACCTTAGCCAAGATTGTTTTGTATGTAGCTTCTACTATAAGACAACTCTTAGGCATATTAAATGTAATCTCGCCATTTGCAGCCTGTTCACTTGTCAATGATAAACGACCACTTTTGACCACCCACTTGTCAAAAACTTTACCAGACTCAGGAGCATTTGCACTGATTGTTACCTGGGTTCCCTCATCATATTTGCCACCACCGGTTCCATTCACAACCTCCAGTTCTCCCGAACAGATTGTTCCATCTCCAACCGGCTCAGGACTAATTGTACCATTTTGATGGATGACTCCATTATTTTGAACTTTTCCTTCAATGCTTCCATAATTTTCCATAGAACCATTGTTTGTCAATGTTATACCATCTTTCACACACAACCTGGCTCCATCATCCACACACAATCCACCATCTTCTGGAATGGTGAAATTCTGTGTCAATGTGTTCTCTCCATATACCGAATAATTGCTGCCACAATCATTGCTTACAATGCCACCGGTTGGTGTCGCACCAGCATAACCATGCGTATCTACGATTCCACCTGTTATACTGATGTCATTTGTCGCTCCCATTTTTTCTGTACCTATGCCACAATATCTGCCTTTGGCTGTCACCTTTCCACCAGATATCACAAGATTATATACAGATGCTGCTCCACAAGAGCCAATACCAGCTCCTGAATTTACACCTTGTGCATAAATCGTACCCCCGGCAATTTCAAAATTGGAAAAATCACCATGAACGTTTGTCTGCGCCGAATCACCACCTGTACCAATGCCCGCTGCACCCCAGTATGCCGAATTGGTGCTTATTGCTTTTAATGCTCCACTAAAACTGCCATCGCCTTCAAAACTGGTAATCTTCAATGTACTGCAATTATTGCCGCCAGTGAAAACATTGCCTTTGTGAATTGCCGCTTTATTGACAGCACCAGATTCCAAATAATTTTCTCCACTTAGTTTTATCGTCACATCTGTTCCTGCATTGTCATCCACCTCAATAGGTGCGCCAGTTGAAGTAACAATATTTAGACCGCCGAGTATCAATGTTGTATTTCCTGATACCATCATTCGGTCAGAAGTCGGTGTCGCTTCATCCACATTCCATACATAAACTGTCCCGCCAACGATATTAAGAACACCATCTGAATATGTATAATTTTCTTCATTACCTATTACAAGGAACTCACCACACTGTACTCCGGTAACATTTTTCTGCTTAGTCACAACAATGTTCTTAAAATTTGCTGATGCCGTATATATGATATTCTTTTTGTTTTCCGTATCACGGCTCATTGTAATGGTACAATCTTTTTCTTCCTTGATAGTTCCATCTTCTTTGTATGCCATCTTACACTCATAGGAATCCGTCCATGAAAATTCAAGTTCCTGACCAGTTTCCATAATTATTCCACTATATTCTGTCGTGTCGGCATTTAGTACATCTGTATAAACAATTCCACCATTACCCTTTAATACAGAATACTCTGCCGTCATCGCGCCACCTATCTTATTGGCATGAACCTCGCCACCATTTATGGTAATCGTACCATTTGAAGTTCCCTCTACCATAGTCATCGTTTCTTCCGAATACCATGTAGCAGTTCCAATAGCAGTCCCCATATTAGGATTCGGATTTTCTATATAGAGTTCACCACCATTAATCGTAATATCTCCATAATTTTGCATATACTGACTGCCAATGACAGCACAATATGCTGCACAGGTTCCATTATTGATACCTGCTTCTAATTTACCATTTCCTTCAATGGTCAAAGATGCACTTTCGGGCACTCGAATCGCCGATGCTTCCGGTCCACCATATAATTTATTTACTGTACCATCTTTCAAAATGAGGTTTAACTTGCTATTTGCTCCTATATCTATGGCATTACAATAACCTCTTTCTATGAATTCATTTATAAAGTTATTCAAGGTTATGGTAATTTCCTGTGAATTTTCAGGAATACTGAAACCGTACGATGAAGCATCTCCCGATAATGTAACACACCCTGAATCAATCCTAACATTTTTTTCAGTTAAATCTAACCTTATTTTCGATTCTGAATTCATCTTGATAGTGGCATCAGCGAAACTTATACTGCTCCCCTGTGTTCCTGTAATGAGATAAATCCCACTATAAACTACAGTTTCATCTCCAATGGTATAGCCATCATCTGTTATCGTGACATTCTGCTTAGAAAGTTTTAGTTCCTTTTCTCCATCTGCCGGTTCTTCCTGATTATCGAGAGGCACGCTGGCAGCACTTGCTGCAGTTTGTCCCATTTCAGGCAGAAAACCACTAGAAAATACCAATGATGCAGATAAAATAACTATAGTGGCTCAGTTGTCAAGACAAAAATCTAAGATTTTTATAATGAACTGATATGGTTGATAAGTTACAAGGAGCATGGGGAGAATAGTGGAACACTCCCCTGTCCCATTTATGCTAAGCTACATACGGCATCAACATTG
>JAQYCU010000062.1 GCA_028724545.1 bacterium
CTGATGATGGATTCACTGACACGTTTTTCTATGGCACAAAGAGAAATCGGACTGGCATCCGGCGAACCACCGGTTTCCAGAGGATATCCGCCGAGTGTTTATTCTGAAATGCCAAAATTACTAGAAAGGGCAGGCCGTTCGGACAAAGGTTCCATTACCGGATTATATACCGTATTGGTTGATGGTGATGATTTTAACGAGCCGATTACGGATACGGCAAGAAGTATTTTAGATGGGCATATTATGCTGAACCGAAAAATTGCACATAAAAATCATTATCCTGCAATTGACGTTCTGCAAAGTATTTCCCGTGTTATGAGCAGCATTGTATCCAAGGAGCAAAAAGAGGCAAGTGGTAAATTAAAAAATGTGCTGGCTACATACGCTGAGGCAGAAGACCTTGTAAATATCGGTGCTTACAAGCCCGGTTCCAACAAGGAAATCGACTTTGCCTTATCAAAAATTGATGAAGTTAATAATTTTTTGATTCAAGATGTTTATGATAAGTACGATTATGACGAAATAATAAATAGATTACTTGCAATTTTTCAAACAAACCCTGATAAGAGTCAGGATAATATGCAGGAATAAAGTAAGCGAGGGTTTTCATGGCAAAGTTTGTTTTTAAGATGGAAAGCATTTTATCCATCAAGTATAAATTAGAAGACCAGGCAAAAGCAGAATATGGTTTGGAAATCGCAAAACTACACGAAGAGGAAGAAAAACTGGAAAAGCTAAAGAAAAAGAAACTGGCTTACCAGACAGAATTGACAGAAGCTGTTCAGAATCATTTGATTATTTTTCAAATTAAAAAATTAGAAAACAGCATTGAAAATGTAAAATATAATATGAATCTACAGAGAATTGTGATAAAACAACAGCAGTTAAAAGTAGATGAAGCAAGAGAAAAACTTGATGAGGCTGTCAAGGAAAGAAAAACATATGAAAAGTTGAAAGAAAAAGCCTTTGAAGAGTTTAAAGCAGAAATAGAAGCACAGGAGAGAAAGGAAGTTGACGAACTGGTCAGTTTCCGGTTTGGCAGTGCGAAGGAAGGAAAGGACAATTAATTCATGGCTAGAAAGAAAAAAGATGACGCAGTGATAGAAAACTCTGAAAGCGAAAGCAAGGGAAGCAGAGTTGTTACGGCATTGATTGCAATTATTATCATTCTTATATGGCTGGCAGTATTTGCTTTTCTGATTAAACTGGATATAGGAGGCATTGGAAGCAATGTATTATATCCGGTATTGAAAGATGTTCCGGTTATCAACAAGATTTTGCCGGAGGCATCAGAGGAGCAGCAGGCAGAAGAAGGAAATTATAAATATAATACGTTAAAGTCAGCAAATGACAGAATTAATGAACTGGAACGGCGTTTAGAGTCCGAGACAGGTATGACAACTGCTAATTCTGATTACATTGCTGAACTGGAAGCAGAAGTGAAAAAACTGCAGAAATATAAAGATGAGCAGGACGCATTTGAAAAACGTGTCAGTGAATTTGATGAACAGGTAGTATTTAATGATAATGCGCCGGATATTTCGGAATATCGTAAATATTATGAAGATATTGCACCAGACAACGCAGAAAAGATATATAAGCAGGTGTTAGACGAACTGCAATATACAGAAAAAGCAGAAGAATTAGGCAAACAGTATGCTAAAATGGATGCAGCCTCTGCTGCTAAAATTTTATCAGAAATGTCAGAAGACCTTCCTCTTGTTTGTGATATTCTGGAGAATATGAAGGAGAGTGAAGCAGCTGCCATCTTACAGGAGATGGATAGCACATATGCAGCCCAGATTACCAAGAAAATATCGGCTGTCAATGAAAATTAGCTGTCTACAGAGTAATCTGTTGACATAGATGTTTGTCAGAACATAGCCGTACCTATGAAATGGCAGACGAAAAAAGAAAGAAGGAGGTGAAAAGATGGCAGGTGTAGAAGCAGTAAACTTCGCAAAGATTTCCTCACAGGCAGCAAATCCGGTGAAAAATGTTGTTTCTGTTTCTAATAATACCAATTCGTTTGAAAGTTTTTTGCAGGATAGTAAGCCGGCAGCATCAAAACAGTCGACAGTGAAAGCAGATACCGTAACGGCAAATGCTGGTAACAGACCAGAGAATGAAACTGTTTATTCTGTACAGGATGATACAAAAACAGTTTCTGAGAATGTTACAGGCAAAGAGCAGAGTTATGATTTTGAAAAACTGGAAGAAACAGCAAGTGCGTTAAAAGAAGGCATACGCGATATTCTGAAAGAAAATCTCGATATAAGCGATGAAGAGATTGATAATCTGCTTGAAATGATGGGCATTACCATTACAGATTTGTTGAATCCACAGATATTACAGCAGTTTGTGTTACAACTGCACGGTGGACAGGAAAATATGGATTTTCTGATGAATGAAGAACTGCTCAGCGATTTTTCTAATCTGTTACAGGATATGGAGTCATTGATGACAGACGATGTGCAGTCATTGTTAATGATGATGGAGCAGATGGAAGAGCCAGTGACGCTGGATGAATTTCTGGCACAGGCGGGTAATGCAGATAGTGCTTCAGCTCAGGAAAATGTAACCGGTTTTACAATGGAAGCAGACAGTCAGTCAGAAACTGTTGCAACAGCAAATAATACAGCAAATGAGTCCGTGGTTCCGGCAAATGACCAGATGGAAAATATGGTGGAAAAAATAACCGTTCATACGGACAAAGAGCAGAATGATGCAGGAACAGGAGAACAGAATACTTTTTCTGAAGAGACAGCGTCCCAGGATGCATCGCAATTTCTGTTTTCAGAAAATGAGCAGCAGGAAGCAGGAACAGTACAGGCATTTCAGGATGTCTTTCATATGACACCAAATGATGCGACGCAGAACTTTACGGCAAATATTTCCGGAAACCAGCGTATGCAGCAGATGGTTGACATTGTAAATCAGGTAAGCAATTCTATCAGAAGTTCGCTGAATGCTGATACAACAACGATGGAAGTGCAGTTAAACCCGGAAAGTCTTGGCAAGGTATTTGTATCGCTTGTTTCCAAAGAAGGCATTCTGACAGCAACATTCCACGTTCAGACAGATGAAGCAAAAAATGCTTTGGAAAGTCAGATTTATACATTGCGTGAGAACTTAGAAGCTAAGAATTTAAAGGTAGAATCTGTTGATGTACAGATTTCCAACTTTGATTTCTCACAAAGTGACGAAGCAAAGCAGCAGAAACAAAGCGAATCGGCAGCAAAAAATAAGAAACAGTTTAAGTATGACGCAGAACTTTCTGAAGAAACAGAAGTTTCCGAGGAAGAAAGTGCAACAAATCTTCGCAGACAGATTATGCGTGATACTGGAGGAAGCATTGATTTTACAGCATAGGAAAAGAAGATGGAAAGGAGGAAAATATGGGATTAGAAGCAAATGTAGTAGATGGAGAAGTACAGATTTCTGAAAGTTCACAGAAAACAGAAAGAAAGACAGGCTCTGACCTCGGAAAAGACGATTTCTTAATGCTGCTTGTAACACAGATGCAGTATCAGGACCCGTTGAACCCGGCAGACAATACACAATATGTTTCCCAGCTTGCACAGTTTAGTGAATTAGAGCAGATGACAAACTTAAACAGTACGGCATCAAATACCTCTGCTTATACTCTTGTAGGAAAAGAGGTTCTGATTCAGCAGACATCATCAATCGGTGAAGTACAGGAAGTACAGGGTACTGTTCAATATGTTACTATCAAAAACGGCGACGCTTATGTGGCAGTTGATGGTGAAGAATATGCATATGATGATATTGTACAGGTTCTGGATTCAGCATATTTGTTAGCACAGTATATTCCATCTGTAGCAAAGCAGAGTCTTGAATTTCATCATCAGGACCCACAGGATGTTAAAGTACAGGGTGTCAGCTTAGGTTCTAACGGATATGGTGCAAGTAGTTTTGCCGTTGTATTAATGGATGCAGCAAATCAGTCTACAGCAATAGATTCTAAATATCTGTCTTACAAAGACAATGTAGTAACGATAGACAAAGAAGCACTCAAAGATATCAAGGCAGGAACATATACAGTAGCATTT
This sequence comes from bacterium, assembly GCA_028724545.1. Taxonomy (GTDB): domain Bacteria; phylum Bacillota; class Clostridia; order Lachnospirales; family Lachnospiraceae; genus Butyribacter. The sequence goes on from JAQYCU010000062.1 coordinate 4,074, forward strand.
GTATTTGATGATGCAAACAGTACCATTGATTATGGCAATGTTATGTTGGAAATCAAAGGTATTATTGAACAGACAAAAGACGAAAATTCTTCGGAAGAAAATGATAGTGTGGAAGACACAGAAACAGATACAGACACGGAAACAGTTTAGGGCATATTGAAAGGTGGAATTTAGATGCAACGTTTACAGAAAAATTACTCATCCATTGACCAGATGAGAAACCAGTTGCTGCAGAATACTCCAAAGAAAAACAATTCCCCGAAAACAGATATTTCTTTCCAGGAAATATTAAGTTCTACAAAGGAAGAAACCGTAGAAAATCTTAAATTCTCAAAACATGCAAATGAGCGTCTGGCGACGAGAAATATAAACCTGTCAAAGGAGCAGATGGAGAGATTAGAAAACGGAACAACGAAGGCTAGGGAAAAAGGAATTCAGGAGTCTTTGGTTATGGTTGATAATCTTGCATTTATTGTAAATGTCAAGAACAACACAGTTATTACAGCAGTTGGTGATACAACAGATTCCATTTTTACGAATATTGATGGAGCTGTTATCAGTTAAGAAGGAATGTGAAGAAATTTGCTGGACCTCACAAGGAAGCAAGGGGGATTTTGAATGCCAGATAAATCCCACAGCAACATTCCGAATTAAAGGAGGAAAAATATTATGATGAGATCACTTTATTCTGGTGTAGCAGGATTAAAAACACACCAGACCAAAATGGATGTTATTGGTAATAATATCGCAAATACAAATACAGTAGGTTTTAAATCAAGCAGTGTCAATTTTACAGATACTTATTACCAGATGATTTCTTCAGCATCTGGTGCAAATGCTGATTTAGGTACAGCAGGTACAAACGCAAAGCAGATTGGTCTTGGCTCGATGGTAGCAGCAATTCAGACGAATATTACAGACCAGGGTGGTCCTTCGACAACAAACCGTGCGCTTGATGTAGCGATTAACGGTGAAGCTTTTCTGGTAGTGCGTTCTGGTTCAGAAACATGCTTTACAAAGTCTGGTGCGTTAAACATTGACGAAGCAGGAAATCTTTATTGTACAACGAATGGCGCAACTGTTCAGGGATGGTTAGCTGATGAAGATGGTAATATCGTAAAAGATACTGTTCAGGACCTTGCTGTTATGAGTGCAAAAAATCAGTATTATGAGCCAGAAGCAACAGGTGCTGTTACATTATCTGGAAATGTAGACCCTAACGATGCAGATGTGGCTCCTACGGCAGATGGTCAGATTGTGACATTTGGTTTCTTTGACAATCTGGGTGATTCATATATGGTAAAACTTTCTGTGAAAAAGTCAGAAACACAGGCAACCGGTGTGGTAAATTACGACATCAGTGTTGTAGATGTTTATAACTCAGATTCAAAATCCATTTTCGTAACACAGAATGATAAGGGAGAATATGTTGCAAGTGGCGCATCTGTAACATTTGGAAATATCACAATTAAACCGGCAGACGGTGACATTAACAAGACAACAGGCGAACTGGTAATGCCTGAAAATATCAACACATTAACATTTGATAGTTCTACAGGTGATTTTAGCAGCGTAACAGCGCAGAATGCACCAACAAGTCCGGCACCTGACTGGGTAGGCAAAGCCCTTGTATTCTCTGTAATCGGTCTTGATACGGTACAGACAGGTGATGACAGTACATTCCCACAGTATGATGCAGGAAATGGTACAGGTGGTGTTAAAGTTTATTTTGACAGTTTGACCCAGTATTCACAAGGTGGAACTTCCAAACTTACTTATGCAAAAGGTGACCCTGATAACAGATATACAGGTAACAAAGCAGGTCATATGACAGGTGTTTCCATCGACCAGGAAGGTAAGATTTATGGTACCTATGATAATGGTATGAAGAAGTGTCTTGCACAGATGGCAGTAGCTACATTTTCAAATCCATCCGGACTGGAATCACTGGGTAACAGTTTGTTTGCTGACAGTTTAAACTCTGGAGAGTTTGATGGTATTGGTGAAGAAATTTCACTGACAGGTTCCTTTACAGTAGGTGCATTGGAAATGTCAAATGTTGACTTGGCAAATGAATTTACGCAGATGATTATTACACAGCGTGGCTTTCAGGCAAACTCAAGAATCATCACAACTTCTGATTCTATGCTGGAAGAACTTGTCAATCTGAAACGTTAATAATTAAGATGTGCGTCGCGCAGGAATGCAGTATCGCATGAATATTATTTAAGGAGCGATTTTTCGCTCCTTAAATTTTATAAAATTTGTCAGACATACTTTAACGGAATTTATTTATCAAAGGGTGTTGTGTAGAAATTATATTGCATATTTTATTGGAGGTTAAGATAGATGATTGACGTTACAAAAATAAATGGAAAAGAAATTACAATTAATGCAGAATTAATAGAAACGGTGGAGGAAACACCGGATACGGTTATCACATTGACAACCGGGAAAAAAATAATTGTAAAAGAAAGTAGACAGATTATCAAAAATCTAGTAAAATTATATAAGATTGAATGCAATTCTACAATTTTCGCAGAAAGTCCTGCAAGAGCAGTAGGAAATCCTGCAAATATTGCAGAATAATTATTACATAAGGTGGTGTAGATGTTGGATATAGCAACAATAATAGGTTTAGTGGGTGGTGCCATTATCGTATTCTTTGGTATCATTACCGGTCCGGATGGTTTGTCTTCGTTAGGACACTTTGCCGATACGGCTTCTGTTATTATTACATTAGGTGGTTCGACTATTTGTATGTTTATGCAGTCAAAAGGCATTCCGGAGTTTTTTGCAAATGTGAAATCGTTTAAGCTTGCCTTAAAGAAACCAAATGCGGATGAGGCAGAAGTAATTAACAATATTGTTAATTTGTCAAACGTAGCCCGTAAAGAAGGACTTCTGGCATTGGAAGAAATGGCGAATAATATCGAAGATGAGTTTCTGAAGAAAGGAATTATGCTGATTGTCGATGGTACTGACCCAGAATTGGTGCGTAATATCATGGAAACAGAACTTATGTCTTTGGACAGGCGTCACAATGAGAAAATCGGTTTCTGGGCAAACTGGGGTGGTATGGGTCCTGCATGGGGTATGATTGGTACCCTGATTGGTCTGGTAAATATGTTATATAATATGGAAGATATGTCTTCCATTGGACCAAATATGGCAGTCGCTTTGCTGACTACATTGTATGGTTCCTTACTTGCAAACTGGGTATGTATTCCAGTGTCATTCAAGTTAAAAACGAACAATGAGTTGGAAATTTCGATTAAAGAAGTTATGGTAGAGGGTCTTTTATCTATTCAGGCAGGTGAGAACCCACGTGTTATTGAAGAGAAACTGAAATCATTCTTAGCACCAAGTACACGAGATGCAATCGGAGCAGATGCAAACAATGGTGCTGCTGCGACTGAAGGTGGTGAAAGCTAATGGCAAGAGAAAAAAAGCAGGCGCAGGAAATCAAAACAGATGGCTGGAAAGATACATTTTCTGACTTGATGAACCTTTTGCTATGCTTTTTCGTATTACTTTTTTCGATGTCGAATGTCGATACGGTAAAGTATGCCGAATTAGTTGCATCTATGTCCAACAGTTTCAGCATCTTTCAGGGAGGCGCACAGGCATTAGGAGAAGGTACTTTGATTTCCAGTGGTGCAACGCAGCTGAGTAATCTGGATGATTACTATACCGATATGGGTAAGGCTTCGGAGTCTGATGTGGAAACGGACCCGGCTGCAGCATATGAAAAACAAAAACAATTGAAAAAACAGGAATCAACAGAAGAATTATATAGTGAAATCGTAGAAAAAACAGAAACGAACCGGATAGAGGATGCGTTGGATGTTACGATGGATGATGGTTATAATTACGTTATGTTGTCCCTGAGTGGTGGTGTGCTGTTTGAATCCGGAAGTGCAGAAATCCAGTCTGGTGCAAAGCAGATTCTGAGCCGTGTAGCAACTATTTTAAAGTCATATGAAGACAGACAGATTAAAATAGAAGGACATACGGATAATGTGCCAATCAATAATGCAGAGTACAACAGCAATTTATGGCTTTCTACGGCGCGTGCCACAAAAGTATTAGAATATCTGGTAGAAAAGAAAAATTTAAGTGAGAAACATCTGGAGGCTTCAGGCCGTGGGGATGTTGACCCGATTGCAAGCAATAAGACGGCAGCCGGAAGGGCGAAAAACCGTCGTGTTGAAATAAAAATATATAATGACGTAGACTAGTTTTTAGCAGAAAGTCAGAAAACAGAAAGGGAGAAATTATGAAAAAAAATATTTTTAGTGTAATTATTACGGCACTGACAGTGATTAATGTTGTGTTAACAGCAGTTATGTTTTTTGTTATGCTGCCAACCTTCCAGAAGACGAATACCTTGATTACACAGGTTGCAGCAGTTTTGAATCTGGATTTGGATGCAGATGAAGCAGCAGCTGGTGATGCTGAAGTGAAAATGTCTGATAAATCTCCTGTTACAGTTTCATGGGAATCACAGCAGACATACAATTTAAAAGCAGGTACGGATAACAAAGAGCATTATGCAATGTTAAAAGGTTATACATTATATTTGAATAAAAATGCAGATGACTTTGAGGAAATCAATGAATTATTGACAGCAGACCAGGCACAGATTACCGGTCTGATTTCAAATGTTATTCAGAGTCATACGAAGGAAGAAGCAACACAGGCACTTATTGAAAAAGAGGCGTTAGAGGAAATTCAGAAGTCACTGGATTCTAAAGTAGCAGTGCAGATTGTATTAGATGGATTTGTGACACAGTAAAAAATATCTTTGCTTTATGCAAGAAATGTGTTATGATATATTACGAAAAAAACTGAATTTATTTCCATAGCAAAATGGTGTGGTACAGTTCAGGTGTGAGGTGGAAATTATGGGTGATACCTTATCTCAAGCCGAGATAGATAGTCTGCTCAATGCGTTAAGTTCGGGTGAACTGAACCCGGATGAGTTAAACGAAACGCCGGAAAAGTCTATCAAAAATTATGATTTTGCCAGACCATCTAAATTTTCTAAAGACCATTTGCGTACTTTAGAGATTATCTTTGAAAATTATGGAAGACTGCTATCTACAAATTTACCGGCCTATCTGAGAAAAAATGTACAGGTGGAGGTAATGAATGCAGAAGCGAATACATATTCCGAGTTTTCAAATGCATTATCAAACCCTGTATTACTGGGGGTTGTGAATTTTGCACCTTTAGATGGCAACATAATAATAGAATTAGCAGCGAATGTAGGTTTTGCAATAGTAGACAGAATGCTGGGAGGCTTTGGTGCTCCTTTGGAAAAAAGCAGGGATTTCACGGAAATCGAACTGGTTATTTTGGAAAGAATCATTGAGATTTGTACAAATTTACTGGTAGAACCGTGGGAAAGTGTTGTTGCGATAGAACCAAGACTAGAGCGAATTGAAACAAACTCTCAGTTTGCACAGTTTATTTCGCCAAGTGAGATGACAGCGATTGTCACAATGAATTTGAAAATAGGTGATATAGAAGGATTGATGAATATCTGTATTCCATATTCTTGTGTAGAACCTGTAATAGATAAACTGAATACAAAATATTGGTATTCAGCTATGAAAGATGATGCGTCCGGAAAATATCAGGATGCGATTGAAAGTATTATTGATTATGCCAAGATTCCGGTACGGGCAATGCTTGGCAGAAGTTCCATCTCTGTAAATGACTTTGCAAATTTGCAGTTAGGGGACATCATTAAATTAGATACTAAAGTTGATGATGAGTTAGAAGTATATGTTGGAAATATTAAGAAGTTTAACGCTTTACCGGGCGCTGCTTCAAATTCGTATGCTGTCAGAGTTACTTCAATAATAAGGGAGGAGCAGTAGGATATGGATGGAATGTTATCTCAGGAAGAAATTGATGCGTTAACCGGTGGTGCTTCGGCTTCATCTGCATCAGTTACAGAGAGTACAAAGACATTAACAGATGCAGAGCGAGATGCTGTTGGTGAGATTGCAAATATTAATATGGGCACTGCAGCAACGACGTTGTCTACATTACTGGATACGAAAGTTACCATTACCACTCCGCGTGTTTCATATGTGACAATGAATGAGTTGTCAAAACAATATGACAGACCATGTGTTTTTATACATATTTCCTATATAGACGGAATTGATGGTAATAATATTTTAATTTTAAAAGAGCAGGATGTAAAAATTATCACAGATTTGATGATGGGGGGAGATGGCTCCAACGTAGATGGTGAATTAACAGAACTCCATTTAAGCGCCATCAGCGAAGCAATGAATCAGATGATGGGTTCAGCAGCAACTTCATTATCTTCGATGCTGGAGAAAAAAGTGGATATCAGCCCACCTTCAGCAAGTCTTGTTGATTTAAATGATACGATTGAAGATGCTTCGATTGCTTCATTTTTAGATGACCAGGTGGTTCAGATTGCATTTGATATGAAAATTGGCGAACTTGTTGATAGTCAGATTATGCAGTTATATCCGTTTGATTTTGCAAGAGATTTATATACTAAGTTTATGGGAAATAATGATACAGCTGCAGCAGAAAGCAGTCAGGCAGCACCGGCACCACAGCCGGAAGCAGCACCACAGATGCAGCAGCCAGTGGCACCACAGCCACAGCAGCCTACAATGGATATGAATATGGCGCAGCCACAGATGCAACAGCCTGCGATGGGTATGAATATGCAGCCACAGATGCAGCAGCCATATATGATGCCTGCGCAGAATGTTAATGTTCAACCTGCACAGTTCCAGACATTTAATCCGGGAATCAGTCCTCTTTTACAACAGGAGAACATCGATTTAATTATGGATGTACCGTTAGAGGTAACGGTAGAGTTAGGACGTTCCAACAAATCCATCAAAGAGATTTTGGATTTTGCACCGGGAACGATTCTGGAATTAGACAAACTGGCGGGAGAGCCTGTTGACGTGCTGGTAAATGGCAAGTATGTTGCCAAAGGTGAAGTAGTTGTTATTGAAGAAAACTTTGGTATACGTTTAGTTGAAATTACGAAATAATAAAATGCTGGAGGTGTAGTTATGCTTTTATATGTATATGGGATATCTACGCTTGCCAGCGTTTTTAAATTGATTTTACTTTTGCTATTATTTATTGGTTTGCTGGTTGCTGCCCATCTCTTTACAAAATGGTATGCAAAATCCGGCTATGCCAATGCAAAAACAACAAATATTTCTATTATTGAATCCCAACAGTTAGCACCAGGAAAAAATCTTATGATTGCTAAAGTTGGGAAAAAATATGTTTCTTTTATTCTGCTAAAAGATAATGCAGAGTTTCTGACAGAATTAGAAGAAGAAGATTTGGTGCTTACACCACCACAGCAGTCACAGAACCTTTCTTTTAAGGAAATTTTTTCCAAAATGAAAAATAAAGAAGAATAAGCATTATCTGGGATAAAACGAAGGAAAAACACGAACAAAGTCCGAAGTGAAATCAGGTAAGAGAAAACGTCAGGCAGCAAGGAGATAACTTGGTATTATGAAACATTCAAAGAACAAGAAGAAATCAGTTCTTCGCTTTTTTATGACATTAGCATTATTTTGCGTTATTTTTGTAGCAGCAAGTCCGGCATATGCTCGGGCAACAGGCAGTGGTGTAGACTCTACAACACAAAATGAAATAGATGGCGTTGCTGATAATGATGATAGTTTTGAATTGAATATTTCTTCTAATGCAGGAAGTACTAATCTGGAAGCAACTTTACAGATTCTGTTGGTGTTGACAGCATTGTCGCTTGCACCGTCGCTCTTGATTATGCTGACTTCATTTACCAGAATTATTGTTGTGCTTCATTTTGTGCGAACAGCATTGGGAACGCAGACAACACCACCAAACCAGGTGCTGGTCGGCCTTGCCCTGTTCATAACACTTGCTATAATGACACCGGTTATGAAGCAGGTAAATGATGATGCCGTCCAGCCATTTATGGCAGGCGAAATTAAACAGGATGCAGCGATTGAAAAAGGTTTGGCGCCCCTTCGGGAATTTATGCTAAAGCAGACAAGGGATAAAGATTTAAAATTGTTTATGACAATCAATAATCAGTCTTCTGATGAAATAGAAAGTTATGATGATATTCCGATTACAACGGTTATCCCGGCGTTTATTATTAGTGAACTGCGAACGGCATTTATCATTGGTTTTCTGATTTATCTGCCATTTATTGTTATGGATATGGTAGTAGCGTCTACTCTGATGTCAATGGGTATGATGATGCTTCCACCGACAACGATTTCTCTGCCGTTTAAGATTTTGCTGTTTGTACTGGCAGATGGATGGAATCTTGTTGTGGGACAATTAGTGGCATCATTTCAATGATTTTAGGTGAGGTAGGATATGAGTACAGATCGTATAATTGATATTGCACATGAAGTAATATGGACAGTGGTGGAAGTATCATCACCATTGTTACTGATTTCGTTAATCATAGGCTTGGTTGTCAGCATTTTGCAGACCATTACGTCGATTCAGGAGCAGACGCTGACATTTGTGCCAAAATTTGTTGCTATTATGCTGGTACTGATATTGTGTGGCAGCTGGATTATGAATAAAGTTTCAGGATTGTTTGTTAATATTATGGAGCAGGTGCCTGCATTGATAAAATAGAAGTAACATGAAGGAGTGAACGAAGTGAGTTTTACATTTAATTATCTGGAATATGCTTTTTTAGTATTTGTTCGCATTGCTTCTATTGTTATGATTGCACCGTTTTTTAGTAATACACAAGTTCCGATAAAGGTAAAAGCAGGAATTTCCCTGTTTTTATCCCTGATTGTAATGAATCTGGTAGATTATACTGCTGTATCTTATGATGGATTATTAGGATACAGCATTCTTGTTCTGAAAGAAGCAATTACCGGCGTGCTGATAGGCATAGGTTCGGCAGTTTGTCTTTATATTCTGAGTTTTTCCGGTCATATGGTAGATATGGAAATTGGTTTTTCTATGGCGATGGAGTTTGACCCTACGACGCAGGTACAGACCACAATTTCATCTACTTTATTTTCCAGCCTTTTTATGTTGCTTTTTTTAGCATCCGATATGCATTATTATATTATAGATGCGTTATTTGATTCCTATGAGTTGATTCCGATTGGTGGAGCAACATTTTCTGCATCGCTATATCAGATTTTTGTGAAATATGTTACGGACTATTTTGTGATAGGATTTCGCATTATTCTGCCCGTTTTTGCATGCACGTTAATTCTGAATGTAATCTTGGGTATTCTGGCAAAAGTTGCACCACAGATGAATATGTTTGTCATCGGTATGCAGTTAAAAGTATTTGTAGGACTGGTATTGTTATTTCTGATTATGTCACTTTTACCCGGAATTACCGATTTCCTTTTTGAAGAAATGCAGGTATTAACAAAATTATTTATGCAGTCAATGGCTCCGTAGCCAGTTGCAATCTTGCTATTTTCTTACAAATAGAGTATTATAATTGTGTATGCAATGTTAGAGAAGGAAACGTTTGTTATGCCATATTTAAAATATGATTTGCAGTTATTTGCAAAAGAAGGTTCCGGTGGGGAAAAAACAGAAGAACCAACAGCCAAGAAGTTAGAAGATGCAAGAAAAAAAGGACAAGCGGCCAAAAGTGTAGATTTGACGGCTGCCATTACTTTGCTAGTTTTTTTTGCCATTATGAAAGTTTATATTGGATTACTTGGCAACAAACTGTTGGAAAATTACAGTATGTTTTACCGGCACATTGCAGACAGGACAAATGACCAGTTTACTTTGCAATTAGCCTGCTCGATGCTGGGCGAAGTGATTATGCGTGTCATCGAATTGATGATTCCTTTCGGCGCACTGGCGTTTTTTACGGTGGTTATCAGTATGCTGGTACAGGTAAAGTGGAAGATTTCTACCGAGCCGATGAAACCGAAATTGAGTAAAATCAATCCGGTTAGTGGTGTGAAACGATTATTTTCTAAAGACAAACTGGTTATGCTGGTGATGTCGATTGCCAAGCAGATTATTATGGTTGCAGTTGTTTATTCTGTTTTGAGCGACAAATGGAATCTGCTGATTGATTTGTATCATTTTAGCCTGGAGCAGTCGTTGGCAGTGATAGGTGATATCATTATTGACATTGGATTGCGTATTTCCATCTTTTTCTTTGTGATTGGTGCTGCTGATGCATTTTATCAGAAATGGAAGTTTCATCAGGATATGAAAATGACGAAACAGGAAGTGAAAGATGAATATAAACAGGCAGAAGGAGACCCGAAAGTAAAAGGAAAGCAAAGACAGGTTATGCGTCAGGCATCACAGAGGCGTATGATGAATGCATTGCCGGAAGCAGATGTTGTCATTACAAACCCGACACACCTGGCAGTTGCCTTAAAATACGACAAAGACCAGTATGACGCACCGGTAGTAATTGCAAAAGGTGCAGATTATCTGGCAGAGCGTATTAAAAATGTTGCAAGGGAACATGATATTGAAATTGTAGAAAACAAGCCGTTAGCACGTATGCTATATCATAATGTGGAGCTGGGTGACCAGATACCGCCGGAGTTGTATCAGATGGTGGCAGAAGTATTAGCATATGTTTATGGGTTGAAGAATAATAGATAGGGAAACATAGGAGACAGAGAATGAAACAAACAGATTTGGTACTTGGATTATACATATTAATACCGATTATATGTCTGATTATACCGGTTCCTACGGTGTTGTTGGATATTTTTATGATATTAAATATTTCCATTGCATTAATAATATTGTTCAATTCGCTTTTTTCAAAAGAGCCACTTAGTATGTCAATTTATCCGACATTACTGCTGATGACGACATTGTTCCGTCTGGCATTAAATGTCAGCTCAACCCGTAATATTTTATTATATGGTTATGCCGGAGAAGTAGTTGAAACATTTGGTAACTTTGTAGGTGGTGGTAACCTTGTCGTTGGTGTTATCGTTTTCCTGATTCTGATTCTGGTGCAGTTGCTTGTTATCAATAAAGGTTCGGAGCGTGTTGCAGAAGTAACGGCACGTTTCACACTGGATGCTATGCCGGGTAAACAGATGGCGATAGATGCTGACTTAAATACCGGTGCCATTACGGATGAACAGGCAAAAGAAAGACGTCAGAAAATACAGGATGAGTCATCATTCTTCGGAGCGATGGATGGTGCTACAAAGTATGTAAAGGGAGATGCGACTGCCGGTATTATTATTACGGTAATCAACTTTGTCGGTGGTCTGATTCTCGGTATTGTAATGCAGGGAATGGAAGCTTCTGAGGCATTACAGCGTTACTGTATCCTGACAATTGGTGACGGTCTGGTCAGTCAGATTCCATCACTGATTATTTCATTGTCAACCGGTATTCTGGTAACAAAGGTGTCTAAAGAATCTGACCTGGGCAATGTTTTGTTAAAGCAGTTATTCTCGATTCCAAAAGTTTTATATATGGTAGGTGGAACACTTGCGCTGCTGGCATTTACGCCATTGCCTACAGCAATCTGTCTTTGCTATGCCGTTTTATTTATCGCTGCAGGCCGTGCGATTGAAGCAACCGTCGAGGATGCCAAAGTAGAGCAGGAAGTAGATGAGGAAGAGGAGTCTGCTGAAGAAATCAGGCGTCCTGAAAATGTTGTTTCTTTATTGCAGGTAGACCCGATAGAGTTAGAGTTTGGATATGGAATTATTCCATTGGCAGATGTCAATCAGGGTGGCGATTTGCTGGACCGTGTTGTTATGATTAGAAGGCAGATTGCATTGGAACTGGGATGTGTTGTTCCGATGATTCGTCTTCGTGATAATATCCAGTTAAATCCAAACCAGTATGTTATTAAAATAAAAGGTGTTCCGGTAAGTGAAGGTGAGATTCTGTTTGACCATTATATGGCGATGAATCCGGGATATGTAGAGGAAGAAATTACCGGTATTCCGACCTTTGAACCGTCCTTCCATCTGCCGGCTATCTGGATAACAGAGGCTCAGAGAGAACGTGCTGAGTCGCTCGGCTATACGGTAGTTGACCCACCGTCAATTATTGCAACGCATCTGACGGAAGTTATCCGGAACCATCTGGATGAATTGCTGACCAGACAGGATGTACAGAATCTGATTAATAACATTCAGGAGGCAAATACGACACTGATTTCGGAACTTGTGCCAAAATTGCTTGGTGTGGGTGACATTCAGAAGGTTTTGCAGAATTTATTGCGTGAGGGCATCTCTATCCGTGACCTTGTTACAATATTTGAAACGCTTGCCGACAATGCAACGGCAACGCGCGATACGGATATTTTGACAGAATATGTCAGACAGAGTTTGAAAAGAGCAATTTCTAATAAATATTTCCCTGCAAATGAGATGACCAGTGTAGTTACACTGGACCCGAAGATTGAGCAGGATATTATGAATTCTGTCAAGCAGACGGAGCAGGGAGCATATATCAATCTGGAGCCGGAGAAGATACAGAGCATTCTGAATTCGGTCAAAGAAGAGATGGACAAAATGGAAGAACTGGGCAAAAACCCGATTATTGTAACTTCGCCTATTGTGCGAATGTATTTTAAACAATTGACTTCCGAACAATTTAAGGATTTAATCGTCGTATCATACAATGAAATTGATACAGACGTTGAACTACAATCTATAGGGATGGTGACAGTATAATGGTTATCAAAAAGTATATAGCAATTACAGAAGAAGAAGCAATCAAGATGGCAAAAGCAGAATTAGGTGAAGATGCTGTTATTATGAATACAAAGCAAAAACAGCCAAAAGGCATTATGAAGTGGTTTCAGAAGCCTTCCGTAGAAATTACAGCAGCAGTGGATGATATGCCAAGAGAGCCGGAAGTGCAGAATGATATGCCGGATTTTAGCAAACTGCAGGAAGCAATTCGTGAAACAAATGCTGTACTGGAAGCAGATGCCAGAAAAAAACAGATGGAGCAGCAGGAAAAGCAGTCTGAAAAGCAGAATGAACAACAGACAGAGCGTTTTCGTGAAACAAAAATAATAACCGAAGAAAAAGAGAAAGAATCTGATACCAGACATATCGAAGAAAGATTAAACAGTCTGCAGGATTTGTTACAGGAACAGATGCAGTCGGCAAAAGAAGAACAGGAAGAAAAAGGAAAAGAAGATACGAATCAGGCATATTTTGATTTGATTCGCAAGAAGTTAATTGATAATGAAGTAGAAGAAACTTATGTTGACCAGATTTTGGATGATATTGCAGAAAGTGTAAGCCAGAATGCTAATTTAGACAGCATTTTAGCAGGGGTTTACCAAAAGATTGTCCTGAAAATCGGACAGCCACATTTAATTGATATTAAGTCCAAGAAAACAAAATATGTTTTCTTTATCGGACCAACCGGTGTTGGAAAAACAACAACGATTGCGAAAATTGCATCCACATTAAAACTGACGAAAAAGACAAAAGTAGCATTAATCACATCGGATACCTACCGTATTGCAGCAGTTGAACAGCTGCGTACATATGCCAATATTTTAGGTATTCCGTTGCAGGTAGTATATTCGGCTGAAGATATGGAGCACGCGATGGAAGAACTCCGGGAATTTGACCTGGTATTCGTAGATACAGCAGGACGTTCTCATAATAATCAGGAGCAGCGCGAAGATATCCAGAAATTAATGGAAACCGTACCGGAAGAAAACAGGGAAGTATTTCTGGTGCTGAGTGCAACAACAAAATACAAAGACCTTGTAAAAATAGCAACAACTTATTCTGAAATCACAAAATACAATCTGATTTTTACGAAGTTAGATGAAACCGATACAATAGGAAATATATTTAATATTCATATGATGACGGGAGCTCCTCTTTCTTATACAACATGGGGCCAGAATGTTCCAGATGATATTGGAAAAATTGATGCGCAAAACATAGCAAAGCAACTCTTAGGAGGAAATAGCTGATGGATCAGGCAGAACAGTTAAGAAATATTATCAAACAGCAGAATAAGAAGCAGCATCTGGCCAGAGTCATTACCGTCACCAGTGGAAAAGGTGGCGTTGGCAAATCCAATGTGTCTGTTAATCTTGCTATTCAGCTAAGCCGTCTGAATAAAAAGGTTGTTGTGCTGGATGCAGACTTTGGTCTGGCCAATGTAGAAGTAATGCTGGGAATCCGGCCGCAATATAATCTGGCTGATTTGATGTTTAAAGGCAAATCCCTTCAGGACGTGATTTCGCCGGGACCGGAGAATATCGGGTTTATTTCTGGAGGTTCCGGGTTACGGGAATTGACCAACTTAAATCGTGACCAGGTGCAGAGTTTAGTCAGAATGATGTATGGACTGGATAGTATTGCCGACGTTGTTATTATTGATACAGGCGCAGGAATTTCCAGTTCTGTCATTGATTTAGTACTGGCAAGTTCTGAAGTGCTTCTGGTGGCAACTCCGGAGCCGACATCCATTACAGATGCCTATGCGCTTTTAAAAACCTTGTGCCGGAACAAAGATTTTGACGCCGCTGAAACAAAAATCCGTATGATAGCGAATCGTACGCATGGCTATAGTGAGGGAAAAGAATTATTTGACAAATTGGATACCGTTGTGGAGAAGTTTTTAAAAATGAATATGGAGTATCTCGGATATATCCCATATGATGAAAAATTGCCAAAAGCAGTTATGAAGCAGCAGCCGGTGTCGATTGCATATCCAAATGCCGTGTCTTCGAGAGCGATGTTGGATTTGGCGATGGTTTTGGAAAATGGAGTAGAAGGAAATATGCAGACAGAGCAGAGAGGGCTTTCCGGTCTGTTTGCAAAAATGTTTCACTATAGAAAAGTTTAGTAGTAGGGAAAGTACGACGGATAAGGTAAAACAGGAGAAGACTGACAGAAAGGTGTAAAAACAGGGGGAGAAAATGCTGAATGAGCATATTTGTAAGGACGCAAAGATAAAACTTTATCTTGCAGGGGAAATCGTTGAAGATTTCGCTGACAAAAACAGTTTTCAGTTATGTGCCGGGCGCATTACAAATATTGTGTCTGATTCCGAAATAGAAGCCAGATTGGATGACGGTGCATTTCCGGATTTAAAAAAGAATATTTGCTATATGCTGCATATACATGTTTCACAATGTGTATACCGGTGTACTGCTTATTATCACTCGATGTATACGGAAGACAATCAGGATTATGTGTGTCTGGAAATCGTATCACCTCTGGAAAAAATCCAGCGAAGAATGCACCAGCGTGTATCGTGTCATTCCAGAATAGCCATTAAGGTATTGGACAAAGAACAGATACAGGAAATTCTGAAAACACAGAACCTGCAGTTGATGAAAACATCTGTGGAAAGTGGTGACGGTACAGAATATTCTATGGTAGATATTAGTGGTGGTGGAATCCGTTTTACAACAAAACAGGAAATAAAGTTCCGTGACTATCTGCTGGTACGGTTTGAAATTCTTTTACGGAATGAAATGATAACTTATTATATACCAGGACAGGTTGTATATTCGGCACCATTGCCAAACGAACAGGAAAGTTATGATGTCCGTATGAAATATATTGGAATATCAGAAGCTGAACGTGAGCAGATTATACAATTTGTTTTTCAATTAGAACGACAGGCATTGCAAAAACACCAGAAATAAGGAGAATTTTATGAAGAATATATTGGTTATTGATGACTCTGCACTTATGAGAAGAGTTTTGTTTGATATAATTAATGCAGATGAAAATCTTCGTGCACAGCATTATGCAACAAATGGCATAGAAGCATTGGAAATTCTGGAATCAGATGTTGAATTTAGTGCTATCGTTTTAGACATTAATATGCCTAAGATGAATGGTATTGAATTTTTACGTGAATTAAAAAAGCGTGGCCGTAAGGAAAACGTTTTAATCGTCAGTACGCTTGCAAAAGAGGGAGCGAAAGAAACGATACAGGCGTTGGAACTTGGCGCATTTGATTTCGTTATGAAACCAGATAGTCTGGCAGAAGCGAAAGGTGCTTCTTTTACAAACAGACTGATTTCTATGTTATATACTGCGACGGGACTTTCTGATTCGGTTTCTGATGACGAGATGCCGAAAAAAGCAGAAAGAACCAAAAAGGCAGTCAGAAAGCACGATGCAGTTCCATCAATGCCAAAGACCCGTACTAAGGTTTTTAAACAGGCAAGGAAATCAACGGGTAGAGGCGCAGGAAAACTGGTTGCTTTAGCCTGTTCTACAGGTGGTCCAAAATCTCTGCAGTATGTAATTCCTTTCCTGCCTGCTAATCTGGATGCAGCTGTTTTACTTGTACAGCATATGCCGGAAGGATTTACGGCATCGCTGAGCAAACGGCTTGACGAGTTAAGCAGGGTGACAGTGAAAGAAGCAGCGAATGGAGATGAATTAAGCAAAGGAACCGTTTATCTTGCAAAGGGTGGTTCACAGATGCGCCTGCTGGAAAAACCAGGCAAGGGACATAGTATTTCCGTGACAGAAGAAGCAGCCAGAAATGGCTTGAAACCGTGTGCAGACATTATGTATGAATCTCTTATGGGAAGTTCATTTGATGAGATTGTATGTGTAGTAATGACTGGAATGGGAGCAGATGGCACGAAGGGAATACTTCAATTGAAACAGACAAATAATATTTACGTTATTGCACAGGATGCACCAAGTTGTACCGTATATGGAATGCCAAAAGCGATTGCTGATGCAGGCGTTGTGGATGAAGTGGTTACATTAAAGGGAATTGCAGATGCAATAACAAAGCATGTGGGGGTGCGCTAAAATGGATGTTAGTCAGTATCTTGAAATTTTTATCGACGAAACAAAAGAACACTTACAGACTCTGAGTGATCAGTTAATGATTCTGGAGCAGGAACCGGAAAACGAGGATACCATTAATGAGATTTTCCGTGCAGCACATTCTTTAAAAGGAATGGCTGGTACGATGGGATTCAAACGTATGCAGCGTTTGACACACGATATGGAAAATGTTTTTCAGGAAATCCGTAGTGGCAACATGAAAGTACAGCCGGAATTAGTGGATGTATTATTCCGTGGATTAGATGCTTTGGAGGCATATCTGGCTGAAATTATGGAAACAGCAAATGAAGGAACGGAAGAAAATGAAGAAATCATTAATACGTTAAATGCAATTGCTGAAAAGGCCACTGGAAAGAGTTCCGGTAAAACCGAAGAGAAAGTTCCAGAGCAGAAAGAAAAAAAAGCAGATGCCGATGAGGCTAAATATAAAGAGATTCATATCTCTGATTATGAAAAGGGCACTTTTGATAAAGCCAAAAAGCAGAATCAGAATATCTTTGGTATTACGGTATATCTGCAGGATACTTGTATTTTAAAGGCAGCAAGAGCATTTTTGGTATTCAAGGCATTGGAAGACTTAGGTGAAGTTATGAAGGCTGTTCCAAATGTTCAGGATATTGAAGATGAGAAGTTTGATATGGATTTCAGTATTATTTTCTTTACACAGGAAAGTCTGGAAAAAGTTAAGAGTACCATTGAATCCGTATCAGAGATTAAAAAGGCTGTAGTCGGACCTTATGATATCATTTTGGATGAAAGTGCTGAAGCAGTAAAAGAAGAAAGCAGTGTTTCCGACAAAAAAGCAGAAACAGCAGAAAACAGCCAGGCAGAAGGTGCAGCATCAAAACAGCCAGCTAAAAAAGCAGCACCAAAGCAGGCTTCACAGAAAACATCAAAACCTGCGGTTGGAAGAACTGTTCGTGTAGATATAGAAAAACTGGATGTGCTGATGAATCTGGTCAGCGAGTTGATTATCGCAAAGAATGGTCTTGTTTCTATGAGTTCAGCAAACGAATCCAGAAATGATTCCGGATTCAATGAGCAGATTGAATATTTGGAAAGTGTAACGACAAACCTTCACGAATCGGTAATGAAAGTACGAATGGTACCAATTGAAAGTGTAGTTAACCGTTTCCCACGTATGATTCGCGACTTGAATAAAAAGTTAGGCAAAAAGATGGAATTACATATGACAGGTGAGGAAACAGAACTTGACCGTACTGTTATTGATGAAATCGGTGATCCGTTACAGCACCTGCTCCGTAACGCTGCTGACCACGGCTTAGAGTCAAATGAAGAAAGAGTTGCTCTTGGAAAAGATGAGGTTGGTCATATCTATCTGGATGCTTATCAGGATGGTAATAATGTAAATATTGAAGTTCGTGATGATGGTGGCGGAATTAATGTAGAAAAAGTTAAAAATAAAGCAATTGAAAAAGGCACTATTACACCGGAACAGGCTGAAGTAATGACTGATAAGGAGATTATCGACCTTTTGTTCCAGCCAAGTTTTTCAACAGCAGAAAAAATTACAGATGTTTCAGGACGTGGTGTTGGTCTTGATGTTGTTAAGACTAAGATTGAAGGTCTTGGTGGTAATATTGAATGCCGAAGTGTTTTAGGTGAGGGAAGCAGTTTTATTATTCGCTTACCATTGACACTTGCTATTATTCAGGCACTTATGGTTGAATTAGGAAAAGAAAAATATGCAATTCCTTTGGGAAGTATTCAGACCATTGAGGATATTCCATTTTCGGATGTAAAACATGTCCAGACAAAAGAAGTAATCAATCTTCGTGGTTCTGTCATTCCTCTGATTCATTTAGACCAACTGCTTGGTGTAGAGCCTGGTGATTTTGAACCGGAAAGTTTAACTGTTGTAATTGTTAAGAAGGGTGACAGACAGGCAGGTCTGGTTGTTGATAATCTGATTGGACAGCAGGAAATTGTAATCAAGTCAATTGGCGATTACATTCATTGCAGCAAGTTGATTGGTGGTGCTACCATTCTTGGTGATGGCGAAATTGCACTTATTCTTGAAGTGAATACTTTAGTATAGGGGGGCAAAGAAAATGGATGATATCAAAGAAATTCAAAATTTAGAAGTTGCAAATGAAGGAAAACAGTATATTGTAGTACGTCTTGGAAAAGAGCAGTATGGCATTGATATAAAATATGTCGACAATATTGTAAAAAATCAGCGAATTACCCGTATTCCAAGTGCACAGAGTTATTTTAAGGGTGTAATTAACCTTCGTGGTGAAATTATTCCTGTGATGAGTCTTCGCCTGAAATTTGGCTTAGAGCCAGATGAATATACCAATGCAACACGTATCATCATTATCAAATTAGATGGACAGTCAGCAATTGGTATTATGGTTGATGAAGTACGCGAGGTCGTAACTCTGGATGAGGATTCCATTGAAAAAACAAATTCAACTAATTCGAGTGATGTCGGAATCCAGTATCTGAGTGGAATTGGTAAACATGACGGTGGACTGATTACTTTATTGAATATGCCTGCTGTTATTATTGAGAAGGAAAATGTATAACTAAGAAAAAATCATAGTTAAGGTTGTTACAGACATTGTCCGGACAACCTTAATGTGATTACAACGCAAAGAAATGAGGAGTCTATGCAAGAAGAAAACAAGAGCGTGGATAACATTGAATTTGATGTGTTGACAGAAATAGGAAATATTGGGGCGGGCAATGCAACTACTGCATTGTCCCAACTTATTAATGCCAGAATTGATATGCGCGTTCCAAAGGTGGAAATGTTGTCTTTTGCCGATTTGGCAGAAGTGGTAGGTGGCGCTGAAACATTAGTGGCAGGCATCCTTCTGACAATTGATGGTGATATCAATGGTACAATGTTATTTATGCTGGAAAGTAAAGCAGCACATATGCTGGTGCGACAGTTAATCGGAACCGAAGGCGATGCAGAAGCCCTTTTTGATGAAATGGAAACTTCTGCCCTTCAGGAAATCGGAAATATTATTTCCGGAGCGTATTTATCTGCCATTTCAACGATGACCGGTTTACAGATTTCGGTGTCCGTTCCTAGTCTTGCTTTCGATATGGCAGGAGCTATCTTGAGTGTACCTGCAATCGAATTTGGCAAGTTAGGAGATGAAGCATTATTAATAGAGTCACAGTTCAAGGATATGGATGTAGATATTAGTGGTTATTTCATTCTGATTCCTACATTAGAGTCTTATGAGCGTATAATGAAATCATTAGGGTTAAGGTGATAAAAGATGGCAGAAATGATAAAAGTAGGTATGGCAGATTTGAATCTTTGCCATGCACCTGATGCAATAACCACACTTGGGTTGGGTTCCTGCGTCGGGGTTGCTTTATATGATAAGTCAAATAGTCTGGCAGGACTGGTACATATTATGCTGCCTGACAGTACACAGGTCCGTCAGAACCAGAACAAAGCGAAATTTGCAGATACCGGCATTGAATTGATGATTGATATGCTGGTCAAAGAAGGTGCCAGGCGCAGTGCATTAGTTGCAAAAATAGCAGGTGGTGCCCAAATGTTTGCTTTCAGTGGAAATAATGATATGCTGCGTGTCGGTGAACGAAATGTAGAGGCAGTAAAAGAACAGTTAAAAAAACTGGGGATTCCATTATTGGCAGAAGATACCGGGGAAAATTATGGCCGGACGGTTGAATTTTATCCCGAAAACGGTAATTTTGTCATTAAATCAGTAGGAAAACCTATTAAAACAATATAAATGTGGGGGATTTTATGAAGTTAGAATTTGTTCCTAAATTTATTACCTTATTAGCCGGAGCAGTAGTAAGTGTGATTACTATTGCAAAAGATATGGATGCTACGTATAGCTTGGAACTTTTATTAGCAACACTTATTATTTTTTATATTATTGGTCTGATTACGGAAAAGATTATCCGGAAAGTAATGGACGGCAATATGTTTGTCAAGGAACAGGATGCCCAAAATGAAGAATCAGACACTTCTAAGAATCCGGAAGATTCAGAAAAGGAAGAGGCTTCCAATAAGGAAAAGCTTTCTGGTAAAGAAAAATCTTCAAACAAGGAAAAAGAGAAGGACGAATAGACTCGGAGCATGGCAGAAGGGATGACATATGAGCGATAAGAAAAAAGAAGAATTATGGCAAAAATATGAAAAAAGCAAAGACCCTGCAATTCGCGAGCAGTTAATTATTGAATATTCGGGTTTGGTAAAAGTTGTAGCCGGACGACTGGGGATGTATCTGGGATACAC
This sequence comes from bacterium, assembly GCA_028724545.1. Classification (GTDB taxonomy): domain Bacteria; phylum Bacillota; class Clostridia; order Lachnospirales; family Lachnospiraceae; genus Butyribacter. Next base: position 25,164 of record JAQYCU010000062.1, read on the forward strand.
GGTAGAATATGATGATTTGGTTGGCTATGGGATTTTTGGTTTAATCGATGCGATTGATAAATTTGAACTTTCTAAAGGTGTCAAATTTGAAACTTATGCAAGTCTGCGCATCCGTGGCTCTATATTGGACCAAATCAGAAAAATGGACTGGATTCCAAGAACGTTACGGCAAAAACAAAAGAAATTAGAAAATGCAATGAAGGAGTTTGAAAGTCAGCATGGACGTCTGGCAACAAATGAAGAACTGGCTGAAATGCTTGAAATTTCACAGGAAGAGTTAGAAAATCTGATTAATCAGACACAGATTGCCAACCTGGTTTCTTTGGATGAATATCTTGAGCAGGGCAGTGATGTCCGGGTGGAATACGAAAACCGGCCACGTTTTGAGCAGCCGGAGGAAATTATGGAACGCCAGGAACTGAAAAAGATGCTGGCAGAAGCGATTGATTCGTTGACGGAAAATGAACAGAAAGTAATAGCATTTTATTATTATGAGGAACTGACGCTCAAAGAAATCAGTAAGATTTTAGAGGTTTCAGAATCCCGTGTTTCCCAACTGCATACGAAAGCTTTGCGAAAAATGAGGGATAAAATGAAATGTGATATCGGTTTTCTGGGGATTGGAAATGTATAGGGAAAGGATAAAGAAGATATGAAGCGTAATGCATTTTTTCAATTAATTCATAAAAGTGATGGAATGTATTTAAAATCTTACCCGGCTGTTAATGGTGGAAAAGCATTGCAGATTGATGACATTATGTTTTATCTGGGTGAAAAAAATTATAATGCAGTACCGATAGACAGTATTAAAACTTTTGTCGAAAAATCGTTGCATACAAAAAATGCTGAAGTAAGAATTTCTTTTGATAAAGCTTTGCCGGAAAAAGAATTTGCTGTCATATCCGTTGATAAAAACAGATTATATGCAAAAATCAGGCTTTACCCAAATTCCAGTGAGGGGGCACGTCTGACATCGCGTGATATTGTGGCTTTATTAGGTCAGCAGGGTGTTTGTCACGGTATTCTTCAGAAAAATATTGATATGATGTTAAGGGCACGTCTTTATTGTACGGATGTTCTTGTGGCGAAAGCAACGATGCCGGTGCATGGTCATGATGCAAAAATTACATACCATTTCAATGTGGACAAAACCAATAAACCGGAGATGAGTGAAGACGGTCAGGTGGATTTCCATAAACTGGATATGATTGAGCCTGTTACGGAAGGACAGTTGTTAGCTACTTTGGAACCGGCTGATTTTGGAACACCTGGAACGGATGTTTTGGGCAAGCCAATTAAGCCCAAAAAAGTCAGTATCAAAAAACTAAAACACGGAAAACACATTCATTTGTCAGATGATGAGTTAAGTATGTATTCTGATGTTTCCGGAAATGTTACCTGCGTTGATGATACGGTATTTGTTTCAGACTGTTATGAAGTTCCAGCTGATGTTGGTCCTTCTACAGGAGATATCGAATATGACGGCAGTGTCAAAGTAAAAGGAAATGTGCTGACCGGATATACAGTCAAAGCAACAGGTGATATTTATGTAAATGGTGCCGTAGAAGGTGCGACATTACTGGCTGGTGGAAAAATTGTTTTAAACAGGGGAATCCAGGGAATGGGCAAAGCATATATGGAGGCTTCCGGTGATGTTATTTCTAATTTCATCGAAAGTTCGACGGTACATTCTGGTGGAAAAATCATTACAGATGCTTTATTGCACAGTGAAGTTATAGCAAAAGATGCGATAGAAGTAAACGGAAAACGAGGACTAATTGCTGGTGGAAGTGTGCGTTCTACTGTTGAAATAGAAGCAAAAGTATTAGGTTCTACTATGGGAACTCAGACAGAATTGGAAGTCGGATATGACCCAAATGTAATTGACCGTTACCATGAGATTGAAAAAATTATGGAAGAGCGTGCAGACGAAAAAGAAACCATAGAGCAGAATATTGCTGTATTAAAGAAGCGCTTCAAGGCAGTTGGAACTCTGGAGCCGGAAAAATTAGTCAATTTAAAGAGAAATATGGCCCGTGTTGAGGAAATCGACAGCGAAATGGATACATTGACAGAGGAATATGAAAAGTTGGATGAAGAGTTGGAAAATATGACAGGTCATGGAAAAATAATCGTGACTGACATTGCATATAGTGGTGTAAAACTTACGATTTCCAATGTCACAAATTATCTGCATAGCGAAGTACATCATAGTACTTTTGTAAGAGAAGGAGCAGATATCAGGATAAGAGGAATTTTGTAATATTGCGTGAAATGAGGTGATTTTATGTCTATCACATTTGATTATATAACGATGCCACCAAAATCACAGGAAGCTTCTCAGATTCAGACAAGTGAGATTAATAAGATTCATCAGGAAAATCAGCAGATTGAATCACAATTTCAGGAGCAGGTCAAGAAAAATTCTGAGCAGACAATTCGCAGAAACAAAGCCGAAAATGAAGAATTAAAGAATGAAGAGCGCAAGCAGCAGCAAAATAAAAAAAGAAAGCAACAGTCTTCAGGCACAGAAAAAAGAGAGACTTCAGAAAAGCAGGAGCAAAAGAAACATTCTGGGTTGCCTGGGGAAAGTCATTTTGATATGCGAATATAAAAATTAGAATCAGACAGCTTTACTTTCTGATAAAGGTAAGATAGGAGAGAACAATGTTTTTTTTAGAAATTGTTATGATAGCGATAGGACTGGGAGCAGTTTTTTATAGTTTTCATATTGCAGAAAATAAGCAGGAAGACCAAGGGACTGTTTCTGAAATCAATACAGAAAAATTAGATGAGATTTTGCAGGAAAAGGAAGAAAAATTAGAAGAGAATGCAGATGAAATTTTTCAGAGAACAGATGACAGATTAAGTGAATTGTCAAATGAAAAAATCATGGGGATGAGTGAATATTCAGACCAGGTGTTAGATAAAATAGAAAAAAATCATGCAGAAGCTGTTTTTTTGTATGATATGTTAAATGAAAAACAGGATGAGTTAAAAGAACTTGTTAAGGAAATAGATTCTATTAAAGCTGATTTGCATAATGACGCTGCCATTGAATATCAGAAACTCAAAGAACAGGAAACAGTTCTGGAAGAATTGAGAAAAGAATTAGAAACTGATATTGTAAAGTATGAGTCGGCTGGTCAAAATATGGAAAAACTGGCAGAAACACAGATGATGCAGCAGGATGATGCGTTCCAAAAACTTTTAGAACCTGCAGAAGCAGACAATCAGGAAAGAACAACAGAATCTTCTGTTTATGATGCAGAGATTGCAAGAATAGAAGAGGAAGAAACAAAAAATCAGCAGGAAGAGAAAAAATACCAGTCCTACAAAGAAGAAGAGATTGTCAATCGAAATGATGAGATTATTTCATTATATAAAAAAGGACGTTCTATATTAGAAATTTCAAAGATGCTCTCTATGGGACAGGGAGAAGTAAAATTTGTCATTGATTTGTATAATGCGAGATAAGGGAAGAAAGGAATCAGTATGGATAAAAAATCGTTTATCAGAGGATTTGGTGCAGGTGTCATATTTGCTGCACTTATATTAGGAATATCATGTGTGATTCGCACTTCTGATTCTTTTGTAACATCAAGAGCACGGCAATTAGGCATGGTATATGCTGATGAGGGTACATCAGAAAATAAACTGGCTGATGTGACATCAGAGAAAGAAAAAAAGGCGAGTGCTTCTCCAGAAGCAAGTCAGGCACCGGTGTCCAGTGTTGTGCCATCAGATGACAAAAATAAGGAAAAGTCTTCTGATAAGACAGCAGCAACAAAAGAGCCGGAAACAAAATCAGAAGTTACTGCAACAAAAGAGCCGGAGGCCACACCAAAAACTGTTGCTACGACGGAGCCGGAAACGAAGAAAAGCAGTAAAAAAACAACAAATAATAAAACGGATATGGAAAAGGAAAAGAAGAAATTAGAAAAAAGTATCCGGGAAGAAGAAAAGAAGTTGACTATTAATGCAGGTGACTGGTCTTCAGATGTCAGCCGGAAATTAGAAGATTTAGGTGTGATAGACAGTGCAAAGGATTTTGACATGTATTTAGACAGAAACGGATACAGTTCTTCCATTAATGCAGGAACTTATGATGTTTCCGTTGATGATACCTATAAAGAACTGGCACAAAAGATTACACGAAAATAAGCAGCAAACGGGAGGTTATTTATGAAATTTCGTCCGTGTATTGATATTCATAATGGCTGCGTTAAGCAGATTGTTGGCGGAAGCCTGCAGGACCAGGGAAATCAGGCAGTTGATAATTTTGTATCGGAACAGGATGCAGCTTTTTATGCCGATTTATATAAAAAAGATGGTTTAACGGGTGGACACATTATTTTATTAAATCCAGAGGGAACCGAATATTATGAGCAGGACGTATTGCAGGCAAAAGAGGCATTGCAGGCATTTCGTGGTGGCATGCAGATAGGTGGAGGCATGAAACCGGAAAATGCTGAAAGATTTCTGGATATGGGTGCGTCCCATATTATTGTAACTTCCTATGTATTTCGTGACGGCATCATAGATATGGAACGGCTGGAGCGTTTTTCAAGACAGATAGGAAAGAAACATCTGGTATTGGATTTGAGTTGCCGTTTTGTAAAAGATGATTATTATATTGTAACAAACCGTTGGCAGAAAGTAACAAAGGAAAAATTGAACCAAAAAACATTGGAAATGTTAGCACAGTATTGTGACGAATTTCTGGTACACGCAGTTGATGTAGAAGGGAAGACATCAGGAATTGAGAAAGAAGTTATCAAAAGGATGGCAGAGGAAAAGAGTCTGCCGGTAACCTATGCAGGAGGCGTACATTCTCTGGAGGATATTGCATGGATTAAACAGGCAGGAAAAGGAAGGATTGATTATACGATAGGAAGTGCCCTGGATTTATTTGGTGGGGACATTCCTTATCTTTCTTTGGTAGAGCAGACCAGAAAAGACAAAATGTGTTAATACATAGGAAAAATGATAAAGATAGAAGAACACGTTAGTAAATAGTAAAGGCAGAATATCTGGCTTTTAAGGTTCGTTTTTTGTGGATTGTTCAAAAAATACTGTAACAAATTTGTAATAATTATCACAAGAACTACAGAGAAAAGAAAATGACAGTTCAAAAAATTGTAAAAAACAGGTACATTTGCCTAAAAAATGTGTTAAAAAATATGTAAATTGCACAAAAAAATATTGTTTTTTCTTCAGCCCATTTTGGATTGTTTCAAAATGGGTTGATTTTTTGTGAAAGTATGATATAATTGTTATATAAATGTTAAGAAATGATTGACGACAATTAATAATTCAACGTGGATTTGAATTAAGGAGGTTTTTATGTATTGTAAGAAATTTGCATTACTTATGCTGACTATGTTTTTGCTGTTAGGATTAAGTGGAAAGCCAGTATCAGTTTCTGCAAAGGAAGATGTAACAGTTGAAAATACGGTAGTTAATAATGAAAATAATACAGTAACAGATAATTGCACAGAAAGCAGTGAAGAAAGTAATACAGAAGATACGACAGCAGAGGATGAAAACAATGTTGCTACAGTTCCGGTACAGACACCGGCATCATCAATCGTGAACAAGAGTACGACAACAACGATTTCAACAGTTTCTCCTAAGAAACAGGCAACTGTAAAGAAGGTTGCTAAGAAGAAAAAAACAAAGAAAAGCAAGAAAGCAACATATAAAAAGAGTGAACTGCGCCTGATGGCAAGTATCATTAACTGCGAAGCTGGTGGCGAAGGTATGCAGGGTAAGCTGGCAGTAGGCGTTGTTATTATGAACCGTGTGAAATCAAAGTCATTTCCAAATACGATTAAAAAAGTAGTATATCAGAAAGGTCAGTTTTCACCGGTAAGAAATGGTTCTTTGAGAAAGCGTTTAAGACAGTATGATGCAGGAAAAACACATTCGAAACAGTGGAAAGACTGCATTACGGCTGCAAAAAAGGTTTTAAAAGGCCAGAGAACGGTTGTTGTAAAAGGAAAAGTAAAGAATATGAAAGGATATCATTTCTTTAGTGTACGTCTTCCACATGCCAGAATGAAACTGGGCGGACACCGTTTTAAATAGTAAGTGACAGCAAAAAAAATAATAAGTAATCAAAGAGAAGCTGTATGCTCAAGTGGCAGTATGCAGCTTCTTTTTTGTACAATTCCGGTAGAAACCTTGCTTTTGGAATAACCATTCAAATATCTATGGTGAAATTTATTTATATAAAATAATGTTGTATTTAATGTGAATAACGGATACTGCAATTAATGAAAAGTGATACTGCATTTATGAGAAAAAAGGAATCTGAATTAAACATTTTACTATTTTTATAAAATGTGATATGATAAATAATAGTTTGTTTTAAAAATAAAATGTATATTGACTGGATAATGGATTATCTTAGTTTATATAAAGCACTAAAGGAGGAGACACAGTGAGTAATCCGAACAATATGAATGAACAGACTGAGGAGAAATCAGAAAAGATTTCCCGTAATTTTATTCAGAACATAATTGATAAAGACTTAGAAGAGGGAACTTATGACAAAGTGGTAACACGTTTTCCACCAGAACCAAATGGCTATTTGCATATCGGACATGCAAAATCAATTTTATTAAATGCCGGTCTTGCAAAAGAGTATCATGGTGATTTTCATTTACGTTTTGATGATACGAATCCTATGAAAGAAAAATCGGAATTTGTGGATTCTATTATGGAAGACGTAAAATGGATTTGTGGAGATTTAGATTCCGAACAGGTATATTACGCATCTGACTATTTTGACCAGATGTACGAATGTGCTGTCAAGTTAATAAAAAAAGGCAAGGCTTTTGTCTGTGATTTATCAGCAGAGGAAATGAGAGAATATCGTGGCACATTAAAAGAGCCGGGAAAAAACAGTCCATACCGTGACCGTTCCATAGAAGAAAATCTTGATTTGTTTGAGCGTATGCGTGCCGGTGAATTTGAAGACGGTTCCCGTGTGCTTCGTGCAAAAATAGATATGGCTTCTCCAAACATTAATATGAGGGACCCTATTTTATATCGAGTTGCCCGTATGAATCATCACAATACCGGTGATAAGTGGTGCATTTATCCAATGTACGACTTCGCACATCCGATTGAAGATGCGATAGAGGGCGTAACACATTCGATTTGTACGCTTGAGTTCGAGGACCACCGTCCATTGTATAACTGGGTTGTACAGGAATTAGAATTTGACCATCCGCCAAAGCAGATAGAGTTTGCAAAATTATATCTGACAAATGTGGTAACTGGTAAGAGATATATTAAAAAATTAGTTGAAGATGGCATTGTAGATGGATGGGATGACCCTCGTCTGGTATCCATTGCTGCATTGCGCCGTCGTGGTTTTACGCCAGAATCCATCCGTATGTTTATGGAATTATCCGGTGTATCAAAAGCACAGAGTTCTTCTGACTATGCAATGTTAGAATACTGTATTCGTGAAGATTTGAAAATGAAGCGCGCCAGAATGATGGCTGTACTTGACCCGATTAAGCTGGTTATTACAAATTATCCGGAAAATGAAATCGAATATCTGGATGTTTCCAATAACCAGGAAAATGAAGAGATGGGAACAAGAAAAGTGCCATTTGGCAAAGTGCTGTATATTGACAGACAGGACTTTATGATTGAACCACCTAGAAAATATTTCCGTCTGTATCCGGGAAATGAAGTGCGTCTGATGAATGCTTATTTTGTAACATGCACGGATTATGTCACAGATGAAGATGGAAATGTGACAGAGGTTCATTGTACGTATGACCCTGAAACAAAGAGTGGAAGTGGATTTACAGGCAGAAAAGTAAAGGGAACCATTCAGTGGGTTTGTGCAGAAACAGCAGAAAAAGCAGAAGTTCGTCTTTATGAAAACATTGTCGATGAGGAAAAAGGGGTGTATAATGAAGACGGTAGTATTAATGTAAATCCAAATTCTCTGACTGTTCTGGAAAATTGTTATGTGGAGCCTGCATTGGCAGAAGCAGAACCAATGGATAGTTTTCAGTTTGTAAGACATGGATATTTTGTTGTGGATTCAAAGGATTCTACAAAAGACCATTTGGTATTTAACAGAATTGTCTCTATGAAGAGTTCATACCGACCAAAATAAGGAGGGAATGCAATGAGTTTATTTTCTGGTCTGGACCAGTTTGGTCTGGGAAAATTAGAAAAAATGAATATTTTTGAAGAAGAAACGAAAAAAACTGCAGAAGGTGGTAAACCTGTTGAGCATAAAGTGTCAGAAGAAGATTTGCTTTTTGACAAATCGTTTACATGTCCGGTATGTGATGAAGAATTTCATTCTAAGATGGTTCGTACCGGAAAGGTAAAATTATTATCAGCTGATTCCGATTTGCGTCCAAAGTACCAGTTAGTAGATTCTTTAAAATATGATGCTTTAGTCTGCCCAAAATGTGGTTATGCAGCATTAAGCCGTTTTTTCAAATTTATGATGCCATCACAGGCAAAATTAATTCGGGAAAATATCTCTAAGAATTTTAGTGGTCTAAAGCCAACCGGTAATACATACACATATGATGATGCAATTGCACGTCATCAGCTGGCACTGGTAAATACAGTAGTTAAAAAAGCAAAAGCCAGCGAAAAGGCATATACCTGTTTGAAAATGGCATGGCTGTTTCGTGGAAAGGCAGAATCTCTGCCAAAAGAAACACCAGACTATGAAAAGCAGATAAAAGAGATGGCAACACAGGAAAAAGAACTGCTGACGAATGCTTACGACGGATTTATGGTTGCTTTTTCCCGTGAATCATTCCCAATGTGTGGTATGGATGAAATGACAGTTACCTATCTGATTGCTGAACTGGCAAGACGTATTGGAAAATACGAAGAATCCAGCCGTTGGATTTCGAGAGTTCTGACCTCACGCGAAGCAAATGAGCGTATTAAGAACAAAGCACGCGATATCAAAGAAAAGTTAAATAAGCAAAAAGAACAGGCATAACAAATGGTTCTATTATAAAAAATCAAAAGATGGTTTCTTCAGACAGAAGAACCATCTTTTTTAATAGGATAAGAAGTCAAAAAATAGGAAAAAGTGTGAACAATAGTGACAGTATAGGAATGTACTTCTGCATCTTTTTTGCGATAACAATTTGTAGGAATGGAAACAGGTGCAAAAAATAAAACGAATTAGAAAAAGAAATAGAAATAAAAGAAAAAGTGAGAAAAAAAGAGTAAAAAAGAGAAAATGTGCGTTTAGTTTAAAAATACAGCGAATTTGCTTGCTGATTTGTATTGCTAAATTAGGCTAAATGAAATATATTATGTTTATGGTTAGCACTCAAAGATGATGAGTGCTAATAAAAGATTAGAAGGAGGCATTTTCATGAAATTATCACCATTAGGAGACAGAGTTGTATTAAAACAGTTTGAAGCAGAAGAAACTACAAAGTCAGGTATTGTTTTGCCGGGCAATGCACAGGAAAAACCACAGCAGGCAGAAGTTATAGCAGTAGGTCCTGGTGGAGTTGTAGACGGTAAGGAAGTTGTTATGCAGGTAGCAGTAGGCGACAAAGTTATTTATTCAAAATACGCCGGAACAGAAGTTAAGTTAGAGAATGAAGAGTTTATTGTAGTTCGCCAGAGCGATATTGTAGCAAAGGTTGAAGATTAATTTGTAGAAGTGGAGGAATTTTATCATGGCAAAAGAAATTAAATTTGGTGCTGACGCAAGAGCTTCTTTAGAAGAAGGTGTCAATAAGTTAGCCGATACAGTAAAAGTTACTTTAGGACCAAAAGGAAGAAACGTAGTATTAGATAAGTCTTTTGGTGCACCATTGATTACAAATGATGGTGTAACAATTGCAAAAGATATTGAGTTAGAAGATGGATTTGAAAATATGGGTGCCCAGCTTGTAAAAGAAGTTGCTACAAAGACAAATGACGTAGCAGGTGATGGTACAACAACAGCAACTGTTCTTGCACAGGCAATGATTAACGAGGGTATGAAGAACCTTGCAGCAGGCGCAAACCCAATTATTCTTCGTAAAGGTATGAAGAAAGCTTGCGACTGCGCTGTAGAGTCTATTGCAAAGATGAGCTCAAAAGTTACAGGAAAAGAGCAGATTGCAAGAGTTGCTGCAATTTCAGCAGGAGATGACGCAGTAGGAGAGATGGTTGCAGACGCAATGGAAAAAGTTTCCAATGACGGTGTTATTACAATTGAAGAGTCTAAGACAATGCAGACAGAATTAGACTTAGTAGAAGGTATGCAGTTTGACCGTGGATATTTATCTGCTTATATGGCTACTGATATGGATAAAATGGTTGCAGAACTGGATAATCCATATATCTTAATTACAGATAAGAAGATTTCTAATATTCAGGAAATTCTTCCACTTTTAGAGGAATTGGTACAGACAGGTGGAAAACTTTTAATTATCGCAGAAGATGTTGAAGGTGAGGCACTTACAACATTAGTAATTAACCGTTTGAGAGGTACCTTTAATGTTGTTGCTGTTAAGGCTCCTGGTTATGGTGACAGAAGAAAAGCAATGTTAGAGGATATCGCTATCTTAACAGGTGGTCAGGTGATTTCTGAAGAAGTTGGTCTTGATTTGAAAGAAACAACATTAGATATGCTTGGACGTGCAAAATCTGTTAAAGTTGAGAAAGAAAATACAGTTATTGTGGATGGTGCCGGTGACAAAGATGCAATTGCTGCACGTGTTTCACAGATTAAATCTCAGATTGAAGAAACAACATCTGATTTTGACAAAGAAAAATTACAGGAAAGACTTGCTAAGTTATCTGGTGGCGTAGCAGTTGTACGTGTTGGTGCTGCAACAGAAACAGAAATGCAGGAAGCAAAACTTCGTATGGAAGATGCTTTGGCTGCAACAAGAGCTGCTGTAGAAGAAGGAATTATTTCCGGTGGTGGTTCTGCTTATATTCATGCTTCAAAAGAGGTGGCAAAACTTGCTGCAACCTTGGAAGGTGATGAGAAGACAGGTGCTAACATTATCTTGAAAGCACTGGAAGCACCATTAAAGACAATCGCAAACAATGCCGGTCTGGAAGGCTCTGTTATTATCAATAAAGTTCGTGAGTCTGCCGAAGGTACTGGATTTGATGCTTTATCAGAAGAATATGTTGATATGGTAAAAGCCGGTATCTTAGACCCTGCTAAGGTAACAAGAAGTGCCCTTCAGAATGCAACAAGTGTTGCTTCTACATTACTTACAACCGAGTCCGTTGTATCTAATATTAAAGAAGATGCTCCAGCAATGCCAGCAGGTGGTGCGCAGGGTATGGGAATGATGTAATCCATATACGATAAGTATTGTCTGAAAAATTGAAATGGTTTTATGACATTCGTTTTGTGACAGTTTGATTATGTCACACGTATCAATAAGTTAAGAGGCGAGGTGTTTTCTTCGCCTCTTTTCTTTTATCAGATTATTTGTTATACTAATAAACAGACAGATTTAGGATTCGTTCCTTTTAAAAGTCAGAGCCGGAAGACTTTCAGGGCAACTTATGAAGAAGTCAGAGCGGGCAGACTTTTTAGAGCAGTTTAGTAAGAAATAAAAGCAGGCAGATTTTGAATTAGTTAATTAAGAAATAGGAGAAATACAAATTATGGAAGAATTATATTCAGAAACATTTTTAAAAGCAAAGCCACCAGTTAAATGGAAAGTTATCCGTGTACTTTTAATCATACTGGCAGCATTTTTTGTGGCAATCGGACTGTTTTTTTCCCTTTTAATGGGAACGATGTTAGTTTTCTTTGTTATGGTAATTTTAGCAGGAATTGTTTTCTATTTTGTGCCAACTAATAAGATTGCATATGAATATATTTTTGTAGACGGGCAGATTGACTTTGACCGTATTCTGAATGGCTCTAAGCGTAAAACAATGCAGAGAATCGATATGGAAAAGATGGAGTTTTGCACTCCGGAAAATTCACATCGGTTAGAGCAATATAAACAGATGCCATTAAAAGATTATTCGTCAGGAATGTCGGGTGACAGTCATTGGATTGCTGTAGTATTAGGAGAAAAGGGAGTAGAGCGGATTAAGTTCACACCGGATGAAAAAATGCTTCATATGATGAAGATGAAATATCCGAGTAAAATTGTCGAAATTTAGTTGACAATAAAAGTATCTATGGTGTATACTTTTTAAAATATTCGTGCTTTGTTAAGTACACAAATGGTAATAGCACGCAGGAAAATATTCCTGCGTGTTTCCTAATATTATTTACATAAAATGAAGGAGGATAATAAAATGGGTAAGATTATTGGTGAGGGCATTACTTTTGATGATGTGTTATTAGTACCACAGTACTCGGAAGTGATACCAAATCAAGTTTCTTTAACAACAAATTTAACGAATACCATTAAACTCAACATTCCTATGATGAGTGCAGGTATGGATACCGTTACAGAACATCGTATGGCAATTGCGATGGCAAGACAGGGTGGTATAGGTATCATTCATAAGAATATGTCAATCGAGGCACAGGCTGATGAGGTTGATAAAGTAAAACGTTCTGAGAATGGAGTTATCACGGACCCATTTTATTTATCACCGGAACACACATTGGAAGATGCAAATAATCTGATGGCAAAGTTTCGGATTTCTGGTGTGCCGATTACAGAAGGAAAGAAGTTAGTTGGTATTATTACAAACCGTGATTTGAAGTTTGAAACAGATTTTTCAAAGAAGATTAAAGAGTCAATGACTTCGGAAGGGCTGATTACTGCAAAGCAGGGAATTACCTTAGAGGAAGCAAAGAAGATATTAGCACAGTCCAGAAAGGAAAAACTTCCTTTAGTAGATGAAGAAGGAAATCTGACAGGACTTATCACAATTAAGGATATTGAAAAGCAGATTAAATATCCATTAGCAGCAAAGGATGCGCAGGGAAGACTTCTCTGTGGTGCTGCAGTTGGTGTTACGGCAAATATTCTGGACCGTGTTGATGCGTTAGTAGAGAAGCATGTTGACTGTATCGTTATTGATACGGCACATGGTCATAGCGCAAATGTATTGAAGGTTGTTAAAATGGTAAGAGATGCTTATCCTGACCTTCAGATTATTGCCGGAAACGTGGCAACTGGTGAAGCTACAGAAGCACTGATTAAAGCTGGTGTAAACTGTGTCAAGATTGGTATTGGACCAGGTTCTATCTGTACAACTCGAGTGGTTGCAGGTATTGGTGTACCACAGATTACAGCAATTATGGACGCTTATGAAGTGGCTAAGAAGTACAATATTCCAATTATTGCAGATGGTGGAATTAAGTATTCTGGGGATATGACAAAAGCAATTGCAGCTGGAGCAAGTGTATGTATGATGGGAAGTATTTTTGCAGGCTGTGATGAGAGCCCTGGAACATTTGAGTTATTCCAGGGACGTAAATATAAAGTATATCGTGGCATGGGTTCTATTGCAGCAATGGAAAATGGAAGTAAGGACCGTTATTTCCAGACAGGTGCCAAGAAGTTAGTTCCGGAAGGTGTAGAAGGACGAGTTGCATACAAGGGTACTGTAGAAGACACAGTATTCCAGTTAATCGGTGGTTTACGTTCCGGAATGGGATATTGTGGTGCTCCTGACATTAAGACACTTCAGGAACAGGGTAAGTTTGTTAAGATTTCAGCAGCTTCTTTAAAAGAAAGTCATCCACATGACATTCATATTACAAAAGAAGCACCAAACTATAGTGTAGAGTAAGATTTTCTTATGAAAAAAAGAACAAGGATAAATAAGAAAAAAACACAATATTTTATTATGGTGATTTTAGCATCGTCCGTTGCATCCGTTCTTATAATAAGTATTTTTATAGGAATTATCCGTTTTTTAAGGCCATCAGCTGAGGAAAAACGGAATGCGGCACTTGATTTCGCAGCAATTGAAATAGCAAAACCTGATATTTCAGAAATGTATCTGACGGTAAATCCCAATTCCCGTCCGCAAATTGCATTAAAACAGGTAAAAGGAATTGTGATACATTATACGGCGAACCCGGGTACAGATGCAAAAGCGAACCGGAATTATTTTGAATCCCGGAAAGACTGCGCAGATGCTTCATCAAACAAAGTCAGCAGTCATTATATCATTGGTCTGGATGGAACGATTATACAGTGCATTCCTGATAATGAGATTGCATATGCTTCTAATAACCGTAATAAGGACACAATATCGATAGAGTGTTGTCATCCCGACAATACTGGCAAATTTACTGAAAATACATATCAATCTTTAGTACATTTGACGGCATATTTGTGTGACAAATATGAAATTTATTCGGAGAATGTGATACGTCATTATGATGTCACAAAGAAAATGTGTCCAAAATATTATGTTAAACATCCAGATGAGTGGGAAGTATTCAAAGAAGATGTTATTGATTATTTAGAATCCGGTAAAAAAGATACTATTAAGTAAATAAAAATAATTTGTGAAAAGCAGAGATTTTTTCTCTGCTTTTTTGTTATATTTGTGCATTGCATTTTGAAAAAAGGCTGATAAAATAATATTTACCACAGTAAAGTATTTTGCGACATATGTAGATAAAAATAGAAGTTGCTTTTGTGGTGACGATTATACATAGTCACGAATAGGTATCGTCACAGATTGCTTATGGTTATGATTGTTTATATATGGTCGCAGATTACTTACTGTTACGATTATTTATGTAGGTCACAGATTACTTACGGTCACAAATTGTTCATGGTCACAAATTAATTTAAGAACGGGAGAGTATGTTTTGGGAGAGGATTGTGACTTTTGAATTGAAAAAAATAAGAAAACTCAGGAGGAAAGAATGAAGAAAAAACAAATTATATCAGCAATATTTCTGCTGTTTTTTGCAATAGCAGGTTTGTTCTGTCCAAATGGCAATATCTGTAAGGCAGCAACAGAAGAAACAGATGAAATAGGAGCAGTAGCAGATATCGGCAGTTATCAGGACGAGGAAGGAGGATACTCGAATGTCGGGGTACAAATCCGGGTAAATTCTGTTTTACACTATTTTGCCTTTGATACCTGGAAAAAGAGTAATGGGACATGGAGTTATGTCGGCTCTAATATCAGTGGGAAAAAGGGAACATATAACAGTTATATGTATAATGCAAATCCTATTTGGCTCAGGTCCCCAAAAGATACTGACAACCGGTTTATGATTTTTGGAAATAAAGTACGCGCGTTATCTGATTGCAGTGTGGTATTGCGAAAATACCGGTATGGGCAATTGATTTCAACGAGTGTAGAGTATTCGTTTTCGCCGGATACGCAATCGGCAATGGGAAATCTGTCATTGTTTCAGACAGAATTGCAGATAGGAACTTATGGCGCAGACGGAATCACATATTGCTATGATGTTCAGGGACCGATAGAAATAAAGAACGCACAAGTGGTTATTTCTGCTAATCCAATGGGAGGAACGCTGGAAGAACCCGGAATAGCATATAAAACATATGACGGATACTATATCCGTACTTTTCCGACAGTGTCAAAAGTAAAAACAGGATGTAAAACTACTTTTTTAGGATGGTATACCGCGGAAGAAGGGGGAAAGAAGATAAATACAGGTACTGTTTTTCCAAAAAGTACTTGTCTGTATGCCCATTGGAAAGAAGAAATGTTGTCCTATCCTGTTACTTGTATTGATATTTTAGGAGAAGACGAATCGGGAGAAGTATTAGGAAAAAGTACCTGGAAACAAGAGTATGGAACGCAGGTATCAGGGGCTATGGCCGGATGTGACAGCAAAGAAAGTGTTTATTACAGTGGGTGTACATATATTGGATGCAGTCAGACGATTACAGGAATATCCGGCACCACGGTGTATCGTTATTTTAAACCGACGAAATATACCATTCTATTTCATGGGAATGGAGCTACCAGTGGAAGTATGATGTGTATAGCAGGGTGCAGTTATGAGGAAGATATTCCATTGACAAAAAACTGTTTTCAAAAAGAGAACAGAGTACGATTGCATGCAAATGGAGAAAATGCAGTCTGTGACACATCCGAATTGTATGTGACACAGGAGTTTCAGGGATGGTCATTGGAACCAGATGGTGGAGTTCGTTATTCCGATGGCGCGATGTGTAAAAGTTCAGAAGGACAAGGACGGTATCTCGATTTATATGCAGTCTGGAATGAGAAGAAAACAACGGTCAACAATATTCCTGTACGGATGGGGTATCAGTTTGCAGGATGGTCATTACAGGCAGATGCAGACACAGGTTACACACAGTTTTGTGTTTCATCTGATATCGATTTGTATGCTGTATGGAAACCGGCTGCAACAACTTACAGAGTGGAATGCTATAAAGAAAATGTCAGTGGAGCTTATGATTTAGTTTCCAGTTATGAAAGAGATGGATATACAGACAGTGAGGTTGCTTTCGATGCATCAGAAGAATCCTATAAAGGGTTTCGATTGGATGAGAAGTCTTCTATGCTTTCTGGAAAGGTAAGAGCTGACGGAAGTCTGGTTCTGACGGCTTATTTTCAAAGATGTGCATACGATTTCTCATATGATATGAATGGTGGTACACCTGTTGGGCAACTGCCGGCACAGGATGGCATTAAGAAAAAATTTGGAATTACATTTTCTTTGACTGATGTGCAGGGAAAACGAGATGGGTATACATTCGGAGGCTGGTCTGAGGAAGCAGACGGCAGTGGAAAGGTTTATCAGTCTGGAGAAGTATTTACGATGCAAAACCACGACGTTGTGCTGTACGCTGTCTGGATACCGGTATCCGGTCAAATTCGGTTTGAAGCAAATGCAGATTCGGAAGAAATAGAAGGTACTATGAAGGCAGAAACGGCAGGATATATGAAGGAAACTGCATTGCCGGAATGTGCCTATATACGGAAGGGCTATGAATTTGACTGCTGGAATACAATGCCGGATGGAAGTGGTATATCCTATTTGCCGGGTCAGTTGTATCAAAATCTTTCAAAAGAAGAAAACAGTGTGATGATTTTATATGCACAATGGACACCTGTTCATTTTACGATAACATATGATAAAAATGAAACGGAAGAAATAAAAAGCATTATTGGAGGAGTGATACCGGATACCGGTTATTATTATGATAAGGACTGTTATGCGAGTAAGATGACTTATCAGGCAATGGGATATACTGTAAAATGCTGGAATACAAAGGCAGATGGAAGTGGTATTGATATTAATCCGGGTGAGAATATGAAAGGAAAGTTAATTAGTTATGACGAAAGCACCCTGTATGCTATTTGGGAACCTAATGAAAATACAGCATTTACTGTACAGTTGTTTTTATCGGAAAACAGGCAGAATGACGGCAAAGTGACAGATGTGAATACGAAGGAAGGAATGTCAGATAGTATGACGGCAGAAGATGTCGCAGAAACAGAAGAGGATGAAGACATAATAGAAGAAAAATTACTGGATACTTTAGTTTTGTATGGAAAGACCGAAGAAAGACTCTGTGATGCCATAGAAAGAATATATGAAAGTTCGCTAGAAGGAGAGGAAGCAGCATATTTCTATGAGGGATATGTTATTACCAATCCAGAGGTATTAGAAGAAAGGATTAAAGGAGATTCCAGTACCAATATTGCACTATATGTAATGCCAAGACAATGTACAGTGTCATTTGAAATTTGTAAGAATAATCAATTTACATCTGTTGTCCAAAAAGAAGTTACCGGTTTAGAGAATATCATTTTACCGGAGAAGATAAATGGAATTTCTGTTTCCGGTTATGAAGATGGAAACGGACAGGAATATGAGCCGGGAAGTGAAGTGACAGTAAAGAAAAATATGACATTTTACTTGCAGCACAAAGTTGTATGGCAGGGAAACTCAGATGAATTTACGGAAAGAACAGAACACAAAATTCATGGCAAAGAATTTCGGCTTCCAGCGATGAAAAAGAAGGGATATCAGTTTTTAGGATGGTATTCCAAAGATGGAAACTATATCGGTACGGAAGGAGATTATGTTTCTGGAATTACAGAGGATGTTTCTTATGTTGCTAAATGGTCAGAACCGTTGTCGTATCAGATATCATATGATATAGATGATTTAAAGATAAAGATATTAGAGCAGACGGCACAAAAGTATTGTTATGGTCAGACTGTTGCATTGCCAAACAGCAATCAGATATGGGTAAATGATGATTATCGTTTTGTTGGCTGGTATGACAGTGATGATGCAGAGCAGAAGATTATTACGCAGATAGAAAAAGGAGAATGTGGTAATAAAAAAATAAAAGCACTGCTGATTCAAAAAGAAAAGCAACAGCCGGATAATGTTACAGACCAGCAAAATAGTGGAAATAGTATAAATCAAATTCCGGTTACCGGAAACAAAAATACAGGTCAGCAGACAGAAACAAAGCAGGCAGACCAGACAAAGAGCACGGTGTGGGAAGAAACAGGAAAGATAAGCAGTTATACGGCAAGAGTTACGTGTTTTTGGAAAAATAATTTAAAATACCGGGTGACTTCTCAAAATGGTGGGAAACAAACCGTAAAAATTATTGATGAGAAGATAAATAAGAAAACATTTGTAATACCGGGAACCGTTACCTACAAAGGTGTAAAGTATTATGTCACAGGTATAGGCAAAAAAGCGTTTTATAAAAACAAAAAAATAAAAACGCTTACGATTTCTAATACGGTGCGACATATTGAAGTTATGGCTTTTTCTAAAATGAAGAAATTGCAGAAAGTTACGATTGGAAAGGAAGTTTGCAGAATTGATGCAAAAGGATTTGCAAATAATCCAAAATTGCAAAAAGTTATTATAAGGAGCAGCAAAGTTAAAAAAGCAGGAAAACAGATTTTTACGAAAGCGCATAAGAAAGTTAAGTTTTATGGAAAAAGAAAAACAATAAAAAAACTGCAGTTACAAAAATAGTAAACTGCAGTAGAAAAGGATAAATAATATTGTCCTATTAAGGTAAAATAACCTGATAAAAAGTATTGATATTATACATAACGGCACAATATCTTTTAACAAAAAGTAGATTATAAAGACAACTGAATGGTTTTATCGGCAGGTTCATATTTTTTATATGTAATGCCTACTGTTTTCATCATTCTTTTGGAAGCGATAACAGAGGAAGTGTCAGAATATTTATCACTAAGATAAATAACTTCTGATATACCTGCCTGAATCAGTGCCTTTGTACATTCGTTACAAGGAAAAAGTGTCGTGTAAATTTTTGCATTTTTCATATTGGTGCCTGTATAGTTCAGGATGGCATTTAGTTCAGCGTGACAGACATAGAGATATTTAGCATCCAGGTCGGAGTCTGCGTCACGCTCCCAGGGATATTCATCATCTGAACAGCCACAAGGCATGCCATTGTAGCCAACAGAAAGGATTTTATTATCCTGACTGACAATGCAGGCACCTACACTAGTGTTAGGGTCTTTGCTGCGCTCTGCTGATAAGAGGGCAATGCCCATAAAATATTCGTCCCATTTTAAGTAGCTTTCTTTTTTCATGGCAGTTAATAACGTGACAAAGCAAAAAAGAATGTCACAATCCTTTCTAAATAGTTGTGGTACATTTGTTTTCTGATATACAAAAAAAGCTGCCCACACCCTGGCAGCCCTTTTATATTAGTTATGCAATTTTATTGACAGCAATTGTCATACGAGAAATCTTTCTAGAAGCGGTCTTTTTATGATATACACCCTTGCTAGCAGCCTTATCGATTTCAGAAATTGCTGATGTTAATGCTTCCTGAGCAGCAGCCTTATCGTTTGCTGCGATTGCTGCATCAACTTTTTTAATAGCAGTCTTAACTCTAGACTTGATTGCTTTATTTCTTTCTGCATTTCTACGATCAACTAAAATTCTTTTCTTTGCTGATTTGATGTTAGCCATTCTTTACACCTCCCAATTGTGAAGTCTTTTGTCAATCGAAGCGGACACGGTCACTTCTAATAAACATACTCATATATAATATAAGAAACTGAAGTGTTTGTCAAGGGAATAAATTTACTTTTTTTGTAAATAGATAAATTAAAAGTAAGAAAGGAAAAAGAAGCATTTTTTTTAGAAAGAATGTTCCTTATAAATAGAAGAATGAATTTTCAAAAATTTGAAAAAAGAACAGATTTAGCGATAGAAGTGCGGGAAAGTTTTCCGAAAGACAATATAGAAATAGAAGGAGTTGTTTTGGAAGAGGAAAGCTATCGTCAGGGAAACGTTTTGATGTCAACGGTAGAAATCAAAGACCAGAAAGGCGCTTTGCAAATGAAAAAGCCGGTGGGGAGGTATGTTACGCTGGAATTTAAAAAAGATGTACTTGAAAAAGCGCATCAGCAGAATGAATTGCAGCAATATGCAGGTTACATCTGTCGCATTATTCAGAAAATGTTACAGGAAGCAGAAAAAAAACAGAATATGAAATGCAAAACGGTTTTAGTGTCAGGATTAGGAAATCGTTTTGCGACACCGGATGCGCTGGGGCCATATGTTATTGAACATATTGTTATGAACCGTCATGTTACCGATGGATATGGTCGTGTGTCTTCGCAGGATTGTGTAGCACTTTGCGGAATTTCACCGGGGGTTATGGCACAGACAGGAATGGAAACTGGTGAAATCCTGCATGGTCTTGTAGAAAAGATAAAACCAGATGCACTTCTGGTTATTGATTCGCTGGCATCCCGGAGTGTAAACCGTCTTTGCAGAACAGTACAAATTACTAATACCGGAATTTCACCAGGAGCCGGGA
Organism: bacterium; assembly: GCA_028724545.1. Classification (GTDB taxonomy): domain Bacteria; phylum Bacillota; class Clostridia; order Lachnospirales; family Lachnospiraceae; genus Butyribacter. Next base: position 45,926 of record JAQYCU010000062.1, read on the forward strand.
TTGGCAATAACAGAAAAAAGGTAAATCAGGAAACGATGGGGATTCCGGTAATCGCTGTGGGTGTACCGACAGTTGTAGATGCAGGAACTATTATTTATGAATCGTTGGAAAATGCATTAGAAAAAGAAGGTTACACAGAATATGAAATTGAATCATTTTTTCAATCGATTACAAATAAAGAAGTGCATAACCTTTTTGTTACGCCAAAAGATATTGATGAAGAAATCCGGATGATAGGAAAAATGATAGCCTTTGGCATACAAAAACTGGCAGAATAAGAAAATAATGCCACAGCAGAAAATAAGAATAAAAAATGAAAATAAAAAATAGAAATAAAAACGGACTAAAAAATAGAAAACAAAAATAGAAAACGATTGCAATTTTCATTCATACAATCTGTGATTTTCTCATAAGCATAATAAAGAACGGTTGATTAGTTGATTTGCTCAGAAATGAGGATTTGTATGAAAAATAAACAGGATAAACCATTTTTGGGTTATAGAATGGGAGAAATTTCCCTTCTTATTATTTGGACAGGTATTCTTCTGTGGGCTGCCACACAACATTATTATTTCAGCGAAATGCTGGAAGAAAAGGTAACCGAAATAATAATACAGCATGCTGTTTCTAATACGGTAGCATTTGATTATGCGCAAAAAGAAGAGAATACTACTGATTTTGCAAAGAAAATAATTTCTCAGACAAATACGCTGGAATATGTAGTAGAAAATCTGGACGCGTTACCTCAGGAACAAGGAAAAAATTTTGTGAAAGCAGCGTCGTATTTTTCAGGAAATCAGGCAAAAGAGGTTTTTTGGAGTGCTGCTGCCAGTAAAAAAGAAAGAGAAAAGAAATTGTTTCAGAAGTCAGATAATAAAATTGCTGTATTAACGGAAAAAGAAAAAAAAGAGGAACAGCAAAAAGAACAACAACAGGAACAGGGAGAACAGGAAAAAGCGGAAAAACAAAAAGAGCAGGAACAGGAATCTTTGGCGCAGCAGGAAAATGAAGAAAAAAATGCTGCAGTCACGGCTAAGAATATAGAGCAGACAATTACTGTTTTTAACAATGGAAGTTCTGACATTACTGCTGCGAACAGAACAGATGATTCTGCCAAAAAAGAGCGAAATCATTTGGAAAAAGTCCATTCAGACAGCAAGGAAAAATTAGAAAATAACAGAAAAATGATTGCAAAACTGAAAAAAAGCAATAGTCGTTCCTATTTGCTGAAAAAATTTTATATCACAGATTCGTCTACTTCAATAGATAACAAAATTTTTCAGGTGAATGAGTTGCTGCAGATGAATCTGAAGATAAAAAAGAAAAAGCAGCCACAGATTCTGATTTTACATACTCACGGTGCTTCGGAAGGGTTTGTTGACAGCAGGAAGGGGAAAGAGGAAGATACTATTGTTGGTGTGGGTGAGTGTCTGGCACAGATTTTGTCGGAAAAATATGGATATCAGGTAATTCATGACAAAACCAAATATGATAAAATTGGTGGAAGTATCGACCGGAATAAAGCATATAATAATGCAAGTCAGGGACTAAAAAAGACATTGCAGAAATATCCTTCCATTCAGGTGGTGATTGATTTGCATCGTGATGGTGTTGGGAAAAAAGTGAACAGAACGACAATAGTAGACGGAAAGAAGACGGCGCAGGTAATGTTTTTTAACGGATTGTCACGTAATGCTTCCGGTGATATTGCCTACCTTCATAACGCAAACCTGCAGGGAAATCTTGCATTTAGCCTGCAATTAAAACTGTCCGGTATGCAGCACTTTGAAAATCTGGTCAGACCGGTTTATCTGAAGGGCTATCGCTATAATATGCACCTTAGAAAACGATATACACTAATTGAATTAGGAAACGAAAATAATACGGTGGAGGAAGCAAAAAATGCTGCTGCACCGATTGCATTGATGTTAAATGAAGTGCTGTCAGGTAAGTAACAATTAATTTGCTAAAAACGTGAAAATAATTCGTTCAAAATATGAAAATAATTTACTGAAAACGTGAAAATAATTCGCCAAAACGTCTGGTTGTTTGCTTTCTAAAAATATGATACAATAATCCATATGCGAATTTTTGAGTAAACAGAAAGGTTTGAAGACACATTATGGAAAAAATAGATCAGTCACATATTCGTAATTTTTGTAT
>JAQYCU010000063.1 GCA_028724545.1 bacterium
CCCCTTAAAAGTACAGCAGCAGCCATCCCTGTTTCCAAGCGAGAGTGTGCTGCAGAAGGAAAGTCTGTTTTATCACATGCCCCTTAAAAGTACAGCAGCAGCCATCCCTGTTTCCAAGCGAGAGTGTGCTGCAGAAGGAAAGTCTGTTTTATCACATGCCCCAAAAAAACTACAAAAACAAAATTAGCACTCAACTCTTGACTTGGCTAACAAAAAGTGATATAACATATTTCAAGAAAAGAAAAAAAGCAAAAAAAATTACTGGAAATCCTCCCAAAAAGCAGATGATACAGGCCTTTTTAGAGGATGAAAAGTGAGAAAGAAGGGAAGAATACCTTCGGAAAGGAGAGCCTATGAATATTAGTCGTTTTACACAAAAATCACAAGAAGTATTGCAAAATACAGAAAAAATTGCAATGGATTATGGTCATCAGGAAATCGGACAGGAGCATCTTCTGACAGCACTTATGAATGTAGAAGACAGCCTTATCCGGAAACTGATTGAAAAAATGGGAATTGAGCCGGAAGTTTTTCTGGCACAGGTAGAAGGATTATTACAGAAAAGACCAAAAGTGCAAGGTGGAGAGCTTCACATTGACAAATATCTGAATGAAACATTGATTTATGCTGAAGACGAAGCAAAACGTATGGGAGATGAGTATGTTTCCGTGGAACATCTCTTTCTGAGCCTGTTAGAGCATCCAAGCAAAGAAATCAAAGGTCTGCTAAAAGATTGTAAAATTACCAGAGAACGTTTCCTGCAGGTGCTTTCCGAGGTGCGTGGCAATCAAAAAGTAACAAGTGACAATCCCGAGGCAACATATGATACATTGGAAAAATATGGCTCTGATTTAGTAGAGCGTGCCAAAGAGGGCAAATTAGACCCGGTTATTGGACGTGATGAAGAGATTCGTAATGTTATCCGGATTCTTTCCCGAAAAACAAAAAACAATCCGGTGCTGATTGGTGAGCCGGGTGTCGGTAAGACGGCAGCCGTAGAAGGCCTTGCCCATCGTATTGTCAAAGGCGATGTACCGGAGGGACTAAAGGACAAAAAAATCTTTGCCCTTGATATGGGTGCCCTGGTTGCCGGTGCAAAATACCGTGGCGAGTTTGAAGAGAGATTAAAAGCTGTTCTGGAGGAAGTCAGAAAGAGTGATGGACAGATTATCCTGTTTATTGATGAACTGCATACGATTGTAGGTGCCGGAAAGACAGAGGGTGCTATGGATGCAGGCAATATGCTCAAGCCAATGCTTGCCCGTGGCGAATTGCATTGTATCGGTGCAACTACATTGGATGAATACAGGATGTACATTGAAAAAGACCCGGCTCTGGAGCGTCGTTTCCAGCCGGTAATGGTAGATGAGCCGACGGTTGAAGATACGATTTCCATTTTGCGTGGCTTAAAAGACCGTTATGAAGTTTTTCACGGTGTCAAAATTACAGATGCGTCGCTGGTTGCAGCAGCAACTCTTTCCAATCGATACATTTCAGACCGTTTTCTTCCGGACAAAGCGATTGACTTAGTTGATGAAGCCTGCGCCATGATTAAGACAGAACTGGACAGCATGCCGGCAGAATTGGACGAAATGCGCCGTAAGATTATGCAGATGGAAATTGAAGAGGCAGCCCTGAAAAAAGAAACGGACCATTTATCACAGGAACGTCTGGAAGTGTTACAGAAAGAACTGGCAGAACTCCGTGACAATTTCAATACGCAGAAGGCACAGTGGGATAGCGAAAAAGCGTCTGTAGACCAGGTAAACAAATTAAAAGAGCAGTTAGATGATTTGCATACGCAGATGGATGCAGCCAGACGTGAGTATGATTTGAACAAACTGGCAGAATTGCAATATGGCAAATTGCCGGAGGTAGAAAAACAATTAGAGATAGCAGAGCAGAAGGCAAAAGAAGGTAATCGGACACTGGTACAGGAAAGTGTGACAGAAGAAGAGATAGCCAAGATTATTTCACGCTGGACGGGAATCCCGGTGGCAAAACTTTCAGAAGGAGAGAGGGAAAAGACACTGCATCTTACGGAAGAACTACACAAACGTGTTATCGGGCAGGATGAAGGTGTTACGCTGGTATCGGATGCCATTCTGCGTTCTAAAGCAGGCATCAAAGACCCGACGAAGCCAATTGGCTCATTCCTTTTCTTAGGACCAACCGGTGTCGGAAAGACAGAACTTGCCAAGACGCTGGCTGCCACCCTGTTTGATGATGAAAACAATATGATTCGTATTGATATGAGTGAATATATGGAGAAATACAGTGTGGCACGTCTGATAGGAGCACCTCCGGGATATGTAGGTTATGAAGAAGGTGGCCAGTTGACAGAGGCAGTCCGTAGAAAACCGTATTCTGTCATTCTTTTTGATGAGATTGAAAAAGCACATCCGGATGTATTTAATGTTTTGCTGCAAGTGCTGGATGACGGACGAATCACGGATTCGCAGGGACGCACCGTAGATTTCAAAAATACCATTATTATTCTGACTTCTAACATTGGTTCCACGTATCTGCTGGAAGGCATTGATGCACAGGGCAATATCAGTGAGCAGGCAAGGGAAGATACAATGGCAGATTTACGGGCAAGTTTCCGTCCGGAATTTTTAAACCGTCTGGATGAAATTATTCTCTTTAAACCACTGACAAAAGACAATATTTCGGGCATCATTTCGATTTTGATGGAAGAGTTAAATGGACGTCTGAAAGACAAAGAAATTAAAGTAGAACTTACCCAGAAAGCAATTAACTTTATTGCTGAAGAAGCCTATGAACCGGCATTTGGTGCAAGACCGTTAAAACGTTATCTGCAAAAGAACGTAGAAACACTGCTTGCCAAGAAAATATTAGGTGATGAAGTAGGCATGGGAAGCACGGTTGTCATTGATGAAGTTGATGGAAAACTTGCATAACCAAAATATCAGAAGGAAGGCAAGTTTGACTTCTTTAAAAAGACCGTGTTACAATGGCAATATTGTTAGTGCTCTGCAGAAACTGTTGCCGTGCAGGTAATTGTTTTTTGCAGACTGAAAAGGGAATGCAGTGAGAAGCTGCAACAGCCCCCGCTACTGTAAGAAGGAATTCCTTGATAAAGCTTCTGTTGTGTTCGATGACAAGCGAGAGGAAAACCTCAAAGAAAAGCTTGCCGAAGAACGCAAAGAGAAAGCAGAGTATGCCAAAAAAGTTGGTCAGTTAACCATGCAGGTTGACTGG
>JAQYCU010000064.1 GCA_028724545.1 bacterium
TTTCCTGTTTTTTGCCTGAATATTTTGAATTTTCCTGTTTTTTTGCCTTGTCCTTTTTTCTTTGACATTTCTTTCGTCTTTTTACTCTGCTGTTTTTTCCTTTGGCATTTTTTCTTTCGTATTTAATTTTCCTTGCAATTTATTGTTTTTTATTTCAGTTGCTCCGGCACTTTTTACCGTTGTATTATTTGCGCCATTTTTTACTTATTTTATAATTTTTTAAAATATATCATTTTTCATTTTCTGCGTCAATCGTCTGCGACGCAGAAAAGAGGAGTGGATTTTTCATTCTCGCCTCATTTCCTATGTTTTTGGGGCGAACTGGGCACTTTTTTTGCCAAAAACCTGCGATTTTGTGATGAAAAATTTTTTTGGATTTTTTTATACAGCGGATTTTTTTATGTTTTGATACCTTTTTTAGAAAAAATGCGATATATCCTTAGCAAATAATAAAGCATAACATCCAACAAATAGAAAAATGCCAAATAGAAAATAAGAACTACACAAACGTTAACTATAAAAATGTACGACAAAAAACGATGAAACATAAAAACAATAAATAAAAAAATACCAGATAAAAGAGCAAAAAAACGGACACTGCATAAACAGTGTCCGTTGATTCTATGTATTTAGAAATACAAATAATCCTAGTTGTTAATCAGCTTGTCATCTTCATTGTTCCAGCTGTACAGTTTACGAATCTCTTTACCAACTGTCTCAGATGGATGCTCAGCATGTAATTTTCTCATAGCCTTGAAGTGAACCTGACGTCCTGCAGGTGACATATCTAATAAGAAGTCTTTTGCAAAAGTACCATCCTGGATATCTGTAAGAACCTGCTTCATAGCCTTCTTTGTATCCTCTGTGATAATCTTAGGTCCTGTAATATAATCACCATATTCTGCTGTATTAGAGATAGAATATCTCATTCCTTCAAAACCTGACTGGTAAATCAGGTCAACGATTAACTTCATCTCGTGGATACACTCAAAGTATGCATTTCTTGGGTCATAACCAGCTTCACAAAGAGTTTCAAAACCAGCCGGCATTAATGCACACACACCACCACAAAGTACTGCCTGCTCACCGAAGAGGTCTGTTTCTGTTTCTGTACGGAATGTTGTTTCAAGAACACCGGCTCTTGCTCCACCAATACCTAATGCATATGCAAGTGCTAAATCTAATGCTTTACCTGTAGCATCCTGCTCTACGGCAACAAGACAAGGAGTTCCCTTACCTGCCTGATACTCAGAACGAACAGTATGACCTGGTGCCTTTGGTGCAATCATTGTAACATCTACATCTGCAGGTGGTACGATACATCCATAATGAATATTGAAACCATGTGCAAACATTAACATATTACCAGCCTCTAAGTTTGGCTCAATGTCTTTCTTGTACATATCTGCCTGCTTCTCATCATTAATTAAAATCATGATGATATCAGCCTGCTTTGCAGCCTCTGCTGTTGTATACACCTTAAATCCCTGCTGCTCAGCTCTTGCCCAAGACTTAGAGCCTTCGTAAAGTCCGATAATGACATTGCATCCTGACTCCTTTAAGTTAAGTGCATGAGCGTGACCCTGGCTACCATAGCCGATGATGGCGATTGTCTTACCATCCAAAAGGGATAAATTGCAATCATCCTGATAAAAAATTCTTGCTTCTGCCATTTTTCTTTTCCTCCTGTTTTTTAAAAAAATAAATCTATGCAAAGCGTATGTCCTGCATATGTAAATGTTGAAATCTCCACGATGGAACTTTCAATATTTGCATATGCAGTCATTGACGTTTTACCCAAAATACTTAATCCAGTTCATCAAAGGTATCCTGTGCTCCACGGCTCAGACCTGCAATACCTGTACGAACCATTTCTATAATCTCATAACCATTCAAAAGTTTTACAAAAGCATTTAACTTATTCTGGTTACCCGTCAGTTCTATCATCATAGTATCCATGCCCACATCAACAATCTTCGCACGGAAAATGTCTGCAATGGCCACTACTGCCGGTCTTTCCTCTGCTGTTACGGCAACGGTAACTAATATAAGTTCCCGGCATACTCTCTGTCCATGCTGCAATACTTTGACACAACGGACATCTTCTAACTTGGCTACCTGCTTTTCAATCTGGTCCAGAACCTGGTCATCACCGTGAACAACAACTGTCATACGGGAATAAGCCGGATTCTCCGTTTCACCTACGGTCAAACTGTCTATACTATATCCTCTTCGGCTAAATAAGCCGGAAACTCTGCTCAATACACCTGATGTATTATCAACCAGAATCGATAACACGCGTTTATTCATACGTCACCTCATCCTTACTCTAGCGATTTTATTTGATTTTTACGCTAAACATTATTGTAACAAGGTGTACTATATTTGTCAAGAAAAGAGGGGCGAAAGAATCAGTTTTTCATTGACATGTATGATATTCGGTGTTATTATACATAGTATTGAAAACTACATTGTTTTGATTTTTAATCTACATCTTCTTTTTTTCATAATTGGTGTGGATTTTGTACATTATTAATATAAGTAGTTACCAAATAATTACTTACAACATGCTGCTCAGAAAAGGAGATTATTATGTCTTATTTAATTCTTTGTGATAGTTGTACTGATTTTTCAGAAGAGATGGAGCAGGATTCTCATTTTGTGAGGATTCCCCTGACACTTCACGTTGGCGACAGTGATATTGTTGATGATGAAACTTTCGACCAGCAGAGTTTTCTAAAAAAAGTTGCAGAGTGTCCTGAGTGTCCGAAATCATCATGCCCTAGTCCTGAGAAATTTATGGAATATTTTGACCAGGCTGATGATATCTACATTGTTACTCTCTCCTCTCACCTTAGTGGTTCCTATAATAGTGCAGAGCTGGCAAAAAGTATGTATTTAGACGAACATGATGCTAAAAACATCTATGTATTTGATTCCAAATCGGCTTCTGCCGGACAGTCCTTAATTGCTTCTGAGATTCAGAAACGTGCACAGAATAATATGCCTTTTGAACAAATCACTTCGGAAGTACAGGCTTTTCTGGATAAAATGGGAACAAAATTCGTATTAGAAACATTGGAAATGCTTCGCAAGAACGGACGCCTCTCCAATGTTGCTGCCGTACTGGTCAATGCGCTGAATATTAAACCGGTTATGTCTTCTGACGGAAACGGCCAGATTGCAAAATATTCCCAGGCGCGTGGTATGAAAAAAGCGATTCAGAGAATGGCAGACGCTATTCTTGAGGACGCCATTGACCCTTCCAGCCATACGCTTTACATCTCGCACTGCAACAATCCTGACCGTGCCGAGTTTGTAAAGAAAGCTATTTTGGAAAAAGTTCCTTTTAAAAATGTAGTGATAACAAAAACAGGTGGCGTAAGTTCACTTTATGCTGCTGATGGTGGCATTGTTGTTGCATACTAATATAATTTCATTTTATTACTGTGCACATTGCTCGTTTAATTGGAAAATTTCAGAAAAAATAAGAAAATCATATTATAAATAATTCAAAAAAGACAGTACCCGGTAAGATGTCCCAATAAACCAGATTAAAATCTGACGATTGGAAGGCCATTTCCCGTTACTGTCTTTTTATTATTCCTGTGTGAATATGTTTTCTCTGATACCATCTGCCATTCTGCCGGTACCGGAACATTTTATTACGATATTGAAAAGCCGTGACAACTTTTTTCCAATATTTGTTATCATACTTTCTACTTGTCTTTTTTGGTGCCGTAAAACCATAATGCCCTGTTTTTCTGATTGCTGCATTGCTTAGCATAAAATTTGTATGGCGAACAGAATCTTTGCTTTTTTTTCCAGTCAGGTCAGATGTTGCATCATCCCATGTCACATCAACGTGATACCATTTAGAACCGATTTTAACCAGATTCCACATATGATTCATATCAGCAGATGTGATGCACTTTGCTTTAATGCCAGCCTGTTGCAGCAAGGCAGCATACGTAACAGCATATCCCTGACAATTTGCTTTGTGCCTGACCAGTGCTCCCTCCTGCGTCAAACGGTATTTTGCAGAACTTTTGTCGGTATAGGATACCTGTAATGCCAGATAATCGTGAAGTACCATTGCTTTGTCTAACTGCGTCATCCCTGCCTTAATCTTCTTCATGGCTTTTTGGGTCTGCGCTGCTATCTTCTTTTGCATTGCTTTTATTTTAGAAACATTTACTTGTCCCTTTGTTTTGTATGCTGCTGCATATGACAACTGAATGCGTACAATCTGATTATTTCCCGACAAAATATCTTTTGAAAACTTCCTTCCGGCATAAAACAACTCCGGTGTTTCATTCAGAACATCTTCCATCATAGCAGATACTTTTCTTCCTGCCTTTGCCGTATTGTAAATGTGGCAGGAACTGATATCTGCACTCATTTCAAAATTCCGGTATGCCGTAAGAATGATTCTTTTTGCTTTTGCATAGTCAGATGTCTGGGCTGACACTTCTGTATCCATCTGAAACATCGCCCAAAAACATCCTACTATAAAAATAAGAATAAAAATACTGATTCGGTATTTTTTCTGCAATCTTTCAACTCCTGTTCTTCTAACTGCCGGGGTTTCTGTTGTTTCTGCAAACCACCGGGCTCTCTGCAGTTTCTGCAAACAGCCGGCCTTTATTCTACAAATTGCCGTTCACTTCTCTTGAAACTGCTGCCCTTTATTCTTCCTTAGAAATACCAGCAAGATGATTGATAAACTGCTGTGCAGTACGGCCCGAAATACCTCCGTGGCTTAACTCCCACTTGTTTGCTTCTGCTTCTAACTCCTCATCCGTCAATTTGATTTCCGGATATTTCTTTGCAAGTGTTGTTACAATATTAAAATATTCTTTTTGTGATGGTTTGTAATAACCAATCGTCACACCAAAACGTGCCACCAGTGACAGTTTTTCCTGCATCGTATCAGAACGGTGTAATTCATCCTGCGACATATCCGAACGGTCACTCCACGTTTCACGAATCAGATGGCGACGGTTCGATGTGGCATAAATCAGCACATTGTCCGGCTTTGTTTCCAGACCACCCTCAATGACTGCTTTCAAATACTTGTATTCTATTTCAAACTCTTCAAAAGACAAATCATCCATATAAATAATGAAACGGTAATTTCTGTTTTTAATCTCAGAAATAACTTTTGACAAGTCCTTAAATTCGTGCTTATATACTTCAATCATACGAAGACCACGACTGTAATACTGATTTAAAATCGCCTTGATACTGGTTGATTTTCCGGTACCGGCATCACCAAACAGGAGAACATTGTTAGCTTTGCGTCCTTCCACAAAAGCTTCCGTATTTTCAATTAATTTCTGTTTTTGGGATTCGTACCCAACCAAATCATCTAATGTCATATCTCCCGTTGTTGTAATCGGGCTCAGAATACCATATTCTTCGTTTTGTGAAATACGGAATGCCTTATTTAAGCCAAACTTTCCAACACCATAACGCTTGTAAAAGTCTGTCACAATCTGGTACATCTGGACTTCGTCTTTTGCCTCTTCAATAGCGCAGCTCAATTCCTGTACTTTTTCGCTGACACTCTTATTGAAAATCTGTTCACTTTTTACAACAGCCTTGTAATTTAGAATAACATCAAAACAGTTGATTTCCAATTCTCTTTCTAATTCTGAAAAATCATAGTCAAATAATTTCTTAAAAATCGCGAAATCACTTTTGGCAAATTCATTCACGGTTCCTTCATTGGCTCCTACTTTTTCAGAAACCATAGTAAATGGGTTTTCACTCATCGCCAGCAAAAAAGCGAGATAATTGTGCCACAGGTTATGGTCAAATCCGTAACGTGTCGCAACATCCAGCAAACGGTTGATTTCCACATAAATGTCTGTAATCAAATCTTCTTTTACATAGTTTTTTGTTGCGAAACGCTGACAAATGTCTGCCAGACGGAATAAAATGCTGTCCTGTTTAATATTTCTGTAAATCACTAATTTTGATGTCAAACGATACATATCATCGCCTCCTAAATTTATCTGAATATGTTTGACAATAGATTACATTTTGTCTGGTGCTTCTAAGCCCAGCAGGTCAATACCGGTTTCCAGTACCCGTCCTACCAGACGGCTTAACTGAATGTGAGAAGCACGCACCGTATCATCTTCGTTTGTTACGATTTTGTTCTCATGATAGAATTTGTTAAATGCATCCGATAATTCATATACGAACTGGCAGATTTTGTGTGGTGCCTGCTCTGCAAATGCTGCTTCAACCGTTTCACTCCATTTAGACAATGCGAGCATTACATCTGTCTGGCTCTTATTTGCAGCCGGAAGTACCGGTGTATTTTCATCCACTACAATGCCCTGCTCTGCCACTTTATTCATAAGTGACTTGATACGGACAATAGTATATAAAATGTATGGACCTGTATTTCCCTCGAAAGAAGTGAAACGGTCAATATCAAAGACATAATCTTTGGATGCCTGATTGCTTAAATCACCATATTTTATTGCTGCCAGACCAACCTTCTGTGCAGCATCTTTACGGGCAGTTTCGTCCATATCACGCTCTGCCATTTTTTCTTCGACCTGCTTTGTAACATCAGCAAGCAGTGTTTCCAGACGGAGTACTCCACCATCACGGGTTTTAAATGGCTTGCCATCTTTTCCATTCATTGTACCAAAGCCAACGAAAATCAAATCTACATCACTGCCAATAATTTTCGTCTTGCGTGCACAACGGAATACCTGTTCAAAATAAAGGGACTGACGCTTGTCTACCACATAGATGATTTTCTGTGGGTCAAATAATTTCCGGCGTTCCACGATAGTTGCCAAATCTGTTGTGTTATATAATGTTGCACCATTTGATTTCAAAATCATACATGGTGGGATTTCTTTCGTATCTGTTTCTTCCTTGACATCGACAACCAGTGCACCATCATCAATATGGGCATATCCACCATCTTTCATATCCTGTACCATTTTGGGGATATATGGCTGCGCATCCGATTCCTTTTTCCATAAATCAAAAGAAACATTTAATTTGTCATAAATCTTCTTTAAATCAGCAACGGAAACATGGATAATGTGCTGCCACAATGCCAGATAACCTTTGCGGCCTGCCTGAAGTTCTGCTGTTGCAGTCTGTGCTTCTTTTTTGTAATCTTCATGCTCTTTGGAATAACCACTTGCATATGGATAGATTTCTTCCAGGTCTGCCATTGTAAATGGAGCTTCTTCCGGATATTCTCCTTCGTAATTTTCATCGAAATATACCAGTTCCGGTTTGCGATGCTTTAATTCTGTAATAATCAGACCAATCTGAAGTCCCCAGTCACCAAGATGTACATCACCAATCACATGATAACCGAGATATTTTGAAATTCGTTTGATACTTTCTCCGATAACAGCAGAACGCAAATGTCCGACGTGAAGTGGTTTTGCTACATTAGCTCCACCATAGTCAATGACAATCGTTTCTTCTGTTTTTGTTTTTTCACAGCCAAAGTTTTCTTCCCCTGACATTTTGTTGATATAATCTGACAAAAACGCCGGACTGACGGTCATATTAATGAAGCCTGGCATCTGCGCCGTGATTTCCAAAAAGGTATCACTGTTTTCTAACAGTTCTACTACTTCATTTGCCATCTGAATCGGTGCTTTGTGATATTCTTTTGCTGCTGCAAGCGCACCGTTACACTGGTACTGACATAAATCAGGACGATTGGAAACCGTTACCTTCGCATATTTTTTGTCATAACCTGCCTTTTCAAAAGCAACACTGATTTCTTCCTGTAAAATCTCGATAATTTTCTGCATTGTTTTATTCCTTTCCTGTCAATATCTTTCATTTTAATTTTGTCTTTTCGTTTTATCCTAAGTCTTGCAAACTTTTATTTCCCATTTGCTATCAGTTTTTCTAACACTTCAAAATATTCCGGAAATGTTTTTTTACAGCACATTGGATTTTCTATTTCTATCCCCTGCGTCCGTAAACCGGTAATCGCAAAAGCCATTGCCACACGATGGTCGTTGTAAGTCTGTATGCTCGCACTGTGGACTTCTCCCGGAGTAATTACCACACCGTCTTCCAATTCTCTGCACGAAATTCCCATCCGTTCCAGTTCTTTGCATATAACGGCAATCCTGTCAGATTCCTGCCCTCTCGTATGGGCAATTCCCCGGATAGTAACAGGACTGTCAGCATACGGAGCTATCGCTGCAGCTGTAAGTGCCTGGTCCGAAAAATCGCTAAAGGAAACATCAAATCCTTTTAATTTTCCACCGGACGGTCCATCCAGCATCAGTCCTTCCTCTGTCCAGGAAATGGTACACCCCATCTTACAAAGAACATCGATGAAGCGCATATCTCCCTGCAGAGAATCTTTTTTCATATGCCGTACTACTGCCGAACCACCTGTAACTGCTGCCATTGCATAAAAGTAACAGGCTGCCGAAACATCCGGCTCTATCTGGTATACTTTTGACTCATATTCGCCTTTGCATACCTGATAACAATTTTCTCCCAGCTGCTGCACACCCGGATGACCAAACTGTTTCATCATCTGCTCTGTCATCTCGACATAGGAACGTGCACTCCTCTGCCCCGTCAGATGAATCGTCAATCTGTCAAAACGAAGTGGTGATACCATAAGAAGTGCACTCAAAAACTGGCTGCTTCTGTCAATATTGAGTTCTACCTCTGCTATGTCCTTATTTTTTCCCATCCCTTCTATTTTCATAGGAAAGGAATACGTTTCCTCCAGATATGTGATTTTAGCCCCCAGCTGCTCTAACGCAACCAGAAGTTCTTTCATCGGCCTTTTTTTCATTTGCTCCGAAGCGTCTATATGATATGTGCCGTCGCTCATAGCAAGATATGCAGTCAAAAACCGGGATGCTGTTCCGGCACTTCCTACATAAATACTTGCTTCTTTTTTCGGAACAGTCCCTCCCTGTCCCAAAATGCGTACACATCTTCTCCGTTTATCTGTCTGTATTGAAAACCCTAATTCCTGCAATGAATTTAAGAAACAATCTGAGTCATCACTAAAAAGCACACCCCTTAGTTCAGACTCACCCTTTCCCATAGCGGCCATCAGAAGGGCACGGTTTGTAATGCTTTTGGAACCAGGTACTTCTACATCAATATGTAATGGAGAAGAAACTTTTTTTACCAAATACTTTTTCATTTAGAATTTCTCCTGCTGTCTGTTTACTAATTATTCTTTGCCCGATAGAAATTAACGGCACCTTTTCCATTTTTCTTGGCATCATCCATCGCTTCACTGGCTGCCTGAAACAAGACATCCCGATTGCGTCCTGCCGTTTCTGTCACTGCGACACCTATGCTGGCTGATATTCTGCAGGACTTTGTGCCATCCGTAATTTCCTGCTCCATAGTGGTGCATAACTCATGCAGACGAATGTTCAGGTTTTCATCATCTTTACAGTTTTTTGCAAAAATAATGAACTGGTCCCCATTGATACGACTGATAATATCATCTTCCATAAAAAATTCCTGCAACACCCTGGCAGTATCTTTTAGTACATCATCTCCACGTTCTACCCCGAACAGGTTATTTACTTTCTGAAAATTATCAATATCCATCACAATGGCAACGCATTCTTCCTGCGAACTTCCCAGATAATCCTGAATCAGTTCCATTGCTTTTTCTTTGTTGTATAAGCCTGTTAAACGCTCTCTTTCCTGTCTCATTTTCTCCCCCACTCTTTTCTTAATTTCTTTATATTTTCCATAAAAACAGTTTTTTGTGCGAAAATAAAACTGCGTTTGCTGTAATTATAGTTGATAACATCCAGCATATCATCTTCCGTTTCAAAAATACAATCATTTAAATCAATGTAGATTTTCTGACGGCTCATATCGTCTATTGCAAAAATCGACTCGCATAAAGAAATAATAGAAGCCCCCTCTTTCGGACTCTCCAGCCACTTAATATCCATTCCCAGATATTGTGACAGATATTTGACTCTTTCTTCCAGAATCGGATAGGAATTTGGCTCAATATAAATTTCTTTTTTGTTATGGAACAATCTCCGGTATGGTTCTTCATTAAAATCCAAATCAAATATACGGTTCGGACCTGCTTTGCCGGTAATGCCGTGAATGGCATCATCATATGCCATCATAACTGTTTTTGCACGGTTTTCTTCTCCATTATGAAGTCCCTCGTAGACAATCTGAAACATAGAATTCAAAAAGGTTGTAACCATACGCTCCATATCACTTTCTTCAACATATTTTGCAAAAAAGGTAATCCAGTTTCTCCACGCATAATACGTTGGGAATGTGTTGACCGTTTCTTTTTTTGCTCCCATTGCATGCAGTGCCTTTGCATTGCCGACAGAGGCTACTTTATAACCGGCACGGTTGCACAAATAACACCATTCTGTATCGTCCCAATAAAGGAAATTTTCTTCCGGCATAAAGCCTATCTGGTCAATCACACTTCTTCTTACCATCAGTGCGCACGCTGCGACGCTGTCCGTATAAAGGAACTCCGGCATCGTGCCGTCTTCTATTTCATTAAAATAGTTTACTTCCGTACAAAAATTTTCAAAATCAATCTTTTGTCCAAACTGCTGTACATACTGTGGTGCTTCTAAATGATATATTTTTGCACCTGCCATTCCTGCTTCCTGATGACTTTCCAAAAAATCATATAAATTGCCAATGGCATTTTCGTCCAGCATAGCATCATTATCCACACACATCAGATAAGGATAACCTTTTTCATAAGCTGTCCTGAGTCCGGCATTAAAGCCACCGGAACCTCCAAGATTTTCAGCATTTTCTATCAATACTACATCTGTAGAATATTTTTCCTTGATTTTTTGGACCGACTGGTCAGTGGAACCATTATCCACAACATACAAATCATAATCTGTAAATTTTGATTCCAAAATGGACTGGATACAGTCTAATACGGCATCCTCTTTATTGTAATTACATATGACAATTCCAACTTTTTTCACAACTGCTCATTCCTTACTTCTGTCAGATAACGAAAACAGCCAGATAAAACCTGCTGTTTCACTTGCATACAAAACGCTTATCTTATAAGTATACAATGAATCTTTGCGTTTTTCAAGCATTCTGGGTTTATGCATCTTTTTCGCAATTTTTGCACAAGCAGACGCATCTGCCTTCTTCAAAAAAAGGGCAATTTATGGTAAACTATAAGAAACTATGTGAGGGTTGGTGAAGATTTATGCAGACCTATTATCTTTCGACAAACAAACAATATTCTCTGACAATCCATACTTTTGAAGTTGAACATCCTGTGGCCGTTGTTCATATTGTTCACGGCGTCGAGGAACATCAGGATGGTTATGAACCCCTTGCCCGTTTTCTGAACCAAAACGGATTTTGTGTTATCACTTCTGATATAGGAGAAACAACAAGAGGTTCCCGACATATCAGCCATTTCAAAGACCATGATGGCTATCTGGATTTGCTTTCTGACCAGATTCAAATTCGTGATTTTGCAGCAAGAGCCTATCCGGATTGTCCTGTCTTTTTACTGGCTCATTCCACTGGCTCTATTCTTGGCCACGTATTATTAAAGTTTCAGGCACCAGCTTACGAAAAAGCTGTTTTTTCCAGTTATTCCTGTTATAGTTGCATTACAAAATTTGCCTTGTTTTGTGCATCTGTCATCTGCAAACGCAGAGGGCCAACTTATCGCTCTGCGTTTTTGCAGAAAATCAGTTACAAAGTTTTCCGGCAAAATTTTTATATTCCACCAAACGATATTGACTGGATTTGCTATAACCCGGATTCCTTTCAGCCCGGTGTAGAAAATCCTAACTATAATATTGCTTTTACTGTAGCTGGTTTTCGTGATTTATTCCGTCTGGTTGAACTGATGCATTATCATAAAAATTACCATAATGTTAACCCTGATATGCCACTTTTGTTTCTTTATGGCGCAAACGACCCTTGTGTCGGTGGCAAAAAAGGCAGCAATCGTTCCCGTAATGTTCTTAGGAAAGCCGGTTATCAGAATATCTCTTCCATCTGTTACCCGGATGCCGGCCACGACATTTTAAATCAGTCCTATAAAGATACCGTATATCAGGATATCCTGTCCTTTTTGCAAGAAAAATAGAGTCCGGTACTATTTCTCCCAATCATTAGATTGTGAGGTCTGCTCCTGGCAGACAGTACTTCGGACTCTGTTTCTTCTATTCCTTTTTTCTGCAGATTAATCCCTTGTAACATTTTGCAGCCACCGATGGGTTTTATACCGCAACAATGCTATCGGTACTTTGATTTCTTCATCGCACAAAACAAAAAGAATTACGACATAGACACTGGCATGAAAAACAAAAGCTGCCAGTGCTCCTCCCAGGATACTGATTCCCCACATAATGGATGCATCCAGAAAGAAGCCAAACTTCGTATCTCCACCACCACGGAAAATTCCGACAACCAGTGTTGTGTTGAGTGCTTGCGCTACAACATAAAGTGCCATCAAAAGCAGCATAAATGATAAATATTTCTGTGCATCAGCAGTCAGCGTCATTGTAGTAAGAAGAACCGGACGGATACAGAGAATAACGATTCCTCCCAGAATACCCGTAACAACAGCCAGTCCGATAAATTTTCTGCCATACCTTCTGGCTTGCTCTATCTTTCCTTCTCCAATAGTATTTCCTATAATAATCGCTGCTGCACTTGCCACACCAAAAGCAACAACGGTTGCGAGGTTTCGGGCAACCTGTGCTACTGAATTTGCTGCTGTCACCTGACTTCCCATATGTCCCAGAATGGCAGCCA
Source organism: bacterium (assembly GCA_028724545.1). GTDB lineage: Bacteria > Bacillota > Clostridia > Lachnospirales > Lachnospiraceae > Butyribacter. Next base: position 12,796 of record JAQYCU010000064.1, read on the forward strand.
TTGCAGACATTCCCAATCCCCACATCAATTCATTTGCTACAACCGGAGCTGAATATCTGGCAAAATCTTTCCATAAAAGTTTGTTCTTTCGTGACAGGTATTCCCAGTGAAACTGAAATACATCATTGAATTTTCTATCATAAATAATAACAATTAAAAATTCTATCATTCGTGCAACTACGGTACCGATTGCTGCACCGGCAATTCCCATTTCCGGCATGCCAAACATTCCGAAAATCAAAACTGCATTTACTAAAATGTTTGTCACCATCGATATCAGGTATACGACTGTAGCAATCACGACCTTTTCCAGATTTCGCATCGAATTTAAATACACCATCGTAAGTGCATTAACCAGATAAGAAAAACAGACGATGCGCAAATATTCTGTTCCCTGCGCGATTACTTCTTTATCCGATGTAAAAAGCATCATCAGGTGCTCTGGTATACAAAATGTAATTATGGTAAAAAACAGGCTGACAATGACTGCCAGCTTTGCTGCAATCCCGAATACGGTTTCGATGGAATAATAATCTCTTTTTCCCCAGTATTGCGCCATCAGAACAGATGCGCCGGAGGTCAGTCCAAACAGAATCAGGCTCATAATAAACTGAATCTGGGCACCCAGCGATGCACCGGAGAGTACTTTTTCTCCTACTTTGCCAAGCATAATAACGTCGATAGAAGAAATTCCCGTATTAATTAAATTCTGGGCAGCAATCGGAAGAACCAAAACTGCCACTTTTCGATAAAACTGTTTGTTTTCTGCTGTCATACTTATCCTCATTTTCCTTTTAACTTCTTATTGTTCCCTTATCTCCCAGTGAATTAAAAATGCCAGTGCTGCCCGTAATGCAATTATCCCTGCTACTGTCGCAATTTCTTCCCATTCCCGTACAATGACAGTTCTGAGAATTTCACTTCCCATTTTAAATTCCAGTGCAACAGCAAGCCCTTGCGCTAACGTCCTCTTTGTTTCAGGCGAATGGCGTATATAATTGTAAAAGCCACGGACGCCGGCTGCTGTTATAATCATCACGCCCATCGTCTCCAAAAGGATGATAACAATTTCTGCTATCATATACAATATATGTTCCATTCCAAAAATAATCTGTTCCACGCTATTTTCCTCATTTCCCGGATATCAAAACTAAAATACAGTATTCTTCCATAAGAAGATACCATATCATTCTTCTGATACGATATTCTTCTATAAAAAGATGCACTATCATTTTTTCTATATCCTAAGGAAAATATACATAAACAGGCTTTGCTACACTGTATTTTGCAATAATGTAATATGGTCTTCATCACATTTTCAAAATGCTTTTATACTGCCTATAGAAAGCCAAAAAACAAAGCCATCACAATATTGGTTGAAACACAAACCATTTTATGTAATGACTTCAAATATTCTGGATACTAAATTTTCTAACAAACATTTTTTATTTAAGATTTAAAAATCTTAAATAAAAAATGCCGCAGACCGGAATCGAACCGGTACGGGTATCACTACCCACAGGATTTTAAGTCCTGGGCGTCTGCCAGTTCCGCCACTGCGGCATAGTAACAATATGTTACTGAATGGGACCTACAGGGCTCGAACCTGTGACCCTCTGCTTGTAAGGCAGATGCTCTCCCAGCTGAGCTAAGATCCCACAGCGATATATAATATATCATAACTTTTATGCTTTGTCAAGCATAAAATTACGACCCAGAAGGGACTCGAACCCTCGACCTCCGCCGTGACAGGGCGGCGCTCTAACCAACTGAGCCACTAGGCCAAATAACATCTCTAATGGACCCTCAGGGACTCGAACCCTGGACCGATCGGTTATGAGCCGATTGCTCTAACCAACTGAGCTAAAGGTCCCCACTTTATTCTTCTTACACTTCTCATCAATGTAAGAATTACGTCCAAAGAAACGCCGAACAATACATATACTAGCACATACTTTTCTATTTTGCAAGTACTTTTTTACACTTTTTTATACTTTTATTTTTTTAGTAAAATGAAAAGTATATTTCTTTACCATCCATTTTGCCTGCATAAAATCCAAAAAT
>JAQYCU010000065.1 GCA_028724545.1 bacterium
ACAAGGTCTGATTTAAATTTAGCACTAAAATTTCTTCTTTGTCTGGACATAACAATGAATCCTCTCTTTCATGATGATTTTAGTATATCAGATTCATTAAAATTTGTCCGAAAAAGTGTCTTAATTTATGAGACCATTATAGTATATCATGTGATATATATGTATAATGGGATTGAAACTGCAGGTGTATTAGGACCGTTTCGGGAAGGTATACAGTATCAGGATTTGTTTCAGTATATTGTGTATCCATGGTTTATGCTTCTTTTGTTTGTAATTGCCGGAATGTGCTCCAGATACTATTTGGAAACCCATACCCATAGGGAATTTTTGAAGTCCAGAACAGTGAAGCTGCTTGTGCCTTCTACCATCGGTTTGTTTGTGTTTCAATGGATATTAGGCTACTTTAATATGATGATCAGCGGTGCATGGGAACAGATGTCTGTTGTTCCTAACCCCATCCTATACCTGATTATGTGTGTCAGTGGCACGGGACCTTTGTGGTTTATACAGCTTTTATGGCTATATTCGGTTATGTTGGTGGGCATTCGCAACATGGAAAAAGATCGATTCTATACATTGTGTGGAAAGGCGAATGTGTTTGTTTTGCTACTGCTGACGATGCTGGTATGGGGAGCAGCACAAATTCTGAACGCCCCGATGATTGTGGTATACAGATTCGGAATTTACGGAGTTGCATTTCTGATTGGTTATTTTGTATTATCCCATGAAACAGTCATTGAAAAACTGAAAAAAGCATGGGTGCCACTAGTCATAGCAGCCGGTCTATTTATGGTTGGATTTGTGTGCATTTACTGGCAGGCACCATATGCAGAGCATGTGGTGTTGGATACGTTTCTTTGTAATGCTTACGCTTGGATTGCGACTTTGGCGATTATCGCATTTATGAGTGTACATGGAAATGTGGATGATGCAATTTGTAAATTTATGAATCAGCAGTCATGGGGATTGTATCTTTTACATTATCTGCCCCTTGCTGCCAGTGCATGGTATTTACAGGATTTGGCAATAAATATGCCACCGGTATTGGTTTATCTGCTTGTGGCATTGTTCGCTTTTGTGGGAGCATACATATTAAATGCTGTGATTCGCAGGGTACCGATTTTAAGATGGTGTGTGTTGGGAATGAAAAAGAAATGAAGGGTGAGAAATATGTTATGTGATAATTTAATAGAACTTAGGAAACTGGCAAATCTGTCTCAGGAGGATGTGGCAGACAAAATAGGGGTGTCAAGACAGACTTTGTCAAAATATGAAACAGGAGAGTCGTTGCCTGATATAGAAAAATGTATGGCGTTAGCAGAGCTTTTTGGTGTTTCATTGGATGATTTGGTCAATTATGCAAAGGAAGACAATATGGGACTCCGGGTTCCACCAAAGGGAAAACATGTTTTTGGCATGGTAAAAGTTGGGGATAAAGGACAAATCGTAATTCCTGCCAAGGCAAGGAAAATTTTTGATATCCATCCGGGAGATAATCTTCTTATACTGGGTGACGAGGCACAGGGAATTGCAATTATGAAAGAAAAGGGATTGCTGGATCTTTTGAAAAGTGCAAAAGGAATCTAATGCAATGTAGATAGAATTTCTGTATATGATATGATAAAATCAGAGAAAAATTTGAAGTTGGAGAGATAAGAGTTGTGTTTTTGTCTGACAATATCGATGTGAAAAAGTATGCAGAAAATACAGATTGTAACGTGACGGTCATAGGTTCAGAAGTGGACCGGGTTCTTAGTGCGAAGCTGCAGAAGAAATTGGCAGATTGCTATAAAGATGCAGAGTTACATATTTATGACGATATTGAGCATGAGAACTATTTGAAAGATGAGAGAGTAATTCATACAATTAAAAGTATTCTGGAGTAGAGAAACGTTTTGTGTGGTTGAATGATATGACTGGCTTGTTTAAGCGAAAGATGTTTATAATGTAGTGTTCAGGTATATACGAATAGGAATAGAGAGAAAAATGATGAAAATACAGATAAAAGAATGGATAAAAAAAGAGATGGTACTATGCATTTCCGTGGTTCTTGCAGTGCTTTCTATGTTTGTTGTGTCGCCAAATAAAGGATATTTGTCATATTTGGATGGACGGACCCTTATTTTGTTATTTTGTTTGATGGCAGTGGTGGCAGGCTGGAAGAAAGCAGGTGTGTTGCATAAGGCGGCGGAAATGTTGCTTGGGCGGATTTCTAATGCCAGACAGTTGGCGCAGGTGTTAGTGCTTTTGTGCTTTTTTAGTTCAATGCTTATTACCAATGATGTGGCATTGCTTACCTTTGTACCTTTTGGATTGCTGGCACTAAAGAAAGCGAACTGTACGAATATTATGATATCGGTTGTGGTGTTACAGACGATAGCTGCCAATTTGGGAAGTATGTTGTTACCGGTTGGAAATCCACAAAACCTGTACCTGTATGGGCAGTCAGGTCTTACATTTATACAGTTTGTGTTACATATGTTTCCACTCTGGGTAGTCTCCTTTTTTGCAATTTGGGTGGCAACGTTATGGATTAAGAAACAGACAGTCTCAGTGAAAATGGAATATGTGATGGTAACAGGTGGCTGGTTTTATCTGGTGCTGTTTGTTCTGTGTCTTGCTGCTGTAGCAAATATACTGCCTTGTTGGGCGTTGCTGGTTGTTTTGGTCTGTGCAATTTTGTGGAAGGATAAAAGTATATTAGGACAGGTGGATTATTGTCTTCTTGCTACTTTTGTCTGTTTCTTTGTATTTATAGGAAATGTAAAAGCCATGCCACAGTTAGCACAGTTGTTTCAGCAGTGGATTACGGGAAGAGAATTGACAGTGGGAATTTTGGCAAGTCAGGTAATCAGTAATGTGCCCGCTGCCATCTTATTGTCTGGTTTTTCAGACAATAGCAGCATACTTCTTTGGGCAACAGATATCGGAGGACTTGGCACGCTGATTGCCTCTCTTGCCAGCCTGATTTCTTATAAAATCTATATGCAGGAGAAACAGAGCGATGGTGGTGCCTATTTGAAGATGTTTACTTTGATAAATCTGCTTTTTTTAGTCTTGCTTTGGGGTGTTGCGCTTGTGGTGTTGGCTTTGTAAGTACGAGAACATGAAAAGTATGGAAAAGAAAATCGTACGATTTGTATATAATATAATTGAAACAGAAAAATTCTAAGGCAAACAGAAAGGGATGATGATATGTCTATTACTGCGACTGAATTAAAAGTGAATCTTAGTAAATATCTTATGCTTGCGGAAACAGAAGATATTTATATTACTTGTAATGGAAAAGTTGTTGCAAAACTGTCGAATCCATATCAGGATAGAGTGGATGTTGCTAAGTCATTATTCGGGATTCTTCCGGAAGATATGACTTTAGAGGAAGCACGAGAAGAAAGGTTGAATACAATATGAGAGTTTTAGTTGATACTTGTATCATCATTGATGCTCTACAATCTCGTGTTCCGTTTGCAGAAGAGGCACAAAAGATTTTTATACATTCTGCAAATAATCAGTTTGAGGGATATATCACAGCAAAATCAGTTACAGATATATACTATCTGACACATCGTTTAATGCATAGTGATGAGGAAACCCGCAAAATTTTAAGCAAACTTTTTACTTTATTTCACTTACTGGATACTACTTCTTTGGACTGTCGAAAAGCAATATCTTCGGAAATTAGTGATTATGAGGATGCTATTATGGTGGAAACCGCTATTCGTTCCGAGATGGATTGTATTGTAACCAGAAACCTAAAAGAGTATACGAAATCTTCTGTTAAGGTATGTGAACCTTCTGCATTATTAAAGTTATTAGAAGCAGAAAACAAAACGGAATAAAAGCAAGAAATTGAATTGACCGAGCTCTTTAGAGCGAGGGATGCTTCTTGTCCGAAGGGCAAGAAGATGGAGATAGAGGGAAAATATGAATTTAGAGCAGATATATTATTTTCAAAGTAACTTTCATTCTCCGTAGTTCTTTCGACATATCTTATAACATTATCCGAAATTTGTATTTTAACAAAGATAGAGTTGATGCAGGCTTGTCGCTGTGGAAGGAGGCGATGAATCAATTTGAGGCGTCAGAAAAAATATATGCCTTTTTTCATTATTTCGGGATGAGCTGTTTTGCCAGACATGGAAAGCTGTATGAAAAGTATGCGCACATTGAAGAATTAATTAAAAATAACGGATTTATCGTAGAACATGAAAATGTATATTTTTCCTCCGTTCTTACCGGGAATGAATTATCAGCAGTTGAAATAAATCCCTATGAACTTTCCAAAGACAATCAACAAAATATTGATTTTATTTTATCTGGAAAGCAGGTTGGTGGATGCGAAGTGCATTTTGTTAATGATAAAACGGCTTATCTTCGCTGGATTTATGTCAATGCCGATATAACGGGTAAAGGAATCGGAACACAGTGTATGAATGCACTAAAGCAGTGGCTCTATCAAAAAGGCATTAAAAGATTTGATACTGACACAGCCTTGTCAAATGTCATAGCACAACATTATTATGAGAAAAACAATTTTATATGTGAGGACAAAACAAGAAGTTACTATCGAGTGTAAATATCATTTGTTTCAGGTATGGCACTTGAAAACGATGACAATTTGATAGAGGTCGGAACATTTGTGTAGTCCTAAACCGGAGCTAAAAACGCAAGGGTGAAAGTTTGCAAGACAATGATATTATGACCAATTTTGTGCAGATACGCCTAAAATGAATGATTGGTATAACTCATATTGGGAAAATCAATTGTATATAAGCGAACTGACGGACAGAGATATTGAATTATGGAAAGAACGAAGAAAATTAGATAAAGAGTGTTCTGTTGAAAAGGAAAAGGAAATGTTGAACAGATGTGGTTTTTCTGAGGTTAATTGCATCTATTCCTATCATAAATTTTCCGTCATTGTTGCTGTAAAATAATAGAATTTTGAAGGAGGAATACCAGAAATGAAAAATAACAATAATGTGAAATTAGAGAAACAATTGGCGATGGATGATAGTCGTAAGGTGGAGAATACACATAACGACAGAAACATATTTTTAGGAGATAGCCGTACACCAAGTCAGTCGGGGATACTGGCAGGAAATTGTAAAGGTGAGTGCTGGACCAATCAGGACAATACGCTGGCAGTGACTTATTCTTATCCTGTAGGTGGCTGTGGAGTTTTCGGAGAAATTGTTGACAGGAAGAGCTCGGAAACTTTCTTTGCAGAGGTTTTTGAAAAACTTAAAAATTTGGGGATTAATGAATTTGAGTTTGCAGCAGAGGACAAAAAGCTGAGAGAAGATATTCTGGAACTGTTTTCTGATAGAACGATTGACTCCGAGATGGAATATTCTTATAGAATATCGGAAAAGCCGGCGCAGCATGTAGGCAATCTTGAGGGATATACGATAGAAAAACTGACAAAGACATTTTTGGAAGAAATGGACAAGAAGAAATACAAAAATTCATCTATGGTAACGGAACGATTAGAAACATGCTGGCAGACGGTGGAGGATTTCTTAAATCAAAGCAGTGCTTTTGTGGCAATCAAAGATGGTGAATTGGCAGGTGTTATATTTGGAAGTGGCAGATTTCAAGAATTTCTGGCCATTGATATTGAAGTGGCTGAGGAACACAGACGCCAGGGAATCGCAAAAGAGCTTGCATTATCTTTTATAGATGACTGTACAGCGCGTGGCATAATGCCTCAGTGGGATTGCGTCGAATCAAATACAGCTTCGGTGCATTTGGCAGAAAGTCTGGGCCTTGTGCGAATCAAGGAACGTCCGATTTACTGGTTTGGAATATAGAGATGCAGTAAGAAAGATGGTGGTAAAAATATGAAACAATCATTTGTGAAATGTAAAAACGGAACGGTATATTATTGGCATACGGATATAGATTTAGCGAAGAAGACGCTCTTTTTGCTACATGGCTTGACGGCAAATCATACTATGTTTGCAAAACAGATTGATTTTCTGAAAGACGATTACAACGTGATTGCATGGGATGCACCCGCACACGGAAAATCCAGACCATATGACGATTTTTCTTATGAAAATGCTGTCGCCGTAATGTTACAAATTTTAAATAAGTTACAAATTCAGAAGGTTGTGCTGATTGGACAGTCAATGGGAGGCTTTATGGCACAATCGTTTATGGCAAGATATCCTGAAATGGTCACAGGATTTATTTCGATTGATTCCACACCATTTGGAGATTATTATTCTAAGTCTGATATCTGGTGGTTAAAACAAATCGAATGGATGTGCAAGCCATTTCCGAAAAAGTTGCTGAAAACTTCTATGGCAAAGCAAAATGCAGTTACAAAAGCAGGGCAGGAGAATATGCTTGCAATGGTTAGTGATTATGAGAAAGCAGAACTTTGCCGTTTGATGGGGATTGGTTATGCCGGATTTTTAGATGATAACAGGGAACTGCAGATACCTTGTCCGTTTATGATTTTAGTGGGCGAACAGGACAAGACAGGAAAAGTAAAGCAATATAACAAAACATGGTCAAAAAGAACAGGCCAACAAATAATCTGGATTCCAAATGCAGCACATAATTCTAATGTTGATAATCCGGAGTTTGTAAATGAGTGCATCAGAGAGTTTTTGGAAAATGTATAAAAATCCACGCAAATGTATAAAAAAATAAATAAAATGGCGAAAAAAGTCAATTAATGGTTGAAATCGAGCAAAAAGTATGCTATTATATGCATACAAACCAGAAAGTTGCGTATTGTTTTTGGTTGTTAGGGACTTTGTCTGATAACAGGAAAGAAGTTTTCAGATGTAATAGCGTGGGATATAAGAGGTTTTCTTATAAAGAGAAGGTAGTCGTGATACAGGTGCTTCGTGCACTGCAAAAAACCGGACCGGTCAGGTCCGGTTTTTTGTTTGCCAGAATATATCCACAAATACCGGGAAAGCAAATTTCCTGAAGAAAAGATAAATTGTGGAATCAGAAGAATTTCATAACGAGCAAAATTAGGGAAAGTAACATTACGAATAGGCAGATTTGCGAAAAAAGGCTGTATATAGAGAAAGAAATAGTTGCGTTATAATACCACTATCAAGTATAATCATACTAAGTACGGTTATCGGGAGGCAGAGTAGTTTCTTTGCACGAATAACTGTGTACAGGAGATTATTATAAATATATTACTAGGAGGATTGAAATGAGTGATTTGAATGTAAAGGCTCTTCATATGGGTCCGGCTCAGTGTGCAGTTGATTTAGGTGATGGTAGTGAGCGTGGCGAATATGTTGACCAGGATTATATTCTTCAGAAACTGGGCAGACCACACAGAGCGATTAACCTGATGTATTGCTATTATCCAAATGATGACAAATGGCCGGGACGTGCCAGCGTGGTACATGCGGACCCATCAGTACAATTTGCGTGGGATTTCCCATATGATGATTATTTTACATACAAGGGAGGATTAAACGGAACATTGGATGATGAACCGTTTACCTGTATGAGAGATGTCCGCAGACATGGACAGGATGTATTGCTTACTATGACAATTGACCCAAAACTGACAGATGACCATATCGTAGCCATTGCAAAAGATTTGCGTACTTTTGGTCGTGTACAGCTTCGTATTAACCACGAAGCAACGGGTGACTGGTTCTCTTTCAATAAGAGAGCATCCTATCAGGAAGTAGCTGACTTCTTTACACATTGCTGTGAGATTATTCATAGAGAGGCTCCAAATGTAAAAACCATCATTTGTCTGGATGGATGCAAGGAATTAGAAGACGAGAAGATGGAAATGGAAGACATTTTTGCAGAGGCTTCCCGTGCAGCAGATATTGTATCCGTAGACAGATATATGGCACTTCACTGGGGATGGCCATATGATGTGGCAGAAGAAGGTGGCGATACATTTGCCCGTCACACCGTAGAAAAGATTTATACATTGGCAAAGAAGAGTTATGAGCGTTACACTTATGTAAACAATGGTGTGAAAAAGCCAATGGTACTGTCTGAGTTTAACGCTGACGGTGATGTTACCGGTGCGTATGACCAGGCTACGATGTTAAAAGACTTCTGTGAAATGTTAAAAGCAGACAAGGAAAAATGGCTGAGTGGATTTACATTGTACCAGATGCGTGACAGAGGACGTCTCGGACTGGAAATTGAAGACCCAAATAATGCCAATGTTGGTATTGAGCAGCCAATTCTTGAAACATATCGTGAAATTATTCACGAAGACTTCTTCAGTCCGTCAATGGATGAAGGAGAAGAAGTACAGCTTCCGGCTCAGTTACGCTGGGGTGGCTCAGAGGATGCTGACGGTGTGGCAATGCCATTGCATTTTGACAGCAATCCGGTATTTTGTGAAGCATATTTCGATGAAGATACTATCGATATGAACCTGATGATGGAATTGAATGGCCACTGGTTCTACAAAGCACCAGGTGTAAAATGTATTGATATGATGAGTGCATTTTTCAAAAAGCCTTTAGATGGAGAAGCAGATATGACATTGAAGATTTTTGCTCCACCGGCATCCGGTGAAAATGACCCATCACAGGGCGAAGACTGGATGACAAATTACTATGCAGAGTTAAAGGCACTTCCAAAAGTTCGTATCCGTTTTGCACCAATTATTAAATAAAATACTTATAAATTAAGAAGTATATGCAAAACATACAGAACGGTCTGATGAAAACATAGTAAAAAATAGGATAAGACATAGAAACTGCAAAGGGTTGCAAGGCCCTTTGCAGTTTTTTTGCCAAAAACTCTCGACATTTGCAAAGAGATAGTGTAATATTGTAGTAAGTATAACTATATAAATTGGTGTATTGGAACGGATTCCATTACCATTTATGATAACAATTCCAGGGAAAGGAGAGGTAGTTATGAATACTAGCGTGTATAATAATCTGTTGACGACAATAGATTTAAAACCGGTCACAAAACAAGTACATGATGCCAGGGAACTGCGTTCCGTAACAAAACGTATCCGTAAACAAACACAGTCCTCTCCGGTTTATCTTGTGGATTTTACGAACGAAAAGCAGTCTTTTGTACTGGGCATTAAAGAGGCTGCGATGAAAATGAATGATTCGCTGCAGGTACTTGCAGATGATTCGCGGGATGCTTTATTTCAAAAGAAAAAAGCACATTCTTCCGATGTTGAGCAGGTAGGAGTGGAACTGACAGACCCTGATAAGGAGCATTTGCCGTCTGCATTTACGATTCGTACGAAGCAGTTGGCAAATACACAGATTAATCAGGGAAAAGAGTTTTATGAAACGGGAAAAGGTCTGTCGGCAGGTACATACCAGTTTAAGATTACGGTCAATGACGTGGGATATGATTTCCAATATAATATAAGAAAAGATGCAAACCACCGGGAAGTAATTCAGGGTTTATCGAATTTCATTACGAAAGCCAAAATAGGCATCGTGGCAGAGCCATATGCCCATGAAGATGGCAAAATCGGGATGCGACTGGAATCTACATCCGTAGGAACTCCGGACGGCAGGGAAAGTTTTCGTTTAGAAGACAAAACAACAGACAGTTCCGGCAGGGGCATTGTAGAGTATTATGGTTTGAACAATATTGCCGTGGCACCGAAGAATGCCATATTCGATTTAAATGGTGTAGAGAAAACTTCTATGGCAAATGAATTTACGCTGGGAAGAGCCGTCAGGGTATCCCTTCGCAAACCTTCGGAAACGGAGGCCGTTATCGATTATCATGCAGACAGTGAAGTGATACTGGGTGGAATCAAAGCATTTATTTCTGATTATAATGAACTGGTTGGCAAAGAGATTTCTTTTGAGCGTAAGACAGAAGTTTCTACAGGACTGCAGAAAGAATTGCAGAATATGATTGGCCCGGCAAGAAACCAGCTGGAGGCGTGTGGTATTACATTTGATAAAGATGGCTATATGCAGTTAGATACAGCACTTGCTTCGGAAGCGATTGAATCCGGGGAAATGAAGGAACTTTTTGGAAAAGATTCGGCATTGACAAATCGCATTTTTGCAAAGACAGAAGCGATTAAAATCAACCCGATGGAATATATTGATAAGAAGATTGTCAGTTATCCGAATTTTCAGAAACCACCACGGGGATATTCCTATATTACATCCCTCTATAGTGGATTGTTGTTTAACTATTATTGTTAAAAAATACGATTGCTTATGAATGCTGATTTATTGGGCTACCCCATCCAGGGTGGCCTTTTTTGATGAGATAACCGATACGACAACTTTATGGGGAAGGCAGATAATGGATTCTCCCTGTGCAGAGATTTCTTTATGGTGAACACAGACCTCGTCGGAGCAGTTTGCTTCACGGATGCTGGCTGCACCATTTTTTATAACCAGAACATTACTGCCGGAGTCTTTGGAGTGAATGGTATAGGTGGCATCTGTATCGAGAGGCAGCGTTTTGATTACACGGGAATCAACCGTGACCTGCACGGAGTCCCCCTGCTTGTGATAAAGCAGCCGGTAGGCGGCAAAGGAAAGCAAAGCAGCAGCCAATATGATGATGATTAGAATAAAGTCGTTTCGTTTCAGTTTCATAAAATCCCCCGATATATGTGAAAGTATGCCGGTTATTGCATCGCCAATATGTTGCGCAGCGTGCCGATTCGCACACCTGTTAATATGTCAATCATAATATTACTTATTATAGAAAGATTATATCACAGAAAACCGGAAACCACCAACGCACCCGGGTTTTTATGCTTTTTCTATTTTAAGCAGAAAAATTTCAACACAAAAAACAGAAAATTTCATAATTTTTCTTGACGGAAAGGCTGGTACGTGATATAGTATATGGGCGATGTAACAGTCTTTTTTTTATGCCCAAATTTCTTTGAGGCAGAAAACCCGGTTTTTATGCGTGCCGGGGCGTCAAAGCAATAGGTAACTGTGAAAGCAGAATATTAGAATGGAGGTAGCAGTCGTGAGAGTAAAAATTACTTTAGCTTGTACAGAGTGCAAACAGCGCAACTACGATACGACAAAGGAAAAGAGAAACCATCCGGACAGAATGGAGACAAAGAAGTATTGCAGATTCTGTAGAAGACACACATTACACAAAGAGACAAAATAGTCTCGTAACCATGAAAGGAATGTGAATTATGGGAGATTCTGAAATCAAGAAAGAAACAGAAAAACAGAACGAACCAAAAAAAGCAGAAAAAACTGCAAAGAAAAAAGGTGGCTTCTTCCGTGCTTTAAAGGCTGAATTCAAAAGAGTTGTATGGCCGGACAAAGATACGATAATTAAAGAAACCACAGCAGTAGTTATCGTAACAGTAATTTTAGGTGCAATCATTGCCCTGCTTGATTTTGTTATTAAGATGGGCCTTGATAAGATTATTCAGATAGGATAAGGGTGATAGACTTATGGCAGATACGGAAGCACATTGGTATGTTGCTCATACCTACTCAGGGTATGAGAATAAGGTAAAGATGGATATTGAAAAAACAATTGAAAACCGTAATCTTCAGGACCAGATTTTTGAAGTATCTGTTCCTATGTTGAATGTTGTTGAAGAGAAAAATGATACGCAGAAGACGGTTCAGAAGAAGATGTTTCCAGCGTATGTTCTCATCAATATGATTATGAACGACGATACATGGTATGTTGTTCGTAATACCAGAGGTGTTACGGGATTCGTTGGACCGGGGTCAAAGCCGGTACCACTTACTGATGAAGAAATGGCAAGCATGGGCTTAAAAGTCGATGCACCGAATGTTCCATTCAACATTGGCGATTCTGTTGTTGTAAAATCTGGTGTTTGGGAAGATACTACTGGTATTGTCCGTAAGATTGACCATCAGAACCGAATGGTTACGATTAATATTGATATGTTTGGCCGTGAAACACCGGTTGAAATCAGTTTCAATGATGTTGAGGTGGTTTAGAACGTTCTGAAAAAATTTTATATTCCAATTATTTTATTTGGAAGGGAAGAGAAAGGAAAATCCTTTTGATTCCTGCATAGTTAAGAAATTACGCAGTAGCCTGCGTGAATTTTACAGGAGGTAAGTTGAAATGGCTAAGAAAGTCGAAGGATATATTAAATTACAGATTCCTGCTGCAAAGGCAACACCAGCACCACCTGTTGGTCCAGCTCTTGGTCAGCACGGAGTTAACATTGTACAGTTTACAAAGGAGTTTAATGCTAAGACAGCAGGACAGGAAGGTATGTTAATTCCTGTAGTTATCACTGTATATCAGGATAAGAGTTTTAGTTTTATTACAAAGACTCCACCAGCAGCAGTTCTTATTAAGAAGGCATGTAACATTCAGTCTGGTTCAGGTGTTCCTAACAAGACTAAAGTTGCTACTATTACAAAGGCACAGATTCAGGAAATCGCTGAAACAAAAATGCCTGACTTAAATGCTGCTTCACTGGAAGCTGCTATGAGCATGATTGCTGGTACAGCACGCAGTATGGGAGTTACCGTAGAGGAATAAAATATTTCACAATGCAACACGCATTTGTAACATGACGCATAAATAAAAAGATTGTTATAGATTTGAACGTTGTGGGAGGCGACACGTCAGAGTGTCTTAGTACCCGCCGTTACTACCACTAGGAGGTTATATATTATGAAAAGAGGAAAGAAGTATACAGAGGCTGCAAAGTTAATCGACAGAACAATGCAGTATGAAGTAGAAGAAGCTGTTAGCTTAGTAAAGAAAGCATCTACAGCGAAATTTGATGAAACAGTAGAAGCACACATCAGACTTGGCGTAGACGGACGTCATGCTGACCAGCAGATTCGTGGTGCCGTTGTATTACCTAACGGAACAGGTAAGCAGGTTAGAGTTCTTGTATTTGCAAAGGGCGAAAAAGTAGACGAAGCTTTAGCAGCTGGAGCAGATTATGCAGGTGGCGAGGAGTTAATTCCTAAGATTCAGAACGAAGGATGGTTAGACTTCGATGTTGTTGTTGCCACTCCTGATATGATGGGTGTTGTTGGTCGTCTTGGTCGTGTTCTTGGACCAAAGGGCTTAATGCCAAACCCAAAAGCAGGTACTGTTACTATGGACGTAACAAAAGCTGTAAACGATATCAAAGCAGGTAAGATTGAGTACAGACTTGACAAGGCAAATATCGTTCACGTACCAGTTGGAAAAGTTTCTTTCACAGATGAGCAGTTAGTTGAAAACATTGAAACATTAATGGCTGCTATCACAAAGGCTAAACCAGCTGCAGCAAAAGGTCAGTACTACAGAAGTGTATCTATTTCTAGTACAATGGGACCTGGTGTAAAAGTCAGCACAGCAAAGTATGCATAGGAATCACTGATTCTAAGAAGATATAGACTTTTTTCGGGAATATATCTCCAGAAATAAGCAGCAGAAAAGCACTCTTTTTATGACGGGTAATTGGTCATAGAGAGAAGTGCTTTTTTGTTATATTTCATACAAAACTTTCTTTCGGGAATGATTATCTGAACTTCAGATTATAAAATGAATTAAAATCGTCACTTTATAAAATAAAGTAAAACATATGAAAGTGAAAAAAAGTAAAGCAAAATACAAGGAAAATGGTGTGATTTGTCAATATTCACAAAAAATAATTAAGAGAAGCAAATTGTTTTATTCAATATACCAAATTCAAAAAAAGTTTTAAAAAAGTAATTGACAGAAAATTTTCATGGTGCTAAGATAAGCCCATGAAATTTATCTGCGGCTAATATTTCAAGACAAAAGAATAAAGATGTGATATATGAGGTCAATGGAGACGTTTTTAGCGAATGTAAAGTTCGTTAACTCCATTGACCTTTTCTATTACATAAGTTAGTTTCGTGGCATTAACAATAAGGAATGTTACAAAAAATGACAACTAGGAGGAATTGCTTATGAAATTTAAGAAGATTTTGGCAGTAATGATGACAGCAGTAATGGCAATAGGGTGTCTTGGTGGATGTGGTTCATCCAAAAAAAATTCCGGAAAGGTAGACAGCATCAACATTCTCGTATGGGAAGGTACCTGGTCAGAAGAAGCTTTTCAGGATTTTGAAGATGAAACAGGAATTAAGGTTAATGTAAGTTACATTGATAATACAGATACGATTCTTTCAAAACTGGTAGAGGGAAGCGCAGATTATGATGTAATCGATTTGGAAACAGCTTATGTTAAGTCTTTTATCGACAATGACTTATTAGCAAAACTGGACAGTTCCGAACTGGACAACAAGAAAAACATTATCGACAATTTCCCAAGTCCGATTGGTGATGACAAAATGGAATATGTTTGTCCGGATTTGGCACCTGGTTATACCGGTATTGTTTATAACAAAGAAACCTGTCCGATTGAGATTACAAAGTTTGAAGACCTTGCAGACCCGAAATTAAAAGGTCAGGTAGCAATGATTAACTCGACAATTTCTCTTTATGGTATGGCATTGCAGGCACTTGGCTATAAGGCAGATTCCAAGGATGAAAAGGAAATCGAGGAAGCAAATGAATTGCTCAAGAAGATTAAGAAAAATGTAAAAGCATTTGTTGGCGAGAGTGCCGTATCGCAGTTGGAAAACGGCGAGTGCAGCGTGGCATTTTGCTGGGACTATATGCAGTTATGTATGGATAGCAAAGATAACTGGGACAAATTTGATATTGTAGATGTGGCAACCGGTTGTGAGCGTTTCACACAGTACTGGGCAGTTCCTAAGAGCTCTGAAAAGTTAGAAGCAGCAGAGAAGTTTATCAACTTTATGTTAAGACCGGAAGAAATGGCAAAATGTTATACAGAAAACGGTGGTATTCCACTGCTGAAGCAGGAAGTTATTGAAAAACTTCTTCCGGAAGGTTATTATGACAACCCGGCAATCGAGAAGTATAAAACACTGGATAAAAATGCATGGTGCGTAGCTGTTAATGATGAACAGATTAGTCTGATGGATACCTATTACACAGAGCTGATGGGTAATGAATAACTGATGGGTTATGAATCATAAGTAAAGAATATGAAAAGGCAGTCAAAGATGACGAACAGGAAACATACTTTGGCTGTCTTTTTCTATTTTATAAAAAGGGAACAAAAAAGATTGGAGGATATTAATATGAAAAAAATCGAAGTTATTACAAGACCTGAAAAGTTAGTTGGTTTAAAGGAAGTGCTGGCAAATCATAATTGCCAGGGTATGACAGTCAATTCCGTTATGGGTTGTGGACGTCAGAAAGGTTATTTGCCTGAAATGAATTTCACAGGCGAAGATATCAACTTGCTGCCTAAGATTTCTGCCTTTGTTGTTGTAGATGATGAGCAGACAGAAGAGATTCTGGCAGATATTGCAACAGCAATCGGAACCGGAAAAAACGGTGATGGTAAAGTATTCGTTACCGATGTCGTCGAAGTTATGCGTATCCGTACGAATGAACGTGGTTCGGACGCGATTAACTAGATGATACGGGCAGATTATTAAAGCAAGGAGATATGCATATGAGTAAAACAATTGTATCATTAATGAATGTTGAAAAATGGTATGGTGAAAACCATGTTGTTAAAAATATGAACATCAACATAGCAGAGGGAGAATTTCTTACTCTGTTAGGACCATCTGGCTGTGGCAAGACAACAACGCTCCGAATGATATCCGGTTTTGAACTTCCTTCAACAGGAATGATAAAAGTACAGGGAGAGAGTGTAGAAAAGAAAGAGCCATACCAGCGTGATGTCAATACCGTATTCCAGAATTACGCATTGTTTTCCAATATGAATGTGTATGACAATGTGGCATACGGATTAAAAGTGAAAAAAGTCCCAAAGGCCGAGATTAAGGAACGGGTAACCGAAATGCTGAAATTAGTGCAGCTGGAGGGATTTGGAAAGCGTAAGATTACGCAGATGTCCGGTGGACAGAAACAGCGTGTGGCAATTGCCAGAGCGTTGATTAACCGGCCAAAAGTGCTTTTGCTGGATGAACCGTTAGGAGCACTTGATTTGAAACTCCGTAAGCAGATGCAGATTGAGTTAAAGCGTCTGCAAAAGAAACTTGGCATTACTTTCGTATATGTAACGCATGACCAGGAAGAAGCACTGACCATGAGCGACAGAATTGCCGTTATCAATGAAGGTGTGTTAGAGCAGGTTGACACACCGATTAATATTTATCAGAAACCAAAGACAAAATTTGTGGCAGGTTTTATCGGGGAATCGAATATTATGGATGCCATTGTATTACAGAAAGAAAGTGGCAAAGCCGTTGTAGGTATGGAAGTAGGAAGAGGAACGGTAGCTGATGCTGATGACAAACTGGCAGTAAATGACCCGGTTGCCATATCCGTTCGTCCGGAAAATATGCTTTTTTCCAAGACTCCGGTTGAAGGTTTTAGTTTAAAGGGGATTGTAAAAGAACATATTTATGTCGGAAATATTGTTAAGATGATGATTACGCTGAATGATGGTACAGAAATCCGTGTCAATCGTTTCCGTAGCGAAGATTTGGCAGCAGTCGGAACGTTATTGTATCTTTACTGGGATTTGGATAAGGGAGTTGTAATCAAAGAAAAATCCCTCGTAAATACGGATTCTGTTCGTGATATAGAAGGAGGGAATGCTGATGACGAAGACGAATGATTTGGCAGTGAAAGTGGCGTCAAAGCCAAAGAAGCGTAAAGACAAACGTTCTTTCAAATCCTGGCTGGCTTCAGCTGTTATGTGTGGGCCTATTACCATCTGGTCAGTCCTGTTCATCATTTTGCCGATTCTCCTTCTGGCATTTATGAGTTTTATGACAAAAGGACCGTTAGGGCGTGTCGTATATAAGTTTACATTAGACAATTACAAAGAAATCTTTAAGCCGGTTTATTTTACGGTAATCAAGCAGTCCGTTATCATTGCCACATGGACAACGGTTCTGACAGTGCTGATGGGCTACCCGCTGGCTGCATTTATTGCAAATGTAAAGAAGAAGACTTCCGGGGTGCTGACCGTACTTCTGATGCTGCCTTTGTGGGTAAGTGGTCTTGTTATTCTTTACAGCTTTGTCATTATGTTAAATAAGACCGGTGTGATTAACACAGTTTTGATGAACTTACATATTATCGATAAACCGTTGAATATGTTGTATAACAATTTTGCTGTTATCGTCGGTATGCTGTATATGTTTCTTCCGTTTGCTGTACTTCCGATGTACTCGTCCATTGAGAAGCTGGACAAAGGACTGATAGAAGCATCAAAAGATTTGGGAGCCGGACCGGTTAAGACATTTTTCAAAGTCACATTACCACTGACTGCGCCGGGAATCTTTGCAGCTGTTATTCTGACATTCATCCCGTGTATCGGTTACTATATGGTAACGGATATGTTAGGTGGTGGTACGAATATGATGGTAGGTAACCTGATTCACAGACAGTTTACAATATCGCGTAACTGGCCGTTCGGTGCAGCACTTGCTATGGTGCTTGCTGTTGTTATCTTCATTATGCTATTTGTTTACACGAAACTCGGTGGCGATTTAGATGATTTGGGGGCATAGCTTATGGACAAGAGAACAGTTAAGAAAAAAGCCGTAAAAGGCATTTCAAGATTTTATGCAATCCTGTTATACATTTTCTTCTATGCACCTGTTGCAGTAATGATTGCCTTTTCTTTTAACGACAGTCGTGCAAATGTAGTATGGCAGGGATTTACCACAAAGTGGTATGTAAAACTTTTTCACGATACAGAACTCTGGATGGTATTCGGAAAAACACTTCTGGTTGCCGTGCTGACAACGTTAATTGGCGTTGTAGTCGGAACTCTGGGTGCAGTCGGATTTATGAATGCAAAATTCAAGGGCAAAAAATTGATTATGAACTCGATTTATTTCCCGATTGTTATTCCGGAAATTGTATTGGCAATTGCTACTTTGCTGGTATTTAACCAGGGTGGTATCTCGTTGAGTATGGGTACTATCATTATTGGTAATACAACACTGGTATTGCCGTATGTGTACATCACGATTAAGGCAAGACTGGTCGGTATGGACCCTTCCATAGAAGAGGCTTCGCTGGATTTAGGTGCCAACCGTTTTTACACATTTATGCACGTAACGCTTCCGGGCATTATGCCGGGTGTTATGTCAGGTGCATTTATGGCATTCTCACTTGCTTTGGATGATTTGATTATTACAAGTTTCCTGGCAAATGCAGAAACGTCAACATTGCCAATGAAAGTTTACTCGATGATTAAGAAAGGCGTATCGCCGGAAATCAATGCACTGACAACAATTATCTTTAGTTTCAGTGTGGTAGCCCTGATGATATATTTTATCAAAGAGTTTATCAATAATTTCCGGATTGCCAGAAGAAGGGCAAACAGTATGTAGGAAATTGTTAGGAGGCTTAAAAAATGGAAGATACAAAAATCGAATTTTTATATTTGAGTGAAGAAGATATGATAGAAGCCGGTGTATTAGATGCAGGAAAATGCGTTGATACTATGGGCGAAGTTATGACACTCCTCAGTGAGGGAGATTGTATGATGGGAGGACGCAACCGGAACAACCACGGTATTCAGCTGATGTTCCCGAAAAAGTCCGATATCAAAGATTTCCCACTGGAGGATTCCAGGGACAGAAGATTTATGTCGATGCCGGCTTATCTGGGTGGAAGATTTCATCTGGCAGGAGAAAAATGGTACGGCTCGAATGGAAGAAATACGGCAAAAGGTCTTCCGCGTTCTATCCTGATGGTTACATTAAATGATATTGAAACAGGACAGCCGTTAGCATATATGTCAGCGAACCTGCTGAGTGCTATGCGTACCGGTGCGATGCCGGGACTGACAGCACAATATCTGGCAAGAAAAGATTCTAAAGTGATTTCACTGATAGGACCGGGAGCTATTAATAAGACGTGTCTGATGGCATATATGGCAAAATTTGATTCGATTGAAACCATTAAAATCAAAGGAAGTTCTGCCAAGTCAAAAACAGCACTTGATATGAAGCAGTTTGTGGAGGAAACATATCCACAGGTCAAAAATGTCATTGTTTGTGATGATTTAGAGGAAGCCGTGAAAGATGCTGATATTATCAGTGAAGCAGTATCAGTAAAAGACCATCAGTGGCCGGTCTTTCAGCCGGAGTGGTTAAAACCGGGATGTGTATTTATTTCTTCCGGAACAATGGATATGACGGACCATAATTTTATGAAGGACCATATGACAAAAGTAGTAGACAATATTCATATGTATGAGGAGTACATTGAAGTGTACGAGGAATATGATGCCGATGGAAACAGAAAGTCTTCCGGCACACCGGGAATGTATTTTGTCAATATGATAGAGGATGGTCTGATTGATAAGAAAGAAGTATATCATTTAGGCGACATTGTGCGTGGCACGGCACCGGGCAGAACGAGTGACGACCAGATGTTTTTAGTCAGTCTGGGAGGTATGCCGATTCTGGACATTGGCTGGGGCTATGAGTGCTGGCAGAATGCATTAAAGAAAGGAATTGGCACGAAGTTAAAACTTTGGGACAAGCCATACCTTGCCTGACAAACAAAGAAAAAGCAGGATTAGCAACGAAGGTGCATTCACAATATGGTGACGCAGCAAAGCAGTAACGAAGCGCATTTATGATATGGTGAAGCAGTAAAGGGAGGAATTTGATGGACAGAATAAAGGAACATCCGATTTTAGGTGAAACACCGGAAAAAAAGGTGGTTACATTTACCTATGACGGAAAGGAAATGCAGGGACTGGAGGGAGAGCCAATCGCAGCGGCACTAAAGGCAGCAGGCGTTATGGTACATCGTTATACAAAGAAAAAACACGAGCCGCGAGGTATCTTCTGTGCAATCGGAAGATGTACAGACTGTGTAATGATTGTCGATGGAAAACCCAATATCCGGACATGCATTACACCATTAAAAGAAGGCATGACAGTTCAGACACAGTATGGCGTTACGGCGCAGAAATGAGGAAAATATGGATATCAAACGTTATGATGTGATTGTAATCGGTGCAGGTCCGGCAGGACTATCAGCAGCGATAGAGGCTTCAAAGGCAGGTATGAATGTGATTGTATTTGATGAAAATGCCAAGCCGGGAGGCCAGTTATTTAAACAGATACATAAATTTTTTGGCTCGAAAGAGCACAAGGCAAAGGTCAGGGGATTTAAAATTGGTGAGGAACTTCTGGCAGAGGCAGATAAATTAGGCGTAACCGTAGTTTTAAATGCTACTGTTATCGGTCTGTATGCAGAGAAAGAAGTGACTGTCCGGATTGATGATGCCATTTGCCACTACAAAGGCGATGCCATCATCGTGGCTACCGGAGCAGCAGAAAATATGGTTACGTTCCGTGGCTGGACAAAGCCGGGTGTTATTGGCGCAGGTGCAGCACA
This sequence comes from bacterium, assembly GCA_028724545.1. Classification (GTDB taxonomy): domain Bacteria; phylum Bacillota; class Clostridia; order Lachnospirales; family Lachnospiraceae; genus Butyribacter. Next base: position 20,344 of record JAQYCU010000065.1, read on the forward strand.
GACAATGATGAATCTTCATCAGATTAAGCCGGGCAACAGAATTTTAATGCTGGGTTCCGGTAATGTCGGTCTGGTTGTCAGTTACCAGCTGATGCAGGCCGGATGTGAAGTGGTAGCACTGGTAGATGCAGCACCAAAGATTGGTGGATACGGTGTCCACGCAGCAAAGGTGGCAAGGACGGGCGTTCCATTTTATCTTTCCCATACCATTGTCGAAGCAGAGGGTGAGGAATATGTAGAAGGTGTTACGATAGCTGAAGTTGACAGTAGTTTTCAGTTTATTCCGGGCACAGAAAAACATTTTGATGTTGACACAATTTGTCTTGCCGTTGGTTTGTCGCCAATGTCGCAGCTGCTGAAAGCGTTAGGATGCGATATGGTGGAAGACCCGAAACGTGGCGGCTATGTACCAGAGTGTGACGAATATGGTGAAACGAGTATCCGGGGTGTTTTTGTTGCCGGTGATGTATCCGGTATCGAAGAAGCAAGTTCTGCTATGATTGAGGGACGAATCGCAGGTGTGGCAGCAGCGTATGAACTTGGTTTTATGGAAAAAGAAGAACTGGATGAAAAGATAGCGATTCACGAGCATGCGTTAGATACTTTGCGACAGGGAATGTTTACTCCAAAAAACAGGGGCAAAGTGTTGGAAAAGACAGAAGAAGGCTGTCCTGTTTCTACCAATCTTTTGAAAAAAGGTTATCTGACGGATGAAGAAGTATTTGCTTATCCCGGTGTTACGAAACAGGCTGGTGTTCATCCGGTTATGGAATGTTCCCAGAATATTCCGTGTAATCCGTGTCAGGATGCCTGCCCGAAAGGCTGTATCAGCATTGGAGAGAATATTACATCCCTCCCGGTTGTTGTTGAAACAGCAGAGTGTATCGGCTGTGGAATGTGTGTTGCATCATGTTCCGGACAGGCGATTTTCCTGGTAGATGAAAGTTATGAAGAGGAATTTGCTACGGTAACACTTCCGTATGAATTTCTTCCACTTCCGAAAGCAGGTGACAAAGGCAAAGGATTATCCAGAAGTGGTGAGGTAATCTGTGATGCCGAAGTAGTAGATGTTAAGTCAGTCAAAGCCTTTGACCATACCAGTCTTTTGACAATAAAAGTACCAAAAGATATGGCAATGAAGGCAAGATTTTATAAGGAGGGGTAAGGATGAATATATTAAGCGACCGTAGTAAGGATTTAGGACCTTTTGTACCACAGCCGGATGATGATATTTTGATTTGCCGTTGTGAAGAGGTAACAAAAGGGGAAATCAGAGAGGCAGTGCATGCCGGAATGTTTACGATTGAAGAAATTCGTCGTTATCTGCGTTGTGGCATGGGACTTTGTCAGGGGCAGACTTGTGGCAAACTGGTCAAAGGTATTGTGGCACGCGAACTTGGTGTTGCCAATACTGATTTGGAGCCTGCTACATCCCGTGCTCCGATGCGCCCGACAGAAATGAGAGTATTAGGAAATGATGGAGGTAATGAATGATGAAACAGACAGCAGATGTAATCGTAATTGGCGGTGGAATAGTTGGCTGTGCAGCAGCTTATTATCTCGCAAAAAAGAAAACAGATGTCATTGTTTTGGAAGCAAGTGACAGCATTGGCCACGGTGGTTCTTCCCGAAATGGTGGAGGTGTACGTCAGTCAGGACGTGACCCACGCGAACTGCCATATGCGATGTATGGAATTGAGCACTTATGGCCAACCCTTTCCGAGGAACTGGGAATGGACGTAGAGTATTGTCAGGGAGGAAATCTTCGTCTGGCATTGAATGATGAGCATATTGAAATATTAAAGGCGCGTACGGCAGATGCAACGGCACTGGGACTGGACGTGACGATGGTGGATGCCAAAGAGGTAAAAGAAATCTGTCCTCATTTGAGTGATAAAATCGTGGCAGCAAGCTGGTGCCCTACCGACGGACATGCCAACCCGATGCTGACGACACTGGCATATTACCGTCGGGCGAGAGAAATGGGAGTTACTTTTATCACGGGAGAACCGGTTGTGGAACTTCGCAAGATAAAAGGAAAAATCCGTCAGGTTGTTTCTAAAGACGGTACGATTTATGAAGCAGAAAATGTTATTGTGGCAGCAGGTTATGAAGGACGTGAGATTGCCAGAACAGTTGGCATCGATATTCCGATGACACGTTTCTTTGAAGAATGTGTCGTAACGGAAATGCAGCCGAAGATGTTTGATATTATGCTTGGTGTTGCAACGGCTGAGGTCTATGGACATCAGTGTGCACATGGTTCCTTTGTATTTGGCAGTGGCACGGGTATGGAGAGTGCCAATGACAGAATCGGAGCGTTGCAGACCAGCGCGCTGGGAACACCGGCAAACTGCCGTGCCATTATGAAATATGTGCCGGCACTGGGCGATGCCAAGATTGTCAGAAGCTGGGGTGGCTGGATGGATATTACCCATGACAAGGTACCGGTTATCAGTACGGTAGATGAGGTGCCGGGTCTGATTCTGGCCATTGGCTTTTCGGGACATGGATTTGGAACCGGTCCAGTTGTCGGGCTGATGCTGTCCCAGATGGTTCTGGGAGAAAAAACAGCGTGTGACTTATCGGCACTTCGCTATAACCGGTTTAAAAGTAAGGTTTAATTTGTTCTTTTCATTAATTCCTTTTGTACGCGAAACGTGCTTTGTAAAGAAGTGTGTTTCGCGGATTTTTCTTATAAGGGAAAGATGATGCTATAAGGCGATTTCGCCGGATGGGAAAGACGAATACCAAGACGGATACCGTAAGGCAGTTTTACCAGATGGGAATTTTGGAGGTGCGTATGGAAAATTATAAAAAAAGAACAATGAAATATTGCGCTTTGCAGGGGACATACTGGATGCTGGCAGCAGTTGGTCTGGCATTTGTAACGCCACTTCTTGAAGCAAAAGGCTTTAACAGTATGGAAATTGGCTGGTTAAATGCAGTAAAATATATTTCTGTTATTTTTTTTCAGGTATGGATTGCAGCATTTTCAGACCGGCACGCAAAAACTTTCCCGCTGAAATGGATTATGCAGATTATGGGCGTGACAGGGATTATATCAGCAGTTGCTTTCTGGTTTTTGGATAATAATTTTGCTGAGGCAGTTATTATTTTTATTTTATATGGAGCTGTTGTAAATTGTCTGTCGCCTATTGTAGATTCATTGTCCGTGCAGTATATGAATCACGGGCAGGATTTGCACTATACGCTGTCACGCGCCTGTGGCTCCGGCACATGGGCAGTTGCCTGCGTTGTAATCGGCAGTTTTTCTGATTGTTTTGGCATCAACAATATTTTGATATTGCAGATTGTGTCTACCATTGCATTTCTGGCTGTTACTGTTATTATGGAGCCGGTGGATTTTTCAAAAGACGAGAAGGTAGAAAAGGCAACCACGCAGGACACAAATGTAAAGAGGATAGAATCGCAGGAAGAAACCCCACAGGAAATACGTTCGGAGGTGGAAAAGGCAGAAGTTCATTCGTCGTGGTATTTAATACGGAATTATCCGAAGTATACTCTTTTTCTGGCCGGCTGTATGATTATTTTTATGGGATATAATCTGAATGCGACATTTATGATTGATGTTGTTGAGGGGCTGGGTGGCAGCCATACTGATTTTGGATTGGCAGAATTTGTGCTGGCAGCTGCCGAAATGCCGGTTGCTATCTTTTTTTCAAGAATGAGAAAGAAGTTTTCGATAGACCAGATGATGGTCATTTGTGCTATTTTCTGTACGTTGCGTGCAGCAGCGACAACATTTGCACCGACGGTTTTGCTTGTTATCCTGTCACAGGGATTTGAAATTCTGGGACTCGGCATCTTTTATGCAGGCAGCGTTTATTTTGTTATGGAAAACCTGCCGGAAACAGATGTGGTAAAAGGCGTATCTTTTATCAATGTAGCATCTGTCGGAGTGGGGCAGGCGATAGCATCTGTCTGCTGTGGTATGATTAAGTCAGCAGTCGGACTGCATAATTTGCTCATCATCAGTTCGCTGGTGTCATTTCTGGCCGTACTGGTTATGCTGCTTATGAAAATTGCACCCAAAAAGGGCAGACAAATTGCGTAATGATGAAAAAATTATGCTTTTATGTTAATGGAAGAAGCAGTCATAATATTTTCGGCTTCTGTCAGGCCGGGCAGGCTGACAGTTGCCGTGGTCTGTTTCTTTGAAGTGCCTGTCTGAAGCATGGTTTTGGCAATGTGTGAAATGCTGGAAGCATATTTCCGAATGTTGGAAGTAAAACTTCCTGAAGAAGAAAACACTTTGCTGACTTTGGAAGGACTTGCAGAAAGCAAGGTTTTTTCGTCAAGCTTCAGTCCACCGGAAGCAGATGCCTTGATGCCGATTTCTTCTAGTTCATCTGCATATTCTTTAACCAGTTTCTTTAAGTTTTTCTGGACACGCTCCAGCTTGCCGGAATTGGAGTCGCTGGTGCTTTCTATTAAATTATTATAGGATTCTACAAAAGCTTTCACATTGTTATATACATTTACGCCATTTTCGGCACTGTAATCCAGGTCTTTTAAATTTCTGGCAATTTTTTTCAAAGCATTGGAATCAGCGCTGATTAATTCTTCTTTGCTAAAAGTAGTACGATAAACTGCTTTGCGCGCATTGCGGTTTGAAGAATAACAGTTGCGTAATAAATAATCATAATTGCTAATGGTTGTATTTGTAATTGCTGACATAAAATCCCTCCTGTTTCGATGTTCTGTCTATTGGTCATATCGGATGAAAGTGGGAAAAACTTGAGGCTTTTGCAAAATTTTGGAAGGGCATGTGATACAACAGATTTTGGCTGCTGTATCACAGCCCATCTACAAATTGGCTGTTGTACAAAGGTTTTTCTAGCACTTTGTTCTGATGATAAAACTAGTTATTGTGCAGAAGAGTTTTTCCTATGCTTTGCTTTGATTAAAAAACAGGATTTGCAAGTTGGCTGTTTTTTCAAGACAACCTTGAAGATTTAGTAATAAAAAGTTGCTTTAAATTGCTACAAGTGTTTTTGCCTTGATAAACCACAGCCTGAATTACCTGACAGTACCGGCGGCTTTATCTATCAGAGGGTGCTTACAAACACGCCAGTACTTGTATCCTGTTTTTTAGGATACTATGTACTGTTGCGCTGTTTGTGCAGCGAGAGCGTGCCCAGGATAGATAAGGCCACCGGTACTGTCAGGTGCAACAAGTGTATTAAGGAAAAAATAAGATGACAAAAACTTACGGAGTTGGTATATTAATGGTAATGAAAATTTCATAAGGAGGCAGAATTTGAAGAAGATATTACTTGTGATTGATATGCAGAATGATTTTGTGGATGGTGCATTAGGAACAAAGGAAGCACAGGCGATGGTTCCTGCACTGCTGCATAAAATAGAGGAAGAAGTGGCGAAAGGAACGGAACTGATTTTTACTCAGGATACGCATGGGGAAAATTATATGGATACGCAGGAAGGCAGAAAACTTCCAGTCAGCCATTGTATTCGTGGCACCAGTGGATGGAAAATTATTCCGGCGTTGCAGCCATATGCAAAAACAGTAATTGAAAAGCCGACATTTGGCTCTGTACAGTTGCCTTCTTATGTAAAAGATGCTGATGTTATAGAGATTGTTGGTCTTTGCACGGATATCTGCGTGATTTCCAATGCGCTGCTGCTAAAGGCACATTATCCGGAGAAAACGATTATGGTGGATGCAGCCTGCTGTGCCGGCGTTACACCGGAATCACACCAGAATGCTTTGGAAGCAATGAAAATGTGTCAGATTGACATAGAAAATTGTGTCGAAAATGTGTCAAAGTAGAAAGTTTATAAAAATTTAATAAAATATAAACATTTATTTTATTCTTATGAAGAAAGAAAAATATTGATTTCTTGTTTGAAGGGTGCTATACTAACAGTGTTATCAAGTTACTTCGTAATAGTAACAAGATATACCCCTCAAACCCCTCTCCTCTTTAGAGTGACTATCACTCTGAAGAGGAATTTTTTTTGCTTATAAAATTAAAAATCTTAAAAGGTTTTAAGAAACTTTTTATTCAATTTAAATATCTTCAAAAATTTATCAAACTCTTCTTTATCAAAGTTTAACTATCCCAGAAGTCCTTCCAAAAATACGATTCAAAAATCTATCAATCATTTCTCAAACCTCTTCCAAATCTTCATTTTGAAAATCTAAAAAAGTCTTAAGAAATCTTAAGAACTTTTTTAAGACTTCTTAAGGTTTTTCCACTATATTCTTAAAAAACATCCTATAAGATAAAAATAACAAAAGAAAAATAAACGGGAAATAAAACCGGTATGAAAAAGGAAGTGTAAGCCTGCAGATAAAAATGTCAGGGCTAAATGGAAGGAGTGGTTTTTATGAAAAAACTGACAGTAAAAGCAGTTGCCGGAACAATGGCAGTTGGTGTCCTTGTTTTCGGACAGGTGTTAACAGGACAAACGTCAGCAGCAGAGGGGAACAGCACATCACAAACAGATGGCACACTACCGAATCAGGATGGCGTATCAGACAGCACGCAACAAAATCAGGAGGTATCCTATACTTTCGATAAAGCAAGTGGAAACCTGACATTTGCAGGAAAAGGTGTCATTGGTGGCGCCGTATCAGAAAAAGTAAAAAAGGAATACAGTTATGATGACGGATGGAAATATACCCTGACGGGAACATGGCGTGATACCATTCCGGCAAAGGATGTAAAATCAGTCACAATTCAGGATGGAATTACCGGCATTGATACAGCAAGTCTGGCATTTTTGGACAATGTTACAGATATTGTGATTCCAGATTCCGTAACATATATTGGCGATTATGCATTTGGTGAGTGCGATTCCTTACAGAAAGTAACAGTAGGGGATGGAGTGATTGCATTAGGAAATGAAGTTTTCTGGGAAAGTCCGGTAGAGAGCATTTCTCTCGGAAAAAATGTGAAAGCAATCGGTGCCAGAATGTTTGGCGGATTGTATACCGGCACAAGTGGAAAAGAAGGCTGTCTGAAGACAATTCAGGTTGCAAGTGAGAATCCGAATTTTAAAGTAAAATCTAACGGACTATATAGCAAGGATGGAAAAACATTATATGTATATCCGGTTGCTGCCACAAAAAATGTAACGATAGCAAAAGGAACAAAAGTCATTAAACAGCTTGCATTGCAGGGAGCAAAAATGAAAACGGTAACAATTCCTGCGACGGTGCAAATCATAGAAGGTGGCGCGTTTTCAGATTGTAAATCGCTCAAAAAAGTGACATTCGCCAAAAATTCAAAATTAAAACGGGTAGAAGAATACTATAAGAGTTACCGTGGAATGGGTGGCGACGTGTATTATTTCACGGCATTTGGAAATTGTACATCATTAAAAGAAATTCGTTTGCCGGATTCCTGCCAGAGCATCTCTACCGGAACAGTGACAGGATGCACAGCTTTAGAAAAAATATATTTAGGAAAATCCTTCGCCGGTTTTATAAGTAACGGCAAAATAAAATCCTATATGAAACAGAGTGGATTAAAGCATTTCAAGGGATTTTCGGTTTCCAAAAAGAATAAAAAATATGCTTCAGATGGTGGCGTTTTATTTTCAAAATCAAAGAAAACATTATATCTGTATCCAAAACAGAAGAAAGGTACCACATACCGGATTCCGTCTAAGGTAACTACCATCGGAAAAGAAGCATTCTATCAGAACCAGCGTTTAAAAAAGGTCATTTTCGGAAAGAATATTAAGGAAGTAAAGGACTGGTCATTTTATGGATGTTCAAAATTAAAAGTGCTAAAAATGAACCAGAAAGTCACAGCAATCAGAGAGTGGGCTTTCGCTAATTGCAGACAGTTAAAAGAAGTAAGCTGGTCCAGAAAAATCAAAAAGATAGAAAACAGTGCATTTAAAGACTGTGTTCATTTAAAAACGATACGACTATATGGAAAAAATGTGGTAGTAGACGATTTTGGATTTGTAAACTGCAGAAGTGTAACAAGAGTGGTATGGCCAAAATCCTTTAAAAAACTGGGTTACAGTGCATTTAACAATTGTGAGAAAATCACAGCAGCTGTTGTAGCAGGAGAAGGACTGACAATAGCAGAAAAGGCTTTTTACAACTGCAAAAAACTGAAAAAAGTAACTATCCGTTCCGGTGTCAGTGAAATAGGAAACAATGCTTTTGCAAGATGCCTGACACTGAAAAAAGTTTCCGTTCCGTCTTCTGTCAAGAAAATCGGTGCATCAGCACTCGGATACAGCAAAGAGCCTCTGGACAATTATGCCGGCAAACCATATGCCGGAGAGAAAATAGCAGACTTTGTGCTGGAAGGAAAAACAGGGTCGGCAGTAGAAACATATGCCGCCCAGAACCAGATAACATTTCAGCAGTAAAAAATAGAAAAAACGATATTATTTTCTATCGTAAAATAGAAAAACATAAGCAGAAAATGAACATACAGCAAGAAACAGTATGTTCATTTTTTGCATTAAAAAGAGAGAAATACGAAATGGATTGGATGTCGGTTTCACAGTTGACTTTTTTTGTCCAAATGGTACAATAAAAGTTGGGTTCGTGTCTTTATATTGGACAATTTGTTGAAAAGTCTGTAGCAAAAAGGCACAAATCCACATAACGACCTATGTAATCGCATAGATTAAAAAAAATATAGAAAGGGGAACCGGAATGAGTGAAGCAACGTTTCGCGGGGGAGTACATCCCTACGAAGGAAAAGAACTGTCCAGTGACTTACCTATTAAAAATGTAATGCCAAAGGGTGATATGGTATTTCCTATGGCACAGCACATTGGGGCACCGGCTAAACCGATTGTAGCCAAGGGTGACAGGGTGTTAGTTGGACAAAAAATTGGCGAAGCCAGTGGTTTTATTTCAGCAAATATTTGCAGCTCGGTTTCTGGAACAGTGAAAGCGGTAGAGCCTAGAATGTTATTAAATGGCTCAAAAGCAACTTGTGTCGTTATTGAGAACGATGACAAGTACGAAGGAATTGAAGGACTTGGAGAGGACAGAGATTACACAAAACTTTCCAATGATGAGATTCGAGAGATTGTTAAGGAAGCAGGAGTCGTTGGTATGGGAGGTGCTGGATTCCCGACAAATGTCAAATTGGCACCAAAAGAACCGGAAAAGATAGACTATATCTTAGTAAACGGAGCTGAGTGTGAACCATATCTTACCTCGGATTATCGTCAGATGTTAGAATGTCCAGAGGAGATTGTAGGCGGTTTAAGAGTGATTCTTAAACTTTTTGATAAGGCGAAAGGACTTATCTGCATTGAGGATAATAAGCCGGAAGCCATTGCGGTTATGGAAAAGGCAGTTGCCAATGAAAGCCGTATGGAAGTGAAGGTCTTAAAGACAAAGTATCCTCAGGGAGGTGAGCGTACTTTGATTTCAGCTGCTACCGGCAGAAAGATTTATTCCGCAAAACTTCCGGCTGATGCAGGATGTATTGTGGATAATATCTCCACGGTAATAGCAATTTATCGTGCTGTATGTAAGCAGACACCATTGATCACAAGAGTTATGACATTGACAGGAGATGCCTTTGAGAAACCTGTGAATGTAAATGTACGTCTTGGATGTAATCACGCTGACTTAGTAGAAGAAGGTGGCGGATTTAAGCAGGATCCAGCTAAGATTATTTCCGGTGGTCCTATGATGGGATTTGCCATGTTCGACCTGAATGTACCGGTAACGAAGACTTCTTCTTCTATTCTGGCTATGTCAAGGGACGAGGTGGCAGAAAATGAACCTAGCCCATGTATCCGTTGTGGACGCTGTGTGGCAGCCTGTCCGGGTAATTTAGTACCTCAGAAGATGGCACAGGCAGTTATGCACAATGATTACGAAACCTTTGTAGCATTAAATGGAATGGAATGTTACGAATGTGGTAGTTGTACTTATGCCTGTCCGGCAAAGCGCCCATTGACACAGACTTTCAAACAGGCACGCCAGTACGTGGCAGCACAGAGAAGAAAGAAATAGGAGGTGTAATGTAGCGTGAGTAATTTACTAAATATATCATCATCACCACACGTACGTGATAAATCCAGTACAAAAAGCATTATGTGGGATGTATTTCTTGCACTTATGCCTGCTACCATCTTTGGTATTGGAAATTTTGGTATTAAGGCAGCAGTGCTTATTGTAGCGTGTATCGCTACAACGGTACTTACAGAGTACATTTGGCAGAAAGCAATGAAACTGCCACTTACAGTTAGTGACGGTAGTGCAGCAGTTACAGGCCTTTTGCTTGCATTGAATCTGTCATCTACATTCCCGGTATGGATGGCTATTATCGGTAGTGTATTTGCAATTATTATTGTAAAACAGTTATTTGGTGGACTTGGTCAGAACTTTATGAACCCGGCACTTGGTGCAAGATGTTTCCTTATGGTTTCCTTTGCCGGAAAGATGACCTCTTTTACATATGATGGCGTAACAGGAGCAACACCACTTGCCATGATCAAAAACGGAAGTGGTGATCCAAAACTTTTGGATATGTTCCTTGGAACCATTGGAGGAACCATTGGTGAAACTTCTACCCTTGCATTGTTAATCGGTGCAGCGTATCTTTTGATCCGTAAGGTAATTACATGGAAGATTCCTGTAACATATATTGTTACATTTGCAATTTTTGCATTACTCTTTGGTGGACACGGATTTGATATGATGTATCTGGCAAAAGAACTTTGTGGTGGTGGATTAATGTTAGGTGCATTCTTTATGGCAACAGATTATGTAACCAGTCCAATCACTCCAAAAGGTCAGATTATCTTTGGAATATTACTGGGTATTTTAACGGGTGTGTTCCGTATATTTGGTGCATCTGCTGAAGGCGTTTCTTATGCAATCATTATCTGCAACCTTTTGGTTCCATTGATTGAAAGAGTAACGATTCCTGTTCCATTTGGAAAGGAGGGCATTAAAGATGGCAAATAATGAGAAAACACAGAATACTTTGATACATGATACCATCTGTCTTTTTATTATTACCCTGATTTCCGGTATTTTGCTGGGAGGCATTTATGTGGTTACAAAACCAGCCATTGCAAAGCAGGATGAAAAGACGAAACAGGAAGCATATGCGGCTGTTTATGATGGTGCTGAGTTTGCAGAAGATAAAGATGTAGACAGCAAGTTAAAATCTTTCCAGACAGATCTTACGAATGGAAAGACTAAGACAGAGGCTGGAGAAGATTTATCGGATGTAGAGATTTCAGAAGTACTGAAAGCTACCGTAGACGGAAAAGATGCCGGTTATGTAGTAACCTGCAGTGGAAAAGGTTATGGTGGTCAGGTACAAATCGCTTTGGGAATTGATGGGGAAGGTACCATCAAGGGTATTCAGATCATGGATTGCTCCAATGAAACACCAGGTCTTGGTCAGAACAGTGCCAACAAGGAGTGGAACGGACAGTACATTGGAATGAGTACATCCCAGGATATTAACGTAGTAAAAGACAATAGTGGCAGCAAGGAAAATGGCACGATCAATGCCATTAGTGGAGCTACCATTACCAGTAAAGCAGTTACAAGAGCAGTGGATGGTGCATTGCTTTTTGTAGCATCATTATCAAAGTAGGAGGGATCATTTTATGAATTCATGTGTAGAACGTTTGAAAAATGGTATCATTACTGAAAATCCCACCTTTGTAATGATGCTTGGTATGTGTCCTACCCTTGCAGTAACATCTTCTGCAGTAAATGGTTTGGGCATGGGACTTACAACAACAGCGGTATTGATCTTATCCAATGTGTTTATCTCTTTACTTCGTAAAGTGATTCCGGATAAAGTTCGTATCCCTGCATTTATCGTTATTGTAGCGTCTTTCGTTACAGTAATTCAGTTATTGTTAAAGGCATATCTTCCATTTTTAGATAGCGCATTGGGTGTATATATCCCATTGATCGTAGTAAACTGTATCATTCTTGGTAGAGCAGAAGCGTATGCATC
>JAQYCU010000066.1 GCA_028724545.1 bacterium
GAAAGGCAGCAAGAAACTTACGAAAGCCGTTATCGGCAGCAATGTAAAAACCATTGGCAAAAATGCCTTTGCTGGCAGCAAGAAATTAAAGACAGTCAAAATAGGAAAGAATGTAACATCCATCGGAGCAAATGCGTTCAAGAAATGTACAGCAGTAACCAGTCTTACCCTTCCGGCAAAGACGGTTAAGATAGGTGCAAACGCATTCAACGGTTGCAAGAAGTTAAAGAAACTGAACATCAAGTCAAAGAAGATGACCAAGAAGACAGTAGCCAAGAATGCGTTCAAGGGATTAACCAGAAAGACAAAGATAAAAGCACCGAAGGCAAAGGTTAAAACCTATAAGAAACTGTTTCGGAAAAGAGGACTTTCGGGGAAAGTGAAAGTAACGAAGTAAGAATTTCTGTGAAAGCAAGAATGAAAAAGCAGAGATTTTTATAAGAGTAAATAAAAATCAGGTTTTCTGCCGGATGAAAATAATGAGATGAGAAAGTCTGGCAGAAAAAACTGGTAAAAATGCAAAAAAGAAAAACATAAAAGAATGACGGAATACTATGATGAGGTCATAATTATAAAAAGTAGAAAAATGCAAAAAGAAAACGAGGCTGATAGGTATCCTTTGCCGGACAAACTGGTAAGATGGATAGTTATCATTACCTCGTTTTATTTTTTTGAAAATAGAAAAGAAAGGAAGAACTGGAAAGCAGGGCAGAAAAAAAGGCAGAAAAAAGAGCAAAAGCAAGGTGATTTTAACAAATCTTAAACTTTTTTTAATATGTTTCCACATTGAAATTTAATACCTGATTCTCTACAATAGACATTGTAAACAATCAAGCCACAGTTAAACGCAGGATTGTGGAATGATTGCATTATTTGAATTCATGAAGGAAAATAATCTGGTTGGAGGAGTAAAAATGTATCATATTCTGGTATGTGATGATGAAAAAGACATAGTATCTGCACTGGAAATTTATCTGAAAGCAGATGGGTATAAGGTATTTAAGGCATATAATGGAATAGAAGCGTTGGAGATAATCAGGCAGGAAGAAATTCATTTGGTGTTAATGGATATTATGATGCCGGAAATGGATGGAATCCAGGCAATGACAAAACTTCGCGAATCCAGCAATGTTCCGGTTATTTTGTTGACTGCCAAAAGTGAAGATACGGATAAAGTGCTGGGACTGACGGTAGGAGCAGATGATTATATTACGAAGCCATTCAACCCGGTGGAACTTCAGGCGAGAGTGAAATCGCAACTGCGCCGGTATATGCAGTTGGGAAGTGGAAAAAAGCAGCAGGATGTTTATAGCATAGGTGGTATTTCTATGAACGACAAATACAAAGAAGTTACGTTAGATGGAGAGGAAGTAAAGTTAACGAAAATAGAGTATAACATCCTGAAGTTTTTTATGCAGCATCCGGGAGAGTCTTTTTCACCAAAAGAGATTTATCAAAAAGTCTGGCATGACGAATCATATGGAACAGAAAATACGGTTGCTGTACATATTCGCCATCTCAGGGAAAAACTGGAATATGACCCTGCGAATCCAAGATATTTAAAAGCAGTCTGGGGAAGAGGATATAAGTTGGAGGATAAAAAATGAGAAATTTGCTATATTCAAAAAAAGCAAGATATCTGGCAGTTTGTCTGTCGGTGTTATGTGCCGTTCTTAGTGTGTTAAGTGCTTTTTTACTGTATCTTACGGTTTCACTCAATATATATGACAAGCCGTGGTCGGAAGTGGAAAGCGATTGTTATAAAAGAGTGCAGTCGATTTATTCTATGAAAATATTTGAGCAGATGCAGGAATATGATAATGCAGCCTGCTTAAATGGAACAAATCTGGAATACGGTATTCTGGATGTAACAAAATATCAGCAGCCGGACGCATCTAAGGAAGAACAGTCCGATGCACAGGAAAATCAGCAGCCGGACGTATCTGAAGAAGAACAGTCCGAAGAGGCGAGCGCACAGACGGATAAAGAAATTGCCCGGAAAATTGATTTTCAGAATAAAGATAATTATATTTATGAAAACTTTGAAACGGATATGCCGGATGAAAATACATACAAATGCACATTCACTGATAATACAGAGGTAGTATATAGTGAGCAGGGTTTAAAAAGCCTGCTGGATGGTGGATATACTTATGAATGTGCAGAGGACGGGGATGAAGAGGCGAGGACATATTGGATTGTTTCCCGTGTAAAAGAGCCTTTGGATGCAACGGTAAATGATTTGTTTACACAGCAGATGAAATGGCTTTCTTTTTTATACCACGCCCGGTATATACTGATAGTGGTTTGTCTGGTTTCGGGAGTCATATGTTTGGGAGCGATTGCTTTTTCTGTTGCAAATATTACGAAGCAGGCAAAGAGGGAACGGTTGAAAGAAGATAGAGAAGTGTGGTATCAGATGCCACTTGCTGTTTATCTGGCAATTATGGGAGGACTTTTTTACTTTACCTGTCTGTTAGGATATGAAGGAATGGAATATTTGCAGGACTGCGCGTTTGGCAGAGGACTTTTTGCCATGCTCGGCGTAGTTTGTGCTTTGGCAGCAGGGGGATGGCTGCTTGAGATGACATTTTTGAATCTGCTTTATCGTTTTTCTGCAAAGATTTTATGGAAAAATACGGTAACATATCATCTGGCAGATATGGTGAAAAAAATAGTAAAAATTTTTCGTCAGAATACAACGCTTGTGTTGAGGGGCGCAGTTGTTTTGGCACTTATTTCGCTGGCAGAATTGTTTGTGATAGTAATAACGGATTGCCGGTTGGATTTGGAAATTTTCTGTTTCTTTCTGTATAAAATACCGGAAACCGTTGTTATTCTACTGGTTTTACTGCAAATGAAAAAATTGCAGGACAGCAGCAGGCAGATGGCACAGGGAGATTTGGAAACAAAAATAGATACGAAAAATATGTTTTGGGAGTTTAAAACGCATGCAGAATACCTGAACCAGATTCGTGATGGTATGACAATAGCCGTGCAGGAAAAAATGAAAAGTGAACGTTTCAAAACAGAGTTAATTACAAATGTTTCGCACGATATCAAAACACCACTTACTTCTATTATCAATTATATTGATTTGATGAAAAGAGAGGAAATCGATAATGCTACGGTGCGTGAGTATCTGGAGGTTGCTGAGCGTCATTCGATAAAATTAAAGAAACTTACAGAGGACTTGGTAGAGGCATCGAAAGCGTCTACGGGAAATTTAAAGGTAAACTGGGAAGAGTGCGATGTAGATATTTTGCTGACGCAGACACTGGGTGAGTTTGAAGAAAAGCTAAACGAGGCTGATTTGGAATTGATTATCGCAAAGCAGCAGGAAACAGGTTATATTATGGCAGATAACCGGCACCTGTGGCGCATATTTGATAACTTAATGAGCAATATCTGCAAATATGCGCAGCCGGGAACGCGCGTGTATATCAATCAGGAAACGACGCAGGATATGGTAAATATTGTATTTCGCAATACGTCGAAATATCCACTTAACATTACAAGCGAGGAACTGATGGAACGTTTTGTCAGGGGAGATGCTTCGCGTAATACAGAGGGGAGTGGTTTGGGGCTTTCCATTGCACGGAATCTGGCAGAAATGATGAATGGAACACTGGAATTATATGTTGATGGCGATTTATTTAAAGTCGTTTTGAAATTTCCAAGAAAATTGTCCAATTTCCAAAAGGGATAGAAAAAATAATACTTTTTTGATATAATTGCACTAGAGTGTTATTACATCAAGGAGGTTGGACGAAATGGTAAAACACATTATTTTATGGCAGCTTAAAGATGAATTGTCTTATGCAGACAGGAAAGATATTAAAAAAGGAATTAAAGAGGGATTAGAAAGTCTTTCCGGAAAAATCCCCGGTTTGGTTGAAATACAGGTAAATATTGAGCCGTTAAATTCATCAAACGCAGATTTGATGCTGGATTCCACCTTTGAAAATGTGGAGGCGTTAAAGAACTATGCAACACATCCGGAGCATGTGAAGGTTGCAGATAATAAGGTAAGACCTTTTACAAAGACACGAACATGTCTGGATTATGAAATATAGTTAAGAGAAAAGATTAAGAAAAAAGATTAAGAAAAAGAAAGTGCTAATGAGATATTATGAGAGTAAGACCAAAAAGTTGTCTCCCATCAGATGACGGATATCTTGTTAGCACTTTTTGTATGAATGTAGTATTTTATGAAACGTTGCATTCCGATTTGTTTTATTTCGCATTTGTGCAGATATGTTATATTTTCATTTGCCTATTTTGCATTTGTGCAGATATGTTATATTTTCATTTGCCTATTTTGCATTCGGGTAGATGCGCTGCATCCTTTCATCCGGAAAATGTGCGTCGATTTGCTGTTCCCATTGCTTTTGTGGCTTCTGACCGTGCTCCCTTGCATCGTAGCGAAGCAGGGCAAAAATGGATACGCTGATATCTGCAAGCATAAAAACAAACAGAAGGATGGTCAGCCATTTACCAAACGTTTTAATGATTTTTTCGATAAGAGTATGGAACAACGGGTAAAGCAGTTTAAACCAGACAACAGCAGCAATTCCCCAGAAAAAGCAGTAAAGCAGGTTGATTCTGCCACCAAGATTAAAAGGAATATGGCTGTAATCCCAAAAAATTTTGCCGAATACAATTTCTGTAAAAACGCTGCAGATATATTCATATGCGCCACCCAGAAAGGTACCCATTACAAAAAGATAACTGTCGGATTTGTCTTTGTTCTTATAAAGAAGGGCAGTGACAAGGGCGAGGGCAAGTCCCCAGACAATACTAAACGGACCCCATACCAGACTGCTCCGACTCATCCAGATGCCGGTAGTTACTCTGCAAAAAATAGTTTCTACAATATCGCCAAGAAAGGCACCGAGAATAAACAGCCAGATAAATTCCTGGATGCTTAGTTTTTCTTCCGTTGTCGTACTTTGCTTTTCAGCCCGGATATCAGGATAGGCTTTTTCAATACGGGTTTGAATGTGTGAAGTAATGGATTTTTCCAAACCTGTCGTCCAATGGTCTAATTTTTTGTTCCACTGAATTAATTTAGAGGATTTCTTTTCAATGTGCTTTATCGTGAGAATAGAAGCAATGGCATCTAAAATGTTGATGCCGACTAAAATCCAGATGCACAATCGCAGTAAGAAAACCGGCAGCAGTTGGAAAACGGCAACCAGCAAATCATTAAGCCAGTAAATGGCAATACATCCTAAAATTCCCCATAGAATGGAATAGGAAAGGCAGATGTAGCCGTCAATATTCCATTTTTTATCAGAATAATCCCACCAGCGTTCCTGATTCAGTCGTTCAAAAACTTTGCCTGTAATCCATTCGATGACGGTAGCAACGATGCTTGTTCCAAGAAAGAGGAACAGAGGTGTTTTCTGCAAATCCCACAAAAAAATGGTCATAAAGACGCCGGAAAAACCATAGACCAGACAGAAAGGCCCGGAAACAAATCCACGGTTCCGGTAAGTTTTATTTTTTATTGAGGCAACGCCTGTTTCAATCAGCCAGCCAAAAAAGGAATAGTAGAAGTATAAAGCGAATAATTCTAAAATAGTATAATGCATAATCTATCCTCGGTACTTTCCTATTGTTATTTGCTTTTCATTGTGAATGAAAGGTTGAAAAATATTGTACCATAATTCCATTTCTTTCACAAACCGGACCATAGAAAGGAAATAGCTGGCAAATTAGTTGACAAATGGAATAGAAAATCATATAATGATAACGATTACTAATAAGGAGTGATGCATATGGCTATTACAAGGCGCAGCAAACAGCGCGATGCAATCAAGTCTTATTTGATGTCAACAACGGCGCATCCTACGGCAGAAACGGTTTATGAGAACCTCAGAAAAGATTTTCCGAATATCAGTCTGGGAACGATATACAGGAATCTGAATTTTCTGGTAGAACATGGGGAGGCTCTCCGGCTGGATTGTGGGGATGGAATGGAACATTTTGATGGCAATCCAATGCCACATAATCATTTCTATTGCCGGGGCTGTCATCGCATCATTGATTTGGAAATGGCACAGATTGACCATATTAATATTATTGCAGGGGCACAGTTTGACGGGTTGATAGAAGACAATGTGATTTATTTCCGTGGGCTCTGCAAGCATTGCAAGACAAAAGATGTGTATTCCAAAGAAAATGTCTGTAACTAATGCCTGCAACTAAAAGTTTTTAAAGCAGAATGAGAGAATTTTCAGAAAATAAAAAATTTTAAAAATATTAGTTGACAAGCAAATAAAAAGTGCTATAATAAGACTTGTAAATAGTAATTATTACTATTAAGGAAATGAGTTGACAAAAAGTTTATGAAATTTATTTGAAGAAAAGGAGATTAAGATTATGGCAAAATTTGTATGTACAGTATGTGGTTATGTTTATGAAGGAGATGCAGCACCTGAGAAATGTCCTCAGTGTGGAGTTCCAGCAGAGAAGTTCAAAAAACAGGAAGGCGAAATGACTTGGGCTGCTGAGCACGTACTTGGCGTTGCACAGGGAGTTGATGAGGAAATCGTTCAGGGACTTCGTGATAACTTCAACGGAGAGTGTTCTGAAGTTGGTATGTATCTTGCAATGGCAAGAGTTGCACATCGTGAAGGTTATCCTGAAATCGGTCTTTACTGGGAGAAGGCTGCTTACGAAGAGGCTGAGCATGCAGCAAAATTTGCTGAGTTACTTGGCGAAGTAGTTACGAACAGCACAAAGAAGAATCTGGAAATGCGTGTAGAGGCAGAATGTGGTGCTACAGAAGGTAAGTTTGAACTTGCTAAGAAAGCAAAGGCATTAAATCTTGACGCAATCCACGATACCGTTCATGAGATGGCTCGTGATGAGGCAAGACATGGTAAAGCATTCCAGGGATTACTGGAGAGATACTTCGGTTAAGATAGAAACGAGATAATAAATAAAATAACGTCCGTACAGGGAAAGTGATATACCGGCTGACAGATATTGCGTCTGGTTTTGAAGGTATTTCAAAGGTTACTTGTAGGGGCGTTATTTTTTTGTAAAAATGTAACTACAGCATTTATGCATCCATTGTGCTGCTTATATTGACAATATCAGATAGAAAGGATAGTATAAAAAAGATTAGAAACTATGATGAAAAAGCATAGAATTTGCCCGGTGGCTCGCGTGCCGGCAGATTTTTTTCGTCAATAAATATTGGGATTATTTATAGGAAGAAATAGAAGAGGAAAAATTATGGAAAA
This sequence comes from bacterium, assembly GCA_028724545.1. Lineage (GTDB taxonomy): Bacteria > Bacillota > Clostridia > Lachnospirales > Lachnospiraceae > Butyribacter. The sequence goes on from JAQYCU010000066.1 coordinate 7,257, forward strand.
TCAAAACAAAAAAAATAAAAAGATTTACTTGTGGTATACGCTGCTGTTTACAGGAATTAGTGTCCTGTTTTTTGGACAGTTATGGCTGTTTGATAAAACATTAATCTGGAATATTGATGGTTATTTACAGTGGTACAGTTTGTTTGGAAAGTTTCAAAACACCTTTCAGGGGCTTTTTTCAGGACAGGGCTTTCCTTTTTGGGACTGGAGCATTGGTCTGGGGGCAGATTACTTTGCCAATTTCGCTTTTCTGCTTTTTGACCCTTTCAGCTATCTGGCGTTGTTTTTCTCCAAAGAAAATCTGGATATTGCCTACACCATCATTGTGATTTTAAAACTGTTCGCAGCAGGTATGGCTATGCTGTGCTTTTTGCGATACCACAAAAAACCATCTGCCTTATGTCTGGCAGGTGCTATTGGCTATGCATTCTGTGCGTGGGGTATGGTTTGTACCCGGCATGACTTTTTCCTTACACAATTAATTATTTTTCCTTTGCTAATTTTAGGCGTGGACAAGGTAGAAGACAAACGTTCTCCATTGCTGCTGATATTCAGCGTGTGGTGGTCTATCTTGCAGAGTATTTATTTTTCCTATATGACTGCTCTGTTTGCAGTTATTTATATCGTAGTCCGTTTCTTTACCGGGGAAGGAAAAAAGACCGTAGCAGGCTTTTTTATAAAGATAGTAAAATACGTGGGATATGTATTGGTAGGAGGCATACTGCTGACGGCACCGGTGCTGGTACCGGCGTTATTTTCCCTGATACAGACCAGCAAAGGCTCTGGCGTGGGTACAGCAATTTTACCTACTGTAAAACAACTGCTTCGCTTTGTGCCGTCATTTGTGAGCCAGCAGGATATTTATGATAATTATTCCATCATTGGGATGAACTTTTTGTTTGTCAGTATGATTCCTGCTATCGCATGGCAGTTAAAACGCCGGAAATCTTCTGCGTGGATGTTTTGGATTTGTATGGCCTTCCTGCTGCTTCCGGCATTGCAATGCGTGACCAATGGCTTTAGTTATGCTTCCGGTCGTTGGAGTTATGTAATGAATTTCTTCTTTGTCTATGCAGCTGTGGAATGTCTGGAATGGAAACGGGTATGGGAAAAATCCTATGTTCGGTGGATATTACTTACTATGGGGATTCTTATAGTGACCGGCATTGTGGCAGTCATGGGATTTGATGCTATGGGTTCTGCTACATTTTGTATGGTGCTGTTAAGTGTAGTATTTGGTGCTGTAATCTGCTATCTGATAGAAGAACCATTTGCTGCTGCAAGACAGGGCAAGTGCTTGGTGGCTGTGGTGGCTCTTAACTGTGCCTTACTGGGAATGGTATATTATAATCCACATATTAATGGCATAATAGACACACTGATGACACAGGGAAAATGCTATGAGATTTATCAGAATAATAGTATGCGTGTCGTGTCCGAGATAGAGGATGAGGAATTTTACCGTGTAGATACGGTGGATTATCCGACAAATAGCAATAGTCAGTCGCAGTATGCTCACACACCGGCAAATACATCCTTATACTGGAATACGCCCGGTATATCCGAGTATTTGTCTACCGTAGATGGAAACTGGATTAAATGGAATCAGTTGCTGGGAAATAGCAATGGCTGTTTTCGCCGTATGTGTACTTATTCTAATGACAACCGTTGCCGAATGGACTTTTTATTAGGCGTGAAATATTTTCTTGGCTCTGATAAGAAAACAGAAGCCAAGAGCAAAAATTCTGATTATGCTGGATATGGATTTTCAGAGAGTGATAAGATAAAAAAAGTGTCTGTATTGCAGTCGGCAAAAAATAGCAGTCTTGGGTATGTGTATGACAGTGCGATGTCAGATACAGAGTGGAAGAAATATTCTGCGCTGGAACGGGAACAGATACTGATGCAGACTGCCGTTGTAGAAGATGACCAGCTGGAGCAGTTAACTAATACGGATAAAATGTCGGAAACGGCTCTTGCTTTTGAGGATAGTCAAAATGTGCCTTTTACAGTAGAAACAGGAGAGGGAATCCGGTGGAAAAGTTCACAGGCATTTTCTGTGAAAAAAGAAGATACCGTGAAATTGAAATTACAACGGAATGTGAAAAATTGTGAGATTTATGTTCTTTTTCGCAATCTGAAAAAGAAGTCGTTTAGCCAGAAAACAAAATGGAAGATATCCCATGGTGGGGATATGCAGGCAGATGAATTGATGTGGAAACGGTATCAATTGTCGCAGTTATCCCAAAAGGAGTATGAAAACTTTTCTGTTTATATATCCAGAGATGAGGTTACAAAACGTATTCTGAATGCAGAGGGCGAACCTCAGGGGGTTTCGGATAACGAAGATTATATGGTAAATATCGGTTATGCAGACCAGTATGAGGGAGAAATCTCCTGCCATTTTGACACGCCGGGAAAATATACCTGTGATGATATTCAGGTCATTGCCGTGCCGGTCAAGCAGTTTGACCAGCAGGCGAAAGTGTTAGAAGACAACCGTCTGACCGTAACAAAGAAGTCCCAGAATCAGATAGAGGGAACGGTAGATACAGAAAAAGGCGGACTGCTTTATTTAAACATTCTGTATAATAAGGGATGGAAGATTTTTGTGGACGGAAAAGAAGCAAAACAGGTATACAACGTAAATACAGCATTTATGGGGGTAGAAGTGCCGGAAGGCAGTCATACGATAAGACTGGAGTATCAGCCTCTGGGCAGTCCTTATACATGGATACTGTTTGGTCTGGGAGTGGTTATCACAGGCGTTTTGGGAGGAATAGGATACGCAAAGAAAAAGAAACATAAGGGTGATACATTACAATAGGAATGATGATATATTCTGTTGCAAACGGATTGAAATGAGAAGAAAAGAAAAATTGGTCAGATAAAGCAGAAAGTGTAGGACAAGATGAAACGAAAAGAAATGTACAAATTTTATATCAGAAGATTATATCACAATATTAAACTTTTTTTGCGCTGGAGTATCTTTTCTTCTGTTGTCGGCCTGGTGGTCGGAGGATTTAGTACACTTTTTGCATATTGTTTAAAAGAAGTGACGGATTTTCGGACAGAAAGACCGGAGCTTATTCTGTTTCTTCCGTTAGCCGGTGTCTTTATCGTATTTTTATATCACGTGTTCCGGTACAAAAATGACCGGGGAACGAATATGGTATTATCAACGATTCACGCAGAAACAGAACTTCCTTTTAAGATGGCACCACTGATTTTTATTTCTACCATTGTAACGCATCTGTTTGGTGGCTCTGCCGGGCGTGAGGGTGCAGCACTGCAGCTGGGAGGAAGCATAGGAAATCAGCTGGGCCGGTGGTTTCATTTTGATGAAAAAGACAGGCGTATTGTTGTTATGTGTGGAATGAGTGCAGCTTTTTCGGCGATTTTTGGTACACCGATTGCTGCTTCTATTTTTGCAATGGAAGTAGTCAGTGTAGGTGTTATGTATTATGCGGCATTGGTGCCGTGTGTGTTTGCTTCTCTGATTGCTTCAAAGTTTGCAACGAATATGGGAATTGCGCCGAGTGTATTTCAGATTTTACATATGCCGGAATTTCATTTTGTGCCAAGTGTTAAAATTATTCTGCTTGCGCTCTGCTGTGCAGGACTCAGCGTGCTGTTTTGCGTGGTGCTGCATTCGTTAGGAGATATTTATTATGCGAAATTCAAAAATCCGTATGTAAGAATTGTTTTTTCCAGTGTAATCATTGTGTTGTTGACGGCAATTCTTCATACAACGGATTATATGGGAGCAGGCGTTCCTGTTATTGCCGAGGCAATTAAGGGAAATGTGCGTCCGGAGGCGTTTTTGCTCAAAATTGTTTTTACGGCACTGACGCTGGAGGCAGGGTTCAAAGGTGGCGAAATTGTCCCGTCTTTTTTCGTGGGAGCAACGTTTGGATGCCTTTTTGGACAGATTATGGGAATATCACCGTCCCTCTGCGCTGCAGTCGGTATGGTCGCTGTTTTTTGTGGCGTTACCAATTGCCCGATTACTTCTATGCTGATTGCATTTGAGCTGTTTGGCTATGAGGGCGTGCCTTATTTTCTGATTGCGATTAGCGTCAGCTATCTGATGTCCGGATATTATGGACTGTATCACGACCAGACGATTGTATATTCAAAATATAAGACAGAATATATAAACAGAAAAGCGCAGGAATAAAATAACAAAAGACAAGTCAAAATGATAAATAAAGAACAACTAAAGAACAACTAAAAAATAACCAGAAAATAACGAAAAAGGAGAAGGGAGAGTTTATATGAAAGGAAGAGGATGGAAAAAATGTACGGCACTGTTGCTGATTGGTGCGCTGGCAGCAGGCAGTCTGTATACAGGAGGAGATGGTAAATTGGGAAAGCCGACAGTAGCGCAGGCAGCAACAAAGACATTGACAATTGATGGAAAGACAAAGGTGACAAGGGCAAACAGTGCTTATCGTGGGCTGGGAACCGTTACCTGTAACAGTTCTTCGCGTCTTTTGATGGATTACAAGGAAGAGAATCCAAAGGCATACTGGGAGATTATGAACTGGCTTTTCAATCCAAAAACCGGGGCAGGATTATCCCATATTAAGATTGAACTTGGCTGCGATAGTGATACTTCTTCCGGTGCTGAGCCGGCAACAAAACGTTCGTCTTCGCAAAAGGCAAATGTAAACCGTGGTGCCGGTTATATGTTTGCGCATGACGCATTGACAATTAATCCAAATATCAGCGTTGATATGCTTTGCTGGGGTATGCCGGGCTGGGTAGAGCAGGCGTATGAAAGAAGCAACAAAGCAGGTTATAAAGCACGATATCAGTGGTACAAGGAAACACTGGATGCTGCTTATGATACCTGGGGTATTAAGTTTTCTTATGTCAGTGCAAACCAGAATGAAAGAGCGATAGAAAAAGGCTGGACAAAGTATCTGGCAAAAGCACTGGCAAAGGAAAAAGTGCAGCGTTATGATTATGGCAAAATCAAGATTGTGGCAGCAGATGAAACGGATACGATGGATGTTGCCAGAGAGATGTTAAAAGACAAGGCATATCGTGATGCCGTAGATGTTATTGGCTGTCACTACAATTCTTATATGGACAGCAATGTAAAGAAATTACATACAAAATATAAAAAAGAAATTTGGTTTAGTGAAGGTGCTTCGGTTGCAACCGATTCTATTTTCGGAGCAAATAATACAACAGACGGGGTAACAACATCAGGAACGAATGGTATGTTAGACATTGCAAACCGTATTATTATCGGAATGGCGCAGTCGAATATGACATTATACGAATTTCAGCCGTCAGTAGCTTCTTATTATGACGGAGCAGTATATTATCCAAAGCAGCTTCTGGCAGCAAATACGCCGTGGTCCGGACATTACACGGTTTCTAATGGTCTGGTTATGGCAATGCATTTTAATAACTTTATCCAGAAAGGCTGGTCTTTCGTGGACAGTGGCTCTTATGGAGATGGAACGCAGTCAAATCATTACATTACCGATACAAAAAATGATTATCTGACAGCAATGAGTAACAGCACCGGGGATTATTCTACGGTTATTACTAACGACAGCAAAACAAGCCGTACTTATAAGATTTGTGTTTCCAATGTGCAGAAAGCGTCTTCTAAAGTTGCTGTCTGGGAAACAAGAAGTGCAGCAAAAACAGAGTCATATGATGCGCACTGGTTAGAAAAGATTGGTGAGGTAACGCCGAAGAAAGAGGGCAGTGCCTATACTTATACAATTACGGTAAAACCGTATTCAATGGTAACGCTGACTACGACAACGGGGCAGCAGTCTTACCACGACAGAAAAGCGAAGACGATGGTTGATGATGCCGATAAAGATACGACATTGTCACTGCCGTATGAAGACAATTTTGAATACAAAAGTTCCTATTTGAAGAGAAGAGGGGGAACACCACGTTATACAAATGATTTGAATGGTGCATTTGAAGTGATTAAACTGTCCGATGGAAATCATGTGTTGCAGCAGAAAATCAACAAGGACCGTGTCGGAAGTGGCTGGTCGGGAATGGCAGTAAATCCGACAACTTCCCTGGGAGATGACAGATGGCGTGACTATGTGGTTTCTGCTGATGTTATGCTTGACCCGGACGAAAACGGAAAAAATTATGTGGCTTTGTGCGCCCGTTATAATGCCTCTTCTGCATCCGTGGAAAATGGTTACTGGCTGCGTCTGTACCGGAGTGGCTCCTGGGCGTTATACAGCAATCAGGGGAAAATTGCAAAAGGCAAAATTAAAGGAATGCGCGAAGGCAGATGGGTAAATCTGAAAGTAAAGGTTGTTGGCAATACGGTAACAGCATATATCAATAATATTTCGGTTGCACAAAAGACCGTTACAAAATCGCCGGTAAATGCAGGAAGAATTGCACTTGGAAGTGCCTATTATAAAAACTGTTTTGACAATATCAGGGTAATGCCGGTAACAGGTGGCGTAGAAACCATTACCAGAATAGATGATATGGATACGGCAATTCAGTACACGGGTTCTGTGGACAGATTGCAAAGCCAGAGTTTCCTCTACTATGGCAGAACGCTTTCCAAACTGAAGAAGAAAGCAGCAAAAATGTCTTATACATTTAAGGGAACCGGAATCAGTGTGATTGGAGCAAATTCCGAAGGAGCAAAAGTGAAAATCACGGTGGACGGCACAGTAAAGAGCAATAGTTATTCTGTAAAGGAAACCGGCGACAGAACGGCAATTTACCAGATAGGAAATCTGAAAGAAGGAACACATACGATTCAGTTAGAGTTACTGAATAATGAGGCTTTGGACATTGATGCACTGGAAGTATCGGGGACAAAAAGCACGGCAGCTTCTGTGGCAGCAGAAAAAATTACGGTGGCAAAGAGTGCTGTTTCGCTGGGCTATGGAAAGAGCGTTGCCTTTGGTGCTGTAACTGTTCCTCAAAAAGCAATCGATGCCGTGACTTATACAACATCCAATATGGCTGTCGCAATGGTAACATCTGATGGAAAGATTTATGGCAACGGGGCAGGAACGGCGACCGTTACTGCAACAACTGCAAATGGAAAGAAGGTTTCCGTGAAAGTTACGGTAACGGAACTGGTCATTACTCCACGCAGTGGCATCCGTGTGGGAGCCGGCGAAAAGGTAGCTTTGAAAGCAGCTTATGTAAAAGGAATCAACAAAGCAAAAGTTGTCAAATGGAAAACAGACAATAAGAAACTGGCAACGGTTTCTTCTAAGGGTGTTGTCAAGACGAAAAAGGCCGGTTATGTTACGATAACGGCAGTTGGCGCAAACGGATATGAAGGAAAAGTTGTTATCCATATACGAAAGGCACCGTACCGTATCAAGGCAGCAAAGAAAGTTACTTTGAAAAAGGGCAGGAAAAAGCAGCTGCGCTATTCGCTGCCGAAGGGATGCTGTGCGACAAAGGTTACTTTCCGTAGCATGAAGAAGTCGGTTGCAACGGTAAGCAAATCCGGACTGCTCAAGGCGAAGAAGCCGGGCAAATGCACGGTTATTGTCAAGACTTATAACGGAAAGAAAGCGAAGATAAAGGTAACGGTGAAGAAATAACAATGGAATAAGTGGGAAAAATTCAAAAATAGAAAAAACTCGAAAAATTCTAAAACCTTGAAAAAGCAGTTGACACGGATTTTGAAACGTGTTATAATAACCATCGGTTTTGCGATAACGCAAGCCAACACTGCCGTAGACAGTAGGTGCCGGTTAACCGGCGTAAGGACATACGCCTACCGAGGAAGATAGAATTTAGGAATGAATTTTCTACCTCTCTGTATACGTGCAGAGAGGTTTTTTTATGAAATAGAAAAGTGCCAAAAAGCAGTGCTTTTCACTTTTTTAAGAAATGCAGCCGTGTCAAAACGGCATACCAAAACTTCTTGCGTGCAGTGATAAAGAGATGTATCTCATCTCGCAAAATATGGGATTACCCAGGAAAGGAGATTTCACTCATGGCAAAAGTTGATTTAAAACAGCCTATCGTTGATGAGATTAAGGCAAAAGTTGACGGTGCTGCAACAGTTGTATTAGTTGATTACCGTGGACTTACTGTAGAGCAGGACACAAAGCTTCGTAAAGGACTCAGAGAGGCAGGATGCGAATACAAAGTATACAAAAACACATTAATGAAACGTGCTTTTGAAGGTACTGATTTCGCTCAGTTAGATGAGTTACTTGACGGACCATCTGCTATCGCTATTTCAAAAGAGGATGCAACAGCTCCTATCAGAATTTTGAGTAATGTAGCGAAAGAGGCTGAGGCACTTGAATTTAAGGGCGCAGTTGTAGAAGGTAACTTCTATGATGTAGACGGAATCAAAGCACTTGCAAGCATTCCTTCAAGAGAAGAACTTATTTCCAAGTTACTTGGTTCTTTACAGTCACCTATTACAAATCTTGCACGTGTTCTTAACCAGATTGCAGAGAAAGGTGACAATGCAGCAGAAGCATAATTTTGAATTTGCTGTATCGTGGAGCGTATCCACAAAAAGACAAATACAGATTTGTCGCAATATGTAGTAGCAGTGACCTAAGAGTCACAGAGAATTAATTTAGAAAATTTATGGAGGTATATAGAAATGACTACTCAGGAATTTATCGATGCTATCAAAGGCATGACAGTTTTAGAATTAAATGATTTAGTAAAGGCTTGTGAGGAAGAGTTCGGCGTATCTGCAGCAGCAGGTGTTGTTGTAGCAGCAGGCGGAGCAGCAGGTGCTGAAGGCGGCGCTGAGAAAGATGAGTTCGATGTAGAACTTACAGAAGTTGGACCAAACAAGGTTAAGGTTATCAAGGTTGTTCGTGAAGTAACAGGTTTAGGACTTAAGGAAGCTAAGGAAGTTGTTGACGGTGCTCCTAAGGTTGTTAAAGAAGGTGCTTCTAAGGACGAAGCTGAAGATATTAAGACAAAACTTGAAGCAGAAGGTGCTAAGGTTACTCTTAAATAATCAAACCGTTTTCGTACGTGTTTTAAGGCGTTGCATAGGCAACGCCTTTTTTGTGTGTTTGTTTCTATCTGTTATGCCGAAAAAAGAGGGTATATTGTAAAAATATTTTTACTTAAACAATTGCGTAAATGAGCAAAATGTTATATGATAGAGGGTAATAGGTGTTTTGAAAAAACACAAAAAGGCGTTTATAAAAATGGGGGTTTTTATAAAAATCGAAGGTAATTACTAGCAAAAAATATACTATTTGGAGGTGCTATGGGGATGTTTAAAAAAGATAAGACCGAAAGTACAATAAAAGCAGAGGAAACAAAGGAACAGATGCAGAATATAGAGATGCCGGAGCAGCAGGCAGAAATCGAAAATGACGCAGTGGAAACGGACATAGAAGTTGAAGTAGTGGAAGCAGACGTACCAGAAATAGACGAGGAAGTTGACGCAGTAGAAGCAGAAGTGCCGGCGGAAACGGACGAAGAAGTTGACACGGTAGAAGCCGAAGTACCGGAAACGGACGAAGAGGAAGTTGACACGGCAGAAGCAGAAGTGCCAGAAACGGATACAGAGGAAGCTGACGCAGTAGAAGCAGAAGTGCCGGAAACGGACGAAGAGGAAGTTGACACGGTAGAAGCAGAAGTGCCGGAAACGGATACAGAGGAAGCTGACACGGTAGAAGCAGAAGTGCCGGAAATGGATGCAGAGGAAGCTGACGCAGTAGAAGCCAAAGTGCAGGAAACGGACGAAGAGGAAGTTGCTACGGTAGAAGCTGAAACGACAGAAACTTCTGCAAAATCGGAAAAGAAGAAAAAATCTAAAACGAAAAAGGCAGCCAAAGCCAACAAAGAAAATAAGGCAGCAAAGGAAAAGAAAGCAAAAACTGCCAAGAAAAATAAAAAGAACAAAAAGAACAAAGCAACTTTCTTCGATAAATTAATGAAACTGCGTATTGAAAAGAGATTGCGCAAAGCCTTTTTGTGCGTTGCCATAATCGCAAGTGTTTCAGGTGTTGTTTCTATTATCGGTTTAGTTAAAATCAGTGTTGATGCAAACAATACGATAGAAAATTATGGATTTGCAACAGGTGACCTGGGTAGTGCTCTTGTATGCATTACCGATACACGCCGTTGTGTGCGTGATGTGGTGCATACTTCGGAAGATGAAGACATTAAGGAAGCACGTGAACAGTTAGATGAAGCGAATAAGAACTTTAATGTATATTTCTCACGGGTAAAAGGTACAATTCACGATAATGAAGGAAAAGATTTGGTTCGTGCAATTGAAACAGAACTGGCGATTTATCGTACACAACTGGAGCGTTTTGCAAAAATCGGAGAAAACCGTACAATGGAAGATTCCCGTGTACAGAGTTTGATGAAGACAGAACTGGACCCACATTATACGAAGTTACATAAGGCTTGCGAACAGCTGTTAGAGTCAAAACGTGCTGCAGGCCAGAAGGTGCAGACAGAGCTGATTATTGTCAGTATTGCAGCATTGTTACTTGTTATCATTTGTAGTGGCGTTTCCATTATGTTGTCTACCCGGTTAGGAAAAGAGATTGCACGACGAATTGCAGAACCTTTGAATGACACCGTAGATGCAGCAGCAAAGATAGCACAAGGTGATTTGAATGCAGCTGTTTCATCTGATGTGGATGATGAAGTGGGTGATTTGAACAGAGCCTTTTATGCAATGTCACATAACTTGAAATCTATTATCAGCGATATTCAGTATTTGCTGAGCCAGATGGCAGATGGTAATTTTGATATTCAATCCCAGAATGCAGATGGTTATCATGGTGACTTTGCACCGATTCTGGAAGCAATTCGCAATATCAATACATCATTAAGTGGAACATTAACAGAAATCAATGATGCAACAATACAGTTTGCATATGCAGCTGAAAATCTGGCAGATGCAGCAACCGGTCTGGCAGAGGGTTCTACCGACCAGGCAAATGCTGTTGATGAATTGTTTGGCACTACGGATGATGTTACAAAAGAAGTAGAAAATAGTTCCCTTAGTGTAGCTAAGACCAGTCAGCGTATGGAAGAGATTGGAAACCGTGCCGATGAAAGCCGTGAAAATATGAATGCTCTGACAGGAGCAATGGACAAGATTAACAATGCGTCTAAAGCGATTGGTGAAATCGTTACTACGATTGAAGATATTGCTTCCCAGACAAATCTGTTATCGCTGAATGCTTCCATCGAGGCAGCGCGTGCAGGCGAGGCAGGAAGAGGATTTTCTGTTGTTGCCAGTGAAATCGGTAAACTTGCGAATGAAAGTGCTGATGCTGTAAATGATACCAGAAAGATGATTCAGACAGCATTAGATGAAGTAGCACGAGGAAATGAAATTGCAAACCAGACAACAGACGCATTGAAAGAAATGTTGGAAGAACTGGCTGATGCTGTTACAATGGCAGATAAAGCAAAAGAAGCAGTAGATGCACAGGTTGTTGCTATTAAGGGAATTGACACAGGAGTACAGAGAATTTCTACTGTTGTCCAGAACAATGCTGCAACAGCAGAAGAAACATCTGCTACCAGTGAAGAATTGTCAGCACAGGCAGAAACACTGGCATCTCTGTTAAGCAAGTTTAAGTTAAGAGAATCTTAATGAAAATAGTAACGTTGTTTTTTAGTAAGTCATAATAAAAATAGTGATGATTGTTTTAAGCAAGAAAACGAAATAGCACATTAGCAACGCCGTTTGCCTCGTTGGTATCCGTTACCTCTGAGGCAACGGCTTTTACTTCGTCCAAGGCATTGCCCATAGCGACACCGTATCCACAATTTGCAATCATTTCCATATCATTGCTGTCATCTCCAAAAACTAAAACATCTTGCAAACCAATCTGGAGTTTCTGGGTAATACAGCTGATTGCAGCGAGTTTGCTGGCACTCTGATGAAAGAAAGTGTACCGGTCTTCTCCGCGATAGCGCAGCTGTTTGCAGTGACAGACGGTTGCGATTTTGGGTGCAATTGTGCTGTCTGGAATTTCTGCCACAATCTTGTTGGCAGGGAGAGGGAAAGGCTTGTCTAAGTCAATCAGATATTTTGACGGAGTGCCTTCTGCGATTTCGGGGTAACGGTAAATGCCATCTGTTGTCGGGATAGCAATGTGGGAAAGTGCATGGTAATGGATTAATTGCTGCAACATCAGATTGGTCGTGGTAACATCCATTGTGTTAGAATAGATGATGTGGTCTTTTTCATAAACAAGCGTGCCGTCCAGCAAAATGCAATAATCAGCCTGCAGCTGTTCGGCAAAAGGTCTTGCCCCTTCAATATAACGGGCAGTTGCAATGGCAGTGGGAATGCCTGCTTTTTTGCATGCTGCAAAGGCAGCAATCGTTTCGGGTGCAAGTGTTTTATCGTTTTTTAAGGCTGTAGCGTCCAAATCGGTAACAATGAGTTTAGGCTGAAACATAAAAACTCCTTTCAAATGGTGTGTAAAAATCAGTGATGACATTTCTCTTTCCCGGATGAGCGACATCTCTGGCAGCATGCCTGATTCAAAATAAAGGAAACTTCATTCCAGGAACGTCTTAAACAAAAAATTTTTTTGTTGAATCGCCGGCTACATTGGAGCAGCAGGAATAGTTTGTGAAAACAACGCATAATAAAACTCCGGATTGCTTTTCTTATATTATATTATGTGGAATCACGGGAATTGTCAAAGAAGGAAGGAAAACTGTGTGCCTGAAAGGAAACAGAACCATTGAAAATCTGAAAGGCAGCAGAATTATCAGAAAAAAGGAAAGAGGAATACGTTATGAAAGAACAAAAAGAAAATTCATTTATTACAGGCTCCGTCTTCGGTGCTTTGATACGATTTGCGATTCCCGTATTGGGGGCACTTGTTTTGCAGGCTGCGTATGGTGCAGTTGATTTGCTGGTGGTTGGCCAGTTCGGGGACGCCTCCAGCATATCGGCAGTAGGTACGGGCAGCAGTTTTATGCAGATGGTAACATTTATTATTACCAGTCTGGCGATGGGTTCTACGGTTGTCATCGGTCAGCATATCGGTGCGCAGAAACAGAAAAATGCAGGAGATGCCGTAGGAACCACGATAGTTATGTTTACGATATTAGGCGTTGTGCTGACGGTTATTCTGGAAATTTTCGCAAAGAATATTGTGCAGATTCTGCAGGTGCCGGAAGCATCTTTTGGCAAAGCCGTTTTGTATATAAGAATTTGCTCTGGTGGCATTGTTGTTATTATTGCCTACAATGTTATCAGTGGTGTTTTGCGAGGCGTAGGAAATGCCAACTTACCATTTCTTTTTGTGGGTGTTGCCTGCCTGGTCAATATCATTGGGGACTTTCTGTTTGTAGGCGCGCTGAAAATGGATGTGGTTGGTGCTGCTCTTGCAACTGTTCTGGCGCAGTTTGTGTCAGTCGTGGTATCTGTTTTTGTGATTCGCAGGCAAAACCTGCCGGTTTCCTTTTCGCTGCAGCAGTGCCGGATTTATGGGAAAGAATTAAAAAGAATTTTGAATATCGGTCTGCCGATAGCACTTCAGGAAACAACCGTGCAGATTTCGTTTCTGGTTATCAATTCGATTATCAATGATATGGGACTGATGCAGTCTGCAGGATATGGAGTTGCCCAGAAAATTGTATCGTTTATTATGCTGATTCCTTCGGCAATAATGCAGAGTGTATCTGCTTTTGTGGCACAAAATATCGGAGCAGGACAGAGGGCACGTGCAAAGAAGGGATTCTTTACGGCAGTATTTACAGGCTGCAGTGTCGGGGTTGTGATTTTCTTTGCCGGATTTTTCGGTGGGGGAGTACTGTCGTCCATATTTACAAGTGATGCGGCAGTTATTGCGCAGAGTGCAGACTATTTAAGAGGATTTTCTGTTGAATGTATTTTAACCTGTGTTCTGTTTAGCAGCATCGGCTATTTTAACGGATGTGGCAAAAGCCTCCCGGTTATGGTACAGGGAATTACATCAGCATTTTTAATCCGTATTCCGGTATCTGTTTATATGTCAAAACTGCCGAATACTTCACTGATGTTAGTGGGACTGGCAACACCGATTACTACGATATATGGTATTTTATTTTTTGGTATCTGCTTTGCGTGGCTGGCCTATCGAAGGAAAAATCCGGTAGACAAGCACATAGAAAATAGCATATAATGCAATGCCGGAAACGACATCCAAGAAAGAATGCTGCTTTAAGAACATTGTGGATAAGCAGATTAAAATGCAGAGAATGCGTGATGCCATTCGCCAGCCTTTACGGTTACGGAAATTGTGCGAAGTTGCAAATGCGATATGGATGGCAATGGCATTGTAAACGTGAATGCTTGGCAATACATTTGTATTGGTATCGCTTGCATAAATAAACTGAACAATATCCGTAAAAATATTTGTGCGTGTAAAGTGTTCCGGGCGCATATTCTGTGCATTTGGAAAGATAAAATAAATGAACAGACAGGTTGACATACCAAGTATCAGGGTAATGACACAATGGTAGAAATCTTCCAGATGTTCTTTTTGAAAATACAAATAAATAACTACAACAGCTACATAAAAGAACCATAGCACGTAGGGAATGACAAAGAGTTCACAAAAAGGAATCCAGTCATCTACGATACAGTGAATGGTGGTACAAGGAATATCTCTTTTCTCTAACCATCCAAAACAGAACAGATAGATGGGAAGATAAAGAATAAAAAGGATATGTTTATTGTTTAATAAAAATTTTTTGAAATTCATAATAATTCCTGCCATTTCCAGAGGTTTAATTTTCGTTTTATGTTATGTCGTGTTTTTTGATTTATTACCGTTTTTTATGCTGTGTTGCGCTTTTCGATTTATCAGCATTTTTATACGATACGGTTTACATTACCATTTTGGAGAATGTTTCCAGTCGATATTTTTGCGAATATAGGCAAAGGTGGCTTCTTCGCCTTCTTCTGCCAGCATATGCAGCAGTTTTTCTAATAAATCTTTTGCGTCTTTGTGCATAACATAATGTGCTTTGTTTCTTTCATAATATTGTAAGGCAAAAGAGTCATCATAATTTTCCCGGTTATAGTTTTTACTGGCTGCAATCCGGTCACAAAACATTTCCAAAACGTAGCGCGTCGGCATAGGCATACCTTGCAGTCCGGCACTCGGGTCCAGTGTGTAGTCAATCCAGTATTCATAATGATGCCGGTTGCGTCCTTTGTGGTGCAGCCAGGCGGAAGAATAACCTTTGGCCGTCTTCTCGCCAAAGTTAGGACTTTTTTTGCCCCCCTGATAGTTACGGACACCGTTCCAAAATTCAACCGGTGAATATTTTGACCAGTCATGTACGATGCCCTGTTTGTATAAGCCTGCCCGGAAACAATACCGGCGAACTAATTTTTTGTGATGCAAAATTGTTTTTGTATGTCCGATAAAATTGTGCCAGAAACTCATGATGCCCTTCTTTCTTATGTTCTTCTAGTTAAAATTGCCATATCTAATAAATATAGCACACTTTCTGCGAAATTCATAGTAGTAATGCAAAAACCTCGCACAAACTGTAATATTCATGCGAGGTTCTTTTGAAATCAGTTAATATTATACTGTGACATAAACAATTCGTAATATGGTCCTTTTTGTGCCAGCAGTTGCTCATGGGTGCCGGCTTCAACAATGCCTCCGTTGTTAATGTACATAATGCAGTCGGCATTCTGGATGGTGGACAATCTGTGTGCAATGATAAAAGAAGTTCTTCCCTGCAGGAGATGGTTGAGACCTTCCTGCAAAACGAGTTCGGTTTCTGTATCAATACTGGAGGTTGCCTCGTCCAAAATCAGAATGGCCGGGTCTGCCAGAAGGGCACGGGCAAAAGAAATCAGCTGACGCTGTCCGGCTGACAAACGGCTTCCACGTTCGTTAACCTCTGTCTGGTAACCGTTTTCCATCTGCATAATAAAATCGTGAGCGCAAACAGTTTTGGCTGCACGGATTACTTCTTCATCCGTTGCTGTCTTATTTCCATAACGGATATTATCCATAATAGTGCCACTGAAGATGAAACTGTCCTGCATCATAACACCCATTTGTGTACGTAGAGAATGCAGGGTAACTTTTGAAATATCAATGCCATCAATCAGCACTTTGCCGGAATCTACATTATAGAAACGGCTCAGCAGATTGACAATAGTTGTTTTTCCGGCACCGGTAGGACCGACAAAAGCAATCGTTTCTCCCGGTTTAACCTGAAAATTGACATCTTTTAAAATCTTAACACCATCTTCATAACTGAAATCAACGTGCTCAAAAGCAACACTTCCTTTAATTTCAGGCATTTCCACGGCATCCTTGGCATCCTTTATCTCTACCGGCTCATCAATCGTTTCAAAGATTCTTTCCAGATAGGAAACAGCTGTAACCATACTGTTGTAGAAACCGGCAATCGTATTGATTGGTGTCCAGAAACGGCTGATATAAGCCGTAAATGCAACCAGTATTCCCACACTGACGCCAAATTCATTGCCGTTTGCGATATAAGATACACCGGCTACGTAGATGAAAGCTGTTGTTATTGTGGAAATCAAATCCACCATCGGGCCCATTGCGAAGCCATAATAACTGGCGTGCATCCAGGCATCACGGTAACTTTTGCTCAGGTGATTAAAAATCTGTGTATTTTCCTTTTCACGGACGAAGGCCTGCGTTACACGGATTCCGTTAATGCTTTCTGCAATATAGGCATTCAGGTTAGACTGCTTGTTGTTCTGTACCTGCCAGGCACGGTGCTGATATTTTTTGATTAATAAAACAAACAGAAACAGAACCGGCAGACCACACAGACAGATAAGAGTAAGACGTGGACTCATACTAAACATAAACGTGATAATAAAAATCAGGTTAAATAAATCCGTAATCGTTCCTAAAATACCATTGGAAAGGATGTCACTTAAATTGTTGACATAATTGACAACCCTTACCTGAATTTTGCCGTGTGGACGTTCATCATAATAGGAAAAAGGAAGTTCCTGCAGATGATGAAAAATATCTTCGCGCAACTGATGGATAATATCCTGTCCTACGGAAACGGTCAACTGTATTACGATACGGATACAGATGGCATCATACAGACAGATGGCTGCTGTCAGCAGAGTCAGGCCGACAATGCCTTTTATATTGCCGTCAGGAATGTAGATGTCCATTTCTAGCTGCATAAATTTTGGAATAAAAGTTACCAAAAAGGCAGATGACAGCATAAAGAATAAGGCAATCAACATCTTCTTTTTATATGGTGTAATGTATTTTATAAGCCGCTTAAACTGGCTGGCATCGAACTTTTCTTCTAATGTTTCATCGATATCATAACGGTTTCTTGCCATATTATCTCACATCCTTTCAAAAATTTACTGCTCCGGGAACTGGTGACGGTATACGGTAGCATAATAGCCGTTCTTTTTTATCAGTTCCTCATGGGTACCACGCTCAATAATTTCGCCCTTGTCCAGTACAAAAATCTGGTCGGCTTTCATAATAGAAGAAATACGGTACGCAATAATAAATATGGTACAAGTATGGTTAATATTTTCTAATTGTTTCTGGATATAACTTTCGGTTTCCATATCGACTGCTGAAGTAGTATCATCCAGTATCAGAATCGACGGGTCTTTCAGCAATGCTCTGGCAAGGGAAATACGCTGCTTCTGTCCACCGGAGAGTCCCACACCACGTTCGCCTACAATGGTGTCATAACCGTCGGGAAGTCCCTCAATAAAAGAGTCGGCATCAGCCATTTTGGCAACTTCCTGCACTTTCTCAAAACTGCATTCCGGTTTGCCGTAAGCAATATTTCCTTCTATTGTGTCAGAGAATAAAAATACATCCTGCATAGCGATTCCGATATTGTCACGCAGCTGGTACATATCCATATCTTTTACATTGATGCCGTCTACCAGAACTTCACCCTGCGTCGTGTCAAAGAAACGGCACAGCAGGTTCATAATAGTAGATTTTCCGGCTCCTGTTGTTCCGATGATACCAATTGTTTCTCCCTGCTTTACATCAAAATTGATATTGTGCAGAATGTCCTCATCATCAGCAGAATAGGAAACATTCTGGAATGTAACATTTCCGGATAATTTTTTTCGTTCAACGGGATGCTTTGGCTTTTTGATATCCGGCTCGGCAGAGTAGGTATCGTATATTTTTTCTACAGACGTAGTAAATCTCTGCACGTCATTAATCCACCATCCGGCCATACGAAGTGGTGTTGTCAGCATCCATAAATAGCCGTTTACGGCTACCAGGTCACCCATTGTCATCTGCTTTTTGATTACCATAATGCCACCAATCAGCATCAGCAGAATATTCAGGGCATAGGACAGCAGTTCAAAAATAGGAACAAACCGTTTCCAGATGCGTGATGCATTCAGCTCGGCTTCCCGGTATTTATCATTTTCGACAGAAAATTTTTCGATTTCATAATCTTCTTTGGCAAAGGCTTTAACCACACGGTTTCCACTGATGTTTTCCTGCACAAATGCGTTCAGGCTTGAGAAAGCATTACGGCAGTTTTTGAATGCCGGTTTTACGGATTTTGCCTGCATATAGGTAGTAATGGCTGCGAGTGGAAGCACAATAACCATACAGAGTGCCAGTGGTACATTAATCATAAAAATCATTACCAGTGCCAGTATGAAATAAAGCACATTTTCATAAATAATGTAGATAACGTATGCAATAAAATGACGGATGGCATCCATATCGCCTGTCTGTCTGCTCATCAGGTCGCCGGTACGGTTTTTGTTGTAGAAAGCAAAGTCTTCCTGCAACAGTTTCCGGTAAACCTTGTCACGCATTTTGTAAATAACGCCCTGCGAACTTGTTTCAAAAAGAATCTGGGAAGAAACCCGGCAGATACCTTTTAATATAACAAGGCCAATCAGTAAACCAATCATTGGCATCAGCAGGTCGTAATGTTCTGCAACGATTACGTCATCTACTATGATTTTGGATATGTACGGGCTGGCAAGTGCAGAGGCAACCAGTATCGTGACCAGAACCATTCCCCAGAACATACGCCATTTATACTGTTTCAAAAAAGAATAAAACCATTTCATGGGAGTCATATGAATACTCCTCCTTTCTCCTGTAATTAATATCGTCTGTTGTTTCTGCTTTGCTTATCAAAAAGCAGATTTTTCTTTTTACTTTTATAGGGTATGTGTATTGTATTAAAAATGGTTTTAATATAATATAATGTGTGTCTACAAAAATTGTACAAATCTATCTTTTTTGAGGATTTGTTTTTATGAATTTTGAAAAAATATTTGTAGAAAAGAAAAAAAGCAGTGATTTTTAGGTAATTTTTTGAAGCCTTCAGGAAGAGTAGGAAGGCGAGAGGGAAAAATAAGGATAGAATAAAACAATTTAATTTTCTTTTTGGGATAAAATTACATAAAAAGAACAAGTTGCTCTGATGGCAGACGAAAAATTAGAGATTTTCTCGTCGCCCGTTCACAACAAGTTACTTAGATAAGAAAGGAAGATTATTATGCAGAATTTATTTGAGTATACAGATGGCTTGAACCAGCCGATGGAAGCTTTTTATCACGCAACGCAGCCGTGGAATTTCCCGATTCTTCCCCACTGGCACTATTTTATAGAAATTATTTATCTGCAAAACGGGGCAGTAGAGGCAACCTGTGGAGATTATGTCTATACGCTGAGGGCAGGCGATTTGATTATATTTTGTCCACAGAAGGTTCATTCCGTAGACATTCTGGAGGACTTAAATGCGCCGTCGGGCTTAAATGCAGCGAAAAAAGCATCGCAGACGCGAATTTTTTCTTCTGTCAAAAAGCCAAAACGGGATACGCAGCACAATGCGATTTATCCGATTGCAACAAACAATTCTGAATTGCAGGAGGAAGAATCAGCGATTTCCTACCGGGTGCTTAAATTTGATTTGAATTTTCTGAATACCAATAATAATTTCAAAACGCAATTTTCCAAAACGCTTTTGCACGCATTTGAAGAAAATCCGGAAAATATTTATTTTTCTGCTGATATGCTGCAGAATACGCCGATAGCCGGTTATATGGAAGATTGTATCCGGGAAATGAGCTGTCAAGATTATGGGTATGATATTATTTCCAGTTCGCTTGCGTCAGCGCTTCTGGCAGAACTGATGCGCATCTGGCGCAAGAGAGGGCTTTGCATCGATGAAATTATCAGTGATTCTTCCGTGGGCAACAGGGCTTTTGACGAAATAACGCAATATATTGACAATCATTACAATGAAACGCTGCAGGTGCAGGAACTTGCTGCTCAGTGCAATATGAGCTATTCGTATTTTGCCAAACTTTTTCGCAAGACCTATAACCAGTCCTGCAAAGAATATATTGAGTTTATTCGTATTAATAAGGTGCTGGAACTGTTGCGTTTTACCAATCTGGACCTTACCTATATCAGTCAGGAAACCGGTTTTGCCGATTGCAGCCATCTGATTCGCACATTTAAAAAGAAGAAAGGCATGACACCTAAGCAGTGGCGAAAGGCATATGGGTACAAGTAAACAAATTCAGCAGTAGCAGTTTTTGCCGTTGTGTGTTATATTAATATAAGATGGCGATTTTTGCAGCTTGAAAGTGCAAATGACTTTAGAAAAATAAGCAGATTTTAGGGTATGCAGAAAGTCTGATGATGTCAGAGGAGGCAGAAAATGTATACATTTGATAGCAGAGTACGATATAGTGAAACAGCAGAAGACGGCAGAATGAGTGTCAGTGCCATAATTGATTATATGCAGGACTGCACCAATTTTCAGTCAGAAGATTTGGGAGTAGGCTTAGAATGGCATAAGGAACGTCAGTTAATGTGGGTATTAAATTCGTGGCAGATTGTGATTGAGCAGTACCCGAAGATGGGAGAAAAGATTACGGTAGGAACGCAGTCTTACGGCTTTGAGAAGATGTTTGGTTATCGTAACTTTCTGATTACGGACAGTACCGGAGCGTGTGTGGCAAAAGCAAATTCCATCTGGGTTCTGATGGATTTGAAGAGAGGACGTCCTATGATGGTTACGCCGGAAATTGGAGAAATCTACGGCAAGGCAGAGCCATTGGAAATGGATTATGCCCCACGCAAGATAAAGCTTCCGGAGGAAGGCGTTACCAAAGAAGAGATTATTGTCCGGGAATATCATCTGGATACAAACCATCACGTTAATAATCGCCAGTATGTGCAGATGGCGATGGAATTTTTGGGACATCAGGATAAAGTCAGCCAGCTGCGTGTGGAATACAAGAAGCAGGCTGTGCTCGGTGACCGGATTATTCCTGTTGTTTATCAGGAAGGCCAGAAAGAAGTGTTTGTGGCTTTGAATGGGGAAGATGGAAAGCCATATGCTATTGTGCAGTTCTTTTTGTAGGAGGGAGAGTTATGGTTTTGAGTATAATTCTAATGCTGTTAGGTGTTATTAGCATTGTATATTTTGTGACTTATGCGATGACGATTGGTATTAATGATACATTTTTGTATATCTGGGCAATGCTGGGTATTGTCCTTGTTCTCTGGGGACTGCTTCACAGATGGATTGTGAAGACAGAGCATTTGACGGCAAAACGGGCAGAGCAGATTGTGGCAGGTATCGTCTGCATCGGTCTGGCTGTATTTGTTATTATGCTGGGCAGTCTGATTCGGGAAGGCAATAAAGAGCCGGAAAAAAATGCAGATTATGTTGTTGTGCTGGGAGCACATGTTTTCGGAGAGAGAATGAGTGCGAATTTGAGATACCGTGTGGAAGCTGCCTGTGAATATCTGAAAGAAAACCCACAGACAAAAGCCGTTTTATCCGGTGGTCAGGGACGTGGCGAAGATATTTCTGAGGCAGAGGCAATGCGCCGTTATCTGACAGAAAAGGGAATTGCGTCGGACAGGCTTTTGCTGGATGAAACTTCCGTCAACACGGACCAGAATATTGCAAACAGTGTTAATTTAATTGGTGGAAAAGATAAGAAAATTGTGATTGTAAGTAACGATTTTCATATTTATCGTGCAAAGAGAATCGCAAAAAAGCAGGGACTGCAGTATGTGGACGGTCTGGGTTCTAAAACGTATCCCCAGACGGTTCCGAATGCATATGCGCGCGAAGTGCTTGCTGTATTGAAATACAAATTGTGTGGACAGATATAGAAAAGAAAAGGCGATTTACAAAGTCATTAAGAATGGAGATACTATGACAGACCAGAAAACAGATTACCGGCTGCTGCTGACGGCAGCTATGGGCGTGTTTGTTATTGCCGTTATGTGCTGGGGAGTCTATGGAATGATTCGTGATATGAACCAGACAGAAACCGTGCAGACAGAACAGACCAAAGTGAAGAAACAAAAAAAGACGGATAAAAAGTTAGATGAAAATGCTTTGATTACTAATTTGCTGAAAACAGTGGCATTTGAAACCGAATTAAAAAAGTTGGATGACTCTGTGGCAGGTGGTATGATTGCAACGGAAGAAGGCACAAAATTACAGGTTTATATGGGAAATGGCTCCTATGCAGATGAAATTATTGTTATGACAGCAGAAAATGAAAAGGCTGCGCAGACAAATCAGGAAAATGCCAAGACACATTTAGATGAAATGGAAACAATGTTTCGGGATTATATTCCAAAAGAAGCAAAAAAAATAGAAAATGCCGTAAGAGTCCGTTGTGGATGTTATGTGATAGTATGTGTTACGTCCGATACAGATACGGCAAAGAAAGTTATTGATGCAGCGATAGACCAGTGATGATTCAGATATATGGGAGAATATGCCGGGATGAAGCGAAAAATAATATATATCGCAATCGTGGGAGCGATTTGTGCCACGGTAATGGGAACACGGATTTATCATAAACATCTTGAACAGAATGGCAGTTATCTGGGAACAGAAGTTGTCGATTTTGGAGAGGAGAAAACGGAATCCGGCAAAAACGAACTAGCCAAAGGGAAGTCTGACGAAAACAAGTCTGATAACAAAGAAAAAGCGACTGCCACACCGGACAGCACGGAACCGGCAGCAGAAAACACGCCAGCCGTATCTGATGATGAGGAGTTGGCAGCAGAACCGACAGCAACACCAAAGGTATATGACAAGATTATCAGTCACGGCAAAGTAAAGGCATATGACACGGGAACTGTTGTAATCGGTAACGCAGGTTATGAATTGTATTCTTATGTTGACAGTATTGCCGGACGGTATGCGTCGCTGGTTAATAAACTCACAAAGAAACTGGAAGGGCAGGCGCAGGTATACACGCTGGTAGCACCTACCAGTGCAGGCATTACGATGCCCGACAACAAAAGAAATCAGGTAAATTCTTCTTCGCAGGAAAAAGCACTGCGAAAAATCCAGAAAAAATTGTCCGGAAGAGAAACATTCGTACCTCTTTATGATACGCTGATGCAGCACCGGAAAGAATATATTTATTTCAGAACAGACCATCATTGGACTTCATTGGGGGCGTATTATGCTTATGAGATATTCTGCCAGAGCAAGGGGATACAGCCCAATCCGTTGTCTGCCTATAAAAAAACGGAGGCACCAGGGTTTAAGGGGACTTTTTATCAGGAAACGAACCAGAATAAAAACCTGAAAAAGGATACCCTGATATCGTATCACCCACTGGGCAGCAAAATTGAGATGAAGTATACAACAACAAATGGTGTTACGGCAAAAGCACCTGTTATTGCAGATGCTGAAAATTATGGCGCAGGATTGAAATATTGTGCTTATATTGCCGGAGATAATCCGTATACCGTAATCAAAAATAAAGCCATTTGCGACAAGAGTTCCTGTATCGTGGTCAAGGAATCCTACGGAAATGCGTTTGTTCCTTATCTGGCAGACCATTACCAGACAATTTATGTGCTTGATTATCGTTATTGGGAAGGCAGTCTGACGCAGTTTGCCAAAAAGAAAAAAGTAAAAGATATTATTTTGATTAACAATATTTCTATGACAAGAAATTCATATTTAATAGGGAAAATGGCACAAATTATTTCGCAGGATAAGTAGTAAAGGATAGAAAAATGGTTTTTAGCAGTTTGACTTTTTTATGTATATTTTTGCCGATTGTTGTAATACTATATGCAGTTTGCCCGTCGCCATTCCGAAATCTGCTTTTGGCACTGGCAAGCCTGTTTTTCTATGCATGGGGAGAACCGGTATATATTCTGATTATGCTGTTTTCTACTGTGTTTGATTATGTGAATGGCAGAATGATTGCATATTATGACAGTCGGGGAAAAGAACGGCAGAAAAAATGCTTTCTGATATTGTCTGTTGTAGGCAATCTGGGGATTCTCTTTTTCTTTAAGTATACTGATATGCTGATTTCATCGTGGAATCAGCTGACGGCTTCCGGGGTGGATTTGTTAAAACTTACACTTCCTATCGGAATTTCTTTTTATACATTCCAGACAATGTCCTACACGATAGATGTCTACCGGGGAGAGGTCAGTGCCCAGCGAAATATCATTTCATTCTGTATGTATGTCTGTATGTTTCCACAGCTGATTGCAGGGCCGATTGTGCGTTATAAAGAGATTGCCGGTCAGATAGAACAGCGCAGGATACGAGAGGAAGAGTGGGTTTCGGGAATACAGCGTTTCTTTATCGGACTGGGAAAAAAAGTGATTCTGGCAAACCAGATTGGGCTGCTGTGGCAGGAGATTTCCGAAAGCAATCTAAACGAACTGAGTGTTGCAGGCGCATGGCTTGGAGCGATAGCATATACTTTTCAGATTTATTTTGATTTTTCGGGCTATTCGGATATGGCAATCGGACTGGGCAGGATGTTTGGATTTACATTTTCGGAAAATTTCCGTCACCCGTATGAATCAAAGAGCATAACGGAATTTTGGCGAAGGTGGCATATTACATTGGGAAGCTGGTTTCGCGAGTATGTTTATATCCCGCTGGGAGGCAACAGGAAGGGAATCAGACGTCAGATTTTTAATCTGCTTGTGGTCTGGATGCTGACGGGACTGTGGCACGGTGCCAGCTGGAATTTCGTTCTTTGGGGACTTTATTATTTTGTCCTGCTTTTGGCAGAAAAACTGTTTTTGCTAAAAGAGATGGAACGCTGGCCTGGTTTTGTACGCCATTTATATAGTATGTTTTTTGTAATTGTCGGCTGGGTTATTTTTGCGACAGAAGATTTTGGAGCAATCGGAAAATATCTGAAGGTAATGTTTGGACTGGACCATTCCTTCTTGACGGAAACGTCGCTGTACCAGTGGCGTACCTATGGCATTTTTGTTGTTATACTGGCTTTGGCAGCAACAGGAGTACCGGCAGCGTGTGTTAAGAAAATCAAAGCGTTTTTCCAAAAAAAACTGCCTGACGGAAAGGAAGACCGGGTGCAGGTTATTGGATTTGCGCTGTACAGTATGTACACACTTTGTATTCTTCTAATCAGTATGAGTATGCTGATTAGTGGTTCTTACAATCCATTTTTGTATTTTCGTTTTTAGGGATTGTAGCGACAGACGCAAATCGGATATTTGCGTTGCTTTTTCGCAGTAAATGACACAAAAAAGGATTCAGATGAAACATCCGGTTATGGAGCAGAAAATGAAAAAATATTATCATATTTATATTTTAATTTCTTTTGGAATACTGGTATGGTTTGGGCTGCAGTCTTTTGTGAAACCACAGAAGAGTTATTCAGAGCAGGAGAACCGTTATCTGGAACAATATCCGTCGTGGTCAATGGAAGATTTTATGGAAGGTGAGTTTCAGGATAAACTGGAAACGGCAATGAGTGACCAGTTTCTAGGACGGGAAAAGTGGATGAGTTTTTCTACGAGCGTAGAAAAACTGGCCGGATACCGGGAAATTGCAGATGTATATATAGGAAAAGACGGGTATTATTTTGCGAAAAAAACGCAGGATATGACAGACCAGAAACAATATAATAAAAACCTGCATTATGTGGAATATCTGGGGACACAGATGACAGGAAAGACCAGTCTGCTGCTTGTGCCTTCCCCGGCAAGCGTTTTACCGGAAAAACTTCCGGAACTGGCTTCTTATTACGATGCAGACGGTATGTATCAGACGGCGAAAACGATTGTAAAAAGTGCGGTGGTAATTGATACCAGAAAGGCTTTAAAAAAAGCAAAAAAGAAAGAGCAGGTTTATTACAAAACGGACCATCACTGGACGCTATGGGGTGCCTATACGGCATATCGCAGTTTTTGCCAGAGTGTGCAGATACAGGCAAAATCCTATTCTTATTTTGCACCGAAAAAAGTAACCGAAGAATTTTACGGCACGATGTATTCTAAGGTATTAGATAAAAAGGCTGCGCCCGATACCATTTATGCAGCACAGAACCTTCCGGAAGTGACAACGGAAAGTGACGGGCAAAAAGGGCAGGGTGTTTATGATGTTCCCAAATTAAAGCAGAAGGACAAATATGCTTATTTTTTTGGAGGCAATTTTGGAAAAGTCCGGATAAAAACGGGAAACGGTAATAAGAAACTGTTGGTTGTGAAAGATTCGTATGCAAACAGTTTTGTCCCGTTTCTTCTGGAAGATTATGACGAAATCGTTATGATAGATTTGCGTTATTACCGGGATTCGGTGAAGGAACTGCTGCAGGAAGAAGTTTTTGATGAAGCACTTGTTTTGTATGAAATGAGTAACTTCGCTGAGGAAAGCAGTTTATATCGGCTGGTTTACTAGAAATATAGAAGAGAGTATGCTATAATACCTATGTTTGTGGGGAAGCCGAACGAGATTGTGATAAAGAAAATAGTCGAAGGTAAGAATGGAGAAGAAGATGAAGAGAAAGAAGACGCTAAGAAAGATATTGTGTGGAATACTGCTCACATCAAGTCTGACAGCAGTATGTGTAACGGATGTGGCAGCAGCCGGAGTGATATCCCAGACAAAAAGCGCAACGGCAACACAGAAAAGCGCGACATGGCCATCTGGTCCAAAAAAGAGCAGATTATCTTGTGATTCAGCGATTGTGATGGAACTTTCCACTGGTTCTATTTTATATAAGAAAAATATTCATAAGCAGCATTATCCGGCCAGTATTACAAAAATTATGACAGCGATGCTGACGGCAGAAAACTGTTCTATGAGTGAAACGGTTACATTTTCAGAAAGTGCCGTTTA
Source organism: bacterium (assembly GCA_028724545.1). Classification (GTDB taxonomy): domain Bacteria; phylum Bacillota; class Clostridia; order Lachnospirales; family Lachnospiraceae; genus Butyribacter. The sequence continues at coordinate 34,365 of JAQYCU010000066.1, forward strand.
CGGAATTGAAGCAGGAAGTTCTACGATTTATTCCGAAGTAGGAGAAAAACTGACAGTAGAGCAGTGCCTGTATGCGATTATGCTGGAATCGGCAAACGAAGTCTGTTTAGGGGTAGGCGAACACATTTCAGGTTCTATCTCAAAATTCGTTGATAAAATGAATGAGCGTGTTAAAGAACTGGGGTTAAAGGATACGCATTTTAATAATCCAAACGGACTGCCGGACCCGAAGCATTATACGACGGCATATGATATGGCAGTGATTGCCCGTGAGGCTATGAAAAATTCTACCTTCCGAAAAGTGGCAGCTACCAGAAATTATGTTATGCCAAAGACGAATAAGCACAAACAGGTGCGTTACTGGAACAACCATCACCAGATGATTAACGGATACAAGTATCCAAAATATGAATATAAGTATTGTATTGGTGGAAAAACCGGTTATACCCATGTGGCACGGAATACACTGGTTACTTTTGCTGAAAAAGACGGTATGGAATTGGTATGTGTCATTATGTATGCCAACGGTCCGACGCAGGGCGAGCCAAATGAATATACGGATACAACGACACTTTTAAATTATGGATTTGAGAAATACAAAAAATATACCGTAGACGAAAAGACGAGTGATATTAACAAAGATTTGTTTAATAATTATGACAGTTATTTTGATACGGAAGAGTCGCCGATTCATCTGGCAGGAGAGTCTTCCGTTGTATTGCCAAAGGGCGTGGAACTGTCGCAGGCAACACAGAAGATTTCTTATGACCAGAATGTGACATTGCAGGAAGGCGAAAATGTGATTGGCCATGTGACCTACACTTATGGTGGGCGCACCGTTGGCTCTACGGATATTTTGTATACGAAGGCAAAAGATACGGCAGGAAAGCATCTGGATGCTGCATCACGAAAAATTGTAGATACGGAAATTAAACAGATAGAAGAAACAGAAAAGAAAGATGAGGAGAAGGCAAACTTCTGGCGAAAAATAAAGAATGCCATTGTAAGCGTGTTCCGGATAAAGGCTGTACAGATTATTCTGCTTTTACTCGTAGCCGTGGCAGTGTTCTTTGGAATTTTCTGTATGGTTAAGAATGTAAGGCTGCCAAAGCTGCAGCTGGGCAGAAAGCAGAGAAAACGCATGGTGGGTGGTTACCGGAGTAAAAGAGGAAAAAGAAAATATAACCGGAGAATGCGCAGGGAACGTAGTGAGCAGAGAAAGGCGAATAAAAGAGTCCGGAGAAATCATAGCAGCCATTATGAAAAGCAGACTCAAAAAGCCGAGAAAAAGAAACGAAGTAAAGGTGTCCGTTATAACAGAAGACATAAAAAGACGAAAGAGAGTTTCGGAAAGAACTTCTTTGATTTCTGATTTACTAAAAATGAAATAGGAAAGTAAATACGCTTTGGTTTTGCCGTGTTCTGGCAGAACCAGGGCGTATTTTTTTGCGCTCAAAATGCGATACTAATCTGGTGGAAACGATTTTACGGTTAGCAATCTTTATACAATCTTTATGTCAGAACGAATTTATTTATGCGTACTTAACATCCTATATGGTAAGATTCAATAGGATATTAACATGTATGGAGAAAAAGGTGGAAAAGATGGGAACATTGTTAAAAAAACATCAACTGACTTCTTTTCGGATAATTATTATAGGTTTTGCCGCTGCCATTCTGGCAGGGTGTTTATTGCTGATGCTGCCGGTTGCAACGAAAGGAGCCGGGGGAGCATCATTTGAAGATGCACTGTTTACCTCTACGTCAGCAGTATGTGTGACAGGACTGGTTGTGCAGGACACGGCCACTTACTGGTCGTCTTTTGGACAGTTTGTGATATTATGCCTGATTCAGATTGGAGGAATGGGCGTTATTACGATAGCCGTTGCGATTGCAATGGTTTCGGGAAAGAAAATCAGTCTGATGCAGCGAAGTACATTACAGGATGCGATTTCTGCACCACATACGGGAGGTATCGTCAGGCTGACGGGATTTATCATAAAAATGACGGTATGCTTTGAACTGCTGGGTGCCGTTTTGATGTTTCCTGTTTTTTGCAAAGAGTTTGGAGCAGGAAAAGGAATCTGGTATTCTGTTTTTCATGCCGTGTCTGCTTTCTGCAATGCCGGTTTTGATTTGATGGGCATACGGCAACAGTATTCTTCACTGGTTTCCTTTGCCGGACAGCCGGTTATCAATGTTGTTATTATGCTGCTGATTATTGCAGGTGGTATTGGTTTTCTGACGTGGGATGATATACGGGTTAATCATTTGCATTTCAGGAAATACCGTTTGCAAAGCAAAGTGATTATTACAACGTCTGGCATTTTGATTTTATTGCCAGCCATTTATTTCTTTTTTGGAGAATTTGCAGAACTTCCTATGGGAGAGCGTGTTTTGTCTTCTTTGTTTCAGGCAGTTACGCCGAGAACGGCAGGATTTAATACGGTGGATATGACAATGATGACGCAGACGGGCATCGGTCTGATTATACTGTTAATGCTGGTCGGTGGTTCACCCGGCTCGACTGCAGGTGGTATGAAAACAACAACGCTTGCCGTATTGTGTGCATCATCATCTGTTTTCCGGGGAAAAGATGCACATTACTTTGGGCGAAGAATACCGGAAGAAACGATTCGCAGTGCGACTGCCCTGCTGATGCTGTATCTGACATTCTTTCTGGCTGGAGGACTGATTATCAGCAGGATTGAGGGACTGCCGTTGTTATCCTGCCTGTTTGAAACAGCTTCGGCAATCGGTACGGTAGGATTGTCGCTGGGAATTACTACGAAGTTAGGTCTGGTTTCCAGAGGAATTTTAATATTTTTGATGTATGTTGGAAGAGTAGGTGGTTTGACCTTGATTTATGCTGCTGTGTCAGGAACAAAAGTCAGCAGTTCCAAACTGCCACAGGAAAAGATTACCGTTGGATAGAGGAGGCAATTATGAAATCGATTTTATTGATAGGACTTGGCAGATTTGGAAGACATGTTGCCATTAAATTAAATGAACTGGGCCATCAGGTTATGGCAATTGACAAGCAGGAAAAAAGAGTAGACGCCGTGCTGCCATATGTGACAAATGCGCAGATTGGTGACTGTACGGATTATGACTTTCTTTCTTCCCTCGGCGTGCGCAATTTTGATGTGTGTATCGTGGGAATAGGGGATGATTTTCAAAATTCTCTGGAAACTACTTCTTTATTAAAAGAGTTAGGTGCAAAATTTGTTGTGTCAAGAGCTGCAAGGGATGTTCACGCGAAGTTCCTGCTGCGAAACGGGGCAGATAAAATTGTATATCCGGAAAAACAGCTGGCTTCATGGACGGCTATCCGGTACAGTTCAGACCATATTTTTGATTATATAGAATTAAGTAAGGACTATGCTATTTTTGAGGTTTCCATTCCCGAAAACTGGTTTGGCAAAACTATCGGCGAACTGGACATTCGGAAAAAACACAACATTACCGTAATGGCGTTAAAACAGGACGGAAAAATGGATTTGGAAATAACGCCGGAAAGACAGCTGCAACCGAACGAAACGATGCTTGTTCTGGGACGAAACCGTGACATACAGAAAGTTTTTCATATCTAAAAGCCAGTTGTGCAGACAAGTCTGTACTGCACAGATTACAAATTGTTTGTACAGATAAGACGGAACTCTCCGTTTAAAAGCCGGTTGTCTGTACGGGCAGTTTTGGACATAAAAAGAGTTCGTGCTATAATAGGAGCAGAAAAAAGCAAAGGGGAATGATAAGGAATGTTGCAGGGGACAAAAAGTTATCTGACAAAAAGACGGAAGAAGTTTGTCTTTTGTGTACAGGATATTATGAAATCGGCAGGTGCCTTGTTGCTGACAACGGGAATTGCATTTTTATTTCAGCGTCTTGGTTTTACAGAGGCAAATATTATTACCGTGTATATATTAAGCGTATTAATCATTTCGCTGGTTACGGTCAATCCTATTTATGGCTTGCTGTCTTCTGCTGCAAGTGTCATTATTTTCAACTTTTTCTTTACGGAGCCTAAATATACACTATTTGCATATGAACAGGGCTATCCGGTTACCTTTCTGGTTATGTTTTTATCAGCATTAATTACGGGAACGCTGGCTTCGGAACTAAAGGAGCACGCACATAAATCGGCGCAGGCTGCATATCGGACCAAAATTCTTCTGGACACAGAAAAACTGCTTGGAAAAGCAAAGGACAGCAGTGAGATGATGCAGGTTACGGCACGGCAGCTGGTGAAATTATTTTGCCGTGATACGGTATTATATGCAGGGGACGATTTGGAATGTCGCAACCCTTTTGTCTGTATGGCAGATGAAGAAAAAAGCAAAGAAGAGTATTTGTCAGAAAAAGAGAAAAATGTTGCCCGATGGGTTATGGAGCATAATCAGTGCGCCGGTGCTTCTACTAAACGTTTTCCGGATGCGAAGTGTCTGTATCTGGCACTCCGTGTCAATGACAGTGTGTATGGCGTGGCAGGCATTGCCATTGCTGAAAAAATGCCGGATGATTTTGAAAAAGAAGTTCTGCTTTCACTGCTGGGCGAGTGCGCCCTTGCGTTAGAAAATGATAAAAATGCGCGAGAAAAAGAGGAAGCAGCGATTATGGCAAAAAATGAGCAGTTACGGGCAAATCTGTTACGCTCGATATCGCATGATTTACGGACGCCATTGACTTCCATATCGGGAAATGCAAGCAATCTGATGGCAAACGAGGCCTGTTTTGATTCGGAAACCCGGCAGCAGCTGTATTCCGACATTTATGATGATTCGATGTGGCTGATAGGACTGGTGGAAAATCTGCTGGCGATTACGCGCATTGAAGAAGGCAGGGTAAACCTGCATTTGTCGGTAGAACTGATGGATGAAGTGGTGAAGGAAGCCTTAAAGCATATAACCCGGAAAAAATCAGAACATCATATCAGTATTCAGAAGAGTGAGGAATTTCTTCTGGCAAAAATAGATACCCGGCTGATTGTGCAGGTTATTATCAATCTTGTGGACAATGCTATTAAATATACGCCGAAGGATTCTAATATAGAAATTAAGATGAAAAAGGAAAATGGTCTGATTGTGATTTCTGTTGCAGATGACGGACCGGGCATCGCGAAACAGGATAAGGAACACATTTTTGAAATGTTTTACAGTGGCCAAAATAAAGTGGCAGACAGCAAGCGAAGCCTTGGACTGGGGCTTGCCCTTTGCAAATCAATTATCAATGCTCACGGTGGGGAATTACAGGCAGAGGACCGTGTACCACATGGAGCAGTTTTTTCGTTTACTTTGCCTGCAGAGGAGGTAAGCATGTATGAATAAAGTAGTTATTTTAGTTGTGGAAGATGATGCAGCTATCCGGAATCTGATAATGACAACATTGAAGGCACATGAATATCATTATCTGACTGCAAACAACGGCGAAACTGCCATGCTGGAAGCGTCATCACACAATCCGGATATTATTCTGCTGGATTTGGGACTTCCTGATATGGATGGCGTGGAGGTTATTAAACGGATTCGCACATGGTCAAATATGCCTATTATTGTGATTAGTGCGCGAAATGAAGATACGGACAAAATCGAAGCACTGGATGCCGGGGCAGATGATTATCTGACAAAACCATTTTCGGTGGAAGAATTGCTGGCGCGTCTTCGTGTAACGCAGAGAAGATTAGCTTATATGCAAAGCAGTGTTCCGATGGAAAGAGAATTTATCAATGGGAATCTCAGGGTAGATTATAATGCAGGCTGTGCTTTTCTGGGAGAAGAGGAAATTCATCTGACACCGATAGAATACAAATTGTTGTGCCTGCTCTCTCAAAATGTCGGGAAAGTATTGACGCATACTTACATCATACAGAAAATTTGGGGCAGTAATGGAGAAAATGATATTGCTTCCCTGCGTGTGTTTATGGCAACGCTGCGAAAGAAAATTGAGGCAGAGCCGGATTCGCCCCAGTATATACAGACACATATCGGGGTGGGATACCGGATGGTAAGAGTAAAAGAGTAATAAAAAAACGTCCCCGAGGTGATTTGAACACCCGACCTACCGCTTAGGAGGCGGTTGCTCTATCCAGCTGAGCTACGGAGACATTTCTGATATAACATAGGCAATTCTACCATAATAAGTTTTTTTCGTCAACTAGACAGAAATCAATTTGGTCCGGTATAATCTTATAAAAAAAGAAAATGGCTGTGAAAAAAGTATAAAAATTCTTTCATAGCCTTTTCTTATCTGCCTTTTTCTGTTAGAGTATTCTAATATAGGGAAATTTAGAAATGAGGTGTACTATGTCAGAAGAAATTAAAAATAATGAAAATGATTCCGAATATGAAGATGTGTGTTATATTTGCCGAAGACCGGAAAGCGTAGCCGGTAAGATGATTCATATTCCAAATAACATATGTATTTGTAATGACTGTATGCAGAAAACATTTGATTCGATGGACAAAATGGGGCCTGTTATGGGAATGCCTTATATGGATATGTTTTCAAACGGACAGCAGCCACCGAATATGGAAGTTCCGAAAAATCAGCGTTTAAAGAAGAAAAAAGCAGAAAAGAAAGAAGCAAAGAAGAAACAGGCAGAGGGAATTTTTGATATACAGCATTTGCCTGCACCACATATTATAAAGGAAACACTGGATGAGCATGTCGTAGGACAGGAGCAGGCCAAGAAGGTTATGTCGGTTGCCGTTTACAACCATTATAAACGTGTGCTGACAGACAGCGAAGAAGATGATGTGCAGATTGAGAAGTCTAATATGCTGATGATTGGACCAACCGGTTCCGGTAAGACATATATGGTTAAGACACTGGCAAGAATTTTGCAGGTGCCACTGGCAATTACCGATGCGACTTCACTTACAGAGGCCGGCTACATTGGTGATGATGTCGAAAGTGTCCTGTCGAAATTACTGGCAGCAGCTGACAATGATGTGGAGAAAGCGGAGCACGGTATTATTTTTATCGATGAAATTGATAAGATTGCCAAGAAGAGAAATACGAACAGCCGGGATGTGAGTGGTGAATCGGTACAGCAGGGTATGTTAAAACTGCTGGAAGGCAGTGACGTAGAAGTGCCTGTAGGAGCTACCAGCAAAAATGCAATGGTTCCGATGACAACAATCAATACAAAAAACATTTTGTTTATCTGTGGTGGTGCATTTCCAGAGCTGGAGGCTGTTATCAAAAGACGTTTGACAAAACAGTCTTCCATCGGTTTTAATGCTCAGCTTGGAGATGAATATGATAAAGATGAAAATATTTTGCAGAAAGTCACGACGGAGGATTTGCGCGAATTTGGTATGATACCGGAATTTCTGGGACGTCTGCCGGTTATCTTTACGCTGCAGGCAATGACGCAGGAGATGTTAGAAAAAGTTCTGACGCAGCCGAAAAATGCGATTATCAAGCAGTATCAGAAACTTCTGGCACTGGATGAAGTGGATTTGCAGTTTGATGACGAAGCCATTGCAGCCATTGCGAAAAAGGCAGCAGAGAAGAAAACGGGTGCCAGAGCCCTTCGTGCGATTATTGAAGAGTTTATGCTGGATATTATGTATGAAATTCCAAAAGATGATTTAATTGGAAGAGTGACGATTACGAAAGATTATATCGAAAACAGTGGTGCGCCACGGATTGAAATGCGTGGAAGTGGTGAGGCAAAACTGCTGACACAGCGCGAAGAGTTTTCGGAGGAATAAGAACTTTTAGAAGAGAATACGAGTTTTTAGAACAATAAACAAAAAATAAAAGAGTGACGTAATAAGAATAAAATTCGGAAAAATATATACCGACTTCCAAACGTCAGACGAAGAAATGCAGTTATTTTCCTTAACGGGTAATCCGTGAGGAGGGAGCATAGCAAAAAAGTCTGATAACGGAAGCCGGTATTTTTGTGTTGTGAAATCTTTTTTTGCATATAATAGTAGGAAATAATTTTTCAATAAAGGAAATTTTATGCCTGAAAACTGCACGGAACAAGTCTATTCAGAAGCATATCTGGACTATCTGGTGGAATATTTCCAGCAGGCAGCAGATGAAACACTGGGCGAAAATTGCTATCATATTGCATCCAACCGTTTTGCTGTTCTTTACGAACCGGGAACAGAGTATACCATAGGGGAACTTTCGGGAATCAAAGTGATTCCGAGATGCTATGGGCTGCTTTCTTCTTCAGAAGTGCTGGAAAATGCCGGTATTTCTAGGGTGCAAAGGCAACCCGGACTCAATCTCTACGGACAGGGAATTTTAGTCGGATTTGTAGATACCGGAATCGATTATTCCCATCCGGCTTTTATTGACGGTGCGGGGCAAAGCCGTATTGTCAGCATATGGGACCAGACGGTGCAGACGTTGCAGCCGGGGGTAACTTCTCCGGAGGAATTTTATTATGGTGCAGAATATACACAGGAAATGATAAACCGGGCATTGGAAAGCGAAACGCCGTTAGAGATTGTGCCAAGCAGGGATACGAACGGGCACGGGACATTTCTTGCCGGAGCTGCTGCTGGAAATGTGGCAGAAGAAGAGGAGTTTTCGGGAGTTGCCCCCTTAGCAAAGATTTGTGTTGTCAAATGCAAAGAAGCAAAGCAAAATTTGAAAGATTACTATTTTATTGATGTTAAAGAGCCGTGTTATGCAGAAAGCGACATTATGCTGGGGATTCGTTATTTGTGGATTCAGGCTGAGAAAAGAAAACTGCCACTGGTCGTCTGTCTTGGTATGGGAACGAATCAGGGTGGTCATATTCACGGTGGCATACTGGGGGATTTCCTGGCAAATCTGGGAAATTACAGAGGAGCTTTTATTACCGTGGCAGGAGGAAATGAGGCGAATACGTCGCATCACTATAAAAACGAAAGCTTTGACGGACAGGAAAGCGTGGAGGCAGAACTGCGTGTAGAGGAGCGTGAAACGGGATTTACGATAGAACTCTGGTCGGATGCGACAGAACTGTATTCGGTGGCACTTATTTCGCCGGACGGGGAATATACCGGGAAATTGCAGGCGAGGCTGGGGGAAACGCGAAAAATACAATTTTTGTTTGGAAATACTGTAGTTTATGTAGAATATCTGCTAGTTTCGTATGAAGATGGGGATGAATGCATCCGGCTGCGCTTCCAAAATCCGGTTGCCGGTGTGTGGAGAATCCGTGTTTTTCGGGAAAATATCGTTTCCGGACGGTTTGATATGTGGCTTCCTATTAAAAATTTTGTGTCCGACGGAACTTATTTTTTACGGGCAGACCCGGATACAACATTATGTGAGCCGTCTAATAACGGGGGAATTATAACGTGTTCTTTTTATGATTCCAGCAACCGGAGTGTGGCAATAGAGTCGGGAAGGGGATTTACGAGAGATAATTCCATCAAGCCGGATTTTGCTGCTCCGGGCGTAAATGTATTCGGCCCTCTTCCTTTTATCGGAACATATCCGGTCACCGGGCAGGAAAGAAAAGACAAGGCAAGATATGGCTATCGGAGTGGTGCAAGTATGGCAGCAGCGATTACTGCTGGGGCAGTGGCATTACTGGCAGAATGGGCACTTGTGCAGAGAAATGATTTGTCGATGGATACGGTAAAGGCAAAAAAATATTTTATACGAGGTGCAGACCGTAGTGGAATAACGGTGCCAAGTACAATTTGGGGGAATGGAACATTAGATTTATACGGTATATTTGACAGCCTGCGCCCCACGCTTCGTTAAATACAGTGTTCTCGCGTTTTCACTGTAAGGTGTGTAGTTTGTCAAACGGGCAGTGCGATATTTGTTTTGCAAGTTAGAGGATGGTGCTTTTTTGCTCTTCCAGTGATTTGTAATCGCGCAAAATGACCTGATAGCGCAGGTTGGCAGCATTCATTTCATAAATATAGCTGTCAATCAGTTCAGGCTCTTTTACGTTGGAAAGGCCGTCGTAGGCATCCTGCAGACTGCGCTGTGCCTCTATCAGTGCCTTTTTTAGAAAAACTTCCTTTTTGGGAGTTTTTTCTTTTTTGCAGATAATTTTCATAGCTAGTCCTTCCTTTCTGCTATTTGATAATAAAACGCTGTTTGCCTCTGGCAAAAACATTGCTGACAAATGTTGCAATGGTATGGTGCATATCAAGAAATGAAAAATCTTGTTGTAAATCTGGTTCTTACTATAAGTATAGACGCAAATTCCAAATTTATGCAGAAGTGAGGAAAATAGAAAAAGAAGATGGCATATTTTATGTTCGTGTAGAAACAAGGGAAATGGGAAAAGAAGATGGCATATTTTATGTTCGCGCAGAATCAAGGGAAATGGGAAAAAAGAAGGTGGCATATTTTATGTTCACGTAGAAACAAGGGAAATGGAAAAAAAGAAGGTGGCACATTTATGTTCGTGCAGAAACAAAAAAGGAATGAAAAAATGAAATACAGCATAGTTTTATAAAAAATGCTTGTCACAGTGCAAGGATGAAAGGGGCAAACGTTGGAAAATACCATTTTTATTGTGTTGTTTATAGGTGGATTTTTGGTTTTTCTTTCTTCAATGGGTGTGGATGTCATCCAGCTGCTTTTTAAAATCGGTGTCAGATGCCTGTCAGGCACGATAATTATTTATGTTGTGAATTTGGCACTCTCTTATTTTGGTGGAAATTTGTCCGTTACAATTAACGAAATTTCAATTGGCGTTTCGGGAATTTTTGGTATTTGGGGCGTGTTTTTTTTGTATGCGTTACAGTACTATTTTACAATTGTCTAGTCAAAATTTTATGAAATAGTACCAAAAAGCAGTGGTGTTGACAGCGAAAAATTCGTTTGCTATATTGGCGACACCCGCTCAGGATGGTGTGCAAATCATTTTGTGTGGAGTCTGTATATCGTGGAGGTGTCGCAGGATGAAAGAAGTTTTAACAGCAGGATTGCTTCTGGCAGCAACAGGGTATGACGTGACCAGAAGGAAGATTCCGAATGGTCTGCTGGGGATTGGGGCAATAGCAGGATTGCTGGTCACACTGTACGAGTGTGGTGTTGTGCAAATGGGAGAGTGCATTATCAGATGTATCGTTATTGTCGCGATTTGCTGGCCGCTATTTTTGCTGCGAGCCATTGGTGCAGGAGATATTAAACTGCTTGGAATTATTGGAGGAATGCACAGCACGTCGTTTTTCCTTAATGTAGTTCTTGTGTTTCTGACACTGAGTGGCATTGGTGCATTTTGTCTGTTATGCAAAAACGGTTTGTTTTCCAAAAGGATGCGTTATGCGTTTTCTTACTTCACAACAGGAAGAATGGATAAGAGATTGTATTACGACAAACGGATTGACGGAACCGAAATGACAATGATTCTTACACCGTATTTGCTGGCTGCGTATCTTCTTGCTATGGCAGGAAGGTGGTGTGGTTTATGGTAAAGAAAATCAGGTTTGCCCTGTATGATAAGTCTGGTTATATGTCACGATTGATTCTGTATTTGTGCAAAAAGAATTACCAGATGATAGAGAGCAGATTATTTACCAGTCTGGAACTTCTAAAAGACTGTGCCGGTAAAGGCGAGGTTGATGTTCTTCTGGCCGGCGAAGAAGTGTTGGAAGAAGTTATGGAGCTGGAAGATGTTATTCCACAGATTATGCTGCTGTCAGAGGGGGAAATGCTGCGTGAAGAGTCGAAGTATCCGTTGGTTTTTAAGTATCAGCCGGTACCGGATATTATTAGAGAAGTTCTGTCAGAAGTGGCAGATAATGACAATATTTATTACACACAGCAGAATTACCGTAAGAGTACAGCAGAACTAATAGGGGTTTATGCGCCTTTTGGTGGAGGTGGCGTAACGGAAACGGCACTTGATTTGACGAAAAAAACAGCAAAACAGCGTAGGACATTATATGTGAATCTGGAACTCTTTCAGGGATTGGATTTTCTTTTTACAAAAGAGAAAGGGAAGGAAAAAGCAGATATGCCGTGCAGGGGGATGTCAGAAGTTATCTTTTATTTGAAGCAGAGAAAAGAAAAACTGGCATTAAAACTGGAATCCCTTATTTTTGAAACGGAAGAAATCGAGGGGATTGCAACGGTGGAAGATTACCGGGATATCTATCAGATGCAAACAGAAGATATGCAGTATTTTCTAAATGTGTTAACGAATCAGACGGAATATGAAAAAGTGATTTTTGATATTGGCTTTTTTAATGAAACGGCGTTATACCTGATGACGCAATGCGAGAAAATTCTGATGCCACAGGCTGTTACCCGGATACAGCAGTCGAAGGAAAGTGCTTTCCGGCGTTTGCTGCTTCGCGAAAACTGTGGACAGACAGAGCAGAATATACAGATAGTGCAATCTGTTTAATGGAGAACTATCTGAGGAAAACGGAGAAAGGGAGTGTATGGGTGACCGAGGAAGTACAAAAGAAATGTCAGAAGATACAGGAAGAAGTAATACGGGAAATTGATTTACAGGGAAAAGTGGAAGATGAAGCGATTTGGGAATGTATCGAAGAATGTGTACTAAAAATGGGACACACGATTTATCTTTCAGCAAAGGAAAAAGATGAGATGATTCGCACGGTTTTTAATTCTATCAGAAGATGGGATGTGTTGCAGGAAATATTAGAGGATAACAGTATTACCGAGGTAATGGTAAATGGACCAGACCACATCTTTATAGAACGGGATGGAAAAATCAGTCCGTATCCACATTCTTTTTCCAGCAGGGAGAAGTTAGAAGATATTGTACAGCAGATTGTCGCAGGGGCAAACAGAAGAGTAAATGAAGCTGACCCGATTGCAGATGTGCGTCTTATGGATGGCTCAAGAGTAAATATTGTTTTGCCACCAATTGCTTTAGAAGGACCGGTGGTGACGATTCGTAAATTTCCCAGTCAGCCAATCGGAATGGAAAAATTAATCGAAATCGGCTCGGTTTCTAAAGAAGCAGCATCTTTTCTGCAGTGTCTTGTCCGGGCAAAATATAACATATTCATTAGTGGTGGAACAGGAAGTGGAAAAACAACTTTTTTAAATGCGTTATCGGATTATATTCCACCAGAAGAGAGGATTATTACGATAGAAGATGCTGCAGAGTTACAAATTTGCAATATTCCGAATCTGGTACGGCTGGAAGTGCGAAATGCCAATCTGGAAGGAAAGCATGCGATTACGATAAGGGATTTGATGAAATCAGCTTTGCGTATGCGGCCGGACAGAATAATCTTAGGGGAAGTCAGGGATGCTGCAGCCTGTGAACTGTTGAACGTAATGAATACAGGTCATGATGGAAGTCTTTGTACGGGACATGCCAACAGTCCGTCTGATATGCTGAACCGTTTAGAAACATTAGTTTTGACGGGAATGGACATCCCTCTGATGGCAATTCGGAATCAGATTGCGTCAGCGCTTGATATTGTTGTCCAATTGGGAAGATTGCGTGACAAGTCACGGAAGGTGCTGGAAATTGATGAAGTTATGGGGATAAAAGACGGCGAAGTTTTGCTGGTGCCACTGTACCGGTTTGAAGAATCAGGCAATGAGAAAGCGATTGTAAAAGGCAGTCTGAAACCTACGGGACACACTTTGGCACATCGTGAAAAATTGCAGGCAGCCGGAATCGAATTACCGGAAGGGCTGTAGTAACGGGAGAAAGCAGGAAGGAAGTAGTTTATGAACAAAAAAGGCAAATGGAAAATATACCGGAGAGGTTTTTGCAAAGGTTTTGGAAAAGCAGTTGTGCTGGGGATTCTTTTTTACCGGAATGCTGTCATCACAATAGTGCTTGGTTGTATCTATGGTATTTACAGTATGTTTGCAGAGAAGAAATTGTTCCGGAAAAAGCAGGAAACAGAGATAACATTGCAGTTTCGGGAAGGTCTGCAGGGAGTTGCTGCTGCATTGACGGCAGGCTATTCTATTGAAAATGCATGGGAGGAGGCGCAGAAAGATTTAGTGCTGCTGTATGGACCGGATGCCCTGCTTGTTCAGGAGTTTCAGTGGATTAGAAAACAACTGTTGCTGAACCAGCCAATGGAAAAGGTTTTGTTTGCTTTCGCAGAACGCTGGCAGACGGAAGATATTTTGCATTTTGCCCAGATATTCCAGACTGCAAAAAGAACAGGAGGTAATTTGATTGCAATTACACGGACAACGTCGCAAAAAATCAGTGAAAAAATCGAGGTCAGACGTGAAATTGATACGATGATTGCAGGCAAAAAAATGGAAGGCAGAATTATGAATGCCATTCCGCTGGGGATGATTCTTTATTTTTGGATTTGTTCTCCTGGTTTTCTGGATTGTATGTACATATCTTCCGGAAGAATTGTTATGACAGTACTGCTTATTGTTTATATTGCAGCTTATCAGTGGAGTGAACGGATTAGTGATATTCACGTATGAAGAAAGTACAGGGAGGAATTATGTACATAGGAGAAGTTTGTTTTTGTCTTTTCTTGTTATGGATGGGATATTTTTTATGGCAATGGAAAAAAGGAAAATCGCATCAGTTTCTTTTTTATGAAGGTGTCGAAAAGATTCTTCGGTTCTGTCGTGAAAAAATGGGGATGCGAATAACCGGCACCCGATTAGAACAATATAAGAAACTGTATCCCGGACAGAGCGAGGAAACTATTTTTTATACTTACTACGGAAAACTTGGATGCACACTTGCCGTTACGGTTGCAGCAGGGTTGTTTCTGGCAGCAGTCAGTGGTTTGGTAGAAACGAAAAGCCAGTTGCTGGAGGGTTATTTTATTGAAAGAGAAGGCACTTTGGGGAATTCCAAAAATGTTTCTTTGGATGTAACGGCAGAAGAAGAGGAAAAAGAAGTTACGATAGATGTTCCACAAAAATCGTATACAAAAAAGGAATTGCAGGCTGCCTTTCAAAAAGCAGAAGAATATGTAGAGCAGACATATTTAGGCGAAAATGCTTCTGACGAAGAAGTAGACAAGCCGTTGGTGCTGGTCAGCGAGATACCTGATAGTGCAATTACTGTCAGTTGGCAAACGTCAGGTGATGGTCTGATAAATGAGGATGGAACACTGGAAAATCAGAAACTGGAAGAAAGCCGGCAGACCAAAATTACAGCCATCTTGTCATACGGAGAAGAGGAAAAAGAAGTTGTAAAAATGGTAACCATATTGCCCGTGCAAAGAACGAAAGAAGAATTATTTTGGAAAGAGTGGCAGAGGCAAATGAAAAAAACGCAAAAGGAAAGTGCCACAAAAGAATATTTTGAATTGCCACGGGAAGTAGAGGGAAAACAGATTACATATCAGGAAGTAACAACGCAGTTAAGTTATTCCATACTGGGGATGCTGCTCCTTGCTTTGATAGCGATTCTGCTGCTTGGGAAAGAAAAGATGCGAAAGAAAGAGGCGAAACGTGAAGAGGAGCTGCAGGCTGCGTATCCGGATTTCGTAGAACAATTTGTACTGCTGATAGGAGCCGGACTGAATATAAAGGGAGCCTGGGAAAGAATTGTTTATGATTACAAAAGAGAAAAGGAAAAAAGAGGATTTCAGTATGTCTATGAAGAAATGGAAGTGGCACTCCAGGAAATTCACAATGGAATGGGAGAAGCACAGGCATATGAACTCTTCGGAAAAAGAACAGGATTGCTGCCATATATGAAGTTTTGTACGTTACTTGTCCAAAATCTGAAAAAGGGTTCAGATGATTTATTGCAATTGCTGGATTATGAAGTGACAGATGCATTTCAGGAGCGAAAAGAAAATGCGAAAGCATTGGGCGAGAAGGCAGGGACTAAACTGCTGCTGCCAATGATGTTAATGCTGGTTATCGTATTCGTCCTGATTTTATATGCTGCATTTCAGGGAATGTAAAAAGGATGATATAGAAGAAAATACAAACAGAAAGGATGATGTAAAAATGAATCAGATAAAAGCGTTTTTGAAAGAGGAAGATGGAATTGGAGTAGTAGAAATTATATTAATTCTGGTGGTTCTGATTATGCTGGTGGTTATTTTTCGTGACCAGATTACAGCAATTGTTAAGAATGCATTTACACAGATAAATGGTGATGCAAAAACAATTAACGGTAAAATTAAGATTAAGTAGATAGGAGAAGGTGGTGTGTTATGAATGGGAAAAGCAGAGAACAGGGAAGTATAACGGTTTTTCTTACAATATTGTTTTTGCTGTTTTTCTCTATGATAGGAGTTATGTTTGAGCATGCGCGAATATTATCTTCTTCCGGATATGTCCGTATGGCAGCACATTCGGCTGCCATGACGGCATTCGGGGACTATAATCGCGAATTGTTTCAGGAATATGGTTTGCTTGGATATGGTGGATTTGACGGTATCGGATATGAAAAATTAGAGGAAATGCTGACGGGAATTTTACAGGAAAATTTAAGAAGCAGTCCCCAGGATGCAAAAAGTACCTATAGTGATTTTTATCGCTTTCAAAATATAAAATATGCTGTCGATTCAACACAAGTCCTGACAGATTCAAAGATTTTTCAGCAGCAGATTCATGCGTATTTAAAGGATACTGCAGAAAAAGAAGCAGTGGAAAAAGTGCTGCAAAAAATTGCAGGGACTTCTGAGCAGGAAGGAATGCAGTCGAAACTTTCTATGACAAAAGATTTTGAAGATGGGAAGTATGACCAGCCAGAGGAAACAAAGGACAAGTCTGCCAAAAAAGAGCCGGCAGAAAAAGACACAGCAAAGACAAATGCAGAAGAAACAAATACGGAAAAGAAAAGTACGGAAGAAAAAAGTACGTCAAAGAAAAATACGGCAAAAGAGGAAGGGCAGGAAGCATTGGAAGATGATGCAGCAGGAGGAAATCCTCTGGAAATGCTTTCTGAAATCAAAAAGACAGGTGTTCTTTCTTTTGTATGTGATACAAAAAAGCTTTCAGATGGAGAAGTTGAAGTTTGCCAGACGGATGAAACAATGCAGAGAAAAGAAAACGAGGCAGAGCAGGAAACAAAGGATAAAGGAAAAAAGCAGAGTACAGAAGAGGAAGAAGATAAGAAGACAGGGGCAGCAGAATATCTTGCTCGGATACTGAAAATGTCACCTCAGACAGAATCAGGCAGTGCAGTTAAGCAGGGGATAGAAAAAATAGAACTTCTCTGTTATGCCAAAAAGCAATTTGCATCGTATGGAAAGGAGCAGGACAGAACAACACAGTATGGAATAGAGTATCTGATAGCAGGAAAGAAAGAGGAAAAAGAAAATCTGTCTGCTGTTGTCAATCGTATTCTGGCAATACGGACGCTGCTAAACTTTGCATATGTAGCAACAGACAGTATCCTGCAGAGCAAAAGTCTGGCAACGGCAACAGCATTAGCCGGTTTTACGGGGATGCCTCCGGTTATTAATGCCGTGCAATATACGATTTTGCTGATTCTGGCATTTGAAGAAGCCTGCGTGGATACATCTGCATTGTTAGACGGGCGAAGTGTGCCGTTGATAAAAGATGCAACTTCTTTTCGTATGAAGTATGAAGAAATTTGTATGGTTTCACAATCTTTTTTTGCATCAAAAGCCAAAGCATATCCAAAGGAAGCAGACAAAAAAGGAGTACAGGAAATATCGTATCAGAATTATCTAACCTTTTTTCTGTCACTGGTGCCAGACAAGACGATACAAAGCCGTATGTTTGATTTAATTCAGTATGATTTGCGTAAGAAATATAATGAAACATTTTCAATACATAACTGTATTTGTCAAGGGAACTATTCTGTTACTTATGAAGTGCCGTATCTATTTAGTGGTTTGCCTGCGATTACAAGGACTGGAGAAAGTGATTGTATTGCAAAGTGTCTGGAGGTGAAGTATGGCTATAAGAGTGAATAGGGATGTCCTCTATTTTGGAGATATTAACAAAAAATCATTACAAAGCTTGCCAATAAAAAGAGATGCTCCCCCGCATAAAAGAAGTCAGAATAGAGGATATCCCTGTCCACTTTTTGCCAGAGGCGTTTTGACGGTGGAGGCAGCATTTTGTGGAACAGCATTTTTTTTAGCACTGTTTTCACTGGTCTTCTTGTTTCAGATATTGCAAAAGCAAAACCAGATTCAGTCTTGTCTTACACAGGCAGCACGTCAATATGAAACATATGGAACAAAAGGAGGTAGTATTACAGGCCTGCTGCAGGAAAAAATAGTCATACATTGGGATGAAGATATTTGCTATACGAATCAGACATTTGATGTACCATATCTGGGTGGCAATATATTCAGGATTAACACATATCAGCAGGTATGTATTAATCCGTATGATGGAAAAAGTATGGTGTCGCAGGAAGAAAAAGCAGCAGAATATGTATATATTGCAGAGAATGGTCAGGTGTATCATAAAAATGAGAATTGTGTATATCTAAATCCGGGGATTCAAAGCGTTTCTTTTGGAGAAGTATCGCAGAAGCGAAATACATCCGGAGGAAAATATTATGCTTGTCACAGTTGTTGCAAGAAGTTGAAGGAAGAAGATGATAAGACGGTGTATATTACGCCTTATGGAAGCAGCTTCCACAGTCAGAAAAATTGTCCGGGATTGAAAAGGACAATACGAAAGGTGGCTTTGTCTTCTATAGGAGATATGCCAGCGTGCAGTAAATGTGGCAAGTGATGCATGGAGAAAAAGCAAAAAAAGCAGGTAAAAGTCAGGACGAAAAACAAAAGACGACAATAAGGGAAAAGCAGGGCAAAAAAACAAAAGATGACAATAGGGGAAAAGCAGAGAGAAAGAACGAAAGATGATGTTAAGGGAATGAGAATGGGAAACAAAGGAGGCAGAAAATGTGGCAGGAAATAATATATCTTCTGGTGTTTTTAGGATTACTGGCAGAGTGTGTAGTCGATGTGGTAGAAAAAAAGGTATGGATGCCGGTCATACTGGCTGAATATGCAGCATTGTTTTGGCTTCAGTACCTGCTAAATCAGATAAATCTAGGACTTCTGGCTGCTTCACTGGGAATAGGACTTTTCTTTTTTGTCATCAGCGTGATAAGTCATGGACAGATTGGAAAAGGGGATGCGTTCCTTTTTGGAATGACAGGGGCAGGGCTGGGATTAAAAGACAATATTGTATTGATATATCTGACTTTTTTGCTGGCTTTTATTGGTGCATTGTTTTTGCTTATCATAAAAAAATCCGGGAGAAAAAAAGAAATGCCATTAACTCCTTATATATTAGGAGCATATCTTATTTTATCCGGTATGAAAATGCTGCAATAAGTTTTGTAAAAAGAAAGAGAAAAAGGCAGGGTAAAAGATAGTTTAAAGAAGAGGTATGGATTCGTTGAAAAGTAAAGTTGGGTACATAAAAGGTAGTTATACAGTGGAGGCAGCATTTATTGTTCCTCTTATTCTGGGATTGTTATTTACCATAATGTATATGGTATTTTTCTGGCATGACAAGGTAATGCTGCAGTCCAATTTGCAAAATGTTTTATATTTATTAAACGAGCAGCAGATATCGTGCAAAAAGGAAGAATATGATACATATTTAGAAGAATATTTATGGATTTTAGAAATCACAAATATGGAAGTTTCAGAAAATACTATGGCATTTCGTGGAGAAATTTACGCAGAGACAGAGGTTACAATTCCGGTAGTGTCGGTTTTTCTTTCCGAATTACCAAAGGTACATATAACAGAAACGTGTTCAAAGGTGCAGCCGGAACAAATAAAACGGCTAAAAGAAAATAAGAAAGAAAAAACGGACAGCAAGAGGTCAGATGACGGGACACGGACAGCAGATGGCATAGAAAAATAGATACGGAATGATGAGAAGAGAGGAGAATAAAGGTGGATGGACTGGAAATGATGAGGCAGGAGGAGAAATATGGTGGATGGGCTGGAAATAGATGACACACAGCATATGGTGTATTGGAAAGTTCCGCTGAAAAAAGCGAAAGAAAACCAGTTTGGCTGGCAGATGTTAGAGAATAATAAGATAGAAGGGATACTGCCATTTGAATATTATTATATTGATGATGGTATTTGTTTTCAATACCCGTATCATTCCCTGCAAAGAGTGACAGATTATTTTCAGAGTAAAAAAGCTGATTATGATACTTTGTATCTGTTGTGTGAAGGAATATTAAGAATTATAGAGCAAGGAGAAGAATATCTGTTAGAAGAGCAGGGATATCTTCTGACTCCGGAGTGGATTTTCTGGAACCACTATGAAAAAGAGATATGGTTGTGTTATTTGCCGGGAAAGGATGGAGATTGCAAAAGAGAGTATACGACATTTGTAGAATATCTGCTCCGGCAAACAGACCATACAGATAAGCAGACAGTACGATTTATCTATGATTTTTATGATTTTATTACGTCTGAAAATTTTGTGCCGGATATGATATTGAGATATTTGCAGGATTGTAAAACGGGAAAAGCAGAGAATACGAAAAGAGAAGAGCATCAAAAAAAAGAAGAGAGTCTGGAAAGAGAAGAGTGTACAGAAGCAGAAGGGGATACAGAAAAAATGAAGAATCCAGAAAAAGCAGGATGCATTTCTTACCGGTTATCCCAAAAACGAAAGAGAAGATTTTGTGGTGGCTATGCACCTGGCGCAGATTGCCGTACGTACACAATTCATAATAAAAAGGCAATGGTGGGACGAATGGAAGAAAATGAAATATGCATTCCCTTTGCGACTATCAGCAAAAAGCATGCTATGTTGCTGCTGGAAAATGAAAAAATTTATGTAACAGATATGGATTCGCATAATGGGACATTTCTAAATGGCAAAAAAATACCCGCCAACGTCAAAATGGAGTGTAAGGAGGATGATATTCTGACATTTGCGGATATTTCGTATCAGTTGTCTAAAAACGGATGAGGATAAACAGAAAATTCCTATCCAGACAGATAAGGCAGGCATATTAGCGAAAAACAACAGGATTTTCACGGTATTCGGTTTTGATAACAATATAAGGGTATGATATGGCATCTGATACATCATCTTTTTTCGGACCAAATAACTCTGTATCAAAAACAAGACAGTCATCAGACTGGTAAAAATCGTTGATTTTGATGCTGTATCCACCACTGCTTTGCTGACCGTATCCTTTGATGACATAAAGACAGGAATTATCGGAAAAAGTTAATTCAAATGCATTTTTTTGCCGTTCTTCTATCAGGGATTGCAATTCTTCGGGAATATCACTTCCTGACACAACGGTAAAGTCTAAAGAATTTGTTTTTTTAGGGGTGTCTTTCTTTTCGCATCCTGTGATGGTAAGGCAGCAGGACAAAATGGAAATACCACATAGGAAAAGAAAGAACTGTCGAGAATGATAAAACATAGAAGGAATCCTTTTCTAATCGTTACTTATATATATGATGTGAGTTAAAATGATATGCGTTGTAACAGAATACATATGAAAAATAACAAATTCGGAAAAGGATTCGGTAAAATTCTGTATAGTTTGACGAAACTTAATTGTGAAAATTGCTTTTTCAACTAGGGTGTTATATAATGGAAAAGACGTTTCAGAACACTCATCAGCAAACAGAGGAGGGCATTTTTGCATGAAAGAAATTAAAAAAGAAGAATTTAAGAAAGAAATTGAAGATTATGTAAAGGTTTTGTTTCGTAAAACTGTAAAAGAAGCAGATGACCAGCAGTTATTTCAGGCTGTTTCCTATGCAGTAAAAGACATTATTGTTGACCAGTGGATGGCAACACATAAGACTTATGAAGAGAAAGATGCAAAAACAGTATACTATTTATCTATGGAATTTCTTACAGGACGTGCATTAGGTAATATTATTATCAATCTGAAAGGTAATCAGGCGATTAAAGAAGCAATCGAAGAGCTGGGTATGAATCTGGATGTCATTGAGGACCAGGAACCGGATGCAGCATTAGGAAATGGTGGATTAGGCCGACTGGCTGCCTGCTTTTTAGATTCGCTGTCAACTCTTGGATATCCTGCATACGGATGTGGTATTCGTTATAAATATGGTATGTTCAAGCAGGTAATTGAGAACGGATATCAGGTAGAAAAACCAGACAACTGGTTAAAATATGGAAATCCTTTTGAGATTAAGCGTCCGGAATATGCTGTTGAGGTTAAGTTTGGTGGATATGTTGCAATTCATAAAGATGAAGCAACAGGAAGAAATAAATTCGTACAGGAAAATTATCAGTCTGTTCTGGCTGTTCCTTATGATTTGCCAATCGTCGGATATAATAACAATGTTGTCAATACACTTCGTATCTGGGATGCAGAAGCAATTGATACTTTTAATCTGGATTCCTTCGACAAAGGCGATTATCAGAAAGCAGTTGAGCAGCAGAACCTTGCCCGTACAATTTGTGAAGTACTTTATCCAAATGATAATCATATTGCAGGTAAAGAACTTCGTTTGAAACAGCAGTATTTCTTCGTTTCAGCAAGTGTGCAGCGTGCCGTGCTGAAATATTTAGAGAAGCATGATGATATCAGAAAGATTCACGAAAAGGTATGTTTCCAGTTAAATGATACACATCCAACAGTTACTGTTGCCGAGCTGATGCGTATTTTAGTAGACGAGCATGGATTGGAATGGGATGAAGCATGGAGCATTACCAATAAGACTTGTGCTTATACAAACCATACGATTATGTCAGAAGCATTGGAAAAATGGCCTTTGGAACTTTTCTCCAGACTGCTTCCACGTATTTACCAGATTATTGAAGAAATCAACCGTCGTTTCATCTTAGATATTCAGAGAGCATATCCTAATGATTACAGCAAGGTTGAGAAGATGGCAATTATCTATGATGGACAGGTTAAGATGGCACATCTTGCTATTGCTGCAAGTTTTTCTGTCAATGGTGTTGCAAGACTGCATACAGAAATTCTGAAAAATCAGGAATTAAAAGACTTCTATCTTATGATGCCGGAGAAATTTAATAATAAGACAAATGGTATTACACAGCGTAGATTCCTGCTTCACGGTAATCCACTTCTGGCTGACTGGGTAACAAAGAAGATTGGCGATGACTGGATTACAAATCTGTCACATATTAATGAATTGTCTGTATATGTTGATGATGAGATGAGCCAGAAGGAATTTATGAATATTAAATACCAGAATAAAGTTCGTCTTGCAAAATACATTAAAGAACATAATGGTGTTGAAGTGAATCCTCGTTCTATTTTTGATGTACAGGTTAAAAGACTTCACGAATACAAACGTCAGTTATTGAATATTCTGCACATTATGTACTTATATAATGATATTAAGCAGCATCCGGAGAAAGAGTTCTATCCAAGAACATTTATCTTTGGTGCAAAGGCTTCTGCCGGTTACCATAGAGCAAAAGCAATTATCAAACTGATTAACAGTGTGGCAGATGTTGTTAATAATGATAAATCGATTGATGATAAAATCAAAGTTGTATTTATTGAAAACTATCGTGTTTCTAATGCAGAAATTATTTTTGCTGCAGCAGATGTTTCTGAACAGATTTCTACAGCAAGTAAGGAAGCATCAGGAACAGGTAATATGAAATTTATGCTGAATGGTGCAGTAACACTTGGTACGATGGATGGTGCTAATGTGGAAATTGTAGAGGAAGTAGGCGAAGAAAACGCATTTATTTTCGGTTTATCTTCTGATGAAGTAATCGAATATGAGCATAATGGCCAGTATAATCCAAGAGAAATATACAATACGGATTCAGAAATCCGTGCCGTATTAACACAGTTAGTAGATGGTACTTATGCGCCAGGTAATCCGGAAGAGTTCCGTGATATTTACAATTCATTGTTAGACGGACAGGGTGGACGTCCTGATATGTACTTCATACTGAAAGACTTCCGTTCTTATGCAGAAGCACAGAAGAAGGTGGAAGAAGCATATAAAGATACAGACAGATGGGCTAAGATGGCAATGCTTAATGTTGCTAAAGTAGGAAAATTCTCTTCCGACAGAACAATCGAAGAGTATGCGAAGGATATCTGGCATCTGGAAAAAGTTAAAGTGGAATTAGAAGACGACGAAGATTAGAGTTCAGATTTTGACTGGGAAATGATAAAGACCAGAGTTCAGGGTTCGACTGGGAGATGTTAAAAACCAGAGTCCGGATTTTGCCTGGAAGATGTTGCAGACCAAAGTCCAGACTTTGTATGAAAGAAGTTCTTTCATTGTAAATAATATTGTGAAAGTGCAGTATAATGTAAAACCCCGGTAAATGCAATATGCTATTTCCCGGGGTTTGTCAGAATAGGGAGGTTACCATGAAGAAAAAGCAGTTAATTGGAATTATTGTTACCGGTGCAGTTATTATAGCAGTCGGCGTAACAGGGGTATTGTCAAATGTAGCAGGAAATTATTTTATGTCGAAAACAACCGAAAGCAAAGATGGTTTTTTTAATGAAATAATGAGTGATACAAATGATTTTGATGAGGAATTGCCGGATGATGACTATATTGGTGTACTTAATATTGTTGGTGAAATCGGTGCAACTTCATCAGATTCTCTGACTTCATCAGGAACATATAATCACGATATGTATATGAAATTTATTGATGAAATGAAAGATTCATCTGACAATAAAGGTATTCTGCTTTATGTAGACAGCCCGGGTGGAGCTGTTTACGAATCGGATGAATTGTATTTGAAATTAATGGAATATAAGAAAGAAACAAAACGACCAGTCTGGGCTTATTTTGCATCAGAAGCATGTTCTGGTGGATATTATATTTCAATGGCAGCAGATAAAATCTACGCAAACCGAAATACGTGGACGGGTTCCATTGGTGTTATCGTTTCACTGGTTAATTGCAAAAATTTGTATGAAAAATTAGGTATCAAGGAAATTGATATTACGAGTGGAAAGAATAAAGCGATGGGTTCAGCAGGTCTGGATTTGACAGATGAGCAATATGAGATTCTGCAAAGTCTTGTGGATGAAGCATATGACCAGTTTGTGGGAATCGTCAGTACCGGACGTAAAATGGATGAAGCAACCGTGCGTAATTTGGCTGATGGCCGTATTTATTCAGCAAAGCAGGCTTTGGAACTTGACCTGGTTGATAAAATTGGTTCTTTAGAGGAGGAAAAGACGGCTTTCACAAAGGAAATTGGATGTGATGAAGACATTGAGTTTTATGCACCAGAGAATGAAATGGGTGATTTTTGGAGTACTATTTTTGATAATGTCAAAAGCATTGTTCCGAAGTCTGATGTAGAACTGGCAACAGACATCGTTGAGAACAAGGGAAATGGGGTGTTGAAATATTATGCAAAATAATACGAAAAATCAAGTGTATGCTGGGTTTTTCGTGCGTTTCGCAGCATACCTTATTGACTGGGTTATTGTAGGGCTTGCGTTACTTGCCATTCGCATTCCTGTATGGATTGCATCTGTCGGTGGAACAGCAGATTTCGTGTTAAAAGATTTTATTTTTCAGTATTCCATTTATGATATTGTTATTTATGTATTGAAAGTGGCATATTTCTCGCTTCTAACATATTTTACGGGTTCCACTTTAGGCAAAAAATTAATGCAGATTAAGGTGGTTAGTTCTGAAGACAGGAAACCGACATTTTTTGAAATTGTATTTCGTGAAAGCGTAGGAAAGTTTTTATCAGCACTTGTTTTAGATGCCGGATTTATCATGGTTGGTGTTGACAAGAAAAAACGAGGCCTGCATGACCTTTTAAGTGATACAAATGTGATTTATTATCATCAGAAAAAAGTAGCTGTACCTACGCCGGTGGTGTATCAGAAAGTAGCCTATGCACCTTCGCCAACAGTACAAAATGGTTTTTATCAGCAACCAAATCAGATTGTACCAAATATGGGACAGCAGCCATTCGTGCCAAACCAGCCGGTACAGCAGAATGGTCAGCTGAATGTGTCCAACGAACTGGTACAACATGATGGCCAGCCGAATGTGCCAAACCAGCCGGTACAGCAGAATGGTCAGTCGTTTGTGTTAAATGAACCGGTACAACATGATGGTCAGCCAAATGTGCAAAATGAGCCTGTGGATGTAAAAAATCAAGATTTTTTAAATTCTGACAAAAAGCAGGAAGCAAATGAAGATAAAAATGAATAAAAGAAAAATATCTGTTAAGAATAGTAGCAGATGATATCGTAGCACTCCGATAGATTCGGGGTGCTATTTTTACTTTATAGAGAAATGCTGCGAAAAGCAGAGAGATGCCGGCAAGAATTTTTGTGGGAAGTTCTTGTAGTGCAAATTATTTGTTTTGCACTTTTTTAATTTAGTAGAATGGAGGACATAACATGTTTGAGGAAAAGGAATCATTTTGGAAGAAAAAAGGCTTTTATGTTTCGACATGTGTTTTACTGGTTTGTGTTATGGCTATCGGAGCAATTTGTTACAGAAAAACAAATCTGTCGGGAAATGACGACAATATGATGGCGGATATTGTAACAGAAACACCCAACTCACTGGCAGATAATACGCAAAATGATACAGCTTCTTTGGAGCAAAAAGGAACACAGGAAAATGTATCGGAAGCAAATGCAAATTTGACGGAAAAAGTAACAAATCAGGCAGCCAGTCAGGAGCAGGACGCAAAAAGCAGCACCAAGGCAAAAGATACGAATACGGATGAAACCGAAAAGAAGAAGGAAAAGACAAAAAATAGCAAAAGCAATGCCGATAAAAAGAAAGCAATGTCATCTGTCACTACCAGTGCAAACAGTAAGAACTATTCTTTTAATGAAGAAAAAGGACTTTTGTGGCCGGTTAAAGGAGAAGTGATTATGAAATACAGTATGAATAATGCCATTTATTTTAAAACATTAGCACAGTACAAGTGCAATCCGGGCATTGTGATTTCGGCAAAAACAGGAACAAAAGTAAAAGCAGCTGCAAATTGTCGCGTCACAAAGATTGCAAAAGATGATGAATTGGGAACTGTGATTACGACGGACATCGGAAGCGGGTATACGGTACTGTATGGACAGATGGATAATGTTTCTGTGAATAAAGGCGATGAACTGAAGGAAGGCGATGTAATTGGAACGGTTGCCCGGCCAACAAAATATTATACAGAAGAGGGAAGTAATTTGTATTTGCAGGTAAAAGAAGGGAAAGAAACGGTGGACCCGTTGCTTTTGCTGCGATAAATTGCAAAATAAATTTTTATCATAGACCGTACTGTTGTATTGGACTTAGCTGCGAAAATAATTAAATTTTTGAGCCGGTTTATCTTCACGATTCAAAGATTTCGGATGGACTTTTGAAGATTGGGACAAATGACGCGCCCCTTTTTATTATCATATGATAGTAAAAAGGGGTGTTTTATTTATTGGAAGGAAAAGGTGTTTTCGGTTGTCGTTAAGAAGAGGTGTTTTTAATTGCCGGTAAAAAGGTGTCTTACTTTTATAATAGAAGGAATGGCATTAAAAAACGGTATGTTATTTGCCAGCAAAAATTTTTATTAGGACTATTTGAAAATGTATTTACATATTTTTCCCAAAAAGGTTGTGGTTCTAAACGATACGAAATTATGCTATAATGATGAAAAATGAGCATAAAAGGGCAGAGCTGCAAGTTCATCGCAGTGTATCTCAGCCCGATGACAGTTAGGCGATGCAGAAAAGAGGGAAATATGCGTTATAAGATTATAGGAAACACAATGCCGGCAGTGGAAGTTTTGTTTGACCAGGCAGGAGAATCTATGTACACACAATCTGGTGCAATGGCTTGGATGTCAGATGGAATTGCAATGAACACAAGTACAAACGGTGGACTTTTAAAGGGAATGGGAAGAATGTTTGCAGGGGAATCCCTGTTTATGGCAAATTATACGGCGCAGGTGCCGGGGGCGACTATGGCGTTTGCTTCTACTGTGGCAGGTGAAATTATGCCAATTAATGTAGGGGAAACGGGTGGACTCATTTGCCAGAAAGGTGCATTTTTGTGTGCAGAACCGGGCGTAAATTTGAATATTACATTTACAAAGAAATTTTCAAGTGGTTTCTTTGGAGGAGAAGGTTTTATTCTGCAGGATATTTCCGGACAGGGTATGGTATTTTTGGAAATTGATGGTGACAAAGTTGTTAAGGAACTGGCTCCGGGCGAGGTGCTGAAAGTAGACACGGGAAATGTGGTTGCGTTTGAACGTTCTGTGCGCTATGAAATAGAAACGGTCAAAGGATTTAAGAATATTTTTCTCGGTGGTGAAGGTTTGTTCTTAACGAAACTGGTTGGCCCTGGAAAAGTTATTTTACAGACACAGAATTTCAATGATTTTGCCGGGAAAATTGCAAATATGATTCCACAAAAATAAGGCGAAGATTTATCGCAAATTTTTGATTTCAGAAAAGCAGAGAGTATTGTCTGTCGGCGCACGGAATGATATCGCGCAAAGAAAAAGAAGAAATACTGCTTGTCTTTCTTGTAATGCTATTTTATAATGGAATGCAGGTAAAGAGGGAAATAAAATCAGAAAGTTACTGGATTTATGACAGCGCTGCGTTATAAATCGTGATGAAACTGCAGCGTAGGAATGAGGTTAAAACAGGATGAATCAAGAGAAAGTTATTGTCATTGATTTTGGTGGACAGTACAATCAGTTAGTGGCAAGACGTGTTCGAGAATGCAATGTTTATTGTGAAATTTATTCATATCGTACCGATATTGAGAAGATTAAGGAAATGAATCCAAAGGGAATTATCCTTACCGGTGGACCAAACAGCTGTTATGAGGATAATTCGCCAACATATCAAAAGGAATTATTTGAATTAGGTGTCCCAGTTTTGGGACTTTGCTATGGTGCACAGCTTATGATGCATGTGCTTGGTGGCAAAGTAGAAAAAGCACCCGTTCGTGAATATGGAAAAACAGAAGTTTTCGTAAAGAAAACATCACCTTTATTTGCAGATGTTTCTGAAAAGACAATTTGCTGGATGAGTCATTTTGATTACATTTCCAAACCGGCAGATGGATTTGAAATCACGGCGCACACAGCAGATTGCCCAGTGGCAGCAGCAGAAAATATGGCGAAGAATTTATATGCAATTCAGTTCCATCCAGAAGTACTGCATACGCAGGAAGGTACGAAAATGCTGTATAATTTCGTGCGAAACGTATGTGGCTGTGCAGGAACATGGCGAATGGATTCTTTTGTAGAAAATTCTATCAAGGAAATCCGTGAAAAAGTTGGAGATGGCAAGGTGTTATGTGCACTTTCCGGTGGCGTGGATTCTTCCGTGGCAGCCGTTTTGTTATCAAAAGCAATCGGAAATCAGCTGACCTGTGTGTTTGTAGACCACGGACTTCTGCGAAAAGATGAGGGCGACGAGGTTGAAGAAGTGTTTGGACCAAAAGGCCCATATGAGCTGAATTTCATTCGCGTCAATGCACAGGAACGTTATTACAAAAAACTTGCAGGTGTAACGGAACCTGAGGCAAAGAGAAAAATTATTGGCGAAGAGTTTATTCGCATTTTTGAAGAAGAGGCAAAGAAAATTGGAGCCGTCGACTTCCTTGTGCAAGGCACGATTTATCCAGACGTAGTGGAAAGTGGACTTGGTGGGGAATCAGCAGTTATCAAATCGCACCACAATGTAGGTGGCTTGCCGGAACATGTTGATTTTAAGGAAATTATCGAGCCGTTGCGCGACCTGTTTAAGGATGAGGTTCGTAAAGCCGGTCTGGAGATGGGGATTCCAGAGAAACTTGTATTTCGTCAGCCGTTCCCTGGACCGGGACTTGGCATCCGTATCATTGGCGAAGTCACGGGTGAAAAGGTCAGAATGGTGCAGGAAGCAGATGCTATTTACCGTGAAGAGGTAGACAAGGCAGCTGAAAACTATAAAGTGGCTAATGGTACAGAAGCACCGTGGATGCCGAACCAGTATTTCGCTGCGTTGACAAATATGCGCTCCGTAGGTGTTATGGGCGACGAAAGAACTTATGATTATGCCGTAGCACTGCGAGCTGTCAGAACCGTGGACTTTATGACGGCAGAAAGTGCAGAAATTCCGTTTGAGGTGCTGCAGAAGGTAATGAGCCGAATTATTAATGAGGTAAAAGGTATCAATAGGGTATTTTATGATTTGACGAGTAAGCCACCAGGAACGATAGAGTTTGAATAATCCTGTGTGTGAAACCCCATCCCCCCAACGACAATTACAATGTTGAATTTCCAAAAGGGCAGTTAACCATGACTGTCCTTTTTTTATTACGGAAAAAGGATAGGAAAAGATTAGAGAACACGTAGTTCACTGAAGTTTTTTTGCTATTTGTGATCAAATGCGCAACCGCAATTATAATGACGGTGCGGTTTTGCATTGGAAAAATGACAAGGAAATTTTCTGGAAAAAGATGGAAAATGGAATT
>JAQYCU010000067.1 GCA_028724545.1 bacterium
CACTCTGTTTCCTTCATATATTTCAGCAAAAATTTGGAACGGCGTGCACTGTCCCTGAATTTTTCTTCTAATTTTTTTCTGGCTGTAATATCTGTAATGACGCACAAATAAACGATTTCGCCATCTTCATCATCAACACGGCAGCCGTTGACATAGGACCAGCGTACTTCGCCACTTTTGGAAACGATACGGTACTCAAAACTAAGACTTCCTCGGTTTTCCACTGCAGTACGAATCATCCGTTGCACATTCTCTGCATCATCCGGATGAATAACGACATTACACTGATTGCCAAACAGAGAAAGATATTCGGCACGGCTGTAGCCTGCCAGACGGAAAAAGCCGTCATTTGCATACAGCACAACGTAATCAGAAATACGAAGTTTGATAACGCCACCCGGAATACTGTTTGTAATCAAATCCAGTTCCTTTTTTGCATTATAAATATCTTCTAAATTTCTCTTTTGCAATGTAATATCCATCCAGGTACAATAATATACGCTCTTGTCCCTTACCATCGTCCTGTTTGCAGTCATCGAAATCCAGCGAATCGTACCATCTTTTCTCTTGATACGAAATTCCAGATGCAGATTGCCACCTGCTGCACGCTGTCTGGCAATCAGGGCGCGAATTTTTTGTACTTCTTCCTTGACAATTACTTCCATCAGGTTATTATTGAACTTCTCTTTGAACTCTTCGGGTGTGTATTGCAACGTCGAGTACAGTTTCTTATTCGCATATTGCAAAATAAAATCCGGCTGTTCTTTTACGATAAACAAGATGCAGTCCGACATATCCATCAATTGCTTCCATTCTTCATTTGCAAGAGTATCTAAATGTTTTTCCTTCTCCATATATGTACTCCTTTCGTAAGCATAAGTATCTGACAGTCCTATTTTCCCTTATCGTGATATTTTATAGGTTATCTTCTCCTCCGGCAGATATCTGACCAGTTTTTCCTCCAGTCGTTCTAAATTGACCGGTTTGAAAAGCCAGTCATTCATACCGGCACTTCTATATTCTGCTTCCACGCCGTCTATTGCATTAGCTGTCAAAGCAATAATTGCTACTTTCTGTGCGAATTTTCCTCGCATCTTACGGATTCTTTCTGTTGTTTCAATGCCGTCCATTACCGGCATCATATGGTCCATAAAAATAATATCATATTCACGGCCTTTTTCAATTGCCCGGATAAGATTCTCTCCACTCGAAAAAGCCTCCGGCGTCACGCCCAGTTCCCTGAGAAGTGTTGCAATTACCCGTAAATTTACTTTGTTATCATCGACAACGGCCACTCGCGCATTATGTATAACCACTTCCTGCTTCTGCGCCACTTCTTCTTCCTTCAACTGCACACCAAATAGATTTAAGATTTTAAACAAATCAAACGGTTTACGCAAATATTCTGTAATATGCGAGCTGTCTTCTACGACGGTATAATATTCTAACAGGGCAACCAGATGTATGGAAAAGCCCATTTTCCGGATAAGGTGATGGCATTTTTCATAATCGTAAAACAGCCAGATATTGTCACTGCTTTGTTCTTTCTGCAGTTTTTCCAAATCCCTTTCACTTGACAAAACCGTCTGCTTTGCACCTGTCTGTTGCAGCAAACGTTCCAGATAGCGTCTGTTTTCATAATCCGGTTCATATAAATATACCTGATATCCGGCCATATCCATTTCCTGAACCGGAGGCAGTAATGTGACAAGTTCCTGCTCAATTTCTATTTTGAATGTGCTGCCTTTGCCATATTCACTGGTAACAGTCACATTACCATTCATCATTTCCGCAAATCGTCTGGCCAGCACCAGTCCAAGTCCGGTACCTTCTACCCTGCGATTTCTGGTCATATCAACCTGACTAAACTGGTTGAAAAGTTTTCCCATATCTTCCTCACGGATTCCTATGCCGGTATCCGTAACAAGAAATATCATTTTTAATGTGTCTTTTGCTACAATTTCCGAAAAAACTTCGAGGGTAATGCGCCCTTTTTCCGTAAACTTTACAGCATTTCCAAGAATATTAATCAGAATCTGATGGACTTTTCCCTGGTCCCCTTTTAATATTTTCGGAATGTTTTCATTTAGTATAATTTCAAATGAAATATCTTTTTCCTGCAGGCGCGCTGCAATGATTTCTTCTACTGCAGACAACATATTAGGAAAGTTATATTCTTCTATAATCAGTTCTGTCTTGCCTGCATCTATTTTAGAAAAGTCCAGTACGTCGTCAATTACTCCCAGCAGTTTTTTGCTGGCTTCCTGAATCGTCTGCACGTACTCTTTTTCAATCGGATTTAACGTGTTTTTGTCAAGGATTTCTGCCATTCCACAAATGGCATTCATCGGAGTACGGATTTCGTGTGACATATTCGCCAGAAAGGCACTTTTGGCACGGTTGGCTTCCTCTGCCATAATACGGGCTGCAATTTCCTTTTCGTTTGCTTCTTTTATCATTAACGGATTCTGCAGTGTCAGCTGCATAATCAGGCAGCCGATTGCCGATGAAGCACCTAACAGCACCCACTCACTGTCTATCATCTGGATAATAATAAAACCGACGGATGTGGCAAAAAATACCAATGTAATCATAGAATATCTTTTTCCCAAATCTTTTCCACGAACTCCAACTTCAAATGTCGCACAAAACAAATAAAACAGTGCAACTACAATAAACAGAGGGATGGCTGGCCCACGCTGGTATCCGTTTTCTATACTGTAAGTAAACGCAAATTTTGTAACTGGTGTTGTCCAAATCACCAGCTGGACAACGATTCCCGGAATAGTCCAGCATATGGCCGACTTCGGGAACTTTTCATAGTTGCGTGACAATACCATCATATACAAAAAATAAACCATCGGGATTGCGTGCTGGCAGGAATAACTTGCCATCTGTCCGATATAATTCAGTGCAACCTGCTCTGGAAACTCCTGCATAAAAATGCCACCGGACAGCATATCAGAAACGCAACATGCCAATGAAAGCAACAAAAAAACACCAAACATTCTGCTGGCCAGATTGTTCACTTTCGGTACGCTTAATCTGTATAGCCACAGAATAACCAGTACGACAGTCGAAGCAATATAAAAATCATAATTAAACTTCATACTTGGCATCCTCCGTTTCTAAACGTTCCATTTATTTTTCGTATCCATTTGGATGATTTTTGTGCCAATTCCATGCTGTCTGGATAATTTCTTCCAGGTCAGCATGCTCCGGTTTCCATCCGAGTACATTTTTTGCCTTCTCGCTGGAAGCAATCAGTGTTGCCGGGTCGCCACCACGACGTGGTGAAACAACAGCCGGGATAGGATGACCGGTTACTTTTCGTGCTGTTTCAATTACTTCTTTAACAGTAAAACCTACACCATTTCCAAGATTGAATACATCACTCTCGTTCCCGTCCATCAGATACTGCATTGCCAGAATATGTGCCTGCGCCAAGTCTGTTACGTGAATGTAATCACGGACACAAGTACCGTCTTTCGTATCATAATCATCTCCGAAAATGCTGATGGATTCACGCTGACCATTTGGCACCTGCAAAATCAATGGAATCAAGTGACTTTCCGGATTGTGAGCTTCTCCGATGTTTCCATCCACATGAGCACCACAGGCATTGAAATAGCGAAGTGCTACATAACGTAAACCGTGTGCCACTCCGGTCCATTTCATCATTTTTTCCATAGAAAGTTTTGTTTCTCCATAAGGGTTCGTCGGCTCTGTTTTGTCTGACTCTAAAATCGGAATACTCTCCGGCTCCCCGTAGGTAGCTGCTGTAGAAGAAAATACGATTTTATCAACGCCATGCGCTACCATACTTTCTAATAATACTTTTGTTCCACATAAGTTATTGTCATAATATTTCAGTGGATTTGTCATACTTTCCCCGACTAATGAATTGGCTGCAAAATGAATTACACCATCAATTTTTTCTTTGTCAAATACACCGTCAATAAATTCACGATTGCGAATATCTCCATGATAAAATGCTGCCTTTGGATGAACAGCTTCGATATGACCTGTTTCCAGATTGTCAGCGATAACAACATCATGTCCTGCATCAATTAATTCGCATACTGTATGAGAGCCGATATATCCTGCTCCACCAAGAACTAAAACTTTCATAGATAACCTCTTTTCTACGCTGCCTGTAATATTATGTCTTTCTATGATGCCCGTAACGCAACGCTGCTACAGGCATTTTTTTGTTATTTGGGTTTCAAACTTTTATAATTCACATGGGCCTGAACCGATTTCTACTACATAAAAATCAGCTGCATATCCTATCGTTGCTTTATAGGCTTTGCCTACTTTTTCAATAAATTCATCAACAGCTTCATCTTTCACAATGCTGACGGTACATCCACCAAAACCTGCACCTGTCATACGCGAACCGATGACACCGTCTATCTTCCATGCTTCTTCTACCAGAGTATCCAGTTCTTCTCCGGTTACTTCATAATCATCCCTTAATGAAATGTGGGATTCATTCATTAATTTACCAAACAATGCAATGTCATTATCTTTTAATGCCTGCACGGCCTTGATAGTACGCTGGTTTTCATAAACGGCATGTTTTGCTCTCTTTCGACGGTCTTCGTCTTTAATTGCCATCTTGACCATCTCAAACTGCTCTTCTGTCAAATCGCCTAATGTATTAATTCCCATGCCGGTCTGTATTTCTGATAAAGCCATCTCACATTCTTCACGGCGTTCATTATATTTTGAACTTCCCAAGCCACGCTTTTTGTTGCTGCAGGAAATCACAATCTTGGCACCGTCTAATTTGATTGGTGCATATTCATATGATAAGTCTGCCGTGTCTAAGAAAATGGCGTTGTCCTTTTTGCCCATGGCAATCGCAAACTGGTCCATAATTCCACAATTGACACCATTGAAATTATTTTCAGAAAACTGACCAATCAGCGCAAGGTCTTGATTAGAAACGTGCAGGTCAAATAATTCACTTAAAATGTATCCTGTCACAACTTCTACCGATGCCGAAGACGAAAGTCCGGAGCCATTTGGGATATTGCCATTTAACAAAATATCCAGTCCACTGTCGATTTGATATCCTTTCTCGCCAAATGCCCACATAACGCCCTTTGGATAATTAGTCCAGCCGGCCTCACGTCTTGGCTTTAAATCATCTAAGGAAGACTCGATTACTCCGAGATGCTCAAAGTTCATTGAGAAAAAGCGAAGTTTTCTATCGTTTCTCTTGCGTGCAACTGCATATGTTCCTATGGTTAATGCACACGGAAATACGTGGCCTCCGTTGTAATCTGTATGTTCACCGATTAAATTTACACGTCCCGGTGCAAAGAAGGCACGCGCTCCTTCCTGTGTCCCGTAGACTTCTGCAAATTTCTTTAAAATCGTTTCTTTCATCTTGACCTCCATCTGCTTATTTATTTTTTTAATTTGTATTTATTGCAAAATATACTTAATTTTATTTTACTACAAGAATGGCTGTCTTTCAATTCTTATTTTGGCCTCCTTTTCCAAAATAAGAAAAACGGTTTTTGCTGTTATGGCAGACATATTGGCTTCATCAGATGATGCTACAATAAAAAAACAACTCCTGTTTCCAGGAGTCGTTTTTAATGTATTTAATTGCATTTACCCGACGGTATATTATTTTACTGTGCCTTTATAACCTGCTTTTTTCAGCAGTTTTTTGTACGCTGCCTTTTTGCTCTTTGGCACCTTGATTACCGATTTCTTGGAAATGCCCTTGAACGCATTTTTTCCAATTTTCTTAATCTTTGTACTTGTAATCGTGATTTTGCCTAATTTCTTGCAGCCACTGAAACTGTTGCTTCCTAACTCAGTTACATTTTTAGGAATAGCTACGCTCTTTAAGTTGGTGCAGCCTTTGAAGGCGTTCGTGCCAATCTTCTTAATCTTTGTGCTCTTGAACGTTACTTTCTTTAATTTCTTGCAGTTTGTTAAGCTGCCACTTCCCAGTTCGGTTACATTTTTAGGAATGGTTACGCTCTTTAAGCTGGTGCAGCCTTTGAAAGCATTCTTTCCAATCTTCGTTACCGTACTTGGGATAGAGACGCTTGTCATCTTGGTGTTGCCCGAAAACGCATTTGCTGCAATTGCCGTAACGGCATACACTTTTCCATTGATTGTAACCTGTTTGTCTATCTTAACTTTTTTAGCCTTTTTATTTGCCTTGCTTGGTGTGAATGTCACTTCAACTTTGCCATTAGAGCCTACAGCAGTGACCTTGCAGCTTCCATTTGTAGTAGTAGTATTTGTACCTACTTTTGGAGATGTTTTCTGCTGCTCAGCTGCTTTTGCACTAACCTTAATGGCTACTTCTGTCTTGAAATTGCCATAAGAAACTGTTACTTTTGATTCACCGGCTTTCAGAGCACCTGTTGATGAGCAGGTATATGATGTTATCGGCGTTGTTGTTCCATCTTTCTTTACCAAAACAACTTTCATTCCTGCAGCATCAAAAGTTTCGCCTTCTACATAAGATGTCTTTGTTGGATTATTTACCACCTTAATTCCGGTTGCTTCATTTTCTGCGTCCGGATATACCAGGCCTACATAGGAATCAAATTCCATAGGCTCACCCTGTCCATAGGTACCTTTCATAAAAAGGTAGGACTCGGAACAATCAGAAACCGATATTTTGATTGGTTCGCCATAAACCGTATCGGAAACATACCAATCTCCGTCTTCTGACTTGCTGCATACAAATTTCTGACCATTTACCAAAATATTCTGATCCGGAGTTTCTAATGTATATTCATTGATTTGCATTCCTTCTCTCGGTAATACATAAATATCCATTCCCAGATATCTGTCATCATCTGTCAAAGTATACTCATGACGAATATAATTTTCAAAAGTGGCTTTGTTGCCTTTGTAGAAACCGACAGCCGGCAACTGCTTCTTAATTTCTATAATTTCATCACCATATTCAATGGTATAATCATCTTTTACATAGAATCCATAGATACCATTTGCTGCCAAATCTTCATCTGCAATTACGGCACATTTGTCAGCTTTATATAATTTGTATACGTCATCCTCATTTTTATCTTCGATAACAGTATAATCCGTTTTACCATTTATCTTTATCTGATTGCCACTTCCCGACATAAATGCTTCTTTAGAAAGTGGTGTAGCATCCTTGTAATCCTTATCTACCTCACCAAGCCAGAGCCATACAATGTCATAGATGTCATACGCTACTGACTTAAAATAGTATTCTGTGTCATGACCTCCATCTAATACAAAATCACCGGTTTCCGGGTCTGGCGACCAATTTGGCCAAGACATTACAAAGCCTGCAGGTTGACTTTTTACCTGAATGTCATTTTCTACAGTTCTTGACTCTCCTTCCTCCGATGTGGCAACTCCGTGCACTACGATACCAAAATTTTGGTCTTTCTTTACCGTTATCTTATAAGCGCCCGGTTTTCCTGATACTTCTTCATAAGTGATATAATCATTGATATTATCTACCTTTACATTACCTGCATCATCATCCCAGACGAATACCTCAATTGGGTTTTCATCAGCTAATGTTACCTTATCCACTTCTGAATTTAGAATCATATAAAATGAATTTTGGGATTCCTTATTTAAATCAGTGCAGACAAACTCTCTGTCATAAAAAATGTTCTGTGGACTTATGGTATCTGCACCATAAAAAGCAATCTCCGGATAAACTACATTAATAACAATGGTGTTATCTTCTGCATTTTCTGAAGCATACTTACCTTTATATGTGATGGTATACTCATCAGGCTCAGGAAATGCAATGTCATACATACCATAATTAGTAGTGTTCTCATGGATATCTATGCCCATTTCATTGCCATTCAGTGTTACTGATAAGTCGCTGACTGCCACATTTTCGTCTACGCCCTCACTAGTCCGATACAGCATATGAACCGTGGTACCTGTAATCCATGACCACAGTTCTTTTCCATAACTTTCGCTACTTGCAACGTTTGGCACGCCATCCTCGCCCCAGACCAGGTCATTACTTGCACGCAGACCTGGCAAGACAGTTGATGATTCGCCCTCATCTGCCCTTGCCGGCACACCTGTAAACAGGCTGAAAACCATACATAACACCATAAAAAGTGCTACTTATTTTTTGCTCTTTTTTCCTACCTTCATACGCAGTACCTCCTTCATAATACTATAACGTATTCACCCTAATTGACTGATATTTTCATTATAGTTGAATGGAGTATAAATGGCAATAGGGGAATTGGCTGGATTCCCTGCTCTATTTTTGCCTTGATAAATCAGAAAATCATCTGAATAAACTTCGCTAAAAAAGGCAGGTTTTGCTATAACCTGCCTTCTAACAGAATCGTGTGTAACAGGGCCTCACACCCTTCCAGAATGTCTTCATATGTCTGGTCGAAATTTCCAGTGTACCACGGGTCTGCGATATCTCGGCTGCTGCCGGCAAATTCCAGCAGAAGTGATACTTTTCCTTCGGTATCTTCGCCGATGATACGCAGTATGTTTTTGTAGTTCCAATGGTCCATTCCGATAATATAATCGTATTTTTCGTAATCACTCCTGCGCATCTGGACAGCCACACGATTGTCAGTAGGGATGCCCACTTTGCGCATCTTCGTGCGTGTTCCGTAGTGAATGTGATTGCCTATTTCTTCTGTGCTGGTGGCAGCTGAGGCGATGTAGAATTCGTCCTCGTAGCCACTTTTTTTGACTAAGTCTTTCATAACGTATTCTGCCATTGGGGAACGGCAGATGTTGCCGTGGCAGATGAATAGTACTTTTATCATAGTTTAATTCTCCTTGTTTTGTGAAGCAAAATCCGAGTCCTCTGACGAGGAGAGAATTTTTACTCCTTTTTGCCCGGAAATGCTTATGTTTGCGAAGGGTTCCGGGGATTTATAAAACCGTTATTTATATGTCAACTCGGCAAATCTCGACAAGATTTAGCAAGTTGTGACCACCTGTTAGTAGTAAAGTTAGTAGTAAAAGGGGATGAGTTACTACTAAGGACTTCTCCTTATCCCATTACTTCTTTCACTTGAAACATAGGTGGTGTAGTATTTGTTTCGCAAAATCCCCAAACATGATACACATGCTCATCGCCATATTTATCCTTACATTTAAAATCAAACTGAATACTTACTCCTTTTTCTTGAATAGCCTCAGTTCTCAATCCTACCTCTATGCTATCATTTGCTCTAATAACTTCATAATGAACGGAATTTGGATAACTCCATACCACATCACTACCCTTGACCACGCATATCCTAAAAACTAATATATCGTTTGCTACATTATCTGAAATATTTTCTATCGTAACTACCATATTACTCAAGTTACCATTACACAACAAATGCTTAACCCTAAATCTAGGCATATTAGCATCGTGTTCTCTCTTTTCTTGCAATTCGATTCTTTTATCCGATTCTTGCTTAATTATATCATTCTGATATAAGGAAAGCGCCCCTAAAATAATCGTTCCAAGAAAGGCTAAACCACCTCCATAATATTGCAATAATTCACCCGCTGTCCATTCCGCTATGAAAAAACTATACTTTTCGGGCAATTGAATGTTAAACAGACAGTGAATTACAAATGGTCCGCCAACAAGAATGCAAAATAAAATTACAATCACCAAAAACTTGTGCTTTTTAAACCATTCGTTCATGCCTTCACTCCTCTCATATATTTCATTCATATTTCTGATTATCTTCAATATATTTTTTGATAGTTTTATCACTTCTAATACAATATTCTTTTCCTGTACTATCAAGCATATATAATGTAAGTTTATCCTTTTCTTTAAAAGTTCCGTTTTTTAGCTGTTCTCTCAAATTTCTTAAAAACAGTTTTATGTCAAACACTAAATCTAAACTTTCTTCTGGTTCAAGAGTACATGGTAACTGTTTTTGTATTGCCTTAACAATTGGATTTGTCATATCCGGAACAATTAACAAATTCTGTTTTTTTGATACTTTAATCCCCCAATTACGAACAATAATATTTCTATTTCCTATGTTTGTAACTGTCAAATTAACAAAATGAAATTCCAAATTTCCATTCTCTGAAATTACAACATTTTTATCTGAAAATCTCATCTTGACTTTTTTTCTATTAGCATAACGAATCTGCCAAAGTGTAACTATTACCGCTGCTGATGTAGCAATCGCCCCTACAGCCTGTCCTATTGCTGCAAATGCCGTCCAAAACAAATCATAATTATTCATTTCTTTTTCCTTTCACAATTATTTTCTATTCATAAAATGCTCCGCTGTATAATACAATGGCAGGTTTTTATCATCTGGCGTATTATACTCATCTACTGATAGCTCATCTATCATAAAATTAATATCCTCCCAACTCATCCCCTGTTTAAAACCTCTCCTACCATCTGCAGGTATATTCATCGAATACATTGCAAAAACCGTTTCACAACTTCGACGAGGAAACATTCCAAGATATGAATCAAAAAAATTATTCGTATATCTATAATGATGTGAATATATAAAATCATCCCATTTTTTCAGCATATCTTCTTCATCAATAATATCAATTATCGAAACTTCTTCCAATTGTCTATTTTCTTTTCCTCCCCAAGCCTTTTTCAACAAATTCACTGCTTCTATATCACTGGATGGCGCACTGTATCCAAAAATAGTAATCATATATGAATTTTCCAATATATAATCAACTGCATCCCAACAGCTTTTTATGTAATCGTTATCTTTATAATTTTTTTCCTTTACTGGATACAACAATTTGATTGGCGGCAATTGTTTTTTACATATCGGACAAACTGCATCCTTTGTTCCAAATTCTCTATGTGTTTCACAGTATCCAATAGCAACATTACCATGTAAACATAAAATTTTTGGAAGATTTTCCGTAATTCTAAAACATCTAACATATGCTTGCACCAACAATGGATCCCAATTAAATGTGGCAACAACATCCTTGCTTGTTAAACTCAAAAGAAGGAAATCATATATTGTAGGAGAATCTGGTAATTCAAGCGAATCAAAATAATCATATAATTTCTTTTCTAATTCACGCACCACACCTTCATATTCAGGTTTTCCATATATTTCTGAATAAATATCCTCTATATTATCACTTGTTGTTTCTAATGTAACGCCTTGCATTAATTCTTCTAAACCAAGTTTATGAATCATACCTTGCATTACAGAGGACTTTTTCCCGTTTTTATCACCATTAGGAATTGGCGCCATTGTAGCTCCTGCTCCAAGAATTACTGTATGTGCTCTCATAATTGTCCTCCTTTTTTTAGATAATCTTTTTCATTATATTATATCGTCACATCCGCTATTTTTCCATAGAAAAAACGTCCCAGCCAAAGCCGGAGCGTCCTACTCTCCCATCCATCATACTACCTTAAACATTTTCTGCGTCATCGATTTTTCATTCTTCTTTTCCACCTCTGCCTGTGCCTTTCTGAACTCTTCCATCCGTTTCAGTTCCTCCTCTGCATCATCAAATCCGATATGCGTGTACACATTCATGGTGACGCTGATATCCGAGTGTCCCATGAGATACTGCAAGGTCTTCGGGTTCATGCCCGACTTTGCCATATTGGAACAATAAGTATACCTACACACATGAGGCGTGATGTTTGGCATCTGTACTTTGTAAATATCGTTGTACCTGCCAACCATATGATTGAATCTGTGCTGCCAGTGCATTGCCACAAGTGGCATACCATTTTCATCATTAAACAGGAATCCGGTGTAACCGTCAATAGCTTTTTCAACCTTCGGTGGCTCCCTGTCCTCAATAATGGCTTGGAACATCTGTGCCACATCCTCTGTAATCGGTATTTTTCGCTTTCCGGCATCCGTCATGGATTCTCTGGCTTTTTCGCACCTTCTGGAACCAACCACATATTCCCTTTTAAACTCATAGTTTTTTCACTCACAGCAGTACCTCCATATATTGTTTCAAAATCTTTGCTACTCTTAACTTTTCTGCATATGCAGACAGACGATTTAAGTCCTTATGACCAAACGTGGCATAGTTTTTTATGGCACTTATGACCGTCTCTTCGTTCAACCGATTTCTAGAACGCAACAAGTCACATATCGTGCGTTCCACATCATAACATCTTACTTCATTGCCGAAAGTTGTCTTTTTTCGCACCATCCCCAGTTCAAACAGCTCTGGCTTGATATAGTAACAATTACATTCTTCCCTCAAGACATCTGACAGCACCGCATTACGGGGAACCACAACCGAATGTTCAAGTCGTAATCATATTATTATTTTTTTGTATTGTTTTTAAGAGCAGTGGATT
>JAQYCU010000068.1 GCA_028724545.1 bacterium
TCTTCTATACGGGACGCATTGCTTCGGCGTCCACGAATCAAATCGCCAAAACGCTGTACTAACACGCCACCACCTAACATATTGGATAACTTCGCTATACTTTCACCATATCCATTACTGTCACGGAATGGTTCTGAAAAATGTTTCGCTACCAGCAGGGCAAAGTTCGTATTTTCCGTGTGTTTTTCAACATCCTCATAACTGTGTCCGTTTACGGTAACGATGCCGTTGGTGTTTTCATTTACGACAACACCATGTGGGTTCATACAGAAAGTACGAACCAAATCCTCAAACTTTGCAGTACGGTAAACAATCTTGCTCTCATACAGTTCATCTGTCAGATGCGCAAACACTTCTGCCGGCAGTTCCACACGCACACCGATATCCACACGGTTTGATTTTGTTGGAATCTGCAAATCACTGCATACTTTTTCTGCCCATTTACTGCCACTTCGTCCCGTGGAAACAATACATTTATCACAAAGATATTCTTTTCCCTGCGCCGTAATCAGATATTGTCCCTCTTTGTCCTGAATCGTTTCTACCGGTGTGTTGAAGTAAAAATCAACTTTTT
Source organism: bacterium (assembly GCA_028724545.1). Classification (GTDB taxonomy): domain Bacteria; phylum Bacillota; class Clostridia; order Lachnospirales; family Lachnospiraceae; genus Butyribacter. The sequence goes on from JAQYCU010000068.1 coordinate 575, forward strand.
CTTTCAACAGCTGATATATATTTTCCAGAACAACATAGTTAATATCCGTTCCCAGATGGCGCACAGATGCATCCAGAAGATGAAGTCCGTTTTGCAGACAGAGTTTCTTAATTTTTGTATTTGCCGTAGAATACAGTTTCGTTCCTTCGCCACCAAATTTTAAATTCAATTCATCTACATAACGCATCAGCTCCATTGCCTTGTCTTTGCCAATGTACTCATATAATGTTCCACCAAACTGATTGGTGATATTGTATTTTCCATCGGAAAATGCACCGGCTCCACCAAAGCCATTCATAATGGAACAAGGCTTGCAATGAATGCAGGATTTGATTTTGTCACCGTCTATCGGACATTTTCTCTTATTTAGCATATTTCCTGCTTCAAATACGGCAATTTTTAAATCACTCTCTTCTTTTGTCAGTTCATACGCAGCAAATATTCCTCCCGGACCTGCGCCAACAATAATTACATCATATTTCATTTCGTTTACCTCCTCTTTGAAAATAATGGCATCGATACCTATTCCTGTTATTTCAGACAACAATCGCAACTGCATATTTCCACTGTTATCTTTAAGACACAATTACATCTGCATATATTCCCTTTGTTACTTTTAGCAAATCATCCGGTGCCAGAAAAATCTGTGTTCCAAGTCTTCCACCACTGACGATAATCTCCTCGAAATTTTTGGCACTTTCCTGAATAACCGTAGGATAATTTTTCTTCATTCCGATAGGCGTACATCCTCCCCGGATATAACCCGTTACCTGATTAATGTCTTTGACGTGAACCATTTCCAGACTTTTTTCGCCCACAACTTTTGCTGCCTTTTTCATATCCACTTCCTGGTCAATCGGTATTGCAAATACATAGTACTGTCTGCTTTTCCCTACCATAACCAGCGTCTTAAAGGTCATATCATAATCCTGTCCCAGTTTATCAGCGATATGAACCCCATCAATAAATTCATCACATTCGTACAAATTTATCCGGTAAGGAATTTTGTTACGGTCCAGTATGCGCATCGCATTTGTTTTAACTTCTTTTCCCATATTTTCTTTCACCTCATTTTCCGGCCTTTTTCTGTCCCAAAAAACGTACAGAACCGGCACTTTGCTCTTATATCTCTCGTTTTTACAGCATTTTCCTGTCCCATAAAACGTACAGAACCAACACTTCTCTTTTATATCTCTCGTTTTTACAATATTTTCCTGTCCCCAAAAAAAGACACTCCTAAAAGTCTTAAAAAACCTTCCGGAGTGCCCTGTTTTCTTATGAAACGTTTAGGAATTTGTTTTTTAAAACTTCTCTTCCCGTGAAAATAGCGTTTTTTCAGAAACTTCTCCTACTGCAATCCGACATTTCCAAAAGCGTTTTATTCTCTGCTTCACAAAAGTATTTCGATACTACATTTCAATACGGTATTTCGACACGGTATCGAAATACTGTCTACCTCTTTTAGAATGTAAACTTATCTTCAAAATATTTTTCCAAATCTTCTATTTTGATACGTTCCTGTTCCATTGAATCACGGTCACGCACAGTAACAGCACCGTCTTCCAACGAGTCGAAATCGTAAGTAATACAGAAAGGAGTTCCGATTTCATCCTGACGACGGTAACGTTTTCCAATATTTCCTCTGTCATCAAATTCACAATTGTATTTCTTGCAAAGAGTTGTATAAACTTCTTCTGCCTGCTCAGACAATTTCTTAGAAAGAGGAAGCACAGCAATCTTAACAGGTGCGAGTGCCGGATGGAAGTGCATAACGGTACGGACATCGCCCTCACCGATTTCTTCCTCATCATAAGCTGAACATAAAAATGCCAGTGTTACACGGTCTGCACCAAGTGATGGCTCAATAACATAAGGAATGTATTTTTCATTTTTTGTATCATCAAAATAACTTAAATCTACTTTTGATACATTCTGATGCTGTGTCAAATCGTAATCTGTACGGTCAGCAATTCCCCAGAGTTCTCCCCAGCCAAATGGGAAAAGGAACTCAATATCTGTTGTTGCTTTGCTGTAGAAAGAAAGTTCTTCTTTCTCGTGGTCACGGACACGCATTTCTTCATCCTTAATGCCGAGTGTCTTTAACCAGTCGATACAGAACTGTTTCCAATAAGCGAACCACTCTAAATCCGTGTCAGGCTCGCAGAAAAATTCCAATTCCATCTGCTCAAACTCACGAATACGGAAAATAAAGTTTCCCGGTGTAATCTCGTTACGGAAAGACTTACCAATCTGGCCAATACCAAATGGGATTTTCTTACGGGATGTACGGGCAACATTTTTAAAGTTGACAAAAATTCCCTGTGCCGTTTCCGGACGAAGATATACTGTATTCTTAGCATCTTCTGTTACACCCTGGAATGTTTTAAACATCAGGTTAAACTGACGAATCTCTGTAAAATTATGTTTACCACAGCTAGGACATGCAATTTCATGCTCCTTGATGTAACTTTCCATTTCTTCGTGCGACCACGCATCAACACTTCCTTCCGGTGTGATGCCATTCTCTTCCATATAATCTTCAATTACTTTATCAGCACGGAAACGCTCGTGACAGTCTTTACAATCCATCAAAGGGTCAGAAAAGCTTCCTAAATGACCGGATGCTACCCAAGTCTGTGGATTCATCAAAATCGCACTGTCAATTCCTACGTTATATGGATTTTCACGAATAAATTTCTGCCACCATGCAGCTTTGATATTATTCTTCAATTCCACACCTAAGTTTCCATAATCCCAAGAATTGGCAAGACCACCATAAATCTCAGAACCCGGATATACAAAACCTCTTGCTTTTGCAAGGGCAACAATCTTGTCCATTGTTTTTTCCATGTCATTTTCCTCCATTATTCAACTCTTATGCCAGCGGATTGCCGTGGCACGCATTTCATTTGAAATACTTCAACCCTAAAAAATATACCATTTTCGCAGCAATAATGCAAGTGGAAGACTTTTTCAACAGTACTTTGAAGGGACTGTGATAAAACAGAATTTCCTGAATGCAGCACGCTCTCGCTTGAAAAAAAGCACAGCGGATACTTTTTTTACCTGCCAGCATACGGTACCTCTGCTATACAGGGCACGCTCCCGCTGCGTAGTTTGCGCAGCGAAAGCGTGCCCTTGATAGAAAAGAAAGCCTCTTCTGACAGGTTCAACAAATTAAAAAGTTTTTCATAAAGCAGCCAATTTGTATATAGCCTTGTGATAAAACAAAATTTCCTATTAGCAGCTGTTAAACAGGCACTGGTGCTTAGTTGACGTATTTTGTCAACTTATGCACCACTGTGGCTGTTTCCAAGCGCAAGCGTGCTGCTGAAGGAAAATTTGTTTTATCACAGGCCTTTATACAAACTGGCGCTCTACTCCAAAAACGCTGCTGCCTTAAACTGGTGTGGCAAATACCGTCCCAGATATGCTTTCATAAAGTGTTCCAGTTCCTTCTGCACTTCCTCTGTCACCAGAAACGAATACAATTTTTCCAATGGTGCCGTTAATATGTATTGCAGGGAATGCAACGCATCTTTGCTCAATACAAATGGATAGGATTTTTCCAGTTCTTTTTCTTTTCCAGCACAATCCTCACAGACCAGCCCACCTGCTGCAAAATAAACCGTTCGGGTATTCATTTTATGGCAGCCCAGACACTCAAACAATTCCAGGCTCTGCCCTTCTATCATCATCAGGCGCATTTCATAAATCACCCGGATAAGTGGCAGAGGGATTCGCCTGCTCTGCATAGCAAGCAGCGTAACATACAAAAGCAGCAATTCCTGCGATGCTTCCATATTTTCCCGCGTAAAATGCTGCGCCATCTCTGCAAAATATGACGCATAGCAGGTCATATCATAATCCTGTGCAATGTCACCAAAAAACTTCTGAATGACAGCAGATTGCACATTGTATGAATTTCTGCCTTCATATAAAGTAAACTCGCCAAAAGTAAACGGAATCGTACATGCAGACAGGGTGCTGTTTGCCCTTCGCGCACCCTGTGCAAATGCCGATATCCGTCCTCTTTCGCGAGTCAGTATTTCGATACGACGGTCATATTCCTTGATTGGAGATGCTGTTAATATCATCCCCGTCACGCTGACTGTTCTGCCCATACTCTCTGCTTCCCTCGTCTTTGTCTGCCTGATTTTTCCCACTGCCTTCCACGCACTGTCTGTACTTTAAATAATCTGTCACACTGCCTGATGAAGCAAACTGCTTCCAACGTTCCTCTTGTTCCATTTTGCCGCCTCGCCTTTCTCATGTACTTTTTGTACTTATAGCGTGGCTAAAACAAAACAGAAGTATACTTGGTATCTTTTTACAGTAGGATGACTTTTTATTTATCATCCGAATCGCAATTTTCGGAGTTCTTATTTCTACTCTATATCGCAATTTTCCGATTACTTATTCCCACTTTGTATCGCAATTTTCCGATTTTTACTCATAATCCGTGTTGCGATATCCGAAATTCTTAATCAAAAAGTCGCTGTCACGCCAGTCTTTCTTTACCTTTACCCAAAGTTTCAAATTCACTTTGCAGTCCAGCAGGTTTTCAATATCGTGGCGTGCCTGTGTTCCAATTTTTTTGAGCATAGCTCCCTGTTTGCCAATAATAATACCCTTGTGTGAGTTTCTCTCACAGACAATGGTAGCGTCAATATCGATGATATTTCCCTTTGGTCTTTCCTTCATCTGGTCAATCGCCACGGCAATACCGTGAGGAATCTCATCACTCAGATTACGCAATGCCTTTTCGCGAATCATCTCCGACACAATCTGGCGTTCCGGCTGGTCAGTTATCGTATCCTCATCATAGTAACACGGACCTTCCTCAAGATAGTCAAACATAACGCGAATCAGTTCATCCGTATTTTCACCTTTCAGTGCAGAAACCGGAATAATTTCTTGAAACGAAACAATATCCTTGTATGCGTCAATAAATTTCAAAATTTCACTTTTTGCTACCGTATCAATCTTATTGATAACAAGAATAACCGGCGTATTCACCTGCCTTAACTGCTCGGCGATATGACGCTCTCCTGCACCAATAAATGTTGTCGGCTCTACCAGCCAGAGAATCAAATCTACTTCCTTTAATGTACGCTCTGCCACGGTTACCATATACTCGCCCAGTTTATTCTTTGCTTTGTGTATTCCCGGCGTGTCCAGAAAAATTATCTGGCCCTCCTTGCTTGTGTACACCGTCTGGATACGGTTTCTGGTTGTCTGTGGCTTATTTGAAGTAATTGCTATCTTCTGTCCAATCAGCCGGTTCATCAAGGTTGATTTTCCCACATTAGGACGGCCAATCAATGTTACAAAACCCGATTTAAATTTACTCATCTTCTGCCTCCATACTGTTGCCGTTACGATAACGATTTTATCTCTGTAAACAGCTCTTTTTCATCCATAATATGCTTTTCATTTCCAATAACACAGACATTATCTGCGTCGGCAACGGCCTGCATTACCGGTGCCAGACTTTGAATATCTTCTACTGTACACTGCAAAACCTGATTTCTCTCGTTCTGCAGTTGTTCCTCCGTAATACCGGTTAAATAAGCTGACATCGAACGGCGTCCTGCCATATTTGGTGTCAGTGGAGTATCCATTCCACTGATAGTTCCAATAATAGTCTTTGTCACTTCCCGTTCCTCTGCCCGATAACCGGCAAGATAATCTGCTGCCTTTTTGTATGTTTCCAATGTACCGGAAAGGTTAGGGTCCCTGTAAGATGTAAATGCCCCTTCTCCTTCACGGCTAAAACGGCAGGCAACACCATATGCCCCACCTTTTACACGGACTTCGTTCCACAGATAATCATAATTCAAAAGATGCCTTACCACATTCAGAGCACCAAAATTCTCCGTAAGCCCTTTAAAACTGCCTCCTGTGGCAACATACTGGATTTCTGCCGGTGTCGTAAATGCCTCTTTTCGTTTCTGTAATACAGGCGCGTACTCGCAAAGGCTTTCCAGTTTACCCTCTATGCTGCTGTCTGCAGCGTTTTCCTTTTCAAAATCATCCAGACGTTTTAAGAAAGCAGGCAATTCTTTTGCCACGGCATCATAATCTTCCTGATTTCCCGTTACGGATACCAGCATATTATCTTTTGAAAAGATTTTTGCCAAAAGTGCTTTGCAGCCTGCAACCAGTTCTTCTTTTTCTTCTTCAAAATTCTCATCCAGTTTCACCAGATAATCATAATATCCGATTCCGGAATAATAATCGCTTAAGCAGGAACTCTTAGAAAGCCCTGCTGCCACTCTTCCTGCTGCTGCCTGATGTCCTGACGAAAGCAGTCTTACTTTTGTACGGGAACGTGACTCAGCCACAACTTCACGCAGATGTTTTTCATCCGTAAACAGCGTTTCAAATACCATTTCTGCCATCAGGTCAAGTGCGTGTGATAACTGGCTTCTCAATACCTTTGTCTTTACCATAAACTTCAGTTTATAGTTATCAGCGTCCTGATTCTGACAATACAATCCGATGTCTGTTGTAATGCCACCGGTGTAGAAATTGGTTTCCATATCATATTCCATATAGGAATGTTTTTTCGTGTCCATATAGCCTAACAGTGTCGTCAGGAAACTCATCTGTGGCATATAGTTTTCACATTTCTGCGCATCAAATAACAGATTCAGATAAACAATCTCATTTGTCGTAATATTATGATGAACCGCCGTAACGCCTTCTATTTCCTTTTCCTCATTCAGAAGTGGTCTGATTTTCGGATTGATATCTTCCCTTTTGAGCATCGGAATTTTTTCCAGCACTTCTTTTGGTGTCGGTGTTTCCTGATACTCTTTTAATGCCTTTGTATCAGCAATTAACTGCTCGATTTCTTCCTCGGAAAGACTTTCCTTGTATTGACGCAGTTTTTCTTTTAGTGCTTCTTCCTCACGCACTGCCAGTCCTTTTTCAGGAACCATTTCCACCAGAACAGCGTGTGTATTGTCTAACAGATACGTCTGAATCAGGTTCTCGAAGTAATCTGTCGAAAGCTGGCTGCGAAGGAACTGATAAGACTCGTCATAGCAAAGCGAACTATATGGCTGGTCATCATCATAAAGCCATGTCTTAAATGTTTTGATGCCATATAAAAGTCCTTTTGGGAAAGAACCATAATCTGCTTCTCTCTCCCGGAACTCGGTTGCATTAATCGCTGCCTCCAACGCTTTTTTGTCAATTCCATTTTTGACCAGGTCTTCCAGAGTGGAACGAATTACCTTGTAAAATTCCTCTTTCTGGTCTGCTTTCGCATTTTTTGTCGTAACAGCAAAATAACTCTGTCTTAAAATGTCACAAAATTCCCCGTCGATATCCGAACCGATACCTGCATCCAGAAGTGCCTGTTTTAAAGGGGCACCCGGCATTTCTATCAGGACGTAAGAAAGCAGTTCAAACGCCTTACACAGGTTCTGGTCCAATGTAATATCCATTGCTGCAGCATAGGCATAATACGTTTTTTCCGTACAGTCTGCATCCTGCGCAACAGCATAGGTTGTCGTCAAATCCTTCATTTTGGCAAAAGGTTTCTGCAGCGGGATTTCAGAATCTACCGTAATCGCTGGGAAATTCTTTAGATATTCCCTGTCGATAAAGTTCAGTTTTTCCTCAATATCCATATCGCCATATAAGTAGATATAACTATTTGACGGATGATAATAGGTACGGTGGAAATCCAGATAATCTTCATATGTCAGATTCGGAATCTCTTTCGGGTCACCACCGGACTCTGCTCCGTATGTGTTATCAGGGAAAAGGCTGTTTAATACAAAACGCTCCAACACGCTTTCTTCCGATGAAAACGCACCTTTCATCTCATTATAAACGACACCATTATATGTTATTTCATCATCCTTGCTCTCTAACTCGTAGTGCCAGCCTTCCTGCTTGAAAATTTCTTCATATAAATAAATATTCGGATAAAATACAGCGTCCAGATACACGTGCATCAGATTTTGAAAATCTTTGTCGTTGCAGCTGGCCACCGGATACATTGTTTTATCCGGATATGTGGTTGCATTCAGGTAAGTATTCAAAGAACCTTTTACCAGTTCTACAAACGGGTCCTTAGCCGGAAAATTTTTAGAGCCACAAAGTACCGTATGCTCAATAATATGGGGAACACCTGTTGAGTCTTTCGGTGTTGTACGAAAACCGATGTTGAATACTTTGTTATCATCTGTATTGCTCAGCACAAGAACCCTTGCTCCACTCAGTTTGTGGCGCAGAGTCAGCACAAAACTATCTACCTCCCGTACAAATTCTCCCTTGATTAACTGATATTCCTCAGGAATTGTTACCTGAGATAGTTCTTTTATACTTGATGCCATAAAAAACCTCCATATTGTTTTATTTATTCATATAATCTGCTAAAACGCTCATATGCCTCCTGCCATGCTTGCATATCCTGTGGCAGATATTTCTTCGTGCCAAAAGAAGCAGCCAGTATGTCACACTTTTCTTCGTTGGTATGATATGCACCGATTGCCTTTAACTGTGCCATCACATTTCCTACTGCCGTAGCTTCACTTGCTCCCGTAATAACAGGAATCCCCAGTGCATTTGCCGTAAACTGGTTCAGTTGTTCGTTCTGTACGCCACCACCGACAATATATAATTTTTCTTCCCATGTAATAAACGGTTTTAATGTATCATATACCTGACGATATTTCAATGCCAGACTCTCCAGCATACATCTGATAACAGCTCCATCTGACTCCGGCACCGGCTGATTCGTCTTTTTACAGTATTCCCGAATCTTTACCGTATAGTCGCCAGGCTGCATAAAGTCATCCGGACGGATAAAACACTGCAACGGCTTTTCCTTATCTGCCATTTCCTGCATCTGCCGGAAACTGTAATCTTTTCCCTGTGCTGCAAAATTTCTTCGCAGCTCCTGATTCATCCAGAGGCCAATAATATTGACTGTTGGGCGATATCCACCGTCTGCCGTACCTTCATTAGAAATCTTATCACGCACAATGCGTTCTCCGGTAAGCATTTTTTTGGAAGAAATCCCCATCAGCGACCATGTGCCACTGGAAAGGAATGTAAACTCCTCTGTTGTTGCCGGAACTGCTGCTACGGCACATGCTGTATCGTGTCCCGGTGCCGAAATGATATGAAGTGATTTCTGTCCGACTTCTTCTGCTACATCTTTTCGCAGTGTGCCCAAATCTCTTCCGGCCAAATCAACTTCCGTAAATAATTTTTCAGAAATGCCCAGTTTTTCCATCAGTGGCTTTGCCCACGCTTTTTCTTTCATATTAAAGAGTTGTGTTGTGGATGCTATCGAATATTCGGTATGTTTCACACCGGAAAAAAGATACTCAATCAGGTTCGGCATAAGAAGCACCTTATCTGCTGCCGTCATTATGGATGGCATTGTTTTCTGCATATAGTATAACTTATACGCTGTATTATATGCCAGACTGGCAATGCCCGTCTGTTCAAAAGCAAATTCCTCGCCACCGATTTTCTGCAATGCTTCTGCCATATTCACATCATCTAATGCAGCGTCACGGTAACTTCCCGGCATCCCCAGCAGGTTGCCCTCTTTGTCCAGAAGTCCACAATCTACGCCCCAGGTATCGAAACCTACGCCACTCAATTCTTCCTTACAGAGCGAAAGTCCTTTTTTCATCTCATCCATCAAAAATAGAATATTCCAATAGGCATGACCGTTTAATACACTGAAATTGTGCGGAAAACGATGCACTTCTTCTAAAGAAATCTTTTCTCCGTCAAAGCGTGCCAGCATTCCACGTCCACTGCTTGCTCCCAAATCAAAAGCCAATACATTTTTTGTCGCCATAACTAACGTACCATTCCCTTTCTCCGTAAAAAAGTGCACCACCGGCACTTTGTACAACCTTTTCTTATTCTATCAAAAAGGGCACAGCTTTTTCGCTAGTGCCCCATCCTTCTTTACATTATTTTGAATATTTCTTGTAACCCGGATGTTTTCCCGTTACTTTGTACTGCTCTCTCATACTAATCAAACGGTCAATGTTTTCTCTCGAAAGTTCCTGTACACCACCCAGAAGATGTGCATTTAAACTGATTTTTGCAAAAAGCTCTAACGATTCCATACGGTAATATGCTGTCAGAACATCAGCACCGACTGCCAGTGCTCCGTGATTCTGAAGAAGCATAACGTCGTGTTCACCGAGGTAAGGTGCGATTGCCTCCGGCACTTCATTTGTAGAAGGTGTTCCGTAAGGAGTAACCGGTACAGAACCGATGGCGATAACTGTTTCAATCATAGAATATTCATCCAGTGGAACATTTGCTACAGCATAACCTGTTGCTACCGGTGGATGTGCATGAAGTACTGCTCCGACATCTTCACGCTCCTCATAACATCTTAAATGCATCTTAATTTCAGAAGAAGGTCTGTATCCTTCCAAACCATCTAAAACATTACCCTCTTTGTCAATATGTACTAACTTTTCCGGTGTAATGAAACTCTTGCTGATACCCGTTGGTGTTGCTAAAAAAGTGCCATCCGGAAGTTTTACGGATACATTGCCGTCATTTGCAGCAACCCATCCTAACTGCCACATCTTATGACAGATATCACATATTTCATCTCTTAATTCCATATAACTTAACTCCATTTTTTCCTCCATTCTTTGCCTTTGCAAATTAAAATAACTAATATCTAGTATAATACAACTTTTTGCTTATTTCCACTAGTGCGTGCTGTATTATTTCATCATTTTTATTCTGTGTTCTATGGCCTCTGTTTGTTAAATCTCTTTAAGTACTTAATAAACTGGTCTTCCGGAAGCGGCTTTGAGAAATAATATCCCTGCAAAAAATCTCCCTGCAGTTTTTTGATAATCTCAATGTGTTCCTCCGTTTCAATACCCTCTGCAATAATCTTCTTGCCTTCGGCACGAATCAGTGGCATCAGGTCATTTAAGAACTGGTTCTTGCCTTCAGCAAAAGACCAGACCAGACTTTTGTCTATTTTTACAAAGTCCACCGGAAGTTCCAAAATATTCGACAGCATCGAACTTCCCGTTCCAAAATCATCCAATGCAACTTTTGCACCCGTCTTCTTTAATCTCAGGAGTGTTCTGCTGACTGCCTCTTTGTCTACAAATTCACTTTCCGTAATTTCCAGATGGATTTTCTCCATCGGAATACCATATTCCTTCGCAATATTAACCAGATTCTCTGTCAGCCCCTCGTAACGGCACTGCGCTGGCGAAAGGTTGATATTAATATCTTCAATGCCCAGTTCAAAAATGCAATTCTGACTTGCAAACAGACATGCTTTTCTAAAAATCTGCTCTCCCAGAGGAATAATCGTATGACTTTCTTCTGCTACGTGAATAAAAAATTCCGGATTGATATATTTCTTATCTTTATCCTTCAGTCGTGACAGCACTTCCAGCGAAGTAATTTTTTCCTTTTCAAAAGAATAAATCGGCTGGAAATTAAGTTCCAGGCTATTATCCATAATAGCTTCTTCGATTAAATGCGCCACTTCTTTTTTATATTCTGACGCAGCTACCGTATCGTGACGCAGGCTAATTAACTCACCCGGTTTATGATGGTTTTCATGGTCGGAACGAGCATAGTGGATACGCTGTATCAATTCTTCCACATCTTCACCATCTGCCGGATAGCATACCGTATAATAACTATACTCATGATTTACCATCTCATCATTTACATTCCATACCACCGGAAGGCTTGCTTTTGTCCGTTCGTACATATCTTTCACATCCTGCTCTGCATCAAAGACAACGGCAAACGTGGAAGAACCGATATGATATACCGTTCCCCCGTCAGCTGTTTCCTCCAGAATATTGCGTATCTTTATCTGGACTTCCTGCAGGACATCTTCGCCATACATCTGATTCATAGAACTGAAATTCCGGACACGCACCAGAAAACAGGCTGTTTCCTTCTGATAGGAAATTCTCTCACGGAATACCTTCAGAAATCCATTCCGGTTAAATGCTCCCGTCGCATTGTCCACATAAAAATCGGGACTTTGCAGCGAAAGATAAAAAGCATACATAATAAATACGATATACAGACTGAAAATACCAAAATGCGTTGTGTAAAATACTTTGACAAGAATGGAAATAAGAAATCCAGTCATCAATATTGCAAACAAGAGCATTCTGTATACCGTATATTCTCTTCGGCTTTTCCATAATATTATTGCCGAATGCACAATCAGCAGTAAAATCAATACACCCAGTGCAGCAAAAAGCATTGTCCGGTGAATATCTCCGTTTTTGTCAATACGGAAACAGAAACCTGTCCACGGTGTTGACAAAACAAGGACGCTGACGATTGCAAAAATGGTAATGTCTACTCTGAACTGAATCTTTTTCTTCCAGAGGGAATGCGTAAATGCCTGTATGTATGCATAGAAAGCAAAAAAGCACAATGTTTCACAGTACAAAGTGATTGCCTGCATAATCGCATTAATCATACTGGATTCTCCGTAATACCGGGATAAATCACTGTCCACCTTAAAAAATGATGCCAGCATCATAACGCACAGCATAAACTGAAAGGCCCCCGTCCGTTTTGACGGGAGTTGTCTTTTTAGTAAATCAATAAAAAACAATAGAGCAAAAAATCCTGTTGCTGCTAATTCATAATGAATACTATTACTCAATCAAATCACCTCCCATGCCTTGAAAACATTTTTCTATTTTCTCATGAAAAGGATTCAATAGTAATGCCTGTCCCTGTATACCAGAAACCTTCAGTTCACTTAATATTTCTATCTGCTCCAGACGGTCTACACCATCCAGATAAATAGCCCAGTCTTTGGAATGCAGCATATTAATCAGATATACCAGCTGCCGGCTCTTTCCGTCGCAGTAAATAGAAACCATATAGTTATTCAGTTTCACAGCGTCAAATGGTATATTCAGGGCATTTTTCAGATTGCATGCACATACGCCAAACTGGTCTAGCATAAGATGAATGCCGTATTCCTTCAATACCATAATGCTCTCTGTCAATATCTGATAATCTACGTTTTCATCAATCGTAATTTCAAAACAAACTTTTTCCGGCGAAACACCCTTCTGGGCTAAAATCTCCGTATAGCCCTTTGCTATTTCCGGGCTTGCCAACTGACTCGGTATAAGATTCAGATGGGCACGTTCTACCTGACTATTATGTAATATGCCCTTCTCTTTTATATAGTCACAGAGCATTTCACAGGCAATGTAACCAACTTCTTTGCCATATCCGGTTTCCACTGCCAGCTCCCAGATACGCTCCTGCGATACAATATCGCCATTTTCCATATTTTCGCAAAGAATCATTTCGTAGGATGTCTTGTCAATGTCTGTTAATGACTGAATTGGCAACATCTGATAATGGAATTTTCTCTTGACAATACGGTCACTTAGAATACGCATAGCTTCCAAGTCATCCTGAATCTCTGTCTGTTTGTCACCCTGATATTTCAAAAGTTGATAACGATTCATTGTTGCCATTGCCAGTTTTCGCATGCTAATCAAAATCCTGTTAAAGTCCCTGGCGTCATACCGTGCGTCAGCAAACTCCACTGCATAAAAGTCACAGGAAATTGAAACATTTTTATTGTGCAGACGAATATACGGTGGAATGCCATCTGCCAGTTTCCGGTGCAGTTTATCAACATTGTCCGTTCCTTTCAAAATTGCCATATATTCAAAACTATGGATATTGTATGTGTTGTGTCTGCCACAATAATAACGTAATATTTCTCCTAAACGCCGGTGCAGCTGTGCAATCTCCTGCTCCGTACAATAATTGGTAATACTTTCGATATTGTTAATACAAATACCAAGACACACAAAATTCTCCCGGTAAAGTGCCTTTTCCCTCAGCACCTTGTTATAACCGGCATGGCTAAAACACTTGCTGGAACGGAAACGGTACTGGTCAGAATTGTGCAATGCCAGATAATATAAGATAAGTACAATGGTAATAACATAATAAGAACCAAACGCACGTGCTTTCAGACAAGTCTGTATAATTACTCCCAAAAATAAGACAAGATTTGTAACCGTCAGTATCCAAAATTCTCTCTTTTTGATTTTGTTGCGTCCTGCTATGACGTAACCTGTTCCTGCACCAAAACACAACAATAGAAAGAGAATCTGCAAAATATTTCCTGCTCCATATGGATAGTCACCGTGTCCGATAAAAACAAACGGAACATCTGCCACAATCGCTATTACTGACAAAAAAATCATAACGGCTTCAGCACAGAGAGCCACATGAAATCCAGTTGTTTTCGTCACGCGCATACTCTTTGCAATTGCCACATCATACAAAAACAGATGTACTCCCAAAATCGGAAAACCGATATTCATAAAAATACCTGAGATTTTTTGCAGAATATCTTCATACTGCACAAATGCCAGGGAGAATGCCCCCAGAATAAGGTCTATTGCCATCATCACAACGCCGATAACCAGCATCCTCATATAAATGCTGTTTTTTCTGAGCGGCAACCAGTTTTTATAACTATAGAAAAACATGGTAATCAGCAGCATTATCACTGACACCGATTCATACACTATATATATTTCCATTTACCTTCTCCATACTATACACACTATTTTCAACATATCATACATTCTAATTCTTTGCATCATATATGTGATAACAGTTTTTGCCTCCGTTTTTAGAACGATATAGTGCTGAATCTGCCATCTTGTATATCGTTTCAAAATCCTGAGCAAAATCTGGTGCTATAGCAATTCCCACACTGCTTGTGATTTTTACCTCTTTTTCTCCATTGATATATGTTCTTCTGTTTACTTCGCAGATTTTTTCTGCTTTGTTCTTAATGAAATGATACAGGCTTTCTTCATCAAAAGCATCAAAGAATGCACAGACGGCAAATTCATCACCACCCAGACGACCAATATAGGCATTGCTCTGGAATACGGTTTTCAGACATTCTGCCGTGTCCACAATCGCCTTGTCACCAATAATATGTCCTAATGTATCATTGACACTCTTAAAGTTATCTAAATCTATCATAAAGAATACATAATGATGACTTCCATAAATTGAAACTAAGGCTTTCGTGACTTTTTCCTGCATTGTCGTCTTGTTTAATACGCCGGTCAGCAAATCGTTTTCAGAACGCTCTACCAGATTCTTCTCCTTAGCAATCTGCTGGTCAGCACAAACAATCTTTCCGATAAAGTTACGGTTAACGTTCCAGTTTTTATCCCTCACAAGAATAGCAGTAATGCGATACCAGATGTATTCGCCACTTACATTTTTGATACGAATTTCTGTTGAAAAATCTTCTTCATTGCTGTCATAGAACTGATGAATTCTTCCACGGACAGATGCATCATCCGGATGTACATAATCATAAACATCATACACTTCTTCACCAAGCATAACATGTGGTTCGTACCCCATCACGCCACGCATATCCCCGAAGAACTCCATTTTCTTTGGTGAGAACTGAAAATCAAAAGTGATGGCTTTCTCGTGCTTGCTTAGCAGACGGTAACGTGCCAGTGATACAGACTGTTTGGCGTTGCTGTGCGATAAGTAACAGATTGCAATAATCAGTCCAAACCACAAAGCCATTGTACACAAAAGCAGAAGCATTGTGCTCTTTGGAATCCTGAAAGCCTCTTTGAAATAATCGATACTGGTAATATAACCTATGTAAAATTTTCCCTCTTTTGTCGGTGACAGAATACCTATATAATCTTTGCCATTTCTTTCATACTTAATGGCACATATTTTCCCTTTTGAAACCGACATCTCCATATCAGAGGATGATGAAATCTCGCCCTCCATATTGCAGTTTGACAAATAAGTGTAGAAGTTTTTTGAATTGCTGTCAACGATATCGCGCAGACTTTCTGAATCAGAAACATATTCTCCATCTTCTGTCATCAGGAAAATGCAATCCTGCTGGGAATATTCTCCAATCTGCAGAAAGTCTTCCAAAACAGACAGTGGCAGAATACCCTGCAAAACACCAACTACTTTTCCCGAGTCAATGATTGGTGTGCAGATAACCATCGACTTTCTGTTCTTTTCATCCAGCACTATCTTGTCATAAATCATAGTCTGCTTTCTGTGAACAACTGAGCCAAAAATGTCCTCCTGGTAAATATCTTTCTTAATCTTGTCCCCATACTGTATCTGCCCACTCCGGTCCATGACAGCTATCGTAGAAAACCATTGATAATATTTTGTGACCAGTTTTTCCATTTTCCCCTTGTCCTGCAGATTTGACAATTTGATTTCTCCGGCCAACTGCTCTAAATTTCCGATTTTTTCGTTAATCATATCATTATAGTAAGACGTAAATAATGATGCATTATCGGAAAGCTTATTTTTGGAAACCTCAACGGCATTGGCACAGATGTCTGAGTAAACAGAATACGATGTCAATGCACTGAAACACAAGACAAAAATAATCGCAATATACATTCTTTTTTGCTTAAAAAATCTCTTTTGCATACTCTTCTCCATCCTTTGAAATTAATCCGAACAATGTACTTAAAGAAAGTATATCACATTTTGTAAAAAAATACTACTTAAATTCCATTTACAAACTGGCTGTTTTACTATTTTTTTGTGATTCATTTTTTACTGCTTTTTAAATAGCCACTGAAAACTGGTTCAGGTTGTTGAAAGTGTTTCCATATGCCTTTTTACATAGAACCACAACCTGAATTGCCCGACAGCATAGCATTCTTTTTCTATCAAAGGGTGCTTACAAACTCGCCAGTACTTGTATCCTGTTTTACAGGATACTATGTACTGCTGCGTAGTTTGCGCAGCGCGAGCATGCCCTTGATAGAAAAATGAATGCCATGCTGTCGGGTACATCATTTTACACTATTTTAACAGCCTTATTCCCCCAGTCCGGAAACCATATCCGAAACATATTTGTACAATTCCGGTCCTGCATTTTCTCCATATTCTGCAATGATTTTCACAATGGCACTTCCCACAATAGCGCCATCAGCTATCGCACTAAATTTGCTTACCTGCTCTTTTGTATTGATGCCAAATCCGATTGCCGTCGGTGTTTTCGTGACACTGCGGATGGTTTCAATAATTTCGCCGACATCTGTTGTGATTTCACTTCTGGCACCCGTTACGCCCATTGATGATACCACATAAATAAATCCCGTCGCATCAGCAACAACTTTCCGTATGCGCTCTTTGGAAGTCGGAGCCACCATCGTAATAACATCCACGTCATATTGTCTGGCAATCGGCACTAACTCATCTCTTTCTTCAAATGGCAAATCCGGAATGATGACGCCATCGACACCACACTCCTGACATCTCTGGCAAAATTTGTCATATCCGTATTTGTACAAAGTATTCAGGTATGCCAGAAATACAAGTGGAATCTCTGTCTTCTTACGGATAGATGCCACCGTATCAAATATCTTATCCGTTGTGCAGCCTGCTGATAACGAACGGATATTGGCCTCCTGAATTACCGGGCCGTCTGCTATCGGGTCTGAAAAAGGGATTCCCAGTTCTACCAGTGCTGCCCCGGCACGTTCCATCTCCAGTACAAATTCTTCTGTCTTTTCTAAAGTCGGGTCGCCTGCCGTCAGGAAACCGATAAATGCTTTTTTGTTTTCAAATGCTTTCTGTATTCTACTCATGTAAATCAATCCCCCTGTATCTTGCTATTGCTGCCACGTCTTTGTCGCCACGTCCTGACAGTGTACAAATAATAATCTGGTCTTTTCGCATCGTCGGTGCAATTTTCATCAGATGCGCTACGGCATGCGAACTTTCAATCGCAGCGATAATCCCTTCTTCCCTGGCAATATATTCAAACGCTTCCACTGCCTCTTCATCTGTGACCGGCACATATTCTGCCCTTCCAATATCTTTCAGATAAGCGTGTTCAGGGCCGACACCCGGATAATCCAGTCCTGCTGAAATAGAATAAACCGGTGCAATCTGCCCATATTCATTCTGACAGAAATAAGACTTCATACCGTGAAAAATACCTTTGGTACCGACTGCCATTGTTGCTGCCGTCTTATCGGTATCCACGCCGTGTCCTGCCGCCTCACAGCCAATCAGTCTGACATCCTTGTCATTAATAAATTCATAGAAAGAACCCATTGCATTACTTCCACCGCCGACACACGCCATCACAACATCCGGCAGACGGCCTTCGACTTCCAGTATCTGTGCTCTTGCCTCTTTGCTGATAACGCTCTGGAAATCCCTGACAATCGTCGGGAACGGATGAGGTCCCATTACAGAACCTAATACATAAAGCGTATCATCGACTCTTGCCGTCCACTCTCTCATACAGGCATTGACAGCATCTTTTAATGTTTTCGTTCCACTTTCCACCGGATGCACTTTTGCCCCTAAAAGTTCCATACGGTATACATTTAATGCCTGACGGATAGTGTCTTCCTTACCCATATATATTTCACACTCCATATCCAGAAGTGCTGCTGCCGTTGCTGTTGCCACACCGTGCTGGCCGGCACCGGTTTCGGCAATCACTCTGGTTTTTCCCATTCGCTTTGCCAGAAGTACCTGACCTAATACATTATTGATTTTGTGGGAACCGGTGTGGTTTAAGTCTTCACGCTTAAAATAAATTTTCGCGCCTCCCAGTGATTTAGTCATCTTCTCTGCATAATACAGCAGCGAAGGTCTTCCTGCATATTCACGGTTTAACTTATCCAGCTCAGCTACAAAATCCGGGTCATTCTTGTAATGCTCATAAGCATCTTCCAGCTTATGTATTTCATTCATCAATGTTTCCGGAATATATTGTCCACCGTGTTCTCCAAATCTTCCTTTACTCATCTTATGCCTCCTTTTTCTGTCCCATTTTTGGGACATACCTTTCCTTATATTTATTTATTATATTATTTTTTCTTAGCTCAACTATCTTATCTTTATTATTCAGCCGCAGATGCTATGGCTTTCTTTTTGCCTGCCTCTTTCATTTCTGCCAAAACTTCTTTTACATTGCCGGCACGCATCAAAGTTTCGCCAATCAATGCAGCATTCACTTTGTTTTCTGCCAGTTCCCGGATATCATCTGCTGTACGGATGCCACTTTCTGAAACAAAAAGAATATCATCCGGGACAAGTTTGCGAAGCCGGATACTGTTTTTAATATCTACCGTAAATGTTTTTAAATCACGGTTATTGACACCGATTACTCTGGCTCCTGCACGGATTGCCTTTTTGATTTCTTCTTCATCATGCGCTTCCGTCAACGC
This sequence comes from bacterium, assembly GCA_028724545.1. Taxonomy (GTDB): domain Bacteria; phylum Bacillota; class Clostridia; order Lachnospirales; family Lachnospiraceae; genus Butyribacter. Next base: position 19,846 of record JAQYCU010000068.1, read on the forward strand.
TGTCAGTCCAAGTTTATGCGCCTTTTCAATATAATCTTTTAACTGGTCTTCGTCAAGAATCGCACAAATCAGAAGTACGGCAGATGCACCCAGCAGTTTTGCTTCATAAATCATATATTCATCAACTATAAAATCTTTTCGCAGCAGAGGCAGCGATACCTGCTTATGTATTTCCTCCAGAAAATTATCGGAACCCTGAAAATAATACGGCTCTGTCAAAACAGAAATAGCACTCGCGCCACTCTGCTCATATGTCTTTGCAATTTCCACATACGGAAATTTGTCAGCTATCAGACCTTTGGAAGGAGAAGCCTTTTTCACTTCACAGATAAAAGACACGCCCTCTTTTGCCAATGCTTTTTCAAAGGGAAATCCCGTGTCTGCCGAAAGTGCAAGTGCTTCCCTTTTCACTTCTTCCAATGGCCTTTTTTGTTTTGATTCCTCTACACGTATTTTTGTCTTTTCTGCAATCTCTTCTAATATATTCATACCATACCTCTTCATTCCGTTATCATACTTTTGTCTGTACCATTTGTTGTCTATACAGTTTTTCTACCAATACTGCTTTTGCCTGGATTCTTCTGTCCTACGCATTTGTTGCCTTTGCAAACTTCTGCACCTGTTGTAATGCTGCACCACTTGCAATCGTTTCTTTGGCTTTCCGGATTCCTTCCTGTATCGTGATATTGCCGTCTGCCAGATAAATCGCAACACCTGCATTTAAAATAACAGCAGCATATTTTGCTCCCTCTTTTCCTGCTAACACTTCTTTCAGAATCGCAGCATTTTCTTCCGGATTACCACCAACCAGTTCTTCTTTTTCGCAACGTTTCAGTCCAAACTGCTCCGGTGCGATTTCGTATGACTTAAATTCTCCGTCGCGCACTTCGCAGACCTTCGTCGGTGCACTTAAAGAGATTTCATCCATACAGTCCGTTCCATATACAACCATTGCACGTTTCACGCCCAGATTGCTCAGCACGTGCGCCAATGGTTCAACCAGACTTCCATCATAAACCCCCAGCAGCATCTGTGTTACACCTGCCGGATTAGAAATCGGACCTAATACATTAAAAAGTGTGCGAATACCGATTTCTTTTCTTACGCCTCCGACAAAGCGCATTGCCGGATGATATTTCTGGGCAAACAGGAAACACATATTAACATCATGCAATGCCTTCTCACTCACTTCCACGTCGGCGTCAATTTTTACGCCAAGTGCTTCCAGACAGTCTGCTGTTCCACATTTGCTGGATGCTGCCCGGTTTCCGTGTTTTGCCACCCTGTAACCTGCTGCCGAAGTCACAAATGCCGATGCCGTGGAAATATTAAATGTGTTGGAACAGTCACCACCGGTTCCGACGATTTCCAGTGCGTCTTCTTCACTATGAAACGGTGTGCAGTGCTTACGCATCACCTTTCCGGCTGCCACAATTTCATCAATCGTTTCACCCTTCGTTGCTAACGCTGTCAGAAAAGAAGCTTTCTGCGCATCGCTTGCTTCATCTGTCATAATTTCGTTCATAACAAGTTCCATTGTATCTGCATCTAAATTTTCACCTTTTGTCAATACACTAATTGCTTCTTTAATCATAGAAAATACCTGCCTTTCTTATTATTCTCCAAACATTTTGCTATTTCAAATATTGATTCCGTTCTGTTTTCCTTTCTTCAGATCCCTATTCTGCCAGAAAATTTTCTAACATTTTGCTGCCTTCCGGCGTTAAAATAGATTCCGGATGAAACTGCACGCCATATATTTCATAATCTTTATGTCTGACTGCCATCACTTCGCCATCCTGTGTGCGGGCTGTCACTTCCAGACCGTCCGGGATGGTATCTTTTACTGCAATCAGGGAGTGATATCTGGCAACTTCGGCTTTTTTGCCGATTCCTCGGAAGAGTCTGCAGTCCTCATTCAAATCAACCACAGACATTTTTCCGTGCATCAATTCTTTTGCATAAGATACCGACGCGCCAAACACCTCGCAAATCGCCTGATGTCCCAGACAAACCCCCAGAATCGGGACTTTACCTTTGAAATAATCAATGATTTCTTCACATCTTCCGGCGTCCTTTGGCTTGCCCGGTCCCGGTGAAATAATGATGTGCGTCGGCTGCATCTTTTCAATTTCTTCTACCGTACAGGCATCATTTCTGATTACTTTAATGTCAGGATTGATACTTCCGATTAACTGGTAAAGGTTATAAGAAAAACTGTCATAATTATCAACCAAAAGAATCATTTACATCACCTCCTGACCTTCCAAAACGGCATTCATAACTGCTTTTGCCTTGTTAATACATTCTCTATATTCATTTTCCGGCACGCTGTCTGCCACAATGCCTGCACCGGAACGGACAAATACTTTTCCATTCTTTTTGTATGCTGTACGAATGGCAATGCAGGTATCCATATTTCCCGTAAAATCAATATAGCCGATGGCTCCTCCGTAAATACCACGCTTGTTATTTTCCAGTTCATCAATAATCTGCATAGCACGGATTTTTGGTGCTCCTGAAAGTGTTCCTGCCGGCAGAACGGCATCAATGGCTTCCAGACTGCCTTTGCTATCCTCAATCGTTCCCCTTACTGTTGAACCGATATGCATAACGTGGGAATAGCGCAAAACCGACATATACTCTTCCACTTCCACTGTTCCAAATCTGCTGATTTTTCCAATGTCATTTCTGCCCAAATCTACAAGCATATTATGCTCTGAAAGTTCTTTGCTGTCGCTTAGCAATTCTTTTTCTAATTGCTCATCCTCTTCTTTCGTCGCTCCTCTCGGCCTTGTTCCGGCCAATGGAAATGTATGAAGTGTACCATTTTCCAGTTTTACAAGTGTTTCCGGAGAAGCACCTGCCACCTCCATATCGTCACTGCTAAAATAAAACATATAGGGGGACGGGTTGATGGTACGGAGAATCCGGTACGCATTCAGCAGGCTTCCCTCATACTCGGCTTCCAGACGGTTTGAAAGCACCACCTGAAAAATGTCGCCCTCATAAATATATTTTTTTGCTTTTTCAACCATTTCGCAATACTCCTCTTGGCTGAAAAGTGCTTTGAAATCAGATGTAATTTTGCCCGGCAGCACTTCGCTCACTTCTCCGTGCCGTATCAAAGTGATTATTTCATCAATTTCTTTCATACAGCGTTCATATTCTTCTTCCAGATTTTCCACCTTTGCATTTGCTATGATGAAAATTTTCTGATGGAAATTGTCAAAAGCGATTACTTTGTCAAACAGCATCAAATCGACATCTTTGAAGCCTTCCTCGTCTTCTGCCTGCAACTTTAATTTCGGCTCGCTGTATTTTGCATAATCGTAAGAAAAATATCCCACCAGACCACCGGTAAAGGTCGGAAGTTCCGGTACTTTTGGACTGGTATATTCTTCCAGGATTTTTTTGATATAATCTTCCGGATGCCTGACTGCTTTTTCAGTTTCTTTCCCATTGATTGTCAGATGTCCATTCGTGCAGGTAATTTCCAGTTTCGGGTCATATCCAAGAAACGTATATCTGCCCCATTTCTCCTGGTTTTCCACACTTTCCAGCATATAGCAGTGATTGCTGACACCTTTTAGGATACGCAGCACTTCCATCGGCGTTTTGATATCTGCCATAATTTCCTTGCTGATTGGAACTACTTTGTAGCCTTCTGATAGTTTTTTTGCCTCGTCTAATGTAATCATTTTTCCTCCAATCTGCTAAGATGTGTCACATTATTATGCCGGGAATGAAAACAACTGTTTTGGCAGGGCTGTTTCGGATGAACTTTTTTCTACGAAAATATTTTTTCCGTGAAACAAAAAAGCGCCCTTGACTAATACAGTTTTTTGTATTAGTCAAGGACGGGGTGATTCAATCTCTCCGTGGTGCCACCTTGCTTTATGGTTTCCCACACTCTTAGCGAAATACTAACATATTTCCGGCAACTAACGTATGCCTGACGTCATGGAATACTCGGGATAATCCCTTTGACCATGCCCTCAGTGGTCCATTTGATAGACTGCATCTCTGCGAAGTTTCCACCATCCTCCGCTCTCTGTAAGCGCATCTTCTACCGTTATCTCCACTTCAACGGTTTTTGAATTTATATTGCCATTATACACCTTTTGCGTGAATTGTCAATACAATTTGGGCAAAGAATCGTTATTCTTCATCTTCTTCATTCATCATATTCCACGCTCTGGTGTCAAGACATTCCTCATATGCGTCTGCTGCTGCATCATATTCTTCTTCGTCATCAATGTCTTCCAGTTCAAAATCATCATCCCCCAGGTCTTTTAGACGGAAAACGTAATATTCTGTGACATTCTCGACATCTCCGGGAATTAATGCTGCATACATTTTGTCCCCTACAGGATATATTTCATCTACATAAAAATCTCTGTCAGTGCCATCTTCATCTGTTAATGTGACAACGGTTTCTTCAAAATCATATTCTTTATTTTCGCTCATTGCTTTACACAGCCTCCTTTTTCTATGACTCGTGTATTCTGCTATTGTAGTACACTTTTTTCGCTGTAATTTTATACTGTATGCACTTCTGCGCTGTAATTACACTATATACATTCCTGTTGCTCTTTTTGCTTACTCTACGGTTACAACTTTTGCCAGATTTCTTGGCTTATCTACATCCAATCCTTTGTCCATTGACACATAGTATGCTAACAGCTGCAATGCTGCTGACGCCGGAAATACCATAAATTCATCTGACATAGCAGGCAATGTAAAGACATCTGCATATTCTGCATCTGCCAGTTCAAAACCATCTTTTACCATAAGAACAACACTAGCACCACGCGACTGTACTTCACGGATATTTGAAAGTTCTTTGTCTTTTAATTTTGTCTGTGTTACCAGCGCAACCACAGGTGTGTTCTCTGTAATCAGTGCAATCGTTCCGTGTTTCAGTTCACCGGAAGCATATGCCTCTGTATGAATATAAGATACTTCTTTTAACTTCAGCGCACCTTCCAGCAAAATGGAATAATCCAGTCCACGTCCAATCATAAAAGCATCTTTTGCATCCAGCATATCTCTTGCAATCTTATGAATGCTATGTTTCTGGTCCAGTACTTCCTGCATTTTGACAGGTGCCTGCACCAAATTGTCTAAGTACTCTTTTTCTGCTGCGTCATCAAATACGCCACGCACTTTTGCCATACGGCCAACCAGAAGAAACAGTGCAATCAACTGGGTTGTATATGCCTTTGTGCTGGCTACTGCTATTTCCGGTCCTGCCATCGTATACATAACATAATCACTTTCTCTGGCAATAGAAGAACCTTTGACATTGATGACAGCGATACTCTTTGCTCCCTTTTTACGGGCAAATTTTAACGCTTCTAACGTATCAATCGTTTCACCCGACTGAGAAATGGCGATTACCAGTGTCTTTTCATCAATAACCGGGTCAGCATACATAAATTCGGATGCATATTCTACATTCATATGCATACCCAGTTTGGACTGTACCAATGCTTTCGCCACTAATCCGGCATGCATGGCAGTTCCGCAGGCAACTACGCAGACACGCTCGCAGTCTGCCAGAATATCATCCGGCACACCGTCTGCCGTCAAATCTATTTTGCCATTTACAATGCGCTCTTCCATAGTAGCTTTTAATACATCCGGCTGCTCCATAATTTCTTTTTCCATATAGAATGGATAGTTGCCTTTTCCATCTCTTGTGGTGTCCCAGTCAATATCGATAAATTCTGCCTCGCAAGGATTTCCATTCAAATCAAATAATTTAATCTCATCTTTATGAAGTTCTGTAATGACATATTCCGGCACAACCATATATTTGTCTGCCGTTCCACCAAGTGCAACTACATCTGATGCTAACATAGTTCCGTTGTCATTGTATGCTGCCACAATCGGGCTGACATTACGAATAGCATAAATGACATCCGGCTGGTCTACGAACAAAATAACCAGCGCAAATGTTCCTTTTAAATATTTTACGGTCTTACGGATTGCATCATGTGGGTCACCCTGATAAAAACGGTTTAATACGGCAGCTACTACTTCTGTATCCGTCTGGGATTTTAAGTCTTTATGAAGCATAAAATGGTCTTTTAACTCTTCATAGTTTTCAATGATTCCATTGTGCACCAGCATAACATCGCCACAACGGTGTGGATGTGCATTTTCATCCGAAACTCCACCGTGTGTAGCCCAACGGGTATGACCGATACCACATGTTGAAACTTTTTTGTCATTCTGGCAGATTTTACGCAAATCACTTACCCTGCCTGCACACTTACGCAATTTCACTTTGCCGGTTTCCCCATTTAAAGTTGCAATTCCGGCACTGTCATAGCCTCTGTATTCCAGCAGTTCCAGCGAATCTAACAGCTGGTCTGTTACAGAATTTTTTCCGGTATATCCTACTATTCCACACATAATCTGATACCTTTCCTCTCTATTAAAATAAACACTCTGTTTTTCCTTCTATCTGCCTGTGCCAATAGAAATATTCTTATCACTTATCCTATGCAGACATTACCTGTCTGTTGCAGACATTACTTGTCTGTATATCGTGTATAATATACTTTATCTAAAAAACAGTGTCAAGTTGTCTGTCTTCCCTGCGACACTTGTCTTTTTCTTTTATCTTTTCTTCTATCTGTTCTGGCTTTTCTTGTCTTTTTTATCTTTTTTATCTTTTTTATCTTTTTTGTCTTTTTTTGAGTCTGACTTTTTGGCATCTGCCTTTTTCACTGGTTTTTTCTTATATATTTTTACGGATTTTATTTTGGAATACGCTCCGTAAACACGCTTTCCTGTCGAATCCAGTTTGTAGGCACGCACAGCTATGTAGTAACGCTTACCGGTTTTTAATTTTTTGAAATTTACGGTAGTCGTTTTTTTCGTATAGTTTTTGCACTTTTTTGTCAGTTTTTTCGTCAGTCCGATTCGCACCTGATATCCTTTGACACCGGATAACTTCTTAAATTTTACCGTTGCATTCTTTTCTTTCTTGCTGGTAAAAGATTTGATGGTTACTTTTTTGACTGTCACACGTTTCCATTTCGCATACAAATGGTATGTTTTCTTGGCTGTGCCACGAATCGTTGTAATTCTGCCGGTCAGTTTTGGGCTGGTATACCAGCCGGCAAATGTGTATCCTTTCCGTTTCGGATTTTTTAATTTTACGGTATTTGTCGCAACATAGGACGACGGATTGGAAGAAACATTGCTTCCCCCATTTAAATGATAATAAATTTTATACCGGTTAATTGCCATACTAATCGACACAACCACCTGCCGATACGCTTCACTTGACGAAATTTTCAAATAGTATGTCCTGTTTTTCGTCAGGGTGAGTTTCTTGTAAATGACCGTGCTCTGGTTCGTCGAGCCACTATAGGCACTGATTCTGTTACCGGATGCATCCTGCAGTTCATACGTTCCACTGCGTCCTGCCGTCGGCTCAATTCTTAAATAGTATGTCGCATCCTGACTGCCAATGGTAAAGCGCAGATAGTCTACGTCATTGGCAATATCGGTATTGACTGCACATTCTTTATTAAAAGGCAGCAACGCTGCTGTCTGTCTGGTGTCCTGATAATCATCTTTTATCGGAGAAACTAAAATATCTCCCGAAATATATCCTGCTCCCGTGATATACAGATAATATCTTGTCGATGGATTCAATGCAAATCTCTCATATGCACCATTTGTCAAATCGGCACTTCCTACCTCGTTTGTAGCTGTCGCATCATAAATCGTAATATGAAAAGCTGCTCCCGAAGTTACAAAGGCACGTATCTGATAATATGCTTTTTGATTGTTGGTATTGAAATAGTAAACTGCTCCCTGTGAAGCAGGTGCTGCAAAAGAAGACATCAGCGAAAGTCCCAGATAGGCAGCATTACCCGGGTCAAAAACCGGACCTGTTGCCGGTTCTGCTGCCGGTCCGGTTGTCGGGCCTGCCACGGAACCTGTTGCCGGACCTGCTGCAAAATTCGTTATTGCATTTGCTGCCGATGGTGTTTCCGGTTGCATCTGTCCTGCTGCCATCCCCGTTGTTCCAAATACCATTGTTATCATACAGCATACTGCCATTCCAAAAGCAATCGCACGTTTCTTTACGCTAAACATCTCTTAACCTCACATTTCACTTCACTTACTCTACATCTACCCAGATAGCCGGTCTGACATAGCAGGCAACGTTGTTTACATATGTTTTCTTCACGCTTCCTTCTGCATTGACATACTCTGCTTCACTGGCAGACAAAACTGCCTCGTCACGCAACCACCAGTTCTTCGCCTTTGGCGTCACAAGTTCCCTGTATGTTTCATATTCCTGACTGCTCAGCAAAAAGGCGTAGCCTTTCTGGTTTTCGTCTTTTTTCGCAGATAACTGTTCCAGACTGACAATCTGACTGCTTTCTTCCTCTGAAAATGTCTGCGTCGCAAAACCCGAATGCAGCCAGTTATAAATATCAGACTTTTCCCAGACCGTATTTCCTTTGTCACTATATATAATTTTTTTGTCTAATTTATTGCAAAGCAATAAAACTTTGTCTTTTTTCTTATCAAGAACAACCCACTTGGCCTGTCCGTATCTGACAACATCTCCTTTTTCTGCCTTTTTGACAAACTTCTGCTCTAAATCTGCTGTCTTCTTCGCTGCGTCTTCATATGTCTTTGCTTTTGCAAATAACTGTAACGCTCTTTCCTGATTGCCCTCGTCCAGGCTTTCCTGCCCCAGATAATAATAGCAGGCTCTTAATTTACCATTTGCACCCGGCATTCCCTGCGATACTTTATAATTGTTCAGCGCAGCCTGGTAATGACCTAACTGCTGATGAACCATACCCTTCAAAAACGGATAAGCTATAGTCTGCGTAAATGCCCCCACTGCCAGAATAACAACTGCCAGTGTAATGAGCCGTACTTTCCAGATTCTTTTTCTTTCTAAGTTTCCAATATTTTTTTTGCATATATTGATATGCTCTCTGGCTTCTTTTTCATAATCCGGCTGCTTCCACACGCGCTTAAATTCAGCAATGGCATCAATCCAGTCACTCTTTGTCGATGCCTGCTTTTCTTTCTGAAGTGCCAGTTCAAATGTTTCTTTGCAGCCGGTCTTTTCTGCTTCCTGTGCAGCCTTTCTGCAATCATCTGCTCTTTTTGCTGCATCTTTATAATCACCTAATTTTTCAAATTTGCCTGCTGCATTATTCAATGCAATTACTTTTCTTTCAAAACGTACAACATAAGAAACCGAATCCTGAAGGCCTGCTGCCTCCTGATATTTTCTTTCTTCCGGTGAACTTTTTTTCTTAAATAACTGCTCTGCCATTCTTTTTCCTCCAAAGTGTCACTTTGCCCCATAATGAAATTTGAGTTTTTCTTACTATCACCTCCAGAAACCAGATGCTATGCATCTGCTGTAGCACTTCGTGCTACTTCTGTTTCTGTCGGTATCGTGCCTGGAAAAGTAAATGCCTGCTTTGCAGTCGCTTCCTTTTCCTTTGGGCACGATAAATTTGAGTTTTTTAGATTTTAACTATACCTATCTTTTTATAATATGTCAAATATGGGGCAGAAACAATCTTTTCGTGGTATTTCAAACACGAAATAAAACAAATAAAACACAATCTTTTCTTATTGTAACACAATTACAAACGCTTTCGTATATTCTTTTGTAGAATTTCTGTCTAAAATCAGCATTCCACCGTGCATTTTCACAATTTTGGAAGCAATACTGAGTCCTAACCCGCTTCCTCCCTTTGAATTTCTCGAAGCATCTCCCATCACGAAAGGCTCAAATAAGTGTGCTGCAATTCCGTCATCAATCTGCTCCCCCGTATCGCCAAACAAAATCTGCAGCCTTTCTTCCTCTTCCTCCCATCTCAGACGAATCAGAAGTTTCTGCCCACTGCCGGCATGACGAAGTTCATTATTCAGCAGATTGGCAAGCACCCTGGAAAACTGAATCTGGTCAATTTCCCACATAATCTGCTGTTCCAGAATATCCAATTCAACCTCGATTCCTCTCTGCTCAAAATCAGCATAAAAAAGCGCAATATTTTCACGCAGTACTTCTACAATGTCTTTTCGCTCCTTATGAAGACGGAATCCTTCACTGTCTATTTTGACATACTCAAACAGCAGGGCGAGCAAATCATCCATTCTATGGGACTTGGTACAGATTGCATCCAGATATTGCTCTCTCTTCTTTTCATCCGTTATCATTCCGTCACGCAACGCCTGTGCATAGCCGGACACCGTTGTCATCGGCGTTTTCAAATCGTGCGCAATATCCGAAAGCATTAAGTTCCTCTTTCGCTCATACTCCTGATGCTGCTTTTGCTCCTCTGCTATCATCCGTTGCGTTTCCTTTTCCATCAGACGGCTGAACAAAAGTCCTCCGGCCAGATATGGAAGTATGGCAAACAAAAATAAAAGCACGACAATAACAAAACATCCCAGACAATACGAGTCCAAAAAGTTATCCTGCAATTCATAAAATATAATGCCAAATTCTTTAGGAAAAATCATTTGAAAATGTGACATCAGAAACTGCAATACCGGTTCTACTGCCACATTTGGAAAAAGACTCAGAAAAAACTCTGCAATCATCCAGAAAAATAGAATATAGATGCTGACCGTTCCCGAACCATTGTAAGCAAAATTTTCAAAAAAAGGACCACCGATGTACTCTCGTAAAACCGGGAAAATCCAATATGTACACAGCATATTGATTCCAATTTCACAAACTACGATTCCCAACAGAACCCACAAGAACTTTTTGACAAGATACCGTTTCAATTCTTTTTTCTCTTTCATCTTATCCCCATTTCGTTTTGTTTACTTCATTGCCAACAGGACAGCATCGTTATTTTGCTTCAAAACGGTATCCCAGTCCACGCACAGTTTTGATATACTGGTTGCCATCATCCGAAAGTTTTGCCCGTAACTTGCTGATGCAGACCATAATATTATTATCGGCAATAATATATTCTTCCTGCCAGCCATATTCATAAATCTGCTGCTTCGTATATATTTTACCGGGATGGCTCATAAAAAGTTCCATCAGGCGATATTCCGTCGAGGAAAGTTCGATTTCTTCTCCGTTTTTTGTCAAAATACAACTGTCTAAATCCAGTGTTAAATCCTTGACCTGAAGCAGACGTTTCTGTCCACGCGAATCATTCGCCCCCAATGAATAAAAGCGACGGATGTTGGAATTGATGCGCGCTACTGCCTCCAATGGATTAAACGGTTTTGCAATGTAATCATCAGCCCCCAAATCCAGTCCTAATATCTTATCATTGTCAGAGGTTCTTGCCGACAGCATCACAACCGGAAGATTGCTGGTTTTCCGGATTTCTTTTAAAACGTGAAAACCGTCCTTTTTCGGCATCATCACGTCCAGAATCAACATTGCGATATCCTGTTCACGGCTCAATATCTGCAATGTTTCTTCGCCGTCTTCTGCCTCTAACACTTCGTAACCTTCTTTTTCCATATATAAACGAAGCAAATCCCGTATTTCTGCTTCATCATCAGCAATCAGTATGCGATATTTCATTGTCCTCTCCCTTAACTAAAAACATCATCTTCTGCTCTGCTATCATTAGCGAAATATATTTCTTTCTGCTCATCTGCCCCGTTATCAGCAACGAAACAGATTACTTTCTGCACCCCTATATCATCGTCATTCCTTCATAATATATATTATTCTGCACGCTGTCTTTGCCACTCAGCCTGCGATACAGTGCTGCCTGCACCAGATACCGGTACGGAATGACAAAAAAGATTCCCAGCATCCCCAGCGTCAATCCATTCAGAATCTCCCAGCCGACAAAGGACAAATCAAGTACAAACATCTTCCATTTGTTTTCCTGCACAATGGCTTTGCTGCGTGCAAATGCTTCCTTTGCATCCATATCCGTGTCCTCAGCCAGCAGATAAGGAATCATATGGTATTCATACATTTTTACGATTCCCGGCACAACCAGAAGGAGTGACCAGAGTATGGTATAAATATCTCTTAGCAGCATAACGCACACTACATTTTTGTAATTGTGCTCAAATGCGTAAAACAGTTCTTTTAACTTAGGGCGCATTTCAAAACTCTGCGTAAACAAACGCGTGACACCCACGGACAACGGATTCAGTACCAGAATGCGAACCAGTGACACCAAAAACAACAGCAATATGCCAATAGCAACAATCACAATTACTTTTGTCAGCAAAAAAGCTGCTTTTTCAATGTGGTAACTCTTTATATGCAATTTATCCATATTGAGAAGTTTCTTTTGTTTCTCGCTGTTATGTATCACGGTAATATTGCCGGACGGCCGGGCAGACAGCTGCATCACTTCCTCTGACAAAGGTTCTGCCAGACTGGACACGAGCCTGCCATCGCCAAAAAAGCAAGATAACAGCAAAGCAATCAGAACCATCCTCCAATAATGCAATTTGAGAATTTTCTTGCTTTTTTCTTTTAATTCTTTTCTGCTCCACGCTATCCGGTTCATACCCAAAACTCCTATCTATCGTTTATTTGCAATCATATCCTGCTGTCTTTTTTCTTTTCTAATGATAGCATAGGACTCTTTTCTTAACACTGATAAAACCTTAACATTACCTTATTTAACGGTAACGGCGGCTGTATACGGCACCTTTTAATTCCGATTTATATACTTTTCTTCCCCAATGGATGATACAGGTATTTCCTGCATTACATTCCCCGACAACAACATAGTTGCTGTGCTTTTCGGTAATAATTACGGAATGGCCACTGTAACGGATAACATCTCCCATACGGCACTTTGAGAAAGAACGGAAATTTTTTATCTTCGCCGTTTTGCCATAAATCAAATCGCTCATCTTCCACGCGAAACCGTAACACTGATATCCCAGAACACCATTCGGACAGTTGTAATGATTACAGGTTGTCAGTCCATTTCCTCTGCTGTGGTCGCAAGGCCGACTGGTAATTGTGGAACTGTTGTATTTTCTTTTTCCAACGTGATTCCAGTATTTTCCAGTCGGATATTGTTTCTGCAATTTTTTAAATTTATTTGCCACCTTCTGCGTGCTCATAGAATAAACAGCAGTGCTGTCACCAAAAGAGCCATAGACATAATGACTGCCATATTTTACATAAGCGCGCACTTTAAATTTGGTAGTTTTTGTTTTGGAAATCTTAGACGCCGTCCATTTCAGTGTGCTTCCACTTTTGACAGTTTTTACTTTTTTATAAGAACCACTGCCTACTTTACGGTAAATCTGGTAACCGGAAACGCCACTTGCTTTCTTCCATTTTACGGTTGCTTTCGTACCCTTTCTGCTAATAGACGTAATCTTTGGCTTGCTAATGGAGGCCTTGAAATCCGTAGAAACACCTCCGGCTTCTGTTATCGTTCCATTTGTATCAAAGTACGCAACAATACGATAGGAAAAAGAAATGCCACGCCGAAAACCGGTATCCTTAAAACTGTGTGTGCTATTCATTACATTTGTTACGGTACCAATTTTCTGATAATCCGTATCATAAGGGCTTTTACGGTAAACATAAAAGCCGTCGTTATTTCCTGAACTGTACCACGAAAATGTAATCGAAGTCGAAGTATAACTTGCGATATATGCGTTGGAAATGGAGTAATATTGCGTCCGGGTATCCGGTTCCACATCCGGTTCTTCCGGATAATCATAATACCCAAGCTGTTTCAATGCTGCTGCCGAACTGACCGTTCCCAGTCCTGTGACAGGACTGACTGTTGCCATAACAAAAGCAAGCAGGCAAATCAGAATTTTTTTCATATTCTTCTTCATATCACTTCCAGCCTTTCTTTTATAAATTTAGCCCTTTGTCCTCCTGACAGCCCAGAACCAGATTCATACATTCAATCGCTGCTCCGGAAGCACCTTTGCCTAAATTGTCAAACTGTGACGAAACTACAATTCGTTCTTCGTTTCCCGTAACATAAATTTTTAATCCGTCCCAACCGGACAAACCATTTCCCGGCAGGAATCCACTTTGTATTACTTCATCTTCTGTCCCAGCAACCTGAATAAACTTCTGGTCTGCATAATATTTGGCAAAATACTGCTGCAGTGTTTCCGGTGTCTGTCTGCCTTGCAGCATATCAGTATAAAGAGGAACTGACACTACCATGCCACTATAATAATCGTCAATGATTGGTGAGAAAAGAGGTGCTCTTTTCAGACCTGTGATTTTCTGCATCTCCTTTAAGTGTTTATGCTGCTGGCTGAGCGCATATTCGCGTGCCGAAGAAAAAGTTTCCGGGCGGTCTGCTGCCTGATAATTGGCAATCGTCTTTTTTCCACCACCACTATATCCTGTCAGTGAAAAACTGCTGACCGGGTACTCTTTCGGTAAAATATTTCCGGCAACCAGTGGGTACACCAGCGAAATAAATCCCGTTGCGTGGCATCCCGGAACAGCAATTCTCTTACCATGCATAATCTTCTCCCTGTGTTCACGGGAAAGCTCCGGAAATCCATACGCCCATCCTGCCTCGGTACGGTGCGCCGTGGAAGTATCGATAATGCATACCTTATCATTTTCCACCAGCGAAACAGACTCTCTTGCTGCTGCATCCGGCAGGCACAAAAATGTAATGTCTGAAGCGTTAATCATTTTGGCACGCTCCTGTGGGTCCTTGCGCTTTTCGGGGTCAATTTTTAAAATCTCCACATCATCCCTTGTCTGAAAGCGTTCATCGATACGAAGTCCTGTTGTTCCTTCGCTGCCATCTATAAATACTTTTGTTTTCATTATCTTCTCCTCCTTGCTACTACAATAATGCAGCCTATGATAGCTATAATAGATACAACAACGGTAACGGCTGCTGCCGGTTTGTTCGGCTCTTTTTGGGCTGCCACATTCTGTTTACCGGCATTTTTTTCGTCCATTTTCTGTTTGTCAGAAGATGCTTTTTCCGGTGACGGTGTTTCTTCTATAACAGGCTCCGGACTTGGCGTAACGGTTTCTTCCGGTTCAGACGTTTCCTCCGGCTCTGCTGTTTCCTCCGGTTCGGATGGAAGTACTGTATAATCCAGTTCATTGTCGATGGCATAGGTTTCTGCATCCGAATCCTGATAGCATTTTATCTCGAAATCTTCTATCTTTTCTCCATCATCATAACCCAGCGATTCCTCCTGCAATTTTGTATTCTGTGGGACAGTTACTTTTATCAGGCTGGTACAGCCGTCAAATACCGTTTTCTTTACTTTTTTTAACTTTTTCGGCAATGCAATACTTTTTAATGACGTGCATTCTTTAAATGCTTCTTTTTCAATAGTCTTTACACTGTCCGGCAGCACGATTTTTTTCAGTTCTGCACATCCGGCAAAAGTCCGTTCTCCAATAACCAGAACTCCCTTCGGAACAACTACTTTAACGCAGTCGCTCTCAGCAAATGCTTCGGAACCAAGAATCGTTACTTTTTTATCTTCGATTTTTTTGGCAATGCGCACCTTTGTGTCATTTCCTATATATTCTGTAATTTTAATGGTATCATTATCGCGAACAACATATTTATAGTCACCCTCTGTTCTTTCTTCACTCTCGGCACGGGCAACTGACACGGCATCCGGGCTAATCCTGTCTGTCATCTCCTTTGGCAAAAACAGACTTCCTGCTATGACTGCTGCTGCAACTGCACCTAATATCAATTTTCTCACAACATTTCCCCCTTTTGTTTTATTCATCTTATCATACACCAAAATTGTGTCATTGTCATTTCATATTTTTGTTTTTGGGAGGGAAAAAGTTCCCTCAGAAAATTTCTTTACGGAATCCCAAAAGTTTGCTAAAATATTGTTCTTATAAGAAGAAAGGACGGAAATCATTATGCGACTTCGGAATATCAGAGGGGCACAGGAAAAAATCCTGGAAAACCCATATACAATACAGACAGACGGCTTAAATGGAGATGACTACAAGGGCCTCTGGCAGGATAAAATATTTGGCAATCATAACCCTGTCCACATCGAGATTGGCATGGGCAAGGGCCAGTTCATTACACAGCTTGCACTGGAGCATCCCGGCATTAATTATATCGGAATCGAAAAATATTCCAGCGTTCTTGTACGTGCACTGGAAAAAAGGGAAACGCTGGAAACCGACAATCTTATTTTTATGCGAATGGATGCAGAGGATTTGACTTCGTATTTTGCACCGGGCGAAGTAGACAGGATTTATCTGAACTTTTCTGACCCGTGGCCAAAGGACCGTCACGCCAAAAGACGCCTTACCTCCACGAATTTTTTGGAGCGTTATGACAAAGTGCTGTCGCCGGATGGCTATATCCAGTTCAAAACGGACAACCGGCCATTATTTGATTTTTCATTGGAACAGTTGGACGAAGCCGGCTGGATAAAAGACGAGGTGAATTTTGACCTGCACAAAGATGGACCGGCACCAAATAATATTATGACAGAGTATGAAATGAAATTTTACCAAATGGGCAATCCAATCTGCCGTCTGGTTGCCCATAGGTAATATATTGCTGTTTTAGTCGGGTTACATTCTCCTTTATTTTGCCATTTTATCTGGTTTTGCTATTTGATTCGCAGATTCCTATTTTTCAAATTCATCAAGTGCCTTGATTTTTTTGCCACGCAGACGGCTGCTAATCAATTTGTTGACCAGAAATGCGATAACTGCTACGACAGGAACGCCAATGAACATCCCCAGCACGCCAAAGTACGCACCACCAACGGTAATGGCAAAGATAACCCAGATAGGGCTGAGGCCGGTGGATTGTCCGAGGAGTCGTGGCCCCAGTATCCATCCGTCAAACTGCTGGATAATTAATATCATAATAGCGAAAACCAGTGCTGCCTCCCAGTCAATACACAGATAAATCAGCACTCCGGGAATAGCACCGATAAATGGGCCGAAGTAAGGAATCATATTTGTGATGCCCACGATTACACTCAGCAAAACAGCATATGGCAGATTTAATATACTCATAGCAGCAAAACAAATACAGCCTATAATAAAGGAGTCAATCGCTTTGCTAATCAGGAAGGAACTAAAAATGTCATTGCATTCATGGAAAGTCGTGCAGATGACATCGCCTTTCTGTTCCGGGAAAAATGCGTACACAACACGTTTTGCCTGAAAACGGAACGATTCCTTGCTGTAAATCATATACATTGAAATTACGATTCCAAGCACGATATTGAGTGCCAGTTTCACAATCGACATTGATACCGAATATACCATAGGAAGAAGATTGCTGACTAAGTTGGTGCCATATTCGACCAGATTTGGAACCATATTTGCCAGTTGCTTATTCACTGCATTCATATTAAATTCCGGATATTTTTTCTCCAAAATGAGCAGTTCTTCCATAAAATACCGGTACATAGCAGGCACTTTGTTGGTGAGTTCCTGAATACTTTCTGCAATTTGTGGAATGACAAATACAAAAGAAATCAAAATAAATCCCAAAACAATCGCATACGACAGTATCATGGCAATAACAAATGTCACTTTCTTTGCCTTGCCTTTTGCAATTGTTTTCTGAAGCAAACCGTCTATTTTCCCGACAAGTGGGGACAAAAAATAGGCTATCAGAACGCCTAGTAAAAACGGCTCCAGTGTTTTCAGCATATTTTTGATAAATGTTGTAGTTGCTGTCCAGTGTGACATCAACATAAAAACAAGAATTGCTGTCACTATGACAAAAAGTGCATATTTGCAGACAGACAAATATTTCTTATTAATCCGAATCCATCGGATTGGTTTCGCTTCCGAATTGTTTTTTTGTCCGGCAGCAAATGCGCTGTTTTTTTGTTCAGCAGTTAATTTTTCGTTTTGTCTGGCAGCTGGCTTTTTCGCCTGCTCAGATGGTTTTGATGCCAAAAGAATCCCCTCCTTATTTTTCTAATTTGGATATGCATAACACTCTGTACTATTTTTAGCAATGTATTGTATTTTTGAACGAAACACCGATTTTCCAATTCCTTTCAAGAGATTTGGCATTTCTTTTTCATACTGTAGTCCTAATTCTTTGATTTTAACTGATGATACACTGTATAATTCTGACATAATATTCCCCTTCGCTATCCCATTATTTGATACTTACATTACCTTCCATGAACCTTTTCTATTTGTCCCAACCCTCTTAATCTTGTCATTGTCTTTTAATTTTTTTACATAATACTTTACCTGATTATCCGTAATCTCCAATTTTTTCATAATTTCCTTTGTAGTAACATCAGGTTGAACCTTTAATAATTCAATAAGCCTATTTTCTAAATCATTAAAATCAGACGCATTCTCTTGCTGCATCTCGTTTTGGTTTGATTGGTTGGTTTGATTGGTTGGTTTGGTTTGATTGGTTGGTTTTCTAAACATCGTAACTAAAAATCCATCACCCAACTCTTCAAATAAAGGCTCCTGCAAACCATATTCTTTGCATCTGCTAATAATTCGTGGAATTCCAGTCCCCCATGCCTCAACAATCTTCATATAATGAAAAGCTTCTGCAATAGTTTCATTTCTACAAGTAGATTTTCCATGTTTTGCTGTTATGATATCAAGACCACCATACAACATTCCCGGTGAAAGCACCTCGATTCTATCATCAAAAATACATACCTGAATGCAGGATCTATCCAAATAACTTCTATGCAAAACAGCATTAGCAATCATCTCTCTAATAGCTGTAATTGGAAGTTCATAAACATCTGACCTGTATAATCCTTCAATATTTGCCCCCATATTTATGTGTCTCAAAACAAATTGATACGCTTCATCCACCTGTTCTTGTATTGGACCAGTAAATTCCTTTTGATCTATAAATATATCTCTTGAAATCCCCTTAAAAAGGGCACATTGAATTTTTGCTGACTTATTATGATTTTCAGTCAGCAAATCAAAAGCATGTGTTGGATATCTGTCTCTTCCAACTTTGCATAATACTCCAAAATCCTCTAACTTCTCAAGCGTCATATCTTTTATAGCAGTTTTCTCTTCCTCTGTTTTGCATGCATTTATTGCTGTCTGTTTCATATTAGCGCACAAATCTAATGACTTCTTCTGATCATATTCTCTTCCAATATCCTGCAAAGAATCATAAGATATCCCCTGACCTTCCAGTTCTAATTCCTGTAATTTTCTTGCATCTGCTGGTCTGCTTGTACCATTGATTCTAATATAGGCAGTTGTTTCTTTTCCTTTATTTGCAAGATAATATGGTCTAAACTTACCCGGCACAATATCAATTTCTAAGACGGTTTTTTCTTCTAGCGTCTTAATTGTAATATCTGGTTCAATCTGTGGAGTACATGCATCTGATATCATAGTTGAAATAGCGTCTGATAATTTGAATGGGCTCTGCTCTCCAATACCATATACAATACCAGTTTCATCTTCAATTCCCAATATCACCTTACCACCAGTACTATAGAAAATGCAATTATATCCTTAAGAAATTTCTCATGTTTATTGGGAATTTCTCTCTTAAATTCAATATTTTTACCTTCTCCAAAATATTCTTTACTAACCACGGTTTCACCTCCAATTTCATTATTGCCGATATCAATTACAATGATTTACTTCTTGACAAATTCTTTCATTCTCAAATATATTTTTTTAATTGATTCTATATCATCATTACTAATATGCTCTAACTCAAATTCTAGTTTTTGTAGTTCAGTATAATTTTCCAAACTTTATCTCCTTAATACATTTCCATTTTATCATATTTCAATAACCTTCTCAATCCTAATCATCCACTATGGCTGTGCAGTGTCTGTTTGCCACACCCCCCCAAAAAATTCTCAACGAATCTCCCCTATTCTCAATGATTCTTTTGTGTTATACTAGAAAATGATTCCGGACTGCCTGCCAGTCCGACTACAATCCACCAGAAAAGAGGAATTATTTTATGTACGCAAATTATCATACACATACAAAACGTTGCCAGCATGCAGAAGGCGAAGATAGAGAATATGTAGAAACAGCAATTGAAGCCGGGATAAAAATCCTGGGTTTTTCAGACCATTGCCCGTGGGTATTCGCAGATGACTACGTTTCTTTTATGCGAATGCCGGCATCCGAAGTCGAAAACTATTTTTCTTCTTTGGAGCGTTTGAAAGATGAATACAAAAATGACATTAAAATCTTAATCGGCTTTGAGGCCGAATATATTCCGGAATTAATGGAAAAGCAGGAGCAGCTGCTAAATGGATATCCTTTAGACTATATGATACTGGGGCAGCACTTTCTGGGTGTAGAATCTAACAATCTTTACACCGGAGCCCCGACAACAGACGAGGCAACTTTAAAACTCTACGTTGATACGGTTATCGAAGCTGTAAATACCGGAAAATATCTGTATGTGGCTCATCCTGATGTCCTGAATTATGTCGGTGACAGCGCAATCTATGAAAAACATATGACACGGCTCTGCAACCATCTCAAATCAAAGAATATTCCAGTAGAAATCAATATGCTTGGCGCATTTGAAGGACGCCACTATCCTTCGGAGCATTTTCTGCGTATTGCACAGAAAGTTCAGAATAATTGTATTATCGGCATGGATGCACACTCCCCAGCGCAGTTGAAAAACCAAAAGGGACTCGATATTTGCAACCAGTTGGCAGAGAAACACGGACTCGAAGTAGTAAAATCTCTTTTGGGGTAACTGTTTTATCAGCAATTTATGTGCCAATATGGGTATGGATATGGGTAGCAATCATCGTTTGTATTCAGCAATCTGGTATCAAGTTTTGTACTGTTTCTTTCCAAATTAACCTCCTAAATCCCCTCCCTACTGCATCATCTTCTCTACTTCCTCTCTGCCCAGCACCACGCATTTCTTATCGCGTATCGCATAGACTCTCTTTGACACACTGAGCACCGACGGTCTGTGCGTCGTAACAATACAGGTTCGCGGGTATTCATCCTGCATAATATTTTTCAGCACCTGATGCTCCGTTTCCACATCCAGTGCTGACGTTGCTTCGTCGAGCAAAAGAATCGGGGAACGCCGTAATAACGCTCGGGCAATTGACAGACGCTGTGCCTGTCCTTCGGAAAATCCACCCCCACGTTCTTTAATGACACTATGTATGCCATCCGGCAATTTTTCCACAAAACGCCAGGCACATGCCATTTTCAATGCCTCTATAATCTCTTCATCCGTAGCATCTGGTTTGACATTACGCATATTTTCTGCAATCGTTCCGGAAAACATCGTATTTCCCTGTGGTACATATGAGAAAAGTTTTCGGGTAGACGGTGTCAGTTCTACCTTGTCAGTCTGGTCTGCATCACTTCCTCCACATAGAAAAGCTTCGCCTCCCTGATTTTGCATCAACGACAACACCAGACGTATCATCGTCGTCTTTCCTTCGCCGGAAGGTCCTACCAGTGCGACAGCTTCATGGGGATGCGCCTCCAGTGTGGCATCCTCAAACACCTGCGTTCCATTGTGATAACTATATTTTAAATGCTTGACGTAAACACTGATTCCGTCGGCAAGATGTTTCTCCGAGAACTCCTTAACTTCATCATTCTGGCTATAGTCCTCTCTTGGCATTTCTACAATATCCATCAGACGTCCTGCTGAAGTAGTCAGACCGATAATCGTTGGCACCAGCGAAGTCAGATTATGCAGCGTTCCCGTCAACGTTCCAGACAGACTCAGAAACATTGTCATCGTACCATAACTAATCGCGCCGCTCCAGACACGGTAAATTCCCCAGCCGTAAGAAGAATACGAAACCAGCAGTCCTACGGTAGACATAATAATGGAAGTCCAGATAGACATTTTCTGAAAATCCAGTTTCATATGAATATACTCTTTTTGCAGCTGCTTTAACCGTTCAATATATAAATGAATCAAATCAAATGCCTTAATCGTCTGTATATTAGAAAAAGTTTCCTGGTTAAATCCGGACATTTTTGCCCCCATCGCTGCACTCCGTTCGTTATTATTTACCATACGACGCAACAGCGTTTTTGACATAATAAGACTGACCGGCATCCCCAAAAACGCAAAAATAGCAAAGGAAGCATCATAATAAATAACCATCGAAAAAGCACTGACAAAACGGAAAATATAAATAATCGCATTCGGTATAAAATTCAGCACTCCATTTGAAATGTTAGAAGCATCTGAACTCCATCGCGTCAAAAGGTCGCCTGTGTGGTACGTTGTCAGCGACTCCCAGTCTGTTACCAGAATTTTTGAAAAAATGTCGGTCTTGATTTCAGCGTCCACCTTCATACTGAGATAACTGGATGCATAATCCGAAATCTCATTCAAAAATGTAGTTCCTATATTCATACCTATCATAATCGAAAATGTCTTCACAATTTCTCCCGTTTCATGACCGGTAATAATATCGACCAAATCCTTTGAAACCATACTGGTCAGAAGCGCCACAACGGTGCTGACCATTCCCAGAACGGTATAAAAAATCATAATCAGCCAATAGTGTTTTGCATATTGATAAATCCAAAGTGTCTGGCGCCACATTTCCTGCAGCCGGCCTGCCTTGATGCGCCCTATAATAAAGTGAATCTTCTCTTTCATATATACTGTTCCTTCCGGCAAATCTCCCTGCTATTTACATTATAACAGAAAACAGCACCATCTGAAACAGATGATGCTGTATATAAAACATAACAACGTGTTCTAATTGCCATCGCCACCATTGCCCTGCACATTTACGGACTTCTTACAGCTAATGGTTGCACCCTGGCACGCAAGACCTTTTGTAGTTGCCTCATCAGCAGCCTTAACCCATACTTTGTATGTCATAGTATCTCCTGACTTGTATGCATTTGCGTGCAACTCACGCACAATAGTAACGGAATTGCCGGAGAACTTTGTAGTAAACTCAGAGTATGCATCTGTCAATGGTGCACTAAATGTAAGTCTTACTGTGCTTGCTGAAGAAATATGCTCTACAGAAGCAGAATGTTTACATTTTACTTCAAATACATGGTATGCACCGTTCCAGTCCTGCACTGATTTTGCTGAAACAGTCCAGCAGTCTCCTGAACCAGAATCACCACTGGCAACATAAACCCCTTCACTTACTTCCTGAATTACAACGGCATCTGGCTTTTCATATTTTTTCATAACGAACCCTCCCTTGAAAACGCCAACTACAATACATAATAATTATATGATATTTCTTACAAAAAATAAAGAAAATGTGTATTAAAATTAAGTTTTTTCTATTAATTTTCTGCTTTTTTCTGTTTTTACCGGTCTATTGTCTTGTTTTCATCCGTTTCATTTCTCTTTTTCTGATTTTTACCAGTCTATTATCTGTTTTCTCTGCTTTTTACTAATCTATTGTCTGTTTTTCTCGTTCTCCTGTATCCACTCTTGCATCACCTGTGCTGCTTCATCTTCCTTCGTGCACTCCAGTCTGCAAATGGCAATCTTCTCCTGCAATGCTTCTGCAAAAGCAAGATTTTTCTGATAAAGCTCTTTTGTCCACATTGGTGAAATCAGCCTTTGCGCTGTCATAATAACTTTTCTGTCTGTTGCAAGCGTAACACACTTGTTATGAACTGCCTGCTTCAGGAAAACAATTCCTCCAAGCAAATGACGTGCACTTTGCGAAATGCCGGAAGTTCCACACCACGGGATTCCATAAATAACGGCTTCTCCCTCTGAAAAACCAATCAGATTTAAATCCCCGTTCAGAACCGGTGTATCAAACAGTTTTTTCCATAAATTGACATGCGTTGACTTGCCTGCCCCGGAGTATCCCGAAAAAAGCCACGCTTTCCCATCATACAAAACAGAAGCTGAATGCAAAGCAAAACAGCCACGCAGCTGCGCCGTATATAAATAAAAGAAACGAATCGCGTGAAACACTTCTTCTCTAAGTGTTTCCGTACAGGGTGGCATATACCACAAGCTGGCATACTTCCCGTCCTTTGACAAGTACCCTTCTTCCAATTGCTGCGACTGCAGAAACTGAAATAAATACTCTTCCTGTCTTTCAAAAATCATAATTTCCTGATTGCGTATCAGCAGATTGCCCGTTTCCTGCGTCCGAAGCATATCTACTTTCAAGTCAATTGTCAAATCAGCCTGACACGCTTCTGTTTCATACGGCGAAAATTCTTCTGGAAATGCTTCTTTTGGTGCCGTCATCTTAATACATACTATTCCGATTTTGAAATAACGTGAAATAGCACCGGAAAGGACTGCTTTTTCCTCTTCTTCTATCAGAATCCCCTGCGATAACAGTAATGCCAGAAAGCCATCCATATCCTTTTTCATTTCCTGCCGTTTGTCATCTTCTGCTTCATAATATACGCAAAAGTCCTCAAATAATTCCTGACGCTGCTTTTTTTCTTCCAGCAGTTCCCACAAAACAGCACCGGACGGATTAATCCGGATACCTCTTTTGTGGTCGGCAACCGGCTGTCCGTATGGAAG
The DNA here is from genome assembly GCA_028724545.1 of bacterium. GTDB lineage: Bacteria > Bacillota > Clostridia > Lachnospirales > Lachnospiraceae > Butyribacter. The sequence continues at coordinate 44,286 of JAQYCU010000068.1, forward strand.
CAGATAATATGCATTCGCTGTTTTATACAGCAGATAGTTCGGATTTCTTTTTATCATCTTCTGGTTTCTCCCTATGCATAAAAATAAAGTAAATTATAGCAAACAAATCGTAATTAAATTATAGCAAATGCCTCACACTTTTTCCATTTCATTTTTACCGTTATCTTATGTTTCTTAATCCATTAATATTACTGCTACAGACAAAAATGCGCCGTGGTACCAAATATCAAAGAATCTTCACCCAAAAAACATTTTTTGTTCACAAATTCTTTTTACCATAAAATAGTAAAATATCTACATAGCAGGAGGTTATATTGTGATTAAGAAACTCAAAAAACATAAGTTATTATGTGGAATTGTACTGTTGTTATTTCTCATTGTTCTTGTTGTTGCAATACTGCTGATAACAAAAAAGAACAATAGCAATTCTTCTACGGACAGACGCCAGCAAAGCACAATCCGTCTGGCAAAAATGGATTTAACTAAATCCGTCAGTGCGACAAGAACTATCGCAAGCAAAAAAACGAAAACCGTATCAGCAAATGTAAACGGACTGACCGTTAAAAGTGTAGCCGTATCCATTGGTGACAGTGTTACAAAGGGAGATACGCTTGCCACATTCGACAAAAGTGATTTGCAGGACACACTGGCTGATGCGAAGGAAAATCTTGCCGATACCCAGTCAGAAGTTTCCCACTCCATCGCTTCAGCAAAAAAACAGTTGGCCGATGCCAAAGACACCTATGCTGACAGCAAGAGTGAAGCTGCAAAAAAAGTAACAGAAGCAAAACAGGACTGGCAGGCTGCCAAGAAAACCGTATCGCAGTTAAAAAAGCAGATTGCCAAGGCAGGCAATGCAAACCAGAAAAAACAACTGCAGGAAAATTTAACTGCTGCACAGGAAAAATTGCAACAGGCAAAAGCCTCTTATGAAACTGCTGTTTCCAACCGTGACAGCACAAATAAACAAAATAAATCCAGTGTAAGCAACGCTGAAGAAAGTGTCTACAATGCCGAATCTTCTGGAAAGAAAAGTATCAAAGAAGCACAAAAACAGGTAACCGAAGCACGCAGCACGTTGGAAAAATGTGCCGTGACAGCACCGATTTCCGGTGTCATCACAGCCGTCAATGTAGAAGCCGGTGATGTCTATAGCAGCGGTACTATGTTTCAGATTGATGACACCAGTGCTTTTACAGTCACTACAACTGTAGACGAATATGACATCAGCAATGTCAGCGTCGGCCAGCGTGTTGTTATCCTGACGGAAGCCACGGATTCTGATGAGTTGGAAGGCAAGATTACCTTTGTGGCACCATCTACTTCTTCCACTTCTTCACAGTCAGCAGATAACGCTGCAGGTGGCTCCGGTGTTTCTGCATCCTCGTCAGGTGATGGTTACGAAGTAACAATTGCCCTCACTTCCGATGATGACAGATTGAAAATGGGATTAACTGCAAAATGCAGCATTATTCTGGAAGAAGCAGATGATGTATTCGCCGTACCATATGATGCAATTCATAAAAATTCATCCGGTGAAGATGTTATCTACGTTACGCAAAGCAATTCCGGCACTCAGACCGACGCTTCTGACAGACAGGCTGACACCTCAGCTGACTATCAGGAAATTCCTGTAACCAAAGGAATGGAAAGCGATTATTATGTAGAAATTACCGGCGACAGCCTGAGCGAGGGTATGTCTGTTATCATTCCAACAGACGAAACTTCTTCCTCTTCCGACAGCGAAGAAAAAACAAACTCTTTCCTGCCCGGTTCAGAAGGCAAAATGAACAAAAACGGTGGTATGCCTGCTGGTGGTGGTATGCCAAACGGCAATGGTGGTGGCAACCGTCCTTCCGGAAACGGAGCCGCAGGCAGATAGCAGAAAGGAGTGCCTTTTTTCAGAAAGGGCGAAAACAATATGAAGATTAACAAACCAAATCAAGACAATGCCATCCAGGACAAAAGCAAGACAGACAGAAAGCAAACGGATGGCAGTCATATGATAGAACTTCACAATATCATAAAACGCTTTTATATCGGCCAGCCAAATGAACTGGAGATTTTGCACGGCATTGATTTGACAGTTTCACAGGGAGAATTTGTTTCTATCGTAGGCGAATCCGGTTCCGGCAAATCCACTCTGATGAATATTATCGGTGCGTTGGACCGTCCGACGCAGGGAAGTTATTTTCTGCGCGGCATCGATGTCTGTCATGCCAAAGATAAACAGCTGTCAGAAATACGGAATCAGGAAATCGGATTTGTTTTCCAGACATATAATCTGGTCGCCAGAACAACAGCTTTGTCAAACGTAGAACTTCCTATGCTGTATGCCGGTGTCTCAAAATCAGAACGGACAAAACGAGCCAAAGAACTCTTAGAATCCGTCGGAATGGAAAGCCGTATGCTACACAAGCCGGAAGAACTTTCCGGTGGACAAAAACAGCGTGTTGCGATTGCCCGTGCAATGGCAAACAATCCGTCTATTATCCTCGCCGACGAACCAACGGGCGCATTAGACAGCAAAACCGGCAGACTGATTATGGACATTTTCCACCGGCTCAACCGCGAAGAAGGAAAAACCATTATTTTAATCACCCACTCTGCTGAACTGGCCAAAGAAACCGGACGAATCATCACCCTGATGGACGGCTGTATCACAAACAACGGAAAGGAGTGTACACCATGCTGATATTAGAAAATATTAAACTGGCATTTACTTCCCTTCTGGCAAATAAAATGCGCGCCTTACTGACTATGCTCGGCATCATTATTGGTATCGGCTCTGTCATTGCCATTATGACAGTCAGTTCTTCCCTGACAACTTCGATTTCAACATCTTTTCAGGAAATGGGTGCCAACAACATAACCGTAGGCATCAAACAGAAAGAAGAGGAAAGTGAAACCCGTCAGAACGGCATGAAATTTGGAGCTGCCAATAAAAATGTTTCTGCTGAGGAAGATGACCTGATTACAGATGAAATGCTAGAGGAACTAACGGCACAGTACCCGGAGCAGATTGATGCCATATCATTAAGCGAGTCCGTTGGCAGTGGCATGGTACAGTCCGGCAGCGACTCTGCTAACATTTCCGTTATGGGAATCAACCAGAACTATTTCAAAAGCAATGACATCACGCTGCTTGCCGGACGCAAAATCAAAAAAGCCGATTTAACAGGCAGCAAACGTGTCATTATGGTATCTGACAAGGTCGTTGACAATATGTTTGACGGGGATATGCAATCAGCTCTCTGGCAGAAAATCAGCGTTGCCATTGACAATATGTACTATGATTACTACATCGTCGGTGTCTATGAATACGAGGAAACAACGTTAGATACTACTACGGATTCGGATACTACTACTGCTGCCTATATCCCGATTACAACCGGGAAAGCACAGACACACGCCGACGACGGCTATTCCCAGTTTACCGTGGTGACCAAAGCAGGTATTGGAAGCGTTTCTGATTTTGCCGAACAGATTGAAGCCTTTTTCACACCGTACTATATGGCAAATGACGATTACGAAATCTCGACTTCCACACTGGAATCTATGACAGAATCTATGAACGAAATGATTCAAACCGTTTCTATTGCCATTTCGTTCATTGCCGGAATTTCCCTGCTGGTAGGAGGTATTGGCGTTATGAATATTATGCTGGTTTCCATCACGGAGCGCACCAGAGAAATCGGCACGCGCAAGGCAATTGGTGCAAAAAACAGTTCCATTCGCCTGCAATTCATTATCGAAGCCGTCATTCTCTGCCTCGTCGGTGGCTGTCTTGGCATATTGCTCGGTTTTATCCTCGGTGCAATCGCTGCTTCCCTGCTCGGATACGCAGCCTCTGTTCCCGTCACAGCCATTGTCGTTGCCGTTCTGTTTTCTATGATAATCGGCGTATTCTTCGGATACTATCCGGCGAATAAGGCAGCAAAATTAGACCCGATTGAAGCACTTCGCTATGAATAATTTTCTTTTCCTCCATTTTATGGTATAATGTTGTTTAATAGAGCAAAAACGACAGCGTTATACTGATGGGGGAATTATGAAGAAAAAAAGCAATCTATTTTTTCATCCGTCACTAATGAATTTTCTATTAGTTATCGGATGTACTTTTATTAATGTTTTTGGAAAATATATAGCCGACAGACTACATACACCCTTGCTTCTGGATTCCATTGGCACAGCACTCTGCTCCTGCCTGCTGGGTCCGGTTGCCGGATGTCTTTCTGGTCTGCTCGGCTTTTCTTTGTGGAAAATTTTTACGCCGGTATCCTGGCTCTATGCCATTACATGCATCCCCCTTGCGTTTTGCATCAGTATTTTATATCGCAGAATGACATTTCGCGACCCTTTCCAGCTGATAAGTTCCGGCTTTCTGGCTTCTTTTGTTTCTATTGCCATTACATTTTGTCTGAACTTTTTCCTCAACCACGGATATACCGGAAATCTTTGGGGTGATGCCCTGACCAATATGTTTAGCCAGAACGGAACAGACCATACAATTGCCTGCTTTTTCGGACATGCTTTTGTTGAAATTCCGGATAAAATCATAACACTGGCAATTACCTTTGGCATAATTTGTTTATACGGCTATATCGCACGTACAAAGAAGGGAGGGAATAAAAAATGAAAAAATGGTACTATCTTTTCTTTGCCACTGTCATCCTCTTTTTATTCCCACAAAAAGTATATGGTGCTGAAAATATGCTGTCGGAATATGATACTGAAATATTCGATACAAACGCCGGACTTACCTCCAGCAAAATCAATTCCATTATTCAGACAAAAGATGAATATGTCTGGATAGGAACTAACTCCGGACTGTTTCGGTATAATGGCAATTCTTTTGAGCGTATCGATTTGGAAAACCGTCTGAATAATATCACGGATTTGTATGCAGACAGCCAGAACCGTCTTTGGATTGGTACCGATAACGAAGGCATTGGCTGCTATAACTTAACAACAGCCCATCTGACATTTTATACCGTTTCTAACGGTCTGTCAGCGAACTCGGTGCGCTGCATCGCGGAAGATGGCGAACAAAACATTTACGTTGGCACGGCAAATACACTAACCATTATTTCCAGACACAACAAGATTTTTTCACCTTTTTCCAGCCAGCGTCTGTCGGGCATTACCGATTTGGCCTATTCGCCAAAAGAAGACTGTATCGCCGGTATTACAAACGCAGGTGAACTTTTCTATGTAAAACAGCAAAAACACATCGGCAAAATCAGTTACTCTCCTAACTCCGGCGAATACTTTAACTGTATTTCCACCTCATCACAGGGCACTTTTCTGATTGGTACTTCCGGGAACACAGTCTGTACCTCCAGCTATATCCACAATAAAATAGTATTCTCTCCTATTTTCAGCATTCCGTCCATCTCCTATATTAATGATATCATCCCGGATGCCCTTACTATGGGAATGTTTATTTGTACCGAAAATGGAATGATTCAATATTCTAACAATGGAGATTATATGGATTTAGCACCGGATAATTTTCATAATTCCATTATTGATGCCTTTCGCGATGTGCAGGGAAATATCTGGATGGCTTCTGCCAAAAAAGGCGTTTGCAAACTGTCGCAGAATCCATTCTCTGATGTCCTGATGAAAGCAGGCGTAAATCCTGCCACTGTTAATTCCATTATCAAAATAAAACACGATTTGTACATTGGAAGTGATTCTGGTCTGATTGTCATTTGTGAAGATAACTACACGCAGGAAACGAACAAACTGACCAAATTGCTGAAGAATGTCAGAATCCGCCACATTATGCAGGATTCAAAGGAAAATCTCTGGATAAGTACCTACAGCAGTGGTGGTCTGTACTGCATTTCCAAACAGGGCAAAATTACGACCTACAACGAAAGCAAGGGAACGCAGGGTGGAATGTTCTGCTATGCCCTCGAACTGCAGGACGGCTCTATTCTGGCTGCCAGCAACACAGGCCTTAGCTATATCGAAAATGGCACCGTTACGGCAGTACTTGGTCAGAATGAAGGTCTTTCTATGCCTCAGATTCTGTGTGCCGTCCAAAAAAATGACGGTACTATTTACGCAGGCAGCAACGGTGGTGGTGTCTACGTCATCAAAGACAAGCAGGTCAAAAAAAGAATCCGTACTCCGGACGGTCTGGAAGATAAGACGATTTCCCGCATTATTCCGGCAGACGACGGACTGCTTTATGTTACGACAAATGAAATTTATTATCATAAAGAAAATACTCTCCGGAAACTAAAACATTTTCCTTATAACAACAATTATGATGTGTTTATAAATGGAAAACAGGCATGGATTAGCAGTAGTGCAGGTATTTTTATCGTCGCACTGGACGATATGCTAAAAGATGACAAAGAATATAATTCCATTTTAATCGACAAGAACAAAGGCTTTGATACCACCATCACTTCAAATTCCTGGAATTTTGCCGATGGCAGGGGAAATTACTATATCTGTTGTGATGACGGTGTCCGGAAGTGCAATTTTAAAAACGTGACGATTATTCCAGAAAAAATCAAACTGGATATCGGCAAAATACTGATTAACAACACAACGCCTTTGCAGGCCGTTAACGGCGTTTACGAGATTCCGGCAAGTGCTACACACGTTTCTATCCAGCCGGTTGTATTGGATTACACTTTGTCAAACCCTCTTATCCATATCTATATGGAAGGTTTCGACGAACAGGGTATTACGCAGTCAAAAAGCCAGATTAGCAATATTAACTTTGCAAATCTGTCCTATGGCAATTACAAACTTCATATCCAGATTCTGGATGAGTCAACGCACGCTGTTTTGCAGGACAAAGCAATTCCGATTGTTAAGAAACCACAATTTTTTGAACATTACTACTTTAAAGGATATTTCTTTTCCTTCTGTGCCTTTCTGGTTGCTTTCTTTGCGTGGATGATTGCGCGTATCGCAAGTATGTCCATCATTCGCCAACAGATGGTAGCAACACAGTCTGCCAGAAGAGAAGCAGAACGTGCAAACGCTGCGAAAAGCGTCTTTTTGGCGAATATGTCCCATGAAATCCGAACCCCTATCAACGCAATTATGGGTATGGACGAATTGATTCTCCGGCAGAAAACGAATGCAGAAGTCCAGAAATACGCAACGGATATCCACAATGCCGGCAACACGCTTCTGGCTATTGTAAATGACATTCTGGATTTCTCCAAAATCGAATCCGGCAAAATGACACTGACTAATAACAATTACAAAACAGCACAACTGTTGCAGGACGTTTCCTCTATTCTGCAAATCAGGGCAAAAGAAAAGAATCTGTTAAGCAAAGTAATTGTAGACCAGAACATTCCTTGTGAACTGTTGGGCGACGAAACGAAAATCAAACAGGTTATTACAAATCTGCTCAGCAATGCCGTGAAATATACCGATACCGGCTCTGTAACGCTGCGTGCCTCTCTGGTATCAATGAACGAAAAGACGGCAGCGATTGAAATTAGCGTAACGGATACCGGCATCGGCATCAAAAAAAGCGACATCAATAAACTCTTTGACACCTTTAAGCGTCTGGATGAAAAGAGAAATGCCAAGATTCAGGGAACCGGTCTGGGCTTAAGCATCACAAAGCAGCTGCTCAGTTTAATGGGAAGCGAGATAAAGGTCGTCAGTGAGTATAACAAAGGTTCTACTTTCTCATTTGTATTAAAACAGCCGGTTATCAATCCGGCTCCTATCGGAAATATTAACACGCTGTTCCACACGCAGAAATCAGAAATTGCACAGGCACCCGGATTTTCTGCACCGGACGCAAAAGTTCTGGTTGTTGATGATAATACAATGAACCTCGTCGTATTTGAAGGCTTATTAAAACCAACGAAAATACAAATTGATACAGCCACTTCCGGAAAACAATGTCTGGAACTCATTCAAAAAAAGCACTATGACCTTATTTTCTTAGACCATATGATGCCAAATATGGATGGTCTGGAAACCTTTGCCCATATGCAGCAAATGGAACATATGTGCAAAGAAGTTCCTATTATAGTTCTTACTGCCAATGCAATTCACGGTGCGAAAGAAATGTATATCAGCAGGGGATTTACGGATTACCTGTCAAAACCGGTATCTTCTAAGAAGCTGGAAAGTACCATCCAAAAATATCTTCCGAAGGAATTGCTCTATCCGGTTACGGTAGAGGACGAATACGAAACGGAAGACGAAGCAACTATGACAAAAAATGAAAGCAGCACTGAAACTCCGTCTGACAACTATTTGGAACTGTCAGAAATTGACCGGCAATCTGGTCTTTCGATTAACGGTAATATGGAAGACTTATACCGGAAACTGCTTGCTATGTTCTGTGATTCCGGCGAAGAAAAGATAGATGAAATCTGTAATGCGTATCAGCAGGAAGACTGGAAAAACTATGAAATCTTTGTACATGCCTTAAAAAGCACGTCAAAATCACTGGGCGCACACAAGTTATCGGAAGCTGCAAAGGCTCTTGAATTTGCAACCAAAGAAAACAATATTGACTATATTCACACGCAGCACGACCATGTAATGGAACATTACCGTGTGGTAATGAAAGAGTGTCAGAAACTTCTGGATGCACCGGCAGGAACTCCTGTTATCCAGAAAAGACCATCCTCTTCCCCTTCCACACAGGATACCTTTGTTGCCATCAAGAAGTTACGCGAAGCGATTCATTCGCAGGATTATAAAAAGGCCAACGAACAACTAAAACTTCTGTTGTCCGTGGCCTTCCCAATGCGAAAAGTAAGCCTTCTTGAAAAATTACAGTTCTCCATCAATAACGCAAACTGGGAGAATGCGAAAAAACTGATAAATAAACTTTAGGATACCTTCCTATTACATCTTATTAACTGTCAGTGCTGCCGGTGGCTGTGACAGTGTACCACGCACCGGTATCATGCTGATTAACAGATTTACGATATAAATCGCCACAATCAGCAGCACTGCTGCCACCCACGGGAAGCAAAGCTGCAATCCCAGTGAAGGAATGGAGCCAATAAATTTAATAATACCACTGGTAATCAACACGGCTGGCAGTACTGTGTAAGATGTCACTAAAATCATTTCCAGCAGATACGATTTCATAATACTGCCTTTTGAAATTCCTAACAGCCGGTAAACCGTCAGTTCCTCTGTTCGTGAGGAAACATTTGATTTTATCATAAAATAAATCATAAACACGGAGATAAGTACGGCTGCTATTGTAATCAGATTTCTGCTGGATATCTTCTCTTTATGCGATTTCTCATATTGCTTCATCTGATTTTTACTACCACAGTATATATATGCGGAAAAGTTATCAGAATATTCTGCTGCTGCCTTCTTGAGTTCCTTCATCGTTTTATCTGTATCATTTGTATAAACCCTGTAACTCTTAGATTGCAGCACAACTTCATTACGAATCTCCCGGCAATCCTCCTCACTCAGCACATAGTCCACACCAAAATCATCTGGAAAACTGCCAACTGCTTTGTATTCCTTAGCATTCTTCATCAGAAAAGTATCCAGTTTCTCACGCTGATATCCTTTCATTATTTTCTCTGATGCCAGTACTTTACGAGAGCCAAGCGAAATATCATCAAATTTTCCCGGATATTTTGCCTGCAGCTGTTCCAATGTAGCAATCCGATAGCCGTTTGCCGACAGTCCTAACGCCTTATACTGGTCCATATAGATACTCGGTTCCTCCATATCACTGATTCCAACAATACGGAACGTATCTCCTGTCACATCTGATACCAGCTTCTGATTCAGAAAACCTTTTACATCACCAATCAGTTCACAGTATGGATTGCTGTCTTCAAACGCCCTGTCTATCAGCCATTTGTCAACTACAACTTCTGTATTCAGTTTTGGCATACGTCCATAAATGATATTCTCTTTCTTTAAATGCTCATACGATACATAAGAAAAATCTTCAAATCCGAACCCTTCGCCCTCCATCTGTGCGAAACTGCTATATTGCAAATTCAGTGTGCCACCATTTGATTTAAAAATATCAGAATTTTTTCCCGAAAAAGCATTTTTCTCACAAAATTCTGCAAAACCATTGTTGCACTCTTTATCCCAATCCGTTTCACCTTCCCAGCCTGTATCGTACATACCTCCGGCATCTACCGTCACATAATGGGAATCTTCCGTAATGATATCTTTTTTATTGACAAAATAACCATTTGTAAAATTAGCCAGTGTAATCGTCAGCATAACTGCCGTAACCAGCAGGATTCCTATCATAAATGCCTGTTTCTTTCCCATCAGACGAATATTTTCTATTGCCAGTTTCCAAATCTCTTTTTTACTTAAATGAGCCGTTCTGTGACCTTTTGCTTCCGGTAAGGAAAAATCGAACTCTTCTACATGCGACATCTCAACATCCGGTTTCTTCTGGTCTAACATCTCACATCCGACTTCTTCCCCTGCCAGAATCACATCATAATCTTCCAGATTTTGAATATAGAGTTTTCCATTTTTCCACGCAAAATTCAGACGAATCGGATTGGCTTTCTGCGCTTCTTTTTCCTGATAGAACTGAAACTGCATCCCCTCCTGCTCTATGGCAGTACATTCCATATCCTGCAGATAAATATTTCCATCATCGGTACGCTGATAGGCATTTTGCTGTTTATTTTCATAATCCCTGACAATTTTTCCGTCTTCAATCTCAATAATACGGTCAGCAAAAAAACGGGCAATTCTTTTTTCATGCGACACCAGAATAACCAGACAATCTTTTGCAATGTTTTTCAAAATGCTCATTGTCCGAAGTGTATTTTCTTCATCCAGATTGCCTGTCGGCTCATCTGCCAAAATAACTTTTGGCGATTTTACTAATGCTCTGGCAATGGAAACTCTCTGCTGCTGTCCACCGGAAAGCTGTGATACCAGTTTCTTTTTGTACTTTAACATATCTAATTTTTCAAGCACATATAATGCCCGTTCTTCTTTTTCTTCCTCGGATATGTCAAATGTGTTAAGTGCCAGTTTCACATTATATAGCACGGTGTAGTCCTGCAGCAGATAATAATTCTGAAAAATATATCCAAATGTATCATTACGGACGGTTTCCAGATTTTTCGCATGATATTTGCGAAAGGTGTTTCCCTCTATTTCGATGCTGCCGGATGCAAAGGTATCCAGACCACCAATGGTATTCAGCAACGTCGTCTTGCCGGAGCCACTCTCTCCCAGAATACATATAAGTCCACGGTTCTCAAATGTAACATCAATGCCATTTAACACATGTACTTCATTTTTCTTGCCTTTATTAAAATATTTTTCTAAATTCTTAACTTTAATCATGCTGCCATCCTCCCTTTCAACAAACGGTTAAAAGACCACACTGTTACACATGCTAACCCGAAGTTATACAGGAAAAATGTTGCATATGCACAAATTCCATAATAAATCATCATCTGGTTTAACATTGCTATGCCGGTTGTGTTAAGCAGCAGCATAATAACTACCGTTATCAGCATTACCTCGATACAGTACCGTGCCATTTCATAAAAACTGACTTTTTTCATCATAGTAAACTTCATACCCATAGATTGCAAAACATAATAATCCTTAATTTTTATCTTCATCAGAGAACGAAGAATTAAAATTTCCACAATAATCAATGCTAAAAGAATACCAATTGCAATTCCGATAAATACCAGTCTGTCCATAACCTTTTCCGGATTATATTCCACACTGCTGATTCGGTAAGTACTTACTGCTGTATAACCCAGTTTTTGCAGTTTACGGATAACGCGATCCGTTTTTGTATAATTCTTGATATAGACGGACGCCTGCGTAGATTTTCTGGAAAAATATTTTTCATAAAACTCCTTGCTGACTTCCAGATACATACCTGCCTGGTCATTAAATTCGTCCCCTGACACATCCAGCTTTACCGGCACTTTCGACAGTTTTTCTAATTCGTCAGGATATCCTTTTCTCTGCGTATTCAGAAGGAAAGTGAACTGGTTTTCGCCCGGCAGTGCATTCTCTACCGTCATTCCCTCTAAATCGCCACTCATCATTGGCACCAGATAATTTCGGGATGCTCTTGCCTCGTTTCCTTCCAGTCCATCTCCGATAACAACATAAAATCTGTCACATCCCATATACTGCTTGTATGGTATTTCAACATAGAAATAATCCAGACGGACATCATCCCCTTCTGCCGGTGTTGAAAGCATATGGCACATATCTCCGTGGAAATACACCTGTGTTGTTTCCTTTTTTAGCAGACCAACCACCTTGAACTTGTGATGATAATCAGCATAACTTCCCATAATATTTTCAGCCGTAAAATAAATTTCTTTTTCTTTGCCCAGTACACTGTCATCATCTGCATAAAGAACAATTTCATAGATGCTTTCCGGCATACGTCCTTTTGCTAAATCTGTCTTATCAATACAGGTAATGGAACGCATAAATTTATTCTTATTTTTTGCCTCAAACGTTTTCTCACTATGAAGGCTGCTTTTGGCACCTTCCATCTCTTCACCCATATCCATTTCAAAATACATTTCTGTATCTGCCGGACTGCCGGTTGTAAGAGTATAATCTTTTCCCTCTTCTATGTAGTAATTAATATCATTTGCGCAATCATACTGGTCAACCTGTACCACATTTCGGACAGACTGCATTTTCTGAATATCTTTTTTGGTAAGTGCCTTTCCATCCTTGCGGCGCACGGAAAGTCTGCTGTCATTTTTCTGATAATATATCGAATCCCGATAATCTTTTGTGCTGGTATCGTCAGCATTTTTATATAACTGTCCTATTAAGACAAAAGACATCACTGCCGTAAACAGGAAAAAGATACGGAATAGTGCGGCCTTGCCACGCTGTGTCCTTGTATTCATGCCGGCAAATATTCTGACAATTTTGTTCTGATAGCGTTTTTCTGCCGTTGCATCCTTTTGTTTTTTCGCATCCTTTTCCTTTTTTACATCTGTTGCAACCTTTTCTGCCACATCTGCTGTGGCATTTTCCGGTGCATCTGCTGTATCATTTCCTGCCACATCTGCTGCAACCTTTTCCGGCGCGTCTGCTGCAACCTTTTCCAGCGCGTCTGCTGCATTTACCGGTATGTCTGCTATCACTTCGCCATCATGCATCTGGACTTTTCTTGTGACATACGGCTCTGCCTGACTGTAATTATGCGTTACCATTAGCACCAGCTTATTTTCAGATACTTCCTTTAACAGTTCGATAATCTGCTTTCCTGTTTCGCTGTCAAGGTTTCCTGTCGGCTCATCTGCCACAATGATTGTGGTTTCTTTTGCTAATGCTCTGGCGATAGACAAACGCTGCTTCTGTCCACTGGATAACTCGGAGGTTCTTTTATCCTCCATCCCTTCCAGACCAACTCTTCCCAGATAATGCGCTGCTTTTTTCTTTGCTTCCTCTTCCGGCACTCCCATAATCAAAAGTGCGCTCGCTACATTTTCCAGAACCGAATAAGAGCCAATCAGTTTGTAATCCTGAAAAACAAATCCGATTCTGTCCCTTCTGAACTCTTCCCAGTCAGCAGCATCAAACTGAAAGGTCGGTTCGCCGTCAAAATACAGTTCCCCATCATCAAATGTGTCCATTCCACTGATAATATTTAAAAGTGTTGACTTACCACTTCCACTCTCACCGGTAATGGCAACAAATTCTCCGATATGAAACTCTAAATTAATCTTACGCAGTGCCTGTGTTACAGACGTGTCTGTGTAATAATATTTGTTTATGTTTTGTAATGTAATCATCAATACCTCCTAATTCTCATCCCCAGCCGTTCGTGAATAGGTTAAATTTCCAGATACTTTTTCTTTCACATTATAATCGTAACTTCCCTTGACCGTCATTCCGTCATCAGCACTTGCTGCAAAACTGATGGTTAACACATCTCCTTTTTTCTCTGTTACGTTGTAAAGAACGGCACTGTTCTCACGGAAAGTAATTTCTTCTTCCTGATATTGCCGGAATAATGCCTGCAAAAGTTCCGTTCCGTCTTCGTGCTGATAATAAACGGACTTGGTTTGCGTATCGTAAATCACAAAAGTCTGCGCTTTTTCCCCATTATAAATCATCATAGCATAGCGCTCTTTTTCCTCATCCTCTGTAAAAACCCAGAACAAATCACAGTAATACCCCCGAATCTCGTCGTATTTCTTTGCACGTTTTCTAGGCGACAAAGTAACCGACTGTACCACTTCACTACCGGTACTGTCCTTTTTTGTGGACACAAGCACCTGCGTTGTTCCCTCGCTGTCTTCCAGCGTATGGTTTTGCGTTTCTCCTTCCTCATTATTTTCACTGTCTTCGAGCTGATACTCCTCTATCTCCCCCTTTGTAAGTGTTTTTTGCTCATATGTCCTGCTCTTCTCATTCCAGACATAATAAACTTCCGTTTCAGCAAACGGTACACAGAATAATCCTTTCGTATTTTCCGGCACCTCAAATGATATTGACTCCTTCTGTCCTTCGTCCCCCGACACTGCATAAATGTTGTCACGGACAACTTGCAAGTCATCATCTTCTATTGCAAGCAGTGCATAAGAAAATACCCTGTAATCTGAAATCTTCTTTGCATTTTCTGCTGCCTTGCTTCCTATCTCTTTGTCTGTTTTTTGCAGCATATCCTGAAACTCATTTTGCGTCATTTCTTCTTCCTGTCCCAAAACCAGTTCCTGTACGTTATCCTGGTTATAATCTCCCGTGCAGAGTTTCAGTCCCTTTGAAAAATAGTATTCTTTATTATCGCTTTCCGGGAAAATATCCTGCATCTTTTTTGACACCAGCATATTGCCCAGAGAATCATACATAACGACACGGAAATCCCCACGATAGCCTTGCTTTTCTTTTGTTCCCGAAGTTTTTTCTAACTGTATGATTCTGCCAAGACCTTCCGGCGACACTGTATCTGTTTTTGCAATCACATCATTGTCATTTTTATCAAAAAGCGTTTCTTCTGTATCAGCAGGACTTCCCCACGTTTCTCCCGACCAGGCTATCTGCATGGGAACCAGCAGGAAAAGCCAGATGACCAGAACAGTCACTGCCAGAATGCCTGCCAGTTTTCTGTTTGATGTGTCCCATTTTTGGTACATCATCCGATACGCTCTCTGTTTTGTATTTCTCTCGTAAACACTCAATATAGAAAAGGAAACCCTTTTTTCAGATGGTCCGTCAAAATTCAACAGTGCCTGCGTGTATTCGCGCAACACATTTTCTTTCTGATGGTATACCGTCCTCTCATCCTTTGCCATTTCAGCATCCATATTCCAAAAGTAGTAATAAAGCCACATAACCGGATTGAACCAGTGAACTGCCTGGATAAAACACAAAATCCATCTGCCAAACACTTCTTTTTTGTGATGCTCCATATGTTTTAACAGCCACGTTGCTTCTTTTGATGATGTATTTTCCGGAAGATATAACCGGTGGTGTATGACGCCTGTCAGGACAGGTGATGATACCCATGATGATTCGTAAATATTTTCACCAAGTGGCTTTGCCTGACGTAGTATTTTTTTGAGCTGGTGCTGACTCAGCATATTATAGCAAAGCACTAAGACAACACCTGCAAGCCAGATAATACTGCAGCATTTGAACGTCGCAGTTGCCGTAATTTCTCCTTTATAAACAGCTGTCCAGCTGCTCATAATGCCTGCATCTTCCGTCAGCGAAAGTCCCATCTGTGACAAAAGCATATGATATTTTCTATTGAACACCGGAATCATACATAACGGACTCGACAAAGCAATCGGGCAGATGCTTCTCAGATAGACAAAATACCATTCCCAGACCATATATTTTTTCTCAAAATTTCGCATCAGGAAACGTACCAGTAAAACAACCGGCAAAATCAGAACTGCCATAATTCCCAACGACAGAACCGTATAAAAAATGCGATATAACCACTCCATTTTTCTCTCCAAATCTTTTTCATTCTTTTAACCGTCTTTATTGTAGCACGCAAAGCAGTTTCGTTATACCCGATTTTTTTCAGAAATCATACCCCCGAAATTTGAACAGCTTCTGTCAAAAATAATTCATTCGTAAATAACTTTCTATTTTCCGGCAATTCTATTATAATGGTACATATCAGAGCAAAAAAGAAAATCCATTGATGGAAAGGACTTATTATAATGAAAGATGGTTTTATAAAAGGCGCTGCTGTTACACCGGATATTCTGGTTGGCGACGTCGATTACAATACACAGCAAATCATTGCAGGCATGCAGACTGCCCATAGCGAAAAGGCAAAACTTGTTGTTTTTCCGGAACTTTGCCTGACGGGATATACCTGCAATGACCTTTTCCTGCAAAACACGTTGTTAGACGGCGTATTTTGTGGTATTCAGAAAATATGCACTGCTTCTGCCGGTATGGATATGGCCGTTGTCATCGGTTTTCCATTTTTCCTGCG
The DNA here is from genome assembly GCA_028724545.1 of bacterium. GTDB lineage: Bacteria > Bacillota > Clostridia > Lachnospirales > Lachnospiraceae > Butyribacter. Next base: position 60,718 of record JAQYCU010000068.1, read on the forward strand.
CAATTCCCTGTATAATGTGGCAGCTGTTATTTTTGAAGGCAGCATTCTGGGAATTGTTCCAAAGCAGCATATTCCTAATTATTCTGAATTTTATGAAGGACGTCATTTTTCAAAACCACCGATTGGCTTTGAAACGATTCAGATAGAGGCACTTGGCGAAACCGGCAAAGATATTTTATTCGGTACCAATCTTCTTTTTCAGGCCGATAATCTGACCGGGTTTGTATTGGGCATCGACATCTGTGAGGACCTCTGGATGCCGGTTCCCCCATCCTGCAACCACGCTCTTGCCGGTGCTACCATCATTGCCAATTTATCTGCAAGTGACGAAACAACAGGTAAAGACATTTACCGTCGCGAACTGGTTTCCAACCAGTCGGCACGCCTTATCAGTGGCTACATTTATGCCGACGCCGGCGAAGGCGAATCCTCTACTGACCTGGTATTTGCCGGTCATAACCTGATTGCTGAAAATGGTACTATGCTGGCAGAATCCGAGCGTTTCCACAATGGCATTATCTGCAGCGAAATCGACCTGCAAAAACTTATCAGCGAACGTCGTCGTATGAATACATTTGCATCGCTTTCCCCACAGGAATCCGGTTACCATACCGTTTCCTTTACTTTTGGCGAACTTGCAAAAACTTCACTGACGCGTAAATTTCCACAAACGCCTTTTGTTCCCCAGAACAAGGCTGACCGTGACCGTCGCTGTGATGAAATATTGCATATCCAGGCAATGGGACTGAAAAAACGACTGGCGCACACGCACTGCACCAGCGCCGTTATTGGCATTTCCGGTGGACTCGACTCTACACTTGCCCTGCTGGTTACGGCAAAGGCTTTCGATATGCTTGGCATAGACCGTAGTGGTATTCTCGCCGTGACAATGCCTTGTTTTGGTACAACAGACCGTACTTACCAAAATGCCTGCGAACTGACAAAAATTCTGGGTGCCACATTAAAAGAGGTACCAATTCACGATGCCGTCAATCTCCATTTTCGCGACATCGGCCACGACAGCAGTGTGCACGATGTTACTTATGAAAATGCACAGGCACGGCAGCGCACCCTGATTCTGATGAATCTCGCCAACCAGTCAAACGGTATGGTTATCGGAACGGGTGATATGTCTGAACTCGCGCTGGGCTGGGCAACCTACAACGGTGACCATATGTCTATGTATGGCGTGAACTGCTCCGTTCCAAAAACGTTGGTGCGTTATCTTGTTCTCTACTATGCCGAAACAACAAAAGAAGCCAAATTACACGATATTTTGTTAGATATTCTGGATACCCCGGTAAGCCCGGAACTGCTTCCACCAAAAGATGGAAAAATCTCCCAGAAAACAGAGGATATCGTCGGACCATATGAGCTTCACGACTTTTACCTTTATTATCTGATGCGCTTTGGATACTCGCCATCCAAGATTTTCCGGATGGCCGTCTATACCTTTGATGGCATTTATGATGAAAAGACCATTTACAAATGGCTTCGCACCTTTTACTGGCGTTTCTTTGCCCAGCAGTTTAAACGTTCCTGCCTGCCGGATGGTCCGAAAGTAGGTAGTGTTGCCTTATCGCCACGTGGCGACTGGCGTATGCCAAGTGATGCTTCTGTTAACCTCTGGCTGAAAGAACTGGATAAGCTGGAAGAAACACTTGCATAAATGAACCAGCTAATCCGAAAAAAAGACTAGCCGAAAAGAACCAGCTAATCCAGAAGAAACTTCTAACCGAAAAAATAGGAAAGCTGAAAAGCAAAATAGTGCAAATTAATACAGTAAATAAAAAAAGCAGTGTTTCCACTGCTTTTTTTATGATAAACCAACCGTCTTTCTATTCGTCATTTCTTACTTTTGCTTTTTTAGTAAAAAAGACCTAACTGATTTAACATAACGGTAACGCCTGTTTGGCCTTTTATTCCATAGACATAAAGATTATCATTCTTTTTATATTTTCCTATCGAAACTTCTTTTCCTGACGGTGAAATCGTCATATCGTTTGAATATCCTGTAAATTCATATCCCTTCAAATCCGGCATAATTGATGTTAAGTCATACTTCTTATTCGGACTTAACTGCATATATACAGAAATGCCGTAATTCTCTTTCATCTTTACTTTTTTAAGAAGCTGATACTTCTTTCCTACAGAAATGAATTCCAATTTCACACCTTTTGCCAATGGCAGTTTTGAAACAGATGTTTTCGCAACGTTTAAGCCTCTTAACTTTTTCAGTTTGCTCAATGCCAATGTTTTCACAGGATTATCTGCACAATACAAATATGTTAACTTCGTATTCTTTGACACATCCAGTTTCTTTATTTTATTGCTACAAACATTTAACACTTTTAATGATTTAAATGTCTTTAGCTCCATTTTTGTTAATTTGTTAACAGATACATTGATTCCTGTAATCTTACTGCCTTTACCACAGTTTAATGATTTGAGCTTGTTACGGTATGCAACAACGCTTGTTATCTTTTTATTCTTTGATACGTCCAGTTTTTTAAGGTTGTTGTCACCGGCTCCGACATCTTTTAAGTTCTTGTTTGATGACAGGTTCAATGCTGATAATTTATTATTATAGCATGCTAAAGATGTCAGTTTTTTATTTTTTGATACATTTACTTTTTTCAATTTGTTATTGCTTAGATTTAACACTTTCAGGCTTTTTAACTTAGATGTATCATAGGATGTCATAGCAGTTCCGTTAATGTATAAAGATGTCAATTTTGACTGATTCGGTGCAACTACTTTTTTCGCTCCAGAACCATAAAAATAAAACTCCTTTACCTTACTGTATCCGGTTGCCTTGCTAAAATCAAACGCACTTTTTGTGCCACTGGCATCAATAACAACCTCTGCCGGTGTTGCTCCCTTAATGGAAACAACCTTTTTTGTAGAAATGGATATCATCTTAATCTTTGTGCTATTTACCGTGATAGTTTTCGTACCCGCCGGAAGTTTCTGAAGTTCAACACGTGTCACTTTTGGAAAATATTTCAGTACAGCAGAAATATCATTTGTTGCATCCGTAAAATATAAATCCTCTATTGAAGCTGCCTCTTCACTGCTCAAAATTCCATCCTTGTTTTTGTCTGCATACTGCACTTTGGAGTATACACCTGAATCTTTAAAGGTTGTCTGGTTAATTTCTACTCCTGCTGCCTGACTGACAGTTGCCTGTCCACCTGCCACGTTCGCAATCGCTGTAATTGCAACGGCTGCTGATGCGACCACAATGTTCTTTACCAATTTTTTCATTCTTTTTCCTCCCTATATTATAAGTTTATTTTATCTTATTATTATAACATTTCCTCTTTTTCTTACAACCTACGTTACCCGACAGAAACGAAACACATTACCCGACAGAAACGAAAGCGTGCATTTGCCAGAAAGAAGAAACCATTGCTGTCAGGCACAACTTTATTTCTGACAAATCAGCCTCCCAGATTCCGGATTTCTTCCGTAATATCCTTTGGAAAATCAATCTCGACTTTATCGTCTATCTTTTTGCCTAACGGACTGACCGTTTTTTTGTTATCCTCGATAATGGTAAGCAGTTCCTGCATATCACCAGCCATTTCCATCGCCAGCTCTTCGTCCCCATTTTCGATGGCATATGACAGTATTTCATTTAGCATTACCAGATAGTCATTATACTCTGCAGCATCAAATTTATTTCTCGCAATCGCTTTCTTCTTGTAGCGCACCATATCCGAAAAACGGTTCTGGTTAAATGCCACCTGCGCCTTCGCATCATAAGCAAGAAATGCCGTGTCATTCTGCCCCAGAATCTTATCTGCCAGCCGGTCAGCCTTATCATTATCTTTTTCCAGCGACAAATTGGCCAGCTGCGCATCCGTGTAAACCGGATACCACTGCACTGCCGTTTTTGTCTTTTCTGCTGCGTACAGACTCAGTGGAACGGCAAAATACAGACAGACACATCCTATCAGAACAGAAAGTGCCATACAGATTTTTCCTGAAATTCCAGCTTTTTGTAAACCACCCGGCTTTTCGGAGCTGTCCGTTTTTCCAAAAACACAGTTTTTCCGAAATACGGCTTCCTTGCTGCACGATAACACCAGCACCAGCAAAAATGCCATACCGGTATGTTCCAAGTCAAACTCCATCATACTGTGCAGCAATATGACAGATAATAATAATTTTTCTAAAAATGGCCGTTTTTTATTACAGATTGCCAGTATAATGATAAGCAGCAATACAATTGCCGGAATCCAGCCGATATCGAGTACCCACTGCAGTAAATCATTGTGTACATAACGCACGGTATAAACACCCGTCTGTATCTCATTCTGTTTATAATAATATCCGAGATACCCCATCCCAAAAGGATGTTTTATGGCAAGTGAAAGTCCGTCCTGCCAGTACAGAAGACGTCCATACAGCGTACTGAAATTCGTTGTAAACAGGCGTCCCATCGCCTCTGTCTGCCGAAAGACAGTTCCGGCACAAACCGTTAACGCAAGCAAAATGCCAAGAACTGCGCATACATATTTCCGAATCCCCTTTTGGGCAAGTGCAAATGCAATCAGTGCCACAAATGCCAGTACCCAGGTATATCTGCTACCCGAAAACCACAGACCGGCAAGAAAGCCAAGCAGCATCGCCACATCTTTCCAGACTGCCCGTTGCTTCCAGGTTTCCAGCAGAACCAGAAGTGCTAATAACGCAAAAAGCGCATATGTATTCGCATATCCGAATGTTCCACAGAAACGTCCTGCCGAAAATACAAATTTTCGCACCGGTTCAGCCAGACTGGCTATCGCTGGTACTGCCGTCAGAACAACTGCTATCTCCGGCAATTTGTATAATATCCGTTTTCTTTGTTCCTGCTCTGTCACAGCCAATGCCAGTGCAAACAGAAAAATCACGCTCTTCTTTGCTGCGCCTGTCATTGCCATACCACAGTCCACGGCATAAATGCTGGAAATCCAATACATAAACGCTATGATTGCTGAAAATACCATATAATTTTCAAAAGCCGTTTTTTCTAACCGTTTTCGACGGAAAACGATTAGAAAAACGGCGATACATACACCTATGATTACACTGCTGTATTCATAATATCCACCACTCCACACAAGACTGGCACAAAGTAATACAAACAACCAAAAAAATGATGTTTCTTTTTCTTTTATCATTTCTTTGTCAAATCCTTTTTAGTAAAAAACACCTGCATTATTGAATGAAATCGTAACACTGGTTTTTCCTTTTGTTGCATAAGCAGAAAGATAATTATCTTTCTTAAAGTTTCCAAGAAAAACTGTTTTTCCTGTTGGTGTAAGATTTACATATTGAGAATATGTTGAAAATTCATATCCGTTCAGGCATGGAAGTATTGTCGTCAGATTATATGTCTTATTTGGCAGTAACTGCATGCAGACGCTATTTCCACCCTTGCTGCTCATTTTCACATCTTTCAGAAGCTGATACTTCTTTCCAACGGAAATAAAGTTCAATTTCGCACTTTTTGCCAATGACAGTTTTGTAACAGATGTCTGTGCCACGTTTAATGATGTTAACTTTTTCATTTTGCTTAATGCTAATGTTTTAACAGATGTATCGGCACAAGATAAATATGTTAACTTCGTGTTCTTTGATACGTCCAGTTTGCTAATTTTGTTGCTGGTAACATCTAATGATATTAATGACTTAAATGCCTTTGGCTCAATTTTTGTTAATTTGTTAGCAGCAACATTAATTTCTTTAATCTTATTGCTCTTTGGATATTTTAATGATTTGATTTTATTACGATATACAACAACTCTTGTTATCTTTTTATTCTTTGATACATCGATTTTTTTAAGGTTGTTATCACCGGCTCCGACGTCTTTTAACTTCTTGTTTGATGAGAGGTTCAATGCTGATAATTTATTGCTATAGCATGCTAAAGATGTCAGGTTTTTATTCTTTGATACATTCAGTTTTTTCAGTTTGTTATTGCTTAAATTTAATTCTTTAATACTCTTTAATTTAGAAGTATTGTACGATGTCATAGTAGTACCGTTGACGCAAAGATTTGTCAGTTTTGCCTGGTTTGGTGCTACCAGTTTTTTGGTTTCGTTACCATAGAAAGAAAACTTCTTTACTTTGTTATATCCGGTTGCCTTGCTAAAATCAAATGAATTTTTCATTCCATTACCATAAATTGCAACCTCTGTCGGTGCTGCTCCCTTAATAGAAACAACTTTGGATGTAGCAATTGTCATTTTCTTAATCTTTGTACTGTTAACCGTGATGGTTTTTGCACTTGACGGAACAGAAAGAATCGTAACTTCCGTTGCTTTTGGGAAATATTTCAATGTAGCAGAAATATCACTTGTTTCATCATAAAAATACACATCCTTAACCGTAGCTGCCTCTGCACTGCTCAAAATCCCGTCGTTGTTTTTGTCAGCACTCTTTGCCTTTGCATACACACCAGAATCCTTAAAAGTTTTCTGAGTAATTGCAACGCCTGCTGCCTGGCTGACAGTTGCCTGTCCACCTGCCACACTCGCAATCGCTGTAATTGCAACAACAGCTGATGCTGCTACAATATTTTTCGTCCATTTTCTCATACTGCTTCCTCCTTTATGGAAAGTTTATTTTATGTTTATTATTATAATATTTTTTAATTTTCCTGACAACTAAAAGATATTTTACATGACCTTTTCTGACATTTTACAGAGCAGACTTTTAAGGGCATGTGATAAAATTTTTACACCGGCGCACACTCGTCAGCCAGCCACTCCCGCTCTTCCTTCGTCAGGTACGCTTCCAGCGTTTCGTACACCTTCTGGTGGTAGGCATTTAACAGTTCGCGCTCTTTTTCATTCATCTGCTCCGGTGCAATCGCATCTCTGTCAAACGGAACAAAAGTCAGTGGCTCAAATCCCATAAACTGACCAAATTCATTTTTTTCTTTTTTCACACACAAAATCAGATTTTCCAGACGGATACCAAATTTTCCTTCCAGATAAATCCCCGGTTCATCCGACGTTATCATACCCTCTTCTAAAACAGCATTTCTATCCGGCCCATTGGCAATGCGATAGCAAATATTATTCGGCCCTTCATGCACATTCAGCAGATAACCGACACCGTGACCGGTTCCGTGATTAAAATCGCAGCCCATTTCCCACAATGGCTGTCTGGCAGCGTAATCTATCGCCACTCCCGTGCATCCATACAGAAACTTCGCTGCACAAAGATTCAGATTGCCACGCAGCACTGCCGTATAATATTTCTTTTGCTCTGCCGTCGGTTTGTTCCCCAGCAGAATCGTGCGCGTAATATCTGTCGTACCTTCCAGATATTGTCCACCCGTATCTAACAGCAGAAAATTCTCCGGGAAAAGCCGGGCATCCGTTTCTTCCGTCGCTGAATAATGCACAATCGCGCCATGCTCTGCATAACCGACAATCGGCTCAAAACTCGGTCCCAGATAATGCTTTCCCTGCTGCCGGAATTTTTCCAGCTGCTCTGCAACTTTCATTTCTGTCAAAGGCATGGTTGTGACATTCTGCTTCAGCCAGTAAATCAACTTTGTAACTGCCACGCCGTCGCGAATATGTGCTTCTTTTTCATTTGCAATTTCCGTTTCATTTTTAATGGCTTTCCATGCAACCGTCGGCGTAACCATATCCACAATTTTTGTATTTTTCGGGAAGTTTTCCACAATTCTGGCATTTATTCTCCGTTTATCCACAAGAATGCGTTCCTTTTCCTGAAATTGTTCCACATACGAGAAAACCGATTCATACGGTGCAAAGGAAATGCCATCTTTCTTTAACTGCTCCTGTGCTTCCTGCGTAAAAATATCTTCGCCTGCAAAAAGGACACACTGCCCCTTTTCCACAATCAGATAGGACAGTACAACCGGATTGCACGGGATATCATTGCCACGGATATTCAGAATCCACGCAATATCATCCAGCGAAGTAATAATCATTCTGTCTGCCTTCCATTTTTCCAGACAGCCACGCAATTTCTTTATTTTTGACTGCCGACTTTCCCCGGCATACTTTTCCCCTAAAATCCACGCTTTTTTGTGGTCAAGCACCGGACGCTCAGCCCAGATACTTCCCACTAAATCCTGCGACAAATCCATTTTTCCCTGTCTGGCAGCAATACTTCTTTGCATTCCTTCTGCCCATGCCACAGACACCATGCCACCATCGCATCCAAATGTTCCACCCTCCGGAAGATGCTGCACGATATAGTCATTTACTTTTGGAACACCTTCCTGACCAGACTTATATAATGTAATGCCCGTTCCGGATAACTGCGCTTCGGCCTGTAAAAAATATCTTCCATCCGTCCAAAGACCGGCCTCGTTTTGCGTTACGACAACACTTCCGGCAGAGCCGTCAAATCCGGAAATGTATTCTCTTGTTTTAAAAAAATCGCTGACATATTCCGAACCGTGATAATCATTTGTCGGTATAAAATAAATATCAATTCCGGCCTCTTCCATTTTCTGACGCAGTTTTTTCAGGCGCATTGGAATTTCCATAAAACATCCCTCACTTTTTATTGTAACAAATCACTTAATTGTGCAAACTCCTGTAACGACAGACGTTCCCCACGAATTGTCGGTGAAAGTCCCATTTTTCCCAGTGCTGCAGCTGCCTCCTCTTTTGTGACAGGAAGGCCTGCATCATTGCCCAGACCATTCTGCAACGTCTTTCTTCTCTGGTTAAACGAAGCCCGTATCACGCGAAACATAAATTTCTCGTCCTTGACAGAAACCGGTTTCTGCTCATGACACGTCAGACGTATGACGGCAGAACCCACATTAGGGCGTGGCATAAAACAGTTTGGTGGCACATTTGCCACAACTTCTGCATCAGCATAATACTGGACAGCGAGCGAAAGCGCACCATACGCCTTCGTGCCAGGCTCTGACTGCATTCTGTCTGCCACTTCTTTCTGCACCATAACCGTAACACTCTTTAACGGCACGTGGCTTTCAAACAATCCCATAATAATTGGCGTTGTAATATAGTATGGCAGATTTGCCACGACTTTAATCGGCTTTCCTTCGTTATATTCCTCTGCTACTTTTGCGATATCCAGTTTTAAAATATCTTCATTGACAATCGTAACATTGTCATAAGCTGACAACGTTTCCTGCAAAATTGGAATCAGGTTCTGGTCGATTTCAACAGCCATAACCTGTCGCGCATTTTCACAGAGATACTGCGTCATTGTACCAATTCCCGGACCAATTTCCAGCACAAAATCATCTTTCGTAATCCCTGCTGATTCGATTATTTTCTCTAAGACATGCGTGTCTATCAAAAAATTTTGTCCATATTTCTTTTGAAAATGAAACTGGTATTTCTGTAAAATATCAATGGTATTTTGTGGTATTCCTAATGTTGCCATACTTCCTCTCTTTCTGTCCCATTTTTGGTACACACTTCTGATTTCGTGAAACATCTTCTGACATTATCTATCTAAATACAATTTTCCTGTTCACTCTTTTTTTCATATGATACATTTTTCTAATACATTTTCCCTATTTTTTCATACGATATAGCCTTTTTGCATTTTCTTCAGTAATGCGAATCACCTCGTCAGTTGTCATATTTTTCAGTTCTGCTATCTGATTTGCCACATAGAGCAACCGGTCCGAAGAATTACGCTGCCCTCTGTACGGCTCCGGTGACAGATATGGCGAATCCGTTTCCAGAACAAGCTGCTCCATTGGTGCCTTCTCTACAACTTCCTTTAACTTCCTGCCATTTTTGAAAGTAACGACACCTCCGATGCCCAGATAAAATCCCATATCCAGATAAATTTTTGCCATTTCCCATCCGTAGGAATAGCAATGAATCACGCCACCAATCTCTTCTGCGTGTTCCTGCTGCATAATTGTAAGCGTATCCTGTGCTGCTTCCCGGCTGTGAATGCAGACAGGCAGTTTTGTTTCCTTCGCAATGCGAAGTTGACGGACAAACCACTTTTTCTGCACCTCTTTTTCCGGCTCATCATAATGATAATCCAGTCCGATTTCGCCAATGGCAACCACCTTTTCCATTTGCGCAGCCTGCGTAAGCCACTGCATATCTTCTTCCGTCAAATCAGCTGTATCCGACGGATGCACTCCAACAGCAGCATAAATAAAATCATATTTCTGGCTTAATGCAACGGCCTCTTTCGCTGAATCTATCGTGGCTCCCACATTGATAACCCGGCCTACACCTTTTTGTACAATTTCTCCTAAAAATACTTCCCTGTCCTCGTCATATGCTTCATCATCATAATGAACGTGCGTATCAAATATCATTTTCTGACTCCTTTTGCTTTATTCCTGATTTATTTGTAACTTTTATCAAAAAAACCAGATGGCTGACACAAGATACTTTTGTATCTTTCAGTCAAAACCATCTGGATTTACTATGTTTTGCCTATTAAAATTCCCTGCGTCTTTTTCATTATACTGTAAAGCATTTTTCTCTGCAATAAAATTTCTGTCCAAACCACTTTCACTGCAGGCTTATGTTACAATAGCGTTCCTATGCGCACACTCTGACGCAAAAAATATCTATACTCTTTTTTAAATTCCATACTCTTCTTTAAATAAAGAAAAGTAACATATCGATTAAAAATACCGGTACTAAACAGCTTATGGACCAGAACAGATAACTGAAGAAAGAAGGCATCTTAATTCCATTTTCTTCTGCTATGGAGCGTACCATAAAGTTCGGTGCATTTCCGATATAAGTTACGGCTCCCATAAATACGGCTCCACACGAAATCGCCATCAGCACAATCTCATCAATGTAGCCAAGTGCCGTCTTAACACCTTCTGTAAAGCCAAGCGAAGCTGCTGTCGTAAAGAACACCAGATACGTCGGCGTGTTGTCCAGAAAACTGGACAGGCATCCTGTAATCCAGAAGAACTGCCACGGCTCTTCCACACCAAGTGCACTTCCCTTAGATTTCAGTATCAAAAGTGCCGGTATCATTGTAATGAAAATACCAATAAACAGAATTGCCACTTCCTGAATGGCATCCCAGGTGAAATTATTCTTTTCACGGATTTCTTTCTTCGTTGTCTTAAAGGATAGTAATGCTGCAATCAGGATAACAACCACTTCAAAAATGGCAGATACTTCCATCTCTACCCCACCGTAGATATGCAGGTGTTTTGCGAAAAATGGAACTTCTTTTGGAAGAACACCACTTAAAATAACTGCACCGACAATCATCACGAGAAAGATAATATTATGCGCACCCGTTAAACGAAGTGGTGCTTTGTTTTCACTGACATCCGGCTTCTTAGCACCGTCAGCAATATCTTTTCTGTAAGCTCTTGTATCTAAAACAAAGAACAATCCTAACAGTAAAACTACATTAAGCAATAATATCGGTAATAATTTCATACTCCAGAAGAAATCTATTCCATTCGTAAATCCCATCAGCAGTGGTGGGTCGCCGACAGGCGTTAAACATCCACCGATATTCGATACCAAAAAGATAAAGAATACAACAACCTGTACTTTTCTGTGACGCCATTTATTTGCACGAAGCAAAGGGCGAATCATCACCATACTGGCTCCGGTTGTACCAATCCAACTGGACAAAAATGTACCGATTAAGAGCAGCAAGGCATTTAACTTTGGAGTTCCAACCAAATCCCCCTCCAGACAGATATTGCCTGCTACACAGAACAAACCAAACAACAAAACAATAAATGTAATATAATCTCCAAAAATAACTTCTAATACCTGCTCTGCTGCCTCACCGAAACCAGCATAGAAAGCAAACGGCAGAATAAACGCAATTGACCAGAATGCCACAACATATGGCTTTTTCTTTTCCCACCATCTTTCTGCCAGAAGTGGGCATACAGCAATGCAAAGTAACATTCCTGCAAATGGTAAACAAAATCCCAGTGGTAACGTAGCACCAATATTTTCAGATGACCCCTTCTCTGCTGCCAATGCAATGGATGGCTGCGAAAGCAATGCGCTGACAAGCATACCCATAATCCACGCAAACTTTTGTGTCTTTTTCATATGAACGCCTCCTATGTTTTTCAATCTTTACGAACCATAAAATGTGTCGGTATTCCTTCAGATATACCGGTAATTCTTCACATAATCCGTCTGGCTCTGCAAATGTTGATGTCGGTGGCGTAAATGCGTCATCGGCATATTACAGCATGAAAAACAAAATATTTTTTTAAAATACTCTTTTAAGTGCCGAACGTATCATATCACAATTTTTTTGAAGAAACAAGCATAATATCGACAGAATATGCCATCTTTTTCTTGTTTTTTTCGTGCTTTTTGCTACTATATTTAGATTTGAAATTGATTCAAAAGGATTTATTAATTTAATTTATCAAACTATACCGTTTTCTTATTCTAATTTACCCCCTTTTCTCACTATATGGCAGACTGACACGGAAGAACCGTTTCAAAAGCTGCCTTCCATTAAACGGAATCAGCGGATACAGATATCCCTTTCCTACCAGAACAGGATTTCCTATCAGAAAACCTGCCAGCAGAATGCTTCCTGCAATAAAACCGGGAAGTCCCAGCCACGCTGTCAGCACCAGACAGAGAATCCGGAAAAATTTGATGGCATACCCCAGCTCCATATTGCTCTGCGTATAATTTGCCACGGCTACAAATGCCATATATAACATAATTTCACTGTTAAACCATCCGGAACTTACCGTATAATCACCGAACACAATACCTGCGACAATGCTTAATGGCGTTGTAAGCATATTGGGTGTATTGATGGATGCCATTTTCAGTCCGTCTATTGCAAATTCCAGAATCAGAAGCTGTATTACCGGTGGAACATTTACTTTGTCTTTTATCAGGATAAATTCCAGCCATTCCGGAACCCATTGGGGATTTTGCAAAAGCAGCAGAAAAACCGGCGTAATATAGATGGCAATAATACTGGTCAGCATTCTGGTCATACGCAGATACGTTCCCGTAACCGGTGGAAAATAATATTCGTTGGCATCTTCCAGAATACTGAACAGGGAAGTCGGAAGAATCATTGCTGCCGGCGAATTATCCACCAGCAGGATGATACTTCCCTCTAACAGACAGGCTGCTGCCGTATCCGGTCTTTCACTATATTTAAACCTCGGAAACGGATTGTACCAGTTCCTTGGAAAAAGCATTTCCGACAGACTTTCTTTATTCATCGTAAGTGAGTCCACGTCTATATTTTGCAGACGGCGTTTTATTTCCTTTAATGATGCCTCTTTTACCCTGTCCTTCATATATACGACAGCAACATCCGTTTTGGAGCTGCGCCCTATCTGCTGTATTTCAAAAATCAAATTGACATCCCGGATTCTGCGCCGAATCAATGCAGCATTGGGCACCAGCGATTCGATAAAACCATCACGGGAACCACGAAGCACTTTGTCTTTATCCGGTTCTTCAATGCTCCTGCTGGGATATTCCCGAAAATCAAACGCAATTATCTCCTGATAACCTTCTATCAGGAAACAACTCATACCCGATAATAGAAACTGAATGAATTTTTCCTGCGTGTCAATCGTCATAATATCAGCATAGGGTGCGTATTTTTCAACAAATTCAGCATAATCCCGTGGCATATCTTCTTCCTGAATCGAATAGAAAAACTCGAGCACTTTTTCTGATACAGCAGTCCGTAAAAAACCGTCCACGACAAACATACTGGCTTTTCTCCCACCGATTGCCAGCTGCCTGTGCAGAATATCAAAATTTTTGTCAATACAAAGCAGTTCCTGTATCCGTTTCATTCTTTCCTCATACTGCCCCTCAAAAATATCAGACGGCTTTTCCCCATTCACTCCCTCAATATTGCCGGACGGCTTTTTTCCATTCACTCCCTCCGTATTACCAGACTGAATTTTTTTCATCAGCGACACCACCTTCCTCTTGCCATTTCAGCTGCTATTTCAGCTTATCTTTTCAGTATGCACAAAACTTTTCCAAATATACCCTTATACAATTCCTGCGTCCGTGAAACCTTTGCGGAAACCAATATGTCCGAAGAAAACATTTCATGGACAGCCAATTTGTAAATGGGCTGTGATAAAACAGAGTTCCCTAAATTGCCTGACAGCAGAGAATACCCATTTCTATAAAAGGGTGCTTTCAAACTCGCCAGTACTTGTATCCTGTTTTTTAGGATACTATGTACTGTTGCGTAGTTTGCGCAGCGAAAGCGTGCCCTTGCTAGAAATGGGTATTCTCTGCTGTCAGGTACAAAATCCTCTGTTTTATCACATGCCCCTTAAAAAATGTACAGCTAAAAACAGTAGTATTTTGCCAAAGATACGCTATAATAAAAGAAAATTGTATGAAAGATAACGAGGATAAATCACTATGTCGGTAAGTTCTTATGATGAAGTTTTATTTGAGGAAGCGTGCCGGGAAATCATTGACGCTGAACGTGCTCAAAACGGCATTGGCACCCTACAGGAAAAAACGGTTCACGCCGTTCTGAAAAGATTTTATGAGCCAGATATTGCGCATCAGGAAATACGCATTGGCAATTTCGTTGCTGATATCTTCCGTGAAAATGAAATTATTGAAATACAGACAAGAAATTTTAATGCACTGCGTCGCAAACTGGATGCTTTTCTGCCGGAATATCCTGTTACCATTGTCTATCCCATCGTGCATACAAAATGGCTCTACTGGATTGACGAAAGCACCGGCGAAATTTCCAAAAAAAGAAAATCTCCCAAAACCGGAAAACCATACGACGCTTATTTTGAATTGTACAAAATCCGTACTTATTTAGACCACCCCAACCTGCATCTCTGTCTGGTGCTTTTTGACGCAAAGGAATACCGTCTTCTGAATGGCTGGAGTGCCGACAAGAAAAAAGGCTCTACCCGTTATGACCGTATCCCAATCAGACTGGTAGATGAATTTTATATCGGAAGTCCCTCCGAATACGGCTGTATGATTCCGGAAGGACTGCCTTTGCAGTTTACTTCTGCTGATTTTGCCACAAAAGCCAAAATTCCACGGAGCACTGCTAATCTGGCACTGAATATTTTAAATTATATTCACACCGTAACACGGGTAGGAAAACGTGGCAACGCCTATCTCTACGAACTTACCATATGAAACAAAGTCCTACTACGAAGCGAACTCACAATATAAAGAAAATCTTGCTCTGAAGCGAACTCACAATATGAAAAAGCTTATGCGACAAAACAAGCCCATAAAAAAGTGCAAAGCCAGCACTTTGCACTGCAAGAATTTTCAAAGAAAATTCTTGTTGGCTTAACACTACATTATGAGCAATTTCCTATTCTATAAAAAAGGGGATTCTGACCATCTAATCAGAATCCCCTTTTTTTGCTTTCTGCTGTCCTTATTCTGTTCAAAACAGCAGACCTTTTCATTCTTATTTTATTTTTATCGTCTTTGTTTTCGTCGCATAACCACTCTTTCTGACAATTACCGTAATCTTATCTTTCTTCTTTAATTTCTTTGATAATTTAATCTGGAATTTTCCATTTTTATTTTTCTTAACGGAATATGTGACAGATTTAACTATTTTCTTTCCATTACGGATGATACGGCGATTGACCTTAACCGTTACTTTTGCTTTCTTGACCGTTGTAACTTTAATATATTTCTTTCCTTTTTTACCTGTTATCTTCAGTGTGGAAATTTTCTTCTTTTTCGCTTTGGTTGTCTTATTTGTTTTAGCAGGTACTTTCGTGTCTGCAGAAGGTGGCTGTACCGAATTTTTATCATTTTCTGTGTTGCCAGAACCATCTGTGCCATCAGAATCCGTATTACCGGAATCCGTATAAGACGCAAGGTAGTCATTTACCCACTCAACAATCGTTGGAATCGTATCCTCACGGTTATTCACAAAATCTACGATACACTGGTATGTAGCATAACCACCGTAAATAGCACCACTTTCTGTCCAGTTTTTATATGTTTTTCTATTAGCCGCGTTATCTATATAAGGATACCGGTTGAAATACTGGCTGAATAACGGCTGATAGGTGTCTTTATACATATCTGCCCTGTCGAGTGCCGTTGTCTTCTTAAAGTTGCTGCTGCTTAATGCTGTCAGTTTTGCATTGTACGCATCACGGAATCCTTTGTTTGTCATCAGATAAGAAAATGTTTTCACGATAGGATTTTTTGAATTCATCCAGAGTAAGCTGTCAGCGTCTATTGTATTGGTATAGGCATCGCCACTTCCACTAACGCCACCAAAGTCCATATCATAGAAGCAGAAACGCCAACGTCCGTCTGCATATGGATTTTCTGGGTCTACCTGTGTTGTTTTCCAGACAGACCAGTTTTTGCCCGGCCAGTCCCATTTGTTATTTACCCAGACACTGGCAGCAAAATAATCCATCACAGAATCCGGGTCTACTATCTTGCAAAACGCATCATAATCTTTCTGTTTGACCAGATTATCATGCTCATCAAAGAATGTTAGTAAGTCTTTGAAATAATAGCTGATGTCGGTTTCACCCTCCGGAAGTTCACCTTCATCCAGGTCATATCCTATAGAACTTGCCTCTGCATCACCTTTATAAAGCACGACATCATCCTTGTTTACACCGTGTGTTTCTTCAAAATAATTATCATCATAATCTTCCTGCAAAATATACAGTCCCCAGTACTCGCCATTTAAGTAAACAACGCACACTCTTGAGCCCTGTGTTTCACATTTTAAATCACGGATAAGTGACTGCCAGTACGCATCATTAAACTTTGAAGTAAATGCACAGTTTCCACCATTTCGCAGTACAATCTTTTTGTATTTGTTAATGGCTTCCCCTGCGTCATTCTTTGCACTATCCGGGAAAAAGGCATATTTAAAGTTTTTCTTGCCATACTCTTCCCTTGCATACAGACGCAGACCTTTTAACAAATCGGAACGGGAATAGTTTCCCTGTACGCGGATACCACAATCCTGCTGCAATTTGCAGGAGGTGTTGTCGCCATCGCTCTCAAAATAGTCAATATGTGCCTTGCGCTCCCAGTCTTTTCCTCTTTGCTTGTAGTTCGCATCCAGCTGTCTAAAAACTTCATTATCATAAATAGAGTTCCAATGACTGTCAAGATAGTCTTGCAATGCCTTATCAAAAACATCACCGTGTACATAAATACCTTTTTTAGAATCAAAGAAATCATCTTTGTCTACTGAAATAGACATAATCGCCAAATCCATACCGGATGCCTTGCAGCTTTCTTTAATTCCCTGAATATGGTCTGTCATTGCTCCGATAAAATAAGTATTTGTCTGTACGGCAGAATAGTTTCCTGTACCGTCCATTGCTACAGCCTTGATAACAGTTGCCTTATCAACGGCATCATCAGACGGTACTGTCATTTTACTGCTATACGTTTTGGTTTTATCATCCCAAACCAGATTTGCCGAATCAAACAGGGCCGGGTCAATTGCTGATACCACATTGGCATCACCCTTTCTGTCCGTTACGGAAAGAGGTGCCGTATACTGTACCCTTGTTTCACTTGTCGTAGGGTCGCTTCCATCCGTAGTATAATAAATGGTATTTTCTCCGGCAGACAATGTCAGCGAAAATGCCTCATTGTACGCCCCGCTTCCCTGTGAAAAGGTAACATCCTCCACTGCTGCCGTTTCTGCTGCCTGTGCAACGGTTACAAACGGCTGACTGTTGCCACTTCCTGCGAGTAACCCTGCTGCGACTGCAACAGCGAAACTCATTTTCCATATAGATACTTTAATCATCCTGTGCCTCCTTATAGTATTTGTTGGATTACATATCTCTTCTATTTAATTCTTCTAAGGTATCTTTTACGTTGTTTGAAATTGATTTCACAACGTCTGCCTCTGCAACTATTTCCTCTGTGCTTGCAGCCAGATTCGTCAGTCTGTCATTGATATCCGTAATCGCATGCGTCAAATCAATTGCTTCTTCCATCAGCATCTTGACTGCCTTAACAATTTCTGTACGGTTCAAATCACTTTCATCTGCCATTTCACGGCTGGACTGCGAAAGCATCTTGATTTCATCTGCGACAACGGCAAAACCTTTGCCGGCTTCGCCACTCCGGGAAGCCTCCACTGCAGCATTTAGCGACAGCAGATTTGTCTGGTTTGCTATCTTTGTAATCGTTGCATTGTTCTTTTCCAAACTCTGCAACAATCCTTCGATTCCTTCAAAAGATTCATTTAATGTATCACAAAATTCTGCAATTTTTACCATTGCCACGCTGATGGCGTTGCTTTCTTCTGCGTTCACATTATTGCCACGCAGCATCTCCTCAATGGAACGGTTCAGCGATTCAAAATCTTCGCCGATAAATTGCGAAAGTTCCTCATTTTTCTTCAGAATCTTACGGTTCTGTTCTTCCAATCTCTGCGAGAATACTTCCATCTCATTTTTGATATAATGAATACAGTTTTCCGGTGTATTGCATCGGTTATAAACGGCAATGGCCATCTCCTGACAGTTGTTGTAACCGCAGGCACCACAGTTAATGGTACGGTCTGCATAATCCATCTTATTCATACTCTTAAATATCATATCCAGTTCATCTGGAGCCGGCATACGGATGGACGTTGCTTTTGATTTGTCAGTATATTTCCGTTCAAAGTCTTCCAGTTTCAGTTTTGAAAACTTCCGGTTCAGCATATGTAATCTCTGCTTCGGCGAAAGATGTCTGGAAAATGGATTCAGTGCATGGTTTTTCTTGCACTTTTCCTTGATTTCCTGCAGGTTGTAATAGGTGTCTTCCGAAGACAATTTTTCCGTTTCCACGCCTGTACCATAAATACATCCTTTGTCACAGTTCAAAATGTCTACCATAAACGGCAACGGCTCTTTTTGCGCCACGCGCTTCTTATAATCCTGCAAAAACTTATAGGCATGCTTTTCGCCTTCCACCTGACGGATAAATACCTCTTCGCCACAGAACCAGTATACATTTTCCTTCAAGCCACCCGGCATCGGATAAATCGAGCCTAAGCCATATTCAATTTCATCGGTTGCATCTTTTCCTTTGATTCCATTTTCCCTGACATATTTCATAAAATGCTCAAAAGTAAGATTGTATGACACATAACCGTAAGTATTCGGGTCGCTGATTTCTGTCTTTTTGGCGATGCACGGACTGATAAATGCTAATTTATCTGTTATATTCCTATATTTTCTTGCATAAATCGCCGTACACATCAGAGGACTCTGTACCGGTACCAGTTTTGGAATCAGTTCCGGCACATAATGCTCAATGTAATTAACAACGGCTGGACAAGGCTGGGAAATACCACCCTCGAATTTATTTTTGGCCATATAATTGATATAGCCCCACGTTGTGATATCAGCACCAAAACTGACACTAATGATGTGCTGTACACCTAACTCTTTCAGTCCACCCAGTACTTTTGCGTATTCTTCCGGGTAATTCGCCTGAAAAGCCGGTGCCAGCAAAACAGAAATCTTCTCGCCTCTTCTTAAATCTGCAAAGAATTTCTCTGTATCATCATCAAAACTTCTTGCCTGATGCTCGCATGCGTCAAAACACGCTCCACATTTAATACAGTTTTCTCCGTGAACCTCAATCCGTTGTCTGCCGGTGGACTTTACCGAATAATTTGCCGTAAGCACCGGGCAAACGGAAATACAACGATTACACCCCTGACACTTTTCATTGGTATATACCAATGATTTCATTCCATCCATACCTTCTCCCTTTCACGCACTATCGTCTGTCCCTATAACTTAAACTGTGATGCGATACCATCAAAACGCTTAATGTTAGCTTCGTTATCTTCTACGCAGTTACCTGCTTCCACCATTTCAGAAGCCATTTCGCTTGTTTTCTGTGCAATATCAGAAACACCCTCTGCTGCTTCGTTTACGGTTGTATTAATACCCATAACAGCCTGTGTTACCTCTTCCATTGTCACAGACATTTCTTTTACAGATGCCTGAATCTGCTGCATACTTTCCATACATGCCACAGCATCTTCTGTATACTGATAACTAACCTTATTAAATTCACTGTAATCAGCAAGTACTGTCTTCTCAAGGAAATCTGTCGAGCCTTTCAGGCAGCTGGACATATTATCCACAGAACGAACAACCGTCTTAACGATTTCCTCAATACTGTTAACGGTTGCCAGTGTCTGGTTTGCAAGTTCGCCGATTTCTGTAGCAACAACGGCAAATCCCTTACCGGCTTCTCCTGCTCTCGCTGCTTCTATAGAGGCATTCAGTGCCAGCAGATTGGTCTGGGAAGAAATCTTGGTAATCGCATCTGTCATCTCGCGAATCTTCTCTACTGCTTTTGCCTCTTCTATTGCTTTATCCGTTTCCTCACGGACTGTTTCATACATCTTCTGTGTCTTTTCCGTTGCTGCATTCGTTGTTTCCTGCAGATGGGTTGCACGCTGATGTACTTCTTTCGAGAAATCAACACCTCTTGCAGAACGCTGTTCAATCGAAGCTGCTGCTTCATTTACCTGCTCTACATTGTGGGAAATGCCCTCTGTAGAAGCTGCCGTTTCTTCCATAGATGCTGCAAGTTCCTGGGTCGTTGCTGAGTTATCATCACACATTCCCTGTACTTTTGCCGTTACATCACCAATTTTTTTGGCACTTACATCCATACTGCCGTTAATTTCCTGAATCTCTTCTACCATACCACGCAGTCTGTTCTGCATCTGCATAACGGCACGGGAAATTCCACCGATTTCATCTTTCAGTTTACACAAAACGGTCATACGCGAATCTTCTGCAAAATCCAGTTCTGCCGTTGTCTTCACGATGTCGGTAATTCTCTTTAACGGTTTTGCAATATAAATACTCATAACAACACCAACACCAGAGGCAAGCAGCAGTGCAATCGCTGTTACAATAAGGATTTTAACAACCATACCTCGTGTATTTTCCTTCAATGTGCTTTGAGGAACCGTGATAACCAGTTTCATACCGTTATCCAACGTTTCACAAACGGCACTTCTTTCACTTCCTTCATATTTATATGTTGCAACTTTCTCTGACGCATCTTTGCTGTCTATGTAAGAAACCAGGCTCTTTAAACTTTCTTCATTTTTGATACTTTTACCTGTCTTGATATCTTTATGGTATAAAATGGTATCTGTGCTGCTTGTCAGGAATCCATATCCTGTTCCAAATGTCTTAATGGCTTTTACCTGGTCCTGAATCAGGCTAAAGTCAATATCCATACCAACAATTCCCACGGATTCTCCATCAACGAAAAGTGGTACAACATAGGAAATCATATAGACATTAATATTTGCATTCAGATATGGGTCCATCCATGTTGGTTTTCCATTTTTAACCGGTGTATAATACCAGCCTACGTGCTCAACATCATCCGGGTCATAACTACTGAAATCCGTCGGTGTTACACTTTCAAACTCACTCTTTGTATCATTTCGGGTAAGGAAAAGTCCGGATGTCGGCTCTGTAAATTCCGGATTGTAACGGATGTAACAAGTCAGTGCACCCTCTGTATTGCTCGCCAGTTCTCTAACTACTGGCAGCATTACATTTGTATAATTCTGGACATACTGGGTGTTTGTTTTAAACTGCTCGAACTCCGTCAACTCATCCAGTGAAATGTTAGCCATCGTATCCACCGACTGTTTTATCAGACTCAGTCGCTCATTTACCTTCTGCTGCTCCTTTTCTGCTGCATCCCTCATAATCTGCTGGCTGTCACTCTCTGTCGTCTTGGAAATCTCATAAATACTGATTCCTCCACTAAGTACTACTGCCACCAAAGAACACAACAATACAACAGATATAATTTTTGCTCTAAGTGTTCTCATATACGCTCCTCCTCTTCTTCGTTTCTTTCTATTTTTCTGCATATACGTTCGCTGTCCTGCTGCGCCTAATACTCCCCTTTTGCAGACAAAACACCTAATAAGAATAGTATACTAAGAAATTCTTTCCGGCACAAGTAAAAACCCCAAAAACAGACATTTTTTCTTCCCTTTGTTTTCTCTTACCCGTGCATGCTAACAAAAAACCCGGAAAATCATCTGAACTGTTACCAGTTCCAGCAGATAATCTTCCGGGTTTTACAATAAACTGGGCTAGCGGGATTCGAACCCACGAGTGCAGGAGTCAAAGTCCCGCTAGGGCACTCCCCACAGATTTTCTCCCATCTCGGTCAATCTCCTGCAAGCCCTTATTTTTCGGTGCTTATCAGCATTTCATTCTACACAAATACCAAGTTTACAACATCCATGATTAACGCAAAAAACACGATTTTTCTACCAGTTTTTCTACCAAAATCACTCCTGCGCCCTGGTTCCCTAGTCGTTCATGAAACATCTTTCTTTTGGTAATCTCTATCGTTGTATAAACATACTTTTTTCTTTTTCCGACAATTCGCTGACCTTTACTCCCTTAGCAGAAGCATACTTTGACAGTCCTACCAAATCCATCTTTATCTTAGGTAATTGATCAAAAGCAATCGGCTCTGGTGTATTGCGCAGAGATTCCTTATATTTTTTTATACTATAACTCGTCATCAGTCCATTCATAATCGTACAGCTCCATAATATGTGCAGCGGATTCTTCTCCTATCATAATCTGATAGGGATGAAGTATACCAAGCAAATCTGCACCAAATACGTCACAATAATGCTGAACAAGGTCTTTATTAGCTGCATTTCCAGTAATAACTCCGTCATATCCATACTCTACTGATATTTGTGCAGCTATTGCAAACAGATGTCCTCAAACGCCTAAATACCTCGGCTGTTCCTTTTCCAAGATTTCCTTTACCTCTTCCACCGTTTTATCTGTTGCCAGAGCAATCTGCTCCAGCGTAAAATCCTTATCATACATCTGCAAAATAATATTTTTTACAGTATTGTCTACAATCCCCTGACTCAAATTGCACATAACATTCACATCCTTTCTCAAATCTTCACTAAGAGGAATATGGTATTCCTGTTCCAAAATGTCCAGCTTTTCACTTTCTTCCAATCTGTCTGATAATAATGCTCCAATCAGACGATGCAATTCATACCTCTCATCATGTTCCGGCAGTTCATTTGTAACGCCTATCAGCACTATGTTCAACAGATCCATATCTCCTTTCCACGGATATGGTTCCAACATTTCATCCTTTGTCAAATGAATATGACTCATGCTGTTTTGCTCCATATTCATGCATACCCAGACAGAAAATACGCGTCGTATGCCATCATAGTCCGTATTCACAAAATCTCGTTCTTTCTGTGAAGATATCAACCGACTGACATAAAAAATCGCTCTGTTCAAAATTCCATAATTTGTCGGTTCGTCTTTTTGTGCTTCGACATTAATTATAATCTGCGATATTCCATCTTTCATTCGGACATAGAATATAATATCAAATCGAATCATTCCCTCGTTAATCTCGCCATTCTCTGTATTGAGACCAACAATTCGATTCCCTGCCGCATTTTTGTCTGACACATTGGTTAATCCCGGTTCCACTGGCACAACACCGATTTTGGGTTCCCCTTCAATATATTCAACGACATCCTCCGGTTTCATCCCCTTAAATTCATCAATCGTTTTTGTCAGAATATATGCCAGCACATTCTTCTGTCCCAAAAGCCTTTTTGCATGTTGGTCATATTGAGCAGCGCCATCACTGGCAACAACAGCATTCCTTGTTTCTGTATTCACTTCTTTACTCCTCCTTTTGTATTGCATCCCAATAAGCATCTCTACAAAAGGCTCCCCTACCTTTTATATTATAAGGGAGATATTTTGCAGAATCAACTGGTTTCTCTAGTAAAATCTTCAACACACAATAATTAAGCCGGAAACTCCATAGAGTCTCCAGCCATCCCGCTTTTCAAACAGACAATTTACGCCATCTGCTCAACTTTTCCTGAATACAGCCACTCTTCAAAAGTCTTGATTGGTACCAGTATTCTGCTTCCAATCGTGATAACTGGGAAAATTCCAGTGTGACAAAGCTCATAAGCCTGATTTTTCCGTAAGCGCCTAATTGATAGGCGTCGCCCCAAATATAAACACCCCATGACAGGATGTTCAACTTTGGATACGTTTACTTCAATTTTCAAGCTTGCATAATTCAATCACTTCTTCGTTCCACGGCATCAGTTTCTCCAGCTC
>JAQYCU010000069.1 GCA_028724545.1 bacterium
AAGATTTAAAACGGGCAGGTAATGAAAAAAGGTTTGCAAAAGATAAGAAATTCTGGGACGAACAGCTGGATGCATTAGGCGAACCACTTTACTCGGATATTCAGGGGCCGTCTGTGCTGGAAGAGGCCAGAAAAAAGCATAATAATGCAAATTTACGGGCAGCTGATATGGAGATGGAAAATTTATTTGTTGCGGTGAAAGATTACTATCTGGAGCCGTTTCCAACACAGAATCTGATGGATTTCTGTATGAATCATCAGCTTTCGATGACGAATCTCTTATTGCTGGGAATCCGTACTTACTTATCGAAAGTAAACAATGGACAGGAAGATATTACGATAGAGAATTTTATTTCCAGACGTTCTACACACGACGAATGGACATCAGGAGGCAGCCGGACAATTATGTTCCCGTGCCGTACCGTGATATCGCCTGATACAGAGTTTCTGGCAGCTGCTTATGAGATTCAGAATATGCAAAACAGAATTTATATGCACAGCAATTATGACCCGGCACTGATTCAGGAAGAAATGAAACGCCGTTATCATACACCGGACCATACTACATATGAAAGCTGTTATCTTACGTATCAGCCGATGCCGGTCAAACTGGATAACCCACATCTGGTTCATGTTCCACAGCACTCAAAATGGTTTGCCAATGGAGCAGCGACAAAGAAAATGTATTTGACAGTATCCCATACGGAAGACGGTGGAATGAAATTTTCTTATCATTATCAGACAGCGCATCTTTGTGAGCATGATATGGAACTGTTATATTACTATATGATGCGAATCCTTTTTAAAGGAATTGCAGAGCCGGATATGACAATAGGGGAAATTATGGAACAGGTATAAATTTTATTGCAGGAGGAAAAAAAGATGACACAGGAAATGGAATTTAAGACAATCGTTGCACAGTATTGTGAAGTAAAACCGGAGGATATGACAAATGAAATGCGATTCCGGGAAGACTTAGGGTTTAGTTCGCTTGATTTTATGTCTTTTTTAGGAGAATTAGAAGATACTTTTGATGTGGAACTGGAAGAGGAAGATGCATTGCAGATTCTGACTATTGGCGAAGCGTTGGATATGCTGCAGACACTGTAATGACAGGCAGCATCAGACAGTTGATGTATTTTAGTGACAGGGAGGTAAAACAGAATGTTGATTCGAGATATCTTAGAAGAAAGCGAAAAGAAATATGCAGATATACCAGCCGTTAAATGGCTGAAAAAGAAGGAAATGCAGCAAAGAACATATGGTGAACTGATGCAGAATGTTGCAGCTGTCCGTAAAGGACTACTTGCAAATGGATTTCAAAAAAAGCACGTTGCACTGCTGGGAAACAGTTCTGCAGAGTGGATGGAAAGTTATCTGGGCGTTATTACAGGAAGTACTGTTGCCGTACCACTGGATGCAGGACTTCCGGCAGAGGACCTGACGGATTTAATCAACCGTTCTGACGCAGAAGCACTTTTCCTGAGTCCAAAAAAGAAATCACTTCTGGATACCATTTTGGCAGAATGTCCAAAACTTCAGAAAGTCTGGCTGTTACAGGAAGAACCGGTGGAAGAGGAAGATGAAAAAGTATCTTCTTATGCAGAATTGAAAACCATTGGAAGCAACAATGAAAATGATGAAAAAAGTCCCGAAGAAGAGGACATTGCAACGATTATTTTTACGTCAGGCACAACAGGAAAAAGCAAAGGTGTTATGCTGACACAGAAAAATCTTGCAGAAAATGTGTTATCGGTAGATTTTGTGACGAATCCGGGCAGCATTGTGTTAAGTGTTCTGCCAATCCATCATGCGTATTGTCTGGTTATGGACTGGTTAAAAGGCTTTTCACTTGGCGTGACGGTCTGCATTAATGATTCGCTCTTACATATGGTAAGGAATATGGGGATTTTCAAACCGGATATTATGCTGATGGTGCCAATGATGATAGAAACCATTTATAAACGCCTTTCAGCTGCAGACCCTGCTATTCCAAAACAGATATTAGCCGAAAAAGTATTTGGTGGCAATTTAAAAATCATCTTTACCGGTGGGGCGCATCTGGATTCGTTTTATATTGATGAATTTGCCCAATATGGTATAGATGTTCTGGAAGGATATGGTATGTCGGAATGTTCGCCGGTGATTAGTTCCAACACACAGGCAAATCACAAAACGGGTTCGATTGGACGTCCACTTTCCAATGTTGAGATTTCCTTTGAAGATGGGGAAATTTTGGTGCGTGGAAGCAGTGTGATGAAAGGGTATTACAAAATGCCGGAAGAAACAAAAGAAACATTAAAAGATGGCTGGCTTCACACGGGCGATAAGGGATATCAGGACGAGGATGGATATTTATTTATCAATGGACGTGTTAAGAATCTGATTATTCTTTCCAACGGAGAAAATATTTCGCCGGAAGAAATTGAGAATAAACTGGCTTTAGGTGAACTTGTCGGAGAAGTTATTGTAACAGGAGAAAATAACGGACTGACGGCAAGAATTTATCCTGACCAGGAAATCGTACAGGCAAAAGGTATGGAACCGGAAATGGTGCAGGAGAAGTTACAGGAATTTCTGGATGCCTATAACAAAACGCAGCCGACATATCGCCAGATTACAGGTCTTGTCGTCAGAAAAAATCCGTTTATCAGAAGTTCTACAAAGAAAATCAAACGGCAGGAAGCCCTTATTGATGAACCTTATGACATATAAGGCAGAATGCCGGTAATAAAGGTTCGTGTCAGAATATCAGCAATGACTTCTTTTGGCACCTGAAAATTGCCAGTGGTCCATTTGTGCAGTACGCCAAGCGTGCTGCCGATGGCATAGGCAATCATATAAGAAAATTCTTCTTTGCTGTGCTGTCCCGGTGCTTTTTCCTGCATTACCTGTTTTACATAGTCGTGAAACATTGTCATCAGTTTTTCAAAAAAAAGATTTCCACGGGGACTGCGCAAAAGATTTGCTAAAAAAGGATTTGTGATGGTATATTCGCAAATAGTCAGAAAATAGGAATTACACATATCCCAATCGTTTTTTGGATGAAATGTTTCCATCAGGGAAAAGATATCCTGAATGGTCTTGTCTTCAATGGCAGTGATAAGGGCTGGAATGTTTTCGTAGTGATTATAAAAGGTACTGCGTACAATTCCGGCCTTTTTAATAACATCTGATACTGTAATCTTTTCCATATCTTTTTCCTGAAGAAGTAAATAAAACGCATCATGAATGGCTTCTTCAGCTACAGAATATCTTTCATCAAGAATTTCGTTTGTCATAATATCTCCCCTATCTATATAACGGTAATCGTATTGCTTCGGAATATAAAAAGATTCCAGATTATTATTGGAAAATAAAAAATATGGTTATCGTTTCACAAACAGTATCACAATGCCAAGCGTTGCCAGAACAACACCGGTAACACGGTTTAATGTTTTTGGCTCTGCCTTGTTTGCTAATTTTGCTGCAATTCTTGCCCAAAGCAGGGTAGAGAGAATACAGAAAATAAGGCATGGAATATCCGGCATTCCACCGAGGACAAAGTGACTGACAGAACCAGTAAATGCTGTAAAAGCCATAATAAAGACGCTTGTACCAACGGCTGTTTTTAATTCATATCCTAATACGCTGGTCAGAATCAGAAGCATCATCATACCACCACCGGCACCGACAAATCCACAAATCAGTCCAATAAACGTGCCACAGATAACGGATTGTATCAGACGTTGTTTTGGTGAAACGGCTTCCATAGATTCCTTTGTTGTCATAACCGGTTTTACAATAAATTTAATACCCAGTAAAAATGTCATAAAAACAGAGAAATTTCCCATCGTAGCATTTGGAACGAGTTTGGCAAGAAAACTGCCGACTAATGTAAATAACAGGACGGTGACCATCATAACCAGTCCGTTTTTGATATCAAGATTTTTGTTTTTTCCATATGTATAAGCACTGACGGCACTTGCCAGAACGTCACTCGCAAGAGCAATACCAACAGCATTATATGCTGGCATATCCAGAAATGTAATCAGAACTGGGCTGATTACAGCTGCAGCACTCATTCCTGCAAATCCTGTGCCAAGACCGGCACCAATTCCGGCAATAAAACAGATAATAAATTTAAATAGCATAACAAACCTCATTTCTGTATAAATATCGTTAAAAAAGCATATAAACGAATGATAGTACATTTATAAATATTTGTCAAAAAACAGACATTATAATAGAAAAACTTCCCTGTCATCTGACAGGGAAGTTTTTTGTATCTTTCATAATGAAAAATTCTATGCTGTCGTGAAATAATCAATACTTTTTTGATTTTATAAGAAGATATATTTCGCAACAAATAAAATAGCCAGAATATACATTAAAGGAGTGATTTTCTTAGCTTTTCCACAGCAAAGGTTGATGATAACGTAAGAGATAACTCCGATAGCGATTCCTTCTGAGATGCTGTACATTAAAGGCATAGCAATTAAGCAAAGATATGCTGGAACAGCTTCTGTTAAATCGTTGAAATCAATTTTAGCAACAGCAGTTACCATTAAGAAACCTACAAAGATTAATGCAGGAGCCGTTGCGAATCCTGGAATAGCTGTAAAGATAGGAGCAAACAGGATTGCCAGTAAGAACATAATTGCTGTTACAACAGAAGAAAGACCGGTTCTTGCACCAGCACCAACACCAGCAGAACTTTCTACATATGTAGTTGTTGTTGATGTACCAAAGATAGCACCTGCTGTTGTAGCAATGGCATCAGCAAGTAATGCTGGTTTGATTCTTGGTAATTTCTCATTTTCATCTAACATATCAGCTTTTGTAGCAACACCAACTAATGTTCCGATGGTATCAAACATATCTACAAAGAGGAAAGATAAAATAACAACCAGGAAGTTTGCAATACCTACACCACTAAAGTCTGCTTTGAATACCTGTCCAAATGTTTCTCCGATTTTTGAAAAATCAGTAATTCCTAATGAAGGATAGAGAGAATAAAATCCTGCGTCAGGAGTAACGGTATAAAGTCCTGTTGCCTGTGCTAACATACCTAAAATCCAGGTTGCAAGAATACCAATCAGGATTGAGCCACTGACTTTCTTTACATATAAAACAATCGTAATAAAAAGTCCGATTAATGCAAGGATGGCACAAATTCCTTCTGTATGGAAATTCTCTCTGAAGTTTACATAAGATAATAATGTAGAATCATCATTAACAACTAAGTGAGCACCCTGTAAACCGATAAATGCAATAAATAAACCGATACCGGCACTAACACCTTTTTTCAGTGTACTTGGAATTGCATTAAAGATTGCTTCACGCACGTTTGTTAAAGATAAGATGATGAAGATGACACCTTCAATAGCAACAGCTGCTAAAGCGATGCGCCAGTCATAACCCATCTTTCCACATACAGTAAATGCAAAGTAAGCATTCAGTCCCATACCAGGAGCTAAAGCGAATGGATAATTGGCTAATAATGCCATACATAATGTACCAACAAATGCAGCAAGACATGTTGCAATCAATGCAGCAGTAGCATCAATGCCTGCTGCTGAAAGCATAGAAGGGTTAACTGCAAGAATATACGCCATTGTCATAAAGGTAGTAAGACCGGCAATGACTTCAGTACGTACATTCGTATTGTTTTCTTTCAGTTTGAAAAATTTTTCTATCATTTTTTTCCTCATTTCTGCACTGCCACTCAGTGTTTTTTACTATTTGTGTCTGGCAGTGCATTGACACAAATAAAGTGGGGTGGGGATGCATAATCACATTTTTAATCATGCAGTCACCGTTTTTTGCGTAATCGCTACTTTCCCTCATAGGACAGGACAGCATCAATATCGTAGTTTTTGAGGCGTTCCCGTCCGTTCAGACCGGCCAGTTCCAATAAGAAAATAGCCTTTTGGACTTTTCCACCCAGACGCTCGATAAGTTTGATGCTGGCTTCCACCGTTCCACCTGTTGCAATCAGGTCATCGACTAACACGACTTTCTGGCCTGGCAGGATAGCATCCTTGTGGATTTCGATTTCTGTACTTCCATATTCTAAATCGTATTTTTCGGAAATGGTGTCGCAAGGCAGTTTTCCTTTCTTACGAACAGGCACGAAAGATTTTCCTAATGCATAAGCAATCGGTGCGCCAAAAATGAAACCACGTGATTCGGCTCCGACAATAATATCAAAGTCAATGCCATTCAGCAAATGAATCATAGAGTCGATAGCCAGCTTTAAGCCATCCGGGTCCTGCAGAACAGTTGTAATGTCGCGAAACATGATTCCGGGTTCGGGGAAATCAGGAATCGTTCTTACGTAATCTTCTAATGTCTTCAATGACAATTTTCCTCCTTTCCTTTCTTTTTTAGATAGATGTGTAAAAACAATAAATCAGTTCTATTTTACACTTTTTTATAAGAAAAGAAAAGTATTTCCGGACACAAATTTCACGTTTGCTTTTTGTTGCAATAAAGGATTTACACTTTGGCATAATTTTTTTATAATATAAGCCCAACTTATAGAAAAAATAAAAAGTCGGATTGCCCGCACAATCCGACTTTAGAAAAAATCCAATATGCCATACTATAAATATGACGCCTGGTATATCCCAAACTGTAACATTCGTTTCCTAACTGAAAATGAAACGTTGGAATACATAAATGAAAAACTCCTAATAAGATTATATCATCAATTAGGATAACAGACAAGGCAGAATGTAGTAAACAAGAAACAGTTACCATTTTAGGAATAATAAAATTTTGGCAAGAAAAAACAAAAATCAGAAAAAATTTATGGATTGCATTTGTCGGATATGCTATAATAAATGCAAATAAAAAGTAAAAACACTGTTTCGCATTTTGGGGTTGAAAGTGCATGGAAGCAGGACAGGAGTTGCAAGGAAAATGAACAAATCAAGCTTTGAAATCAGGGCATTGGTAGAGAAAATCAGTCAAAAGGAGCTTTTGGATTTTTATGATGCATTTCGACAGGTAACGGGCTATTGTATAGAAAGCCCACTGATGGACCACGAGTATCTGCAGGAGAACAAGGAAAAGATAATCGTTGCAGTCCGGGCAATATTATCTGCGAAACTTTCCAACAGAAGAATTAACAAGATAATAGAAGTCTTTGAAGAATCTGTCAATGACTAAGGTTTTCTGAAAAAAGCAGCAGAATTTATCTGCTGCTTTTTTGTATTGTATCTTGGTGTCCCAGCCAGCATAGGCTTCCTTTTCTATCAAGGGGACGCTTTTGCTGCGCAAACTACGCAGCAGTACATAGTATCCTGAAAAAGCACAGGATACAAGTACTGGCGAGTTTGTAAGCCCCCTTTTATGGAAAAGGGAGCCTATGCTGGCTGGCAATCTAGACTGTGGAGAATTATTTGTCTAAGTGTATGGATGCAATTAACAGAGAAGTTGATTTGTAAGCAGAGTGTGTTGGCAGGCAATCCAGATTTTTGTTTTATGCAAAAGATGAAAAGCGTACCGTCTTAGAACAGCTGGTTTGCAGACTCGAATTTAGCAGTACACTCTCGTTTGAAAACAGTACAGCAGCCAACTTGTAAATGGGCTGTGATAAAAACAGAGTTTCCTAAAAGCATAGGAAACCTGTTTTATCACATGCCCCTACAAAACCCTTTTTCCCCAATTCTTTATATTGTATTTTGCGCCAAAATATCGTACACTAATAGTTAGGACTTTTTTGATAAAAAGGTTTATCTGTCCTGAAAAAACGATGTGGCTTGTCCACAAACTATAAAGATAGAGAAAGAAAAGAGGAAAAAAGATGGTATCAACATCCGTTTTGAATTGTTTAATGGAAATATCTGTACTGAGTTTTGTATTTCCGGTTGTTATTTTGCTGGCATGGAAAATGAGAACGCATAAAAGTCTGGTTCCTGCGTTTGCCGGTATTTTTGTATTTCTGGTATTTGCAAAAGTACTGGAATCCGTTCCGTATGCACTGTGTCTGGGAATGGAAAATCCTGTTTCCGGAGTTCTTCGGTCAAATTACATTTTGTATGCCGTATATCTCGGCGTTGCTGCTGCGATTTTTGAGGAAGTGGGACGTTATCTGGCATTTCGTTATTTCCTGCCAAAATATGATGAATGTCAGAATGCGATTACATATGGAATCGGTCACGGTGGCATTGAATGTATGATTGTTCTTGGATGGAGTGATTTGCAGTATTATATGACAGCAATTATTCTGAACAATGGCAAAGGATTATCAGACCTGCCAAAGACGATGCAGAGTTATTTCAAAAATCTGACAGCGTTTGACTGCATTGCAGACGGTATTTCAGCTGTCTTTTTACTGGTTCTGCAGGTATGTCTGTCTATATTTATTTTTCAGGCAGTCCGCAATGAAAAATTACAGAAAAGATTATTTGGCCTTAGTATGATTTTTCATATGGCATTTTATATCCCAAATGGATTTTATCAGGCAAAACTGATACCACATATTGTAAGCCTTCTGTTAGAATTACTGATAACAGGCATTGCTTTGGTTCTGGCAGTAGACATTTATAAAAAAATGAATGCAAATCAGACACGCAAAAAGTCTGAGCAGAAGCGAAAGGAGTCAGCTGAAAAAGGCAATGTATGGAATGTTGCTTCCCGAAAACTGACGAACTTGGATGAAGAAAAGGAAGACAAGTAGGCAGTTGTCTGGAAAAAAAGGACAGCAGGCAGTGGATTGACAAAAGGGATTCAATAATAGTATGATGGGTTGGTGTGTGTTGCTGTTGTCACAGAGGTTTTGCAGTGCAACACATAATAGATATTATTATGATTGAAAGAGGTTATATGTCATTATGATACAAAAGTATTTTCGTTTTACGAAAAAAAGAATTGCCACTTTTTTATTTCTTGCTTTGCTTATCATAACAGCCCAGGTGATTTTGACAGGCTCTATGATTTCGCGCCAGAAAGTTACGACAGAAGCAGGAAATTCGGAGAGTGCCGTTATTGGAATTTTAGATAAGACGGAAATTGTACGGCAAAAATTTGAATTTGACCGGAAAGTTATTTTGAAAGAATTTTCATTAAGTTTCGGTTCGTTTGAACGTGATGAGGTCGGTGACCAGTTAAATATCCAGATGCTGGATGGTGATAACAATATTGTTTACGAATCAACAGTTCCGGTAGATGATATTACACCAAATGCATCATACCGTGTGGAGATGGACCATACTGTCACGATTCCAAAAGGCGTTACCTGCTGTATCAAAATTAGCTGTAGTTCCAAAAAGAGCCAGTATGATACGATTCCGACTTTAAATACGACAAACAGAACAAATCCAAACACGTATATGTCTACATTAAAGATGCAGACACGCAAAAAATCATTAAATATATCCTATACCTATTATTATCGCCAGATATTCCCATTGGTGATGATAATTCTGGAGTTTGCTGCCTTATTTATTCTTTGTTTTGAACGTGTTACAGAATATGGTGTAATGCTTCGCAAAAAGCAGCAAAAGAAACTGCGTCAGTTAAAAAGACTGCAGGAAAGGGACAAAGAAGCACAGGAAAAAAGAAAGCACAGCAAAGATACTTCTGCAAAAGTGCGCTATTCGCGTGCCAATACGGAGCAGAAGAAAGCAACAGACAAAAAAAGAAAGGCAAAACAGAAACAGAGCCAGAAGAAAAACAAATCGTTCAAAGATTTTGTGAAATGGTGTCTGGTGGAGCCTAAAGTCTTAAAGCGGGTCCGGATTGCTGCTGTTATTTTCAATCCATTGCTGACTATGTTTGCCATTGAGTTAATCAATGAAAATCTATTGGGAATGGGTCCGAATGTCTGGATATTTACATGGATTTTATTGCTGGCCGTAGAAATACTGTTTTATGCTGTATCCGGCAATATGTTTGTTTCCATGATTGTTTTAGATTGCATTTTATTTATAGCAGGTCTTGCAAACCTGATTTTGATGAATGTGCGTGGAACTCCGTTTTTACCGGGAGATTTACTGGCACTTGGCACGGCTACAGAAGTGGCAAATACGTATAAGATTTCTTTGACGCCTGCCCAGTTTGTTATGCTGCCGGCCTTTGTTATCTGGTGCCTTTTATTGTCACGCCTGAAGGAAAATAAGAAGAAAACTACTCCGGTTTCACAGAGAGTAATCAGGAGAGTAATTCCTCTGGCTGCTTCCTGTCTGGTGATTGGTGTACTATATAATACTCCTGTTTTGGAAAATGTAAAAATTACGGATAATGTCTGGAACAAAGTCGCATCCAGCCGTACAAATGGATTTTATATGAATTTCTTTTTGAATATTCATTATCTGAGTGTTTCCAAACCGGATGGATATTCGCAGGAAGAAGTGACTGACATTCTGGATGCGTTCCAGAAGGAGAAAAATGATACAGCGACAAAACAGAAACGAAAAGATGAAAATGGAAATGAAGTAACATCGAACAGTGACTATGGAACAAATAAAACATTGCAGGGGAAAAAGCCAAATATCATTCTGATTATGAATGAAAGTCTGGCCGATTATGATATGATTGGAAAGACCAACTATAATCGTGACCCGCTTGAGTTTATGCATAGTTTAAAAGACAATACGATATACGGAAAAGATTATGTTTCCATTTATGGTGCAGGTACCAGCAATTCTGAGTTTGAAGCAATGACAGGAAATACTATGTCATTTTTCCCGAGTGGCTGCAATGTTTATCAGCAATTTATGCATAAAAGCACATTTTCAATGCCGTACTATCTGAAGTCATTAGGTTATGATACGGTTGCCGTGCATCCAAGCAGTGGTGCAAACTGGAATCGAATCAATACTTATAATAGTATGCGCTTTGACCGTTTTGTCACGATAGATGATTTCAAAAATCCGGAATATGTCCGTTATATCAGTGACAAAGAAAGTTACAAAAAAGTCATTGAGTTATATGAACAGAAAGACAAAGATACGCCGTTGTTCTGTTTCAATATGACGATTCAGAATCATGGTGGCTATCTGACAAATACAAACTGGGAAAATCCTGTTTATATGAAAGGCTCTTACTATCAGGAGGCAAAAGAATTTTTGTCTGCCACAAAAGTATCGGATGATGCTTTCAAATATCTGATTGACTATTTCAAAAATGCAGATGAACCAACGATTATTTGTATGTTTGGTGACCATCAGCCGTCAATTGAAGTAGAGTTTTACGAAGAGATTATGAAAAAACGGCAGGATGACTGGTCATTTGAAGATTTGCAGAAACGTTTTGTTACACCATTTATTGTCTGGGCAAATTATGATATTGAAGAAGGACAGAATGTAGTATTAAGCAACAACTATCTGGAAAATCTGGTATTAAAGCAGGCAGGACTTGAACTGCCGGTATATAACCAGTATATTGAAAAAGTTTCAGAAACGATTCCTGTTATGAATGTAAACGGATATATGGACAATGCAGGAAAATGGCATAAGTATGATACCGATGAAACAGAAACGATTCAGAAATTGCTTTACCAGTATGAATTGCTGCAATATGCTTATTACAGTGACAGCGATAAAGCAACTATGAAAAAACTGTTTCAGATAAAAGACTAATAAAGGAAATGTTTTATAAGAAGAATAGCACAGAGATAAAAATATGTTTTCCAAATGATGCAAATTAAAGAATAAAATGTATTGTCAATAACTGATTTCACAGAGGAGGCTTTTATGAACCACAAAGAAATTGAAGCAGCGTTGGATGAACTGAAGCGTCAGAAAAAGACGCAATTACCGGCAGATGTGCTGGAAGCATTAAATAAACTTACAGTAGTGGTTCCGGCAGTGATGCCAAAAGGAACCAGTCCGGAAATTTTAAAGAAAATGCTTACGAACCCGGGAAAAGACCGCCCACTGCCGGAAGGTGTCAATCCCCATCCGTGCATTTTTGAAAATCAGGAAGGAGAGAGTCTTTTACCTGTATTTACTTCGGAGGCAGAGTTAAAAAAGGCAAAAAATGTGCCGAATTTCCCATTGCTTTTAAATATGGATTTTCAGTCCTGCATCCATTTTGTGCAGCGCAATCCAAAAGTAACGGGTATCGTTCTGAATGCATATACGCACAATGTGATTATGCATCTGAATCCAAATGCTGCCAGTGGTAATCAGGAGAAGAAAGTTACGATAGAGCAGTATCACTATATGATGCGTCAGCGTTTTGAATCTTCTGTTCTGCCAAAGCAGTTATTTGAACAGAAGGAAGCCTTTATACAGAAACTTGCCAATGAAAAGGGAGAGTGTCTGAAAGCCTTATATGATGAAATCTATGATGGAGAAATCGCCTGTCCTTATGTGGAAGAAGATTTTGAATTTATGTTTCTGAATCTCCGTGAGGATTTTATGGTTTGCCAGATTACAATGCCGGCCAAAAACCTCGCTGTCAAGATGTGTCCGAGTGCTATATTTGCGTGGAATAAAACGCAGAAAAAAATCTGGTATTACGCCATTGTTTTATCAGGAGGACAGAATCAGGCACACCTGTTTGAAGTATATGAGAATGGAAAAAATGCAGATTTAGGAGAAGCACCGGTACAGGGAAATGAGATTTCTACAGTGCTGGATTTGATACAAGGAGCAAATGATGATACAGCAGAATCATAAATCGTGCATCAAAAGATGGACAGCACATTTTATGGTACTTGCCATAACAGTCTGTCTTTTTTCAGGATGTACAGCAAAAAAAGAGGAAAAGAAAGAAACAGTAACACCAAAGCCGACATATGAAAAGGTAAATCAAGAGGAAGAAACGGCGTCAAATTTAGGTTTATGGACACGCGCGATGGGTTCTGTCCTAATCTATATTAATGATGGCAATCCTTATTATTTTGGTGGTTATCAGACGACAGAAGATAATAAAGAGGCTGCCGTTCGTATTTTATCCCAAAGCTGGAACATCAACAGCCGGAAAGACTTGCTAAAGCAGATTAAAATTCTGCTGGTGCAGGGTGACCGGAAAGAGTATGTTAAAGAAGCGAAAGAAATGAAATCAATGTCGAAAAAGAAACTGAAAACAGCGATGAAACAGCTTTCGGGAGATATTCTGATTCATTATGAAACAGTGCAGTATAACTGGAAAAAATGGAAGAAAAAAGGACTTCTTGCCTGGGATATGTGCCGTATTTCCCATCTGGTACAATGGGGATATGTGGCAGGATATCTAACTGTAAGAGAAGCGCAGGCATTGATAGAGCCTGCTGCAAAACGTCTGCAGAAGAATTTTAAATCATGGGAAGAAGTACAGAATAACTGGCTGGATGGTTACTGTCTTTATGCAGATGTTGACCGGACGGCAGATGGAAACGAATATGTGAACCGGAAAACAGTTTATGAAAAACTGCGTGATAATCAGACAAAGAAAAATTTGCTATATGATGACAAACTTTTTACGGACGAAATTATTCCGTTAAGTGATATATCATATCAGACTATATTAGAGGAAATAAAAAAATGATTTTATATTTGATTCGTCATGGAAGACAGAACAGTACGGACTGTAATGTAAACACGGGATTGGCCGAAGAAGGCAAAAAGCAGGCAGAACTGCTTGGCAAGCGAATGAAACATTATCCCGTGGATGCGTTGTATACCAGTGATTTAACCCGTGCCATAGAAACTGCACAGATTGCTTTTTGTGACAACAAAGAACTTTTGGCAAAACACCAGATACGCAGTGGTTTACGGGAAGTGGATTTTGGTTCTCTTACAGGAAAAGAAGATGCTGTAGTAAAAGCATTCTATCAGGATTATTATAAAGAGCAGATGGCACTTTTTGACGAAGGCAAACAGCGTCCGTCAGGCACGGCATTAGATGAAGTAAATCAATATGTCGGCGAGTTTTTTGTGCCACCACATGAAATGTGGTATCCGGATGGAGAAAACGGAAAAATGGTTCTGGAACGTTTTATGCCTGTGATGCAGGAATGGATTGCAAGTGATTATCAGCATATTGCTGTTGTTACGCACGGCGGGGTAATCCGTATTCTTTTGTGCGCGCTGTTTGGAGGCGATTTTGGAAAGCGTCTGCAATTTGGCACATCATTAGAAAACTGCAGTATTACACAGCTGCATTATGATGAAGCAAAACATTCCTTCTTTTTAGAC
This sequence comes from bacterium, assembly GCA_028724545.1. Taxonomy (GTDB): domain Bacteria; phylum Bacillota; class Clostridia; order Lachnospirales; family Lachnospiraceae; genus Butyribacter. The sequence goes on from JAQYCU010000069.1 coordinate 14,114, forward strand.
AGGTTTAATGACTATGCTCACATAGAAGCAGAGCCTTCTTTGTTACGCAGTCATTTTTTGAAGCCAAATGAATAAAAAGGAGCATACAGTGAGAATAAGGCAGATAACTTATTTTGCAACAGACTGCTCTGAAATGAGGATGATTATGGATAAAATTATATTAGCTTCCGGTTCGCCAAGACGCCGGGAAATACTATCGCAGGTTGGAATTGCTTATGATGTAATCCCAAGTAATATCGAGGAAGTAATCACACAGAACACGCCTTCTCTTATCGTAGAAGAACTTTCTAAACAGAAAGCAATGGATGTTGCCAATCGGAATAAAATGGCAGTTGTGCTGGGGGCAGATACTGTTGTGGCACTAGAGGATAAGATTTTAGGAAAGCCAAAGGATGAGCAGGATGCCTTTGAGATGATTTCGGCTTTGAGTGGACGGACACATTTTGTTTATACAGGCGTAACGCTGGCAAAAGTATCGCAGGACGGCTCAATGGTCAGCAGAACATTTCATGAGAAAACGGCAGTAACCGTGTCGAAAATGTCATCAGAAGAAATTTTGGCGTATATTGCAACAAAAGAACCAATGGATAAGGCAGGTGCTTACGGGATTCAGGGGGCATTTGCTGCTTATATCAGTGGCATTGAAGGGGATTATTATAATGTTGTCGGTCTGCCGATATGCAGAGTTATGCGCGAATTAAAAGAAATATAGGAATAACAGAAAATGATAGGGAATTACGGAAGACAAAGAATGATAGAATCAAGACGATGTTAAATAAAGAAAAAAGCAAATAAAAAAATAGAAAGAAACGGGAATATATTTGAGAAAATCTCATTTATATTCCCGTTTTGCTTTTATGATATAACGATTATCATATGATTTTATTTATCATTCAGTTCAACGAATGGTCCCTGTTTCATAGCACGTACTTTAGAAGAAAGTCCGAACAGGTTGATGAAGCCTTCAGCATCTTTGTGGTTATAAAGTTCACCGGTTGTAAAGGAAGCGATAGACTCGCTGTAAATACTATATGGAGAAGTAGTTCCCATTTTGATGATATTTCCTTTGTAAAGTTTGAACTTAACTTCACCGGTAACATATTTCTGTGTAGATTCAATAAATGCCTGAACAGCTTCACGAAGAGGAGTAAACCATTTTCCTTCATATACGATATCAGCAAATTTATTTCCCATATCCTTCTTTGCTGTATAGGTATCACGGTCAAGGATTAATTCTTCTAACTGCTGATGTGCTTCCATCAGGATAGTTCCACCTGGTGTTTCATATACACCACGGGATTTCATACCAACAACACGGTTTTCTACGATATCAATAATACCGATGCCGTGTTTTCCACCTAAAGCATTCAGTGTACGGATGATATCAGATACTTTCATTTCTTTGCCATTGACAGATTTTGGAACACCCTGTTCAAAAGTCATAGTAACGATTTCACCTTCCTCTGGAGCTTTTTCAGGAGTAGTTCCCAATACCAGAAGATGGTCATAATCAGGTGCGTTTGCAGGGTCTTCTAACTCAAGACCTTCGTGGCTAATGTGCCATAAGTTTCTATCACGGCTGTAACTGTTATCAGCAGAAAATGGAAGGTTGATACCGTGCTGCTTGCAGTATTCAATTTCAGATTCACGGGAATCCATTGTCCAGAGGTCGTTTCTCCATGCTGCGATAATCTTGATATCAGGAGCAAGTGCTTTGATACCAAGTTCAAAACGTACCTGGTCATTTCCTTTACCTGTAGCACCGTGGCAGATGGCAGTAGCGCCTTCTTTACGTGCAATTTCAACAAGTCTTTTTGCAATTAATGGGCGAGCCATAGAAGTACCAAGCAGGTATTTATTTTCATAGATTGCATTAGCCTGAACACAAGGAACAACATAATCATCACAGAATTCATCTGTTACATCTTCAATATATAATTTAGATGCGCCACATGAGATTGCTCTTTCCTCTAAACCGTCCAGTTCGCTTTCCTGTCCAACGTCAATACATACACAGATTACTTCATAATCGAAGTTTTCCTTTAACCAAGGAATAATTGCAGTTGTGTCAAGTCCGCCGGAATAGGCGAGAATAACTTTTTCTTTCATTCTTAAATCCTCCTAAATATGTAGTCGCGTGTAACTTTATATCATAGTTACATTAGAAATAAAAAAGATACACTAACTTTTAGTATAAGCAGAAACGGTATTGAATGCAATCTTTTTTCAGAAAAGATTCTATTCTGCTGTTTCGTTTCATACTGAAATCTTTAATAAATATACACTAGAATGAATAAATATGCAATAGAATTTCCATATATTTTTTAAAAATGCGAAAAAGGTATTGCATAAATATAAATTTAATCATATAATAAGTAAGCGCAAAAAAATTATGTCAGGAAATGGAGAATGAAACTATGGATACATACGAAAAAGAAAAATTTATGGACCAGATTACGGTAAAAGCAGAAACGCTGATTGAGGCGCTGCCTTATATTCGTGATTTTAATAATAAAAGAGTTGTGGTTAAATATGGTGGAAGTGCCATGCTTGACAAGAATTTGGAAGAAAGTGTCATTAAGGATGTTGCACTGCTAAAATTAGTCGGAATGCAGCCGATAATTGTGCACGGTGGAGGAAAAGAAATCAGTCACTGGATTGACAAAGTCGGAATGGAGACTAGATTTGAAGAAGGTTTTCGTGTGACTGACAAAGAAACGATGGAAATTGCCGAAATGGTATTAAACCGTGTCAATAAAAATCTTGTACAGATGGTAGAGCATCTCGGAGTAAAAGCGATTGGTATTTGTGGAAAAGATGGTGGAATGCTCCAGGTGACCAAGAAGATGCCAAACGGAAAGGACATTGGGTATGTAGGCGATATCGAAAGTGTAAATACGGAAATATTAGATACCCTGTTAGACAATGACTTTATTCCGATTATTGCGCCAATTGGAATGGACGAAAAAGGAGAAACCTATAATATTAATGCAGATGATGCTGCCTGTGCAATTGCAGGAGCCATCCGTGCTGAAAAACTTGCATTCTTAACAGATGTGGAAGGTGTCTGCATGAATCCGAAAGACCCGTCATCGCTTGTATCTGTATTGAATCTGATTGAAGCAAATAAATTAATTGAAAGTGGCATTATCAGCGGTGGAATGCTTCCAAAAGTGAACAACTGTATCCATGCTGTTAACGAAGGCGTTGGACGAGTCCATATATTAGATGGAAGAAGAAAACATTGTCTGTTGCTGGAGTTCTTTACGAAAAAAGGTATTGGTACGGCAATTATTGGCGATGACAGTGAACTGTATGACCACGAAATGGTTTAGTTAAGATTAGAAAAGAGGGTAATTATGAGCAAAAAATTTGATGAGCATTTAATTCATACGTACAATCGTTCCCTTGTGTTGACAAAGGGCGAGGATGTTTATTTATTTGACGATAAAGGAAATAAGTATCTGGATATGGGAGCCGGTATCGCCGTTTCTGCGCTGGGTTACAGCAACGACGAGTACAAGCAGGCATTAAAAGACCAGATTGATAATGTGATTCACGTATCCAATCTGTATTACACTGAGCCATCCGTAAAAGCTGCTGCCTGCCTTGCAAAAGGTTCTGGCATGGACAAAGTCTTTTTTACAAACAGTGGGGCAGAAGCTGTTGAAGGTGCAATAAAACTTGCCCGTAAATATGCTTTTGTCAAAAATCCTGAAAGCAAAGGCGAGATTATTGCAATGAATCATTCTTTCCACGGACGTACGATGGGCGCACTTGCCGTCACCGGAACAGAGCATTACCGGGAACCATTTGAACCATTAATCGGAGGCGTTTCTTTTGCAGAATACAATAATCTGGAAAGTGTCAAAAAACTGGTAACAAAAGATACCTGTGCCATTATTTTAGAAACCGTACAGGGGGAAGGTGGTATTTATCCTGCAACAGAGGAGTTCTTGCAGGGAATCCGTAAAATATGTGATGAAAATGATATTGCTATGATTTTAGATGAAATCCAGTGTGGAATGGGCAGAACAGGCAAATTGTATGCGTATGAACATTATGGCATAAAGCCGGATATTATGACAACGGCAAAAGCATTAGGATGTGGTGTGCCGGTTGGTGCATTCGCTGCCGTTTCTAAATTTGCTGATGCGATGTGTCCGGGCGACCACGGAACAACCTATGGTGGAAATCCTCTGGCAACTGCTGCCGTATGCAAGGTATATGAAATTTTTGAAAAAGAACATATTGTGGAACACGCAGCAAAGGCAGGAGAATATTTTTATCAGAAATTGCAGGCACTTGCCCAAAAATATCCGTCACATATTACACAAATCCGTGGAAAAGGACTTTTGCTTGGTATGGAAGTAACCTGCAAACCGGCAGATATTATGCAGAAAGCGTTGGAAAAAGGCCTGATTGTACTTTCGGCAGGCTCCAATGTTGTCCGTTTTGCACCACCGTTAATTATTGAAGAAAAACATATTGATATGTGTTGCGACATTTTGGATGAAATTTTTCAGGCAATGTAAAAGAAGCAGGAAAGCACCAGCGTTTGTAAAGTGACAGAATACCGTGCCGTTTTTTGGAAATACTATTCTAAAACAGTAACTTATAGCCAAAGGAGTTTTGTTATGTTAGGAATGGTAATTTCGATTATTTCTGGTATTCTGATGAGCGTTCAGGGCGTATTTAATACGCAGGTCACGAAACAGACGAGCGTGTGGGTGTCTGCTTCATTTGTGCAGCTGACGGCACTGATTGTCTGCCTGGCAGCATGGTTTTTTACGGGAAGAGAAGGCAATTTTATGGGAATTGCTCATGTCAGACCGTGGTATCTGCTGCTGGGAGGGACAATTGGTGCTTTTATTACTTATACCGTAATTCTGGGAATGGAGCAGTTAGGACCGGCAAAATCTGTTTTGTTTATCATTGCAGCCCAGCTGATTGCTGCTTATGTCATTGAACTATTTGGATGGTTTGGAGCACAAAAGGCTGGATTTGACTGGATGAAACTGGCAGGTGTTGTTGTTTTTATTGCAGGAATTGTACTTTTTAAGTGGAAAGAACTTTTTTCATAATGGAATTTGTCATAATTCACAAAAATAGCGATGGGAATTATATATTATTATGAAAAATATGAAAAAAGCAGTGTAAAAACCGAAAACAGATGACATTTTTTTCAAAAAAGTCAAAAAACGGATGGAAAAAGTTTATAAATTTGTTCATTGTATCTATTGTAATCGTCGTCCAAATTCGATAGAATGATTCAAGGAGTATACAACAAGTGTATTGGATTTCATAACCTGACATTTTTTGTGGAGGTTTTATATGAAAAAAGATACGCGCATTATGATTGGAATATCGTTATGCCTGATTGTTCTGGCAGGTGCCCTGCTATTCTGGAAACAGGCAACGACATCAAAACAAAATACAGCATATCAGGGAACGTATCGTGAGGATATGGCAGGAGAGATTATGACAACTTCTGAAGATACGGCACCGGTTTTGACGGATGCGCCGAAGTCTTCTGCAACACCTGATATGGCAGAATGTGCTGTCTATATTTCCGGAGCTGTTAAGCATCCCGGACTGTACCGTTATTCCGGGCAGGCACGGGTAAATGATGCGATTGAGGCTGTAGGAGGTTTTACGGAAAATGCTTCGACAGATGATATTAATCTGGCCCAGGTGCTTACGGACGGTGAGCAGATTACGGTTCTTACTAAAAAGGAAGCTGCAGCCCGTAAAAAAGAAAAAGCAGCCGGAGCGAGTGACAAAAGCAAAGAACAGCAGGATGGAACAGATGGTAACGATTCTGCATTAATCAATATCAATACGGCATCTTTGGATGAGCTGACGACCTTGCCGGGGGTAGGGCAGGTAAAGGCAAATCAGATATTGGATTATCGGACAGAACACGGTTCGTTCTCAAAAAAAGAAGATTTGATGAATATATCCGGTATCAAAGAAGGTGTATACAATAAAATCAAAGACTTGATAACAATTTAATAAATGCTTTTAGGGGGATTCATAAAATGGCAAAGAAAGTTTTAGTAGTAGATGATGAGAAATTAATTGTAAAGGGCATTCGCTTTAGCCTGGAACAGGATGGTATGTCTGTTGACTGTGCTTATGATGGACAGGAAGCACTTGATTTGGCTTCTCAGAATCACTATGATGTCATTTTACTGGATGTTATGCTGCCGAAATTTACCGGTTTTGAAGTATGCCAGCAGATTCGTGAATATTCGGATGTACCGATTATTATGCTGACGGCAAAAGGCGATGATATGGACAAAATACTCGGTCTGGAATATGGAGCAGATGATTATATTACGAAACCTTTCAATATTTTGGAAGTCAAAGCACGCATCAAGGCAATTATGCGCCGAAGTGAGCCAAAGAAGCAGAAGGTTCCGGAGAAAAATGAAATCGTTTATGAAGAATTGAAAATCGACCTTGATAGCCGTCGTGGTTACATTAATGAAAAAGAAGTGAATCTGACAGCGAAAGAGTTTGATTTATTAGAACTGCTAATGACACATCCAAACAAGGTATACAGCAGAGAGGAACTGCTCAATACAGTCTGGGGATATGATTATCCGGGCGATGTCCGTACAGTAGATGTACATATTCGCCGGCTGAGGGAAAAAATCGAACTGATTCCAAGTGACCCTAAATTTATCCATACGAAGTGGGGCGTAGGATATTATTTTCAGAAATAATAAGTGACAGAGCATAACAAATTCTGGCTGGAGGGGCTGTTTTGAAAGAGAAGTTAAAAGATTTTTGGGACAAGCTGCGCAGTATGCGTGTACAGGTATTCATTGTTATGGTTTTTATGGGAATGATACCTGTTCTTATTTTTTCTCAAATTGTTATAAAATCATATAATTCACAAATTATTTCTCAAAAAACGGATGAAGTGAAAGCATATGGTAATATGATTTCTAATCTGATTTTGTCTTCCGGTTATTTGTCAGGACAGGCATCTGATGAAGTGGAGCACGAAGCTGAAGAAGTGGCCAATATTTATCAGGGGCGCGTTGTTATTATTGACCAGAATCTGAATATTGTAGAGGATACATATGGATTAGAAGAAGGAAATACGGCAATTTCTACGGAAATTGTGAAGTGCTTTAGTGAACCAAAGGCACAGTATACCAATGAACTTGGTGATTATTTGCAACTGACGCTTCCTATCGTAGAAACGCAGACAAATAAAACAATTGGTGTTCTTTTAATTAGTTTTTCCACGAAAAATATCCATTTAATTAAGGAATCCATCAATTACCGGATTGTTTTTATCCTTTTGGCAATGGCAATATGTATCATATTAGTTGCTTATTTTTACGCTAGTGTATTATCCGGACCATTATTGAAAGTAACGGAATCAATTGATGAAATCACACGTGGTGATTTTGATGTTTCGCTGGAATTAAAGTCCTACTCTGAGTTAGTAACCGTGTCGGAGTCTTTTAACAAAATGACCGGCTATATCAAAGAGCAGGATGCTGCCAGACAGGATTTTGTATCGAATGTGTCCCACGAATTAAAGACACCATTGGCATCAATGAAAGTATTATCGGATTCCCTGCTGTCGCAGGAGGGAATGCCGGAAAAACTCTATCGGGAGTTTTTGTTTGACATCACAGATGAAATTGAGCGTATGACGCAGATTATCAATGATTTGCTGTCGATGGTAAAATTAGACAAAAACAGTGCCAATATGCAGGTTACAACAACAAGCATCAATGATTTGTTGGAACAGTTGTTAAAGCGTCTGCGTCCGATTGCAGAAAAGAGAAATATTGAACTGATTTATGAGAGTTTTCGTCCGGTAACGGCTGATGTGGACAGTGTTAAGATTTCGATTGCCTTAAACAATCTGATAGAAAATGCGATTAAATATAATTATGATGATGGCTGGGTAAAAGTAACATTAAATGCTGACCATAAGTTTTTCTATGTAAAGATTCAGGATTCCGGTGTTGGTATTCCGGAGGATGTGCAGGATAAAGTTTTTGACCGTTTTTATCGTGTTGATAAGGCGCGTTCCCGTGAAACGGGTGGAACGGGACTGGGGCTTGCGCTGACGCGAAGTGCTGTCCTGCTTCATAGGGGGTCGGTGAAACTGTATAGCAAAGAAAAAGAAGGCACTACTTTTACCGTCCGGATTCCATTGAATTATATTCCGGCAGATATGTAAAGAAGACAGAGAGGAAGTATGTTATGAAAAATCAGGAGATGGCTTACAACCGGATATGGTATTGTATTCTGACCGTTTTTTTTGTATGCGTAACAATACTTCTTGTTTCCGGATGCAGCAAGAAAGAAGATGACTATACCGGATATTATGTCTATTGTCTGGATACCAACGAAACAAAAGTCATTGGGGAAAAATATATTCCAAAGGGGAAAAACGGAAAAGAAATCGTAAAAGAATTATTAAGACGGATGGAAAACGAGCCGGAAGATATTTCTTTTAAGAAGGCGATTCCGGATAATGTGAAATTAGATGATTTTACACTTTCCAGTCAGGGCGATTTATGTCTGTATTGGACTTCATCTTATGGTAATTATACCGGTGTTTCTGAAATTTTGCACAGGGCTGCGATTGTCAAAACACTTTGTCAGGTGCCGGATGTTGAAAATGTACAGTTTTATGTATCGGGACAGCCATTAACGGATTCTAATATGGAACCGGTTGGCTTTATGACAGCAGATACTTTTATTGATACGACGGGTGAGATTGCTTATAAGCAAAATACAACATTAAAAATATATTTTGCCAACAAAGAAGGTACGGCTTTACGGGGAGTTCCGGTTAAAATTACGTATGATGCAACGATTTCTATAGAGCAGCTTGCATTGGAACAGTTAATCAAAGGACCGGAAAAGAATAATAGTTTAAAGAACGAAGAACTGATAAAAACAATTCCAAATGGAACAAAAATTAACACGATTACGGTGAAAGACAACACGTGTTATCTGGATTTATCATCTGATTTTATGGAAAAAAGAAGTGGCATTTCTGATGAAGTAGCAATTTATTCTGTTGTCAACACACTGGTAGAATTGCCAAATATCAATCGTGTCCAATTTAGTATTGATGGAGAACAGGTATTATTATATGATGATGTGATTAATTTTGGAGAGCCATTTGAATCGAATCTGGATGTTATTGAACGATAAAATATGATATCAATATCGAGTATGATATGGAATGAATAAAAAGTAAGATTCATTTTCAATTTAAGAAACAAAATAAAGACAAATGAAAAATTACCCAAATTTAGAATAAAAGAGATGAACTAAAAAACAAAAAAGAAAGAAGGAATTTATGAAACGCCCGTTGGTATGGGTTTTTGGTATTCTTCTTGCTCTGTTTCTGATTGCACGGTTTGCATTTGAAAAAGAGTGGGACAGCAGACACTATCTGCTGGATTCTATTTTGCAGGAACAGGATTTCAAAAATGCTGAGGCAGTTGGGACAGTAGACAATATAGAAACAAAACCCAATTCAAAATATATTTATTTGAAGCAAGTTTTTCTAACATTAGATTCTTCAAAAAATCCGTATTCTTTTGACTCTCTTTTAGTTATAGCCACAAAAAATCAGATACCTTCTTTACTGCCGGGAAATGTATTGCACATTTCCGGTGAAATACAAATGTTGCAGACTCCGACCAATCCCGGTCAGTTCAATGAAAAAGCATATTACCGTGAAAAAAATATTTATTATAAATTATATGCTTCTGCTATTCAGATACAAAATCCCAGAACGAATAAAATAAAGGCTGCCTTGTTTCGGTTAAGAAATCAGTTGTTTGCTGTATATAAAAGTACTCTGTCGGACAATGAAGCAGGTATTGTATCAGCTATGCTGCTAGGTGAAAAATCTATGCTGGATACTGAAAGCAAAGAATTATACCAGAAAAATGGAATTGGTCACATTCTGGCTATCAGCGGACTTCATATAACGATTATCTGTATGCTGTTGTTTTCTATATTTTCAAGGCTTTTATGTCCCAAAAGTATTTCATTTTTGCTGACTTTATGTTTTTTGATGGCATATGGAACGATGACAGGCTTCGGTGTTTCCGTCAACAGGGCAATTCTGATGATGCTTCTTTTGCTGTTCAGCCAGGTGATAGGAAGAAGTTACGAACCATTAACGGCAATGGCTGTCAGTGCTTTTGTGATTTTGGTGCAAAAGCCGTATGCCGTTTTTTCCAGCAGTTTTCTTCTGTCATACAGTGCTGCTCTTGGTGCTATTTTTGTATATCCGGTATTGAATGGCCTTGTCTTTGGGAGCTTCGCAGAACAGAAAAGTCAAAAACACAGGCAAAAGAGAAAGAAAAAAGAAATGATGGCAAACAGTACGTTTCCGTATTTAAGAATATGGTTTCTTTCGGGAATTGAGAAAATGATTTCTTCTCTTTTAGGCAGTATAGCAATCTGGCTTACTACATTTCCGGTTTTGCTTTCTTTTTATTATGAAATTTCGACATATAGTATCCTATTGAACCTTCTGGTATTACCATTGGTTTCGGCAATTGTATTGTTATCCTTGCTGGCAGGCATTATCGGTTTGCTTTATCTGCCGGTAGCAAAAGTGCTTTTAATACCGGTGCATCTGATATTGTGCTTTTATCAATGGCTTTGCAACATAACAGTAAAACTGCCTTGTCCGACGCAGGTCCTCGGTTGTCCGGCAAAGTGGAAAGTTATCATATATTATGCCATTCTTGTACTTGTGGTTCTTTTTTTGAAGCAGCAGATTCTTTATTCAAAGTACTTAAAAAGTCATTATCGCATTCTGTCAATTGGTCTGTGTGTTATCGTCTGTATTTTTCTGGGATACCATTCTCCGGTCAGTGGGTTACAGATGACTATGCTGGATGTCGGACAGGGAGATGGCATTTTTATACAGACAGAAGAAGGCGTTACGATTCTGATTGATGGTGGCAGTACCGATACAAAACAGGTTGGCAGGTATCGTATTATTCCATTCCTAAAATATTATGGCATACGAAAGATTGATTATATGATAATGACACACGCAGATGAAGACCATATTTCGGGACAGCTGGAATTGCTGGAAGGAGGACCTTTGCTGGGGATTCGTATTGGCAGGTGCCTGGTTCCGAATCCGGATAACCAGAGTAAAGATGAAAATTATAACATGCTCATCCGGGCAGCATATCAGGCAGGCGTACCCATCGGAGAGATTCAGACGGCAGATTGTATACAGGCCGGAAAATTAAAAATTACCTGTATTCATCCGGACAGTGGTTTTTTGTCTGATTCTGCCAATGCATATTCTGTCACACTTAGTATGGTTTATGGGCAAAATTCTGTTCTCCTGACAGGAGATTTGGAAAAGGAAGGAGAAGAGCAGGTTCTGAAAAGATTACAGGAAAATTCTATGAATCTGCCTGCACGATATGACATATTAAAAGTGGCACATCATGGCTCGAAAAATTCTTCCGGCGAAGAATACTTAGAAAGGCTGCACCCGTCCGTTTCCCTGATTTCCTGTGGAAAGAAAAATCGTTACGGGCATCCTCATCAGGAACTTCTGCAGCGTTTGGAAAAAGTGCAGAGTAAAGTTTTGCAGACACCACAATGTGGGGCTGTTTTTCTGCATAGCGATGGGAAACAGTGGGATATTGCAACAGCGAAAATGATTTGCAACAACAGAAAAACATTCGCAAAAATAGAAAAACATTCGCAAAATAGAAAATCATTCGCAAAAATAGAATGATGACAAATAATCTTCTTTATGATACAATAAAATAGATTGTTGTTATTTATCCTTTGTTCAGGCAAGGAACCTTTCTGATGACATAACGTGTTCAGAGAGAGCAGGGTAAAAAACAAAAAGCTATTGATAAATTAAATTGCCGTATACAGGCAGAATGGAGGCAATAATGGATTACAAAAAAGCAGGTGTTGACATTGAGGCAGGGTACAAATCAGTTGAATTAATGAAAAAGCATATCGCAAGTACAATGCGAAGCGAAGTTTTAACTGATATTGGTGGTTTTTCCGGTGCGTTTTCTATGGAAGCGTTCAAGAAAATGGAACAGCCAACTTTAGTATCTGGTACTGATGGTGTCGGAACAAAGTTAAAAGTAGCATTTGAGATGGACAAGCATGATACTGTTGGTATTGACTGTGTAGCCATGTGTGTCAATGATATCGCATGTGCAGGTGGTGAACCATTATTTTTCTTAGATTATATTGCATGTGGCAAAAATGAGCCAGAAAAAATTGCATCAATTGTAAGTGGTGTTGCAGAAGGCTGCAGACAGTCAGATGCTGCATTAATTGGTGGTGAAACAGCAGAAATGCCAGGATTTTACCCTGTTGACGAATATGATTTGGCCGGTTTTGCCGTTGGTGTTGTAGACCGGAAAGATATGATTACAGGAAAAACAATTGCAGCAGGCGATGTATTAGTTGGTATTGCATCTTCTGGTATTCATAGCAACGGATATTCCCTGGTTCGTAAAGTGTTTGAAATGAAAAAAGAATCTTTAAATAAAACCTACGAATCACTTGGTGGAAAATCACTTGGCGAAACATTATTAACACCTACGATTATTTATGTAAAAGCACTTCGTTCTGTAAAAGAAGGTGGCGTAACAATAAAGGGATGCAGCCACATTACAGGTGGTGGTTTCTACGAAAATATTCCACGTATGCTGCCGGAAGGTGTCCGTGCACAGATTAAAGCAGACAGTTATGAAATTCCACCAATCTTTGAAATGCTTGCAAAGGATGGCGATATCGCACGTGAGATGATGTACAATACATATAATATGGGTATTGGTATGATGTTAGCTGTTGATGCAAAAGATGCAGACAAAACAGTAGAACTGATTAATCAGTCCGGACAAAAAGGATTTATTGTCGGCGAAATCGTTTCAGGTGATAAGGGCGTTACATTAATCTAATTTAATAAAGGAGAGCATGTTATGCAAAAAATTGCAGTATGTGTTTCTGGTGGAGGTACTAACCTGCAGGCCATTATTGATGCCGTCAATGCAGGAATTGTAAAAGATACCCAGATTGCTGTTGTTGTCAGCAACAAAAAAGATGCCTATGCCTTAGAACGGGCAAAAAATGCAGGCATAGACAGTATGTGCATCAGTCCAAAAGATTTTCCGGACAGAGAAGCATTTGGACGTGCTATGGTAGAAGCTTTTCAAAAATATGAGATAGATTTAGTAGTACTGGCAGGATATCTGGTTATTATTCCGAAAATATTAGTACAAAACTATCAGAATAAGATTATTAATATTCATCCGTCCTTGATTCCGGCGCATTGTGGCATGGGATATTACGGACTGAAAGTACATGAAAGCGTACTGGCTGCCGGAAATAAAGTTACCGGTGCGACAGTTCATTTCGTGGATGAAGAGGCAGACCACGGTCCGATTCTCTTACAGAAAGCAGTTAATGTAGAAGAGGGAGATACGCCTGAAATTCTACAAAAACGAGTGATGGAACAGGCTGAATGGAAGATTCTTCCGGAAGCGATTAATTTGATTGGACAGAATAAAGTAGAAATCAGAGATGGAATTGCCCATATTCAGAAATAAGGCAGTGGAAAGAGAGGATTTTTTCATGAAAGTTTTAATTGTAGGAAGTGGTGGACGTGAACATGCGATAGCATGGAGTGTATCACAGAGCAAAAGAGTAGATAAAATCTATTGTGCACCAGGAAATGGTGGTATCAGCCAGTATGCTGAATGTGTTGACATTGGAGCAATGGAATTTGACAAACTGGCAGATTTTGCTGAGGAAAAAGAAATTGACTTAACAATTATTGGTATGGATGACCCGCTGGTAGGAGGCGTAGTTGACGTCTTTGAAGAGAGAGGACTTCGGGTATTTGGACCACGCAAAAACGCGGCTATCATTGAAGGCTCTAAGAGTTTTTCAAAAGATTTAATGAAAAAATATGACATTCCAACATGCCATTATGAAACATTCCATTCACCGGAAGAAGCACTTTTATATTTGGAAAACGCTTCTTTCCCAATTGTTTTAAAAGCAGACGGACTTGCATTAGGAAAAGGCGTATTGATTTGTCAGAATCAGGAAGAAGCAGAAGCAGGCATTGGCAGCCTGATGTTAGATAAGCAGTTCGGGGATGCCGGCGAAACTGTTGTAATTGAAGATTTTATGACAGGACGTGAAGTATCTGTTCTTTGCTATTGCGACGGTACCCATATTAAGCCGATGACAAGTGCTCAGGACCATAAAAGAGCAAAAGACGGTGACAAAGGTTTAAATACCGGTGGTATGGGAACTTTCTCGCCAAGTCCTTTTTATACAGAGGAAATTCAGAAGTTCTGTGAAGAAAAAATTTACCAGCCTACAATGGATGCAATGAAAGCAGAAGGCAGGGATTTTGTCGGTATTCTTTTTGTTGGTCTGATGCTGACAGAAGACGGACCAAAGGTATTGGAATATAATGCCCGTTTTGGTGACCCGGAGGCACAGGTTGTCCTTCCACGTATGAAAAATGATATTATTGATGTAATGGAAGCATGTATTGACGGAAAATTAGACCAGATTGACTTACAGTTTGAAGACAATGCAGCAGTTTGTGTTGTACTGGCATCCGATGGTTATCCTGAAAAATATGAAAAGGGAAAAGTGATTTCCGGTCTGGAGAATTTTGAAGGAAAAGATGGTTATTATGTATTCCATGCCGGTACGAAACTGACAGATGAAGGTATCGTGACAAATGGTGGACGTGTACTTGGCGTTACTGCAAAAGGAAGCAACTTAAAAGAAGCCAGAAAAAATGCATATGAAGCAACAAAATGGGTTTCTTTTGAAAACAAATATATGAGAAATGATATTGGTAAAGCAATTGATGATGCAGAATAGGAGGAGTATAAAATGTATTCATTTGATGAAGTAGAAAAATTTGACCCTGAAGTAGCAAAAGCGATTACGGATGAAACAAACAGACAGCGTGATAATATTGAGCTGATTGCTTCTGAAAACTTAGTCAGTAAGGCTGTTATGTCAGCAATGGGAAGCACACTGACAAATAAATATGCAGAAGGTTATCCAGGAAAAAGATATTATGGTGGCTGTGAATATGTAGATGTTGTAGAAAATCTTGCCCGTGACCGTGCCATGAAACTGTTTAACTGTACCTATGCAAATGTGCAGCCACATTCCGGTGCGCAGGCAAATATGACAGTATTCTTTGCCTTAATGAATCCTGGCGATACTTTTATGGGAATGAACTTAGACCACGGTGGACACTTAACACACGGAAGTCCGGTAAACTTATCGGGTAAATATTTCAACTGTGTTCCTTATGGAGTTAATGATGAAGGATTCATTGACTATGATGAAGTAGAAAAGATTGCAAAAGAATGCAAGCCAAAACTTATCATTGCCGGAGCAAGTGCTTATGCAAGAAAAATTGATTTCAAGCGTTTCCGTGAAATTGCTGATTCTGTTGGAGCATATCTTATGGTTGATATGGCACATATCGCAGGACTGGTAGCTTCCGGTTATCATGAGAGTCCAATCCCATATGCACACGTTACAACCACAACAACACATAAAACGCTTCGTGGACCACGTGGTGGTATGATTTTATCCAGTGAAGAATTTGCCAAAGAAGTGAATTTCAACAAAGCACTTTTCCCTGGAATCCAGGGTGGTCCTCTGATGCATGTGATTGCAGCAAAAGCAGTCTGCTTCAAGGAAGCATTAGAGCCTGACTTTAAGGAATATGGAAAAAATATTATAGACAATGCTCAGGCACTTTGTGCAGGACTGCAGAACCGTGGTATTAAAATTGTATCCGGTGGTACTGACAACCATTTGATGTTAGTTGATTTGGCCGATAAGGGACTGACAGGAAAAGAAGTAGAGAAATGGCTGGATGCTGCTCATATTACCTGTAACAAAAATACGATTCCAAATGACCCACAGTCTCCATTTGTTACAAGTGGTATCCGTCTTGGTACGGCTGCTGTTACAACAAGAGGCTTTAAGACAGATGATATGGATAAGGTGGCTGAGGCAATTGCAATGATTATCAATGACCCTGAGGGCAACAAAGAAAAAGCAACAGCAATTGTAAAATCATTAACAGATAAATATCCACTTTATGAAGCATAAATTGACATAAAATGCAGATGCGCCAGCGGGATTCTGACCGGTTTCCTGCTGGCGAACCTTGCATTTGAACCATTTTAAACCATTAGAAGGGGGCAGTTATATGACAGCAAAACAGCAAAATTATGAAAATCTGGCAGAAAGCATTATTGAAAAACTGGCACATCGCAATATGGAAGGCTATTACTGCAAAGACCGTGAGGAAGCAAATGCAAAAGCAAAACGTTTTCTGACACCGGAATGTTCCATTTCGTGGGGTGGCTCTGAAACATTGCGTGAAATCGGACTTCTGGATGATTTGTTGGAATCAGAATCCGATTATGAAATTTATAATCGTGCCTCCAAACCGGATGATATGTCCGAAAAGGAATTTTATGGAAAAATTGTTACGTCTGATTTTTATTTTATGAGTTCTAATGCAATCACATTAGACGGAGAACTGATTAACATTGATGGCAATGGAAACCGTGTTGCATGCCTTTGCAACGGTCCGGAACATATCATTGTTATTGTTGGCATGAACAAAGTAGTTCCAGATGTGGAAAGTGGTATTGCACGTACCAGAAATATTGCTGCACCACCAAACACTGTACGATTGAACAAAAACACACCGTGTGCAGAATACGGAAGATGTTTTGACTGTCAGACAGAGGACTGCATCTGCTGCCAGACCGTGATTACAAGAAGGTCGCGTCAGCCGGGCAGAATCAAAGTAATTCTGGTTGGGGAAGAATTAGGATATTAGGATATTCTGCAGGTATAAAAAAGGGAAAATGGGAGAAGACAACAAAAATAACAGGAGAATACCATCATTTTGACAGTAGCAGAATTAATAGAAACACTACAAAAAAATACGGTACTGACAAAAGACGAATATATTGCCCTTATCGAAAATGCTCAGGAAGCAGACAGAAATCTGTTATTTGAAAAGGCAAGAACTGTCAGGGAACAATATTATCAAAAAGATGTCTATATTCGTGGACTGATTGAATTTACAAATTATTGCAAAAACAATTGTTATTATTGTGGTATCCGTTGTCAGAATCACGCTGTCGAAAGATACCGTCTTTTGCCGGATGAAATCTTAGCTTGTGTTGAAGAAGGTTATGAACTGGGATTCAGGACTTTTGTTCTGCAGGGTGGCGAAGATTTACAGTATTCCGTAAAAGATATCGGCAGACTGATTTGTGAAATCAAAAAAAGGCATAGCGACTGTGCTGTGACATTATCGGTAGGCGAAAGGGAACATAATGTTTATCAGTACTGGTTTGACTGTGGCGCAGACCGATATCTGCTTCGTCATGAAACAGCGACAAAGGAGCATTATGAAAAATTACATCCGGATGATTTGTCATTTGAACACAGAATAAACTGTCTGTATGATTTGAAAGAAATCGGTTATCAGGTAGGAGCCGGATTTATGGTTGGCTCTCCGTATCAGACAACCGAATATCTTGCAAATGACATTTTGTTTTTGAAAAAATTGCAGCCACATATGATTGGAATTGGGCCATTTATCCCTCAGAAAGATTCACCATTTGCAAATATGCCGGGTGGTACATTAGAGCAGACACTTTTGCTGCTTGGAATTTTGCGTTTATCGTTTCCAAAAGTGTTATTACCGGCAACGACAGCGTTAGGCACGATTCATCCGCAGGGACGCGAGCAGGGGATTTTGGCAGGTGCAAATGTCGTGATGCCAAATCTTTCGCCGGTTGGTGTAAGAGAAAAATACCAGTTATATGATAATAAAATCTGCACCGGTGACGAGTCGGCGCAATGCAGACAGTGTTTAGAGAATAGAATGCAGTCCATTGGGTATCATATCGTTGTAAGCAGGGGAGATTATCCGGGGATAAAATAAAAATTTATTACCAATAAAAATCTCTGTTTAACAGGAAAAGAAATATATTTTGAATAAATAAAAGATAAAAAAACAAAGAAATAGTATAAGGAGGAATTGGTATATGTGTAAATGCAAAAAAGCTGCAGATGCAGCAAAATTTATTAGTTCATCTAAATCAAAAGGAAATTCCGATGTTACAGTAACCGTGAATGTAACAGATATCGTAAAATATGTTGCACTGGCAGGTGTAGCTATTGTCGGCATTATTTTTGGTACAAAATGCTATAGTGAAATCGCAGGAAAACAAGAGAAAGAGGACGAATAGCCAGAATGGGGAAAGATTTATTTATTGCAGAAAAACCTAGTGTGGCTAAAGAATTTGCAAAAGTATTAGGTGTAAGTGGCAGCGCCGGAAAAGGCTATATGGAATCTGAGGAATATATTGTAACCTGGTGTGTCGGACATCTTGTAACGATGAGTTATCCTGATGCATATGACCCGGCACTCAAAAAGTGGACATTGCAGACACTTCCTTTTTTACCGGAAACATTCCTGTATGAAGTGATACCAGATGTAAAGCAGCAGTTTGAAATTGTATCATCGCTGCTAAACAAGGATGAAGTTACCCGTATTTATGTCTGCACTGACTCCGGACGTGAAGGAGAATATATTTACCGTCTGGTAGACCAGATGGCGCATGTGCCTGACAGCAAAGAAAAGAGAAGAGTATGGATTGATTCCCAGACAGAAGAGGAAATCAAACGTGGAATTGCTGAAGCGAAGTTATTAAACGAATATGATAATTTATCGGCTTCAGCATATTTGCGTGCAAAAGAAGATTATCTGATGGGAATCAATTTTTCGCGTGTTCTTTCTTTAAAATATGGAAAAACCGTTATGGATTACTTAAATAACGGAAAATGGTCTGCGATTACCGTAGGCCGTGTTATGACCTGCGTACTGGGGATGGTTGTGCGAAGAGAACGGGAAATCCGTAATTTCGTAAAAACACCATTTTATCGTGTAATCGGAAACTTTATGTATGAAGGACAGGGATTTCAGGGCGACTGGCGTGTGACAGAAGAATCAATATACTATCAGTCCCCTGCGTTATATAAAGAAAATGGTTTCAAAGAGCGTGCTGATGCAATGAATTTATGTCGGGAACTTGATTTTTCAGAAGAAGAAGTGGAGCAGGCCAGTCAGGCTGGTGAGAGCATAAATACAGAGGCAGTGCAAAAGGAACGGACTGCCGTGATTACAAAGGTGGAAAAAAAGAAAGAAAAGAAAAAGCCGCCATTGCTCTTTAATCTGGCAGAATTGCAAAATACCTGTTCCAAAATGTTTAAAATCAGTCCTGATGAAACACTGAAAATTGTTCAGGAATTGTATGAAAAGAAACTGGTAACATATCCCCGTACCGATGCGCGTGTATTATCAACAGCCGTAGCCAAAGAAATACATAAAAATCTTGCAGGTCTTCAGCATTATCCGGTTCTTTCGGAAATTGCAGGAAATATTCTGCAGAATAAAATGTATCAGGGGCTTAGTAAAAGTCATTATGTTAATGACAAACAGATTACGGACCACTACGCAATTATTCCGACAGGACAGGGGCTTGGTGCGCTTGCCGGTGTCAGTTTTACGGCACAAAGAGTTTACGAAGTCATTGCCCGGCGTTTTGTATGTATTTTTTATCCACCGGCAGAATATTTAAAACTGAATATTACAGCAAAAAGAAAGACAGAAAGTTTTTTCTCAGGATTTAAAGTGCTGACAGAACCGGGCTATCTTTCTATTGCAACGGCTTCTTTTGTTTCCAAAAAGGCTGACAGTGCCTCAAAAAGCGAAAGCGAAGGAGAGGAAGACGAAAATACCGACCAGGCAGCACAGAAAGCAATGCTGCAGTTAAAGAAAGGGATGGAGATAACAGTATCGTCACTGTTTATCAAAGAAGGGGAAACTTCACCACCAAAAAGGTATAGTTCCGGTTCTATGATTCTTGCAATGGAAAATGCCGGACAGTTAATTGAAGATGAAGATTTACGTGCCCAGATAAAGGGTAGTGGCATTGGAACAAGTGCAACCCGTGCCGAGATTTTGAATAAATTAGTAAAAATCAAATATCTGAATCTGAATAACCGGACGCAGATTATTACGCCCGAACTTCTTGGTGAAATGGTATATGATGTTGTCAATACGTCCATTCGTTCCCTGCTCAATCCGGAACTTACGGCAAGCTGGGAATTAGGACTAACGCTGGTGGCTGAAGGAAAAATTACGCCGGAAGAATATATGGAAAAATTAAACGGCTTTGTCATTCGCCGGGTAGAAGGTGTTAAGCAGACGAATAACCAACTCATACTGCGACAGATGTTTGACCAGGCAGCCGTATATTATAAAAAGCCAAAAAGCAAATCTCAAAAAGCAAAGAAAAAGTAAGGAGGAGGATTACATATGTATGACCAGATAAAAAACACAGCACTCTTTAATATGGATGAAACGATAGCAAATGAGATTTTTGAAGACACAACATATCCGTGGGAAGTGCTTTCAAAAATCAAAGATTTTCTGCCAAAACTGGGAGAAAGCCTTTCTGAAGAAGAGTATGACCACCCACAGGAAGAGGTCTGGATTGCAAAATCAGCAAAGATTGCACCAAATGTAACAATTGCCGGTTCCTGCATCATTGGAAAGAACACAGAGGTAAGACCGGGAGCATTTATCCGTGGAAATGCAATTGTTGGTGAAAATTGTGTCGTGGGAAATTCCACAGAACTAAAAAATGTCCTGTTATTTAATAATGTGCAGGTGCCGCATTATAATTATGTAGGGGATTCTATTCTGGGGTATAAATCCCATATGGGTGCCGGTTCTATTACATCCAATGTGAAATCAGACAAAACAAATGTAACGATACGCTATCAGGGCGAGGTGATTGAAACCGGCTTACGCAAAATGGGAGCCATTCTTGGAAATTATGTTGAAATTGGCTGCAACAGTGTATTAAATCCGGGCAGCATCATTGGCAGCAATTCCAATGTATATCCACTTTCAATGATTCGTGGTTTCGTTCCAAAAGGAAGTATTTACAAGCGACAGGGCGAAATTGTGAGCAAAAAATTGGATTAAATGTTAAAATTTATACTTTTTTGTCAAAAATAGTAGACGAAATCGGAATTTTGTGAGAAAATAAGTATTAGGACTGCGATTTTTATTGCAGAGAATAAGCATTATTGAAAGGAGCATAAACATGATTTATTCACAAGAAGTAGAAAACATGTGCCCAGTTGCTCAGGGTGTTAACCACGGTTGTGCACCTATCCCAGAAGAAGCAAAATGGGTTAAAGCAAAAGACGTAAAAGATATCTCTGGTTTTACACACGGTGTAGGCTGGTGTGCACCACAGCAGGGTGCCTGCAAGTTAACACTGAATGTTAAAGAAGGTATCATTCAGGAAGCATTAGTAGAAACCATCGGATGTTCAGGTATGACACATTCAGCAGCTATGGCATCTGAAATTCTTCCAGGACGTACTGTTATGGAGGCACTTAACACAGACTTGGTTTGTGATGCTATTAATACAGCAATGAGAGAATTATTCTTACAGATTGTTTACGGACGTTCACAGAGTGCATTCTCTGAAGATGGTCTTGCAATCGGTGCAGGTCTGGAAGACCTTGGTAAAGGACTTCGTTCTCAGGTTGGTACAATGTACGGAACTCTGAAAAAAGGACCTCGTTACTTAGAGATGGCTGAAGGTTATGTTACTGCAATCGCATTAGATGAAGATGACTTAATCATTGGTTACAAGTTCGTTAGCCTGGGTAAGATGACAGACTTCATCAAAAAGGGTGATGACCCTAACACAGCTTGGGAAAAGGCTTGTGGACAGTATGGTCGTGTTGATGATGCTGTTAAGCTCATTGACCCAAGAACGGATGAAGAAATTGCAAAATAATAAAAAGGAGGCAAACGAATAATGGCATTATTTGAATCATATGAAAGAAGAATTGATAAGATTAATAGCGTATTAAACAGCTATGGTATTTCTTCTATCGAAGAAGCAGAAAAGATAACAAAGGATGCTGGACTTAATGTTTATGACCAGATTAAAGGTATCCAGCCAATTTGTTTTGAAAATGCATGCTGGGCTTATATTGTAGGTGCAGCTATCGCAATTAAAAAGAACTGCCGTCGTGCAGCAGACGCAGCAGCAGCCATTGGTGAAGGTTTACAGTCTTTCTGTATTCCTGGTTCTGTTGCAGATACTCGTAAAGTAGGTTTAGGACATGGTAATCTTGGTAAAATGCTCCTGGAAGAGGAAACAGAGTGTTTCTGCTTCTTAGCAGGACATGAGTCTTTTGCAGCAGCAGAAGGTGCTATCGGTATTGCTGAAAAGGCAAACAAAGTTCGTAAGAAACCTCTTCGTGTTATCTTAAATGGTCTTGGAAAAGACGCAGCACAGATTATTTCTCGTATCAACGGATTTACATTTGTTGAAACAGAGTATGACCCATACACAAATACTGTTAAGGAAGTATTCCGTAAATCATATTCAGACGGACTTCGTTCTAAAGTTAACTGCTATGGTGCAAACGATGTTTGTGAAGGTGTAGCAATTATGCACAAAGAGGGCGTTGACGTATCTATCACAGGTAACTCAACAAACCCTACAAGATTCCAGCATCCAGTAGCAGGTACTTACAAGAAGGAATGTATCGAGCAGGGTAAAAAGTACTTCTCTGTAGCTTCTGGTGGTGGTACAGGCCGTACCCTTCATCCAGATAATATGGCAGCAGGTCCTGCTTCTTATGGTATGACAGATACATTAGGACGTATGCATTCTGACGCTCAGTTTGCAGGTTCTTCTTCTGTACCAGCTCACGTAGAGATGATGGGACTGATTGGTGCAGGTAACAACCCAATGGTTGGTATGACTGTAGCCGTAGCTGTAGCCGTTCAGGAAGCAGCAGATGCTGGTAAGTTTTAATTATAGGGATATGTTATTGCATTAACTGTTATATTATGACAGAAGATGTCACATATCAAATATTAAGTATTACATTCAGAAAGGGTACCGAGAAAAATTACGGTATCCTTTCGTTCTTATGGGGAGTTAAGGTAATGAAATTATCAGAATTTGGGGTTGGAACACAGGTATCAATCCGTTCCAGCAAAGGTTTAAAAAATATTACATTTACAACAGAAATTATTGACATCAAAGAAGATAAAGTCTTTGTAAAGCCAATTCTTGTCAATGGACAGGCTGTTGGATTTAATGCACCGGATATTATCAATGTGGTTACGGTCAATCGCAAAGACAAAGCTTATTTATATAATAGTATAAAAATTACATATGTTATGAGCCCGAAGCTGCCTGATGGCAGTGCACATTGTATTGCAACCACAGAAGAAGAAAATGTTACCCCTGTAAACCGGCGAAATTATTATCGTGTATTTATGGGAATTGTGGGTAAGATGCAGACAGGATTCCACAAAGAGCCTTCGGAAATAACGATACGGGATTTGAGCGCCAAAGGAATTGGCATTATCTGTCCACGCAGTGCTGAAGTGGAAGTCGGCTCAGAAATTTATGTTTCTTTTCATGACAGGGATACCAATACAAAGTTTAAAATAAAGTGTACGGTTGTCCGTTGCACCAGAGTAGATGCCAGTACTGTGCTTTGTGGCTGTCAATTGCCAAAATTCAGTGATTCTCTCAGCCGGTATGTGGCGAAAAAGCAACAAAGAAACAGAAAGTAACTGTGATGAAACTGTTCCGGCTAGTGCTTGTATATCTAAACAGTAGCCGGACGGTAAAAAATGACAAGAATAGGGTATGTATATTTTTTTAAATATGCAT
Organism: bacterium; assembly: GCA_028724545.1. Classification (GTDB taxonomy): domain Bacteria; phylum Bacillota; class Clostridia; order Lachnospirales; family Lachnospiraceae; genus Butyribacter. The sequence continues at coordinate 37,999 of JAQYCU010000069.1, forward strand.
ACCCTTTGTAGCATAGATTTTTTGGAAAAATGGAGATTATTATGATTGGAATTTTATATTTTTTTGCATTTCAATTGTTAGGAATGATTAGTATCCGTTTGCTGTTTTCAAAAGAAACAAATGGATTTTGTATCTTATTAGGAAGTGTGGCAGGTAGTTTTTTCCTTCAATGGCTGCCGGTTATTTTTGCATTCTTCTTTGGTTTTGGATATCTGGCACATGGTCTGGTTATTTTAACTGCTTTCTGTCTGTTTTTGATGATTCTTTGCTATCGTATGCGGCAGAAAACATCCACTTCGGGCAGAGAAGTGAGGGGAAATCAGCAGAAAGAAACTGCCATTGTAGGTTTCCACAAAGGAAACGTTTCTATTTTTCAACTGATAAAAAAGCATCCTTGTGCTATTTTTATCGGATTGCTGTACCTGTATATGGTAGTTGTGCTCTGGCATCATACACTTACCGTAAAAGATGGTGCCTATATGACAGGACAATGTACATATGGTGATATGAATATGCATCTTGGATTTATTACAAGCATTGCCAGACAGGGAATCTTTCCACCGGAATATTCTATTTTGCCGGGAACACGGCTGGCATATCCGTTTTTATCAGACAGTATTTCTTCCAGTCTGTATCTGCTCGGAACTTCTTTGAAACTGTCCTATCTGATACCAATGTATATTGCTTTATTACAGGTGTTTTTTGGTGTTTATTTATTGGCACAGTATTTGCTGAAGGACAAATGGAAACCATTTTTGGCGTGTATTTTGTTCTTTCTGAACGGTGGTTTTGGCATCTGCTATTTTATTAGCAATGGATTTCAGGATACAAATTTCACCAGAATTTTTACGGAATTTTATCAGACGCCTACCAATTATGTGGACCAGAACATACAATGGCATAATGTTCTGGTAGATATGTTGATTCCACAACGTGCTACGCTTTTTGGCTGGGCAATCCTGTTTCCATTGCTCTATTTGCTGATAAAAGCGTGGAAAGAGCAGAAACAGTGGTATTTTATACCGGCAGGCATACTGGCAGGCGGACTGCCTTTGATTCATACGCATTCTTTTCTGGCATTGGGCGTACTGTGCTGTGGCTTTTTATTGCTGAATGCAAAAGAAAATATTGTCACAAAGAAAAAATCAATTACCATATGGATGCGCATTGTAATTATGGCTGTTATTTTAACGGTCCTTAGCCTGCTTAGCATCAAAATGAATTCGGATGCGCCACTTGGTAACAATATTATTTTTGCAATGGGTCTTATTTTAATCATTGCATTTTTAGCATACCTTGTGTACGTCTGTTGCAAAGGTTTTAGTAAGCAACTTCTGCTGACGTGGGGTGTGTTCTTAGCTGTTGTACTGGCACTTGCATTGCCACAGCTGCTTGCATTTACGTTTCGACAGGCAGTGGGGGAACAATTTACCCGTGGTGGCTTTAACTGGGCAAATTCGGGCGATAATTACATTATATTTGCCATAAAGAACTATGGCATAATGTTCTTCCTTGTAATTGCCGTATTCCTATCCGAAAATGAAAAGCAAAAGAAAATAATGCTTCCATCGGCTTTTTTATGGCTGATTTCAGAATTTATTATTTTCCAACCAAATGTATATGATAATAACAAGCTGTTGCTGGTTGCCTATCTGTTTTTCTGCATTGCCGTTTCTGATTTTATATGCGATAAACTGCAAAAAATAAGAGAAAGTTTCATCTTATATTATGGAGGAATTGCACTGCTTATTTTCTTAGGCTCCATTTCTGCAATCCTGACAATGGCAAGAGAAGCTGTTTCGGAATATGAATTATATAGCAAAGGTTATGCAGAAGCAGCAGCATTTATAGAAAAAGAAACAAAACCATCTGACTTGCTGCTGACAGCGACAAATCATAATAATGCAGTGGCTTCCCTTACCGGGCGTAACATTGTGTGTGGTTCCAGCTCTTTCTTGTATTATCACGGCGTTGATTATGCCCAGAATGAAGCAGATGTTAAAACAATGTATGAAGATTCTGAGAAAAGGGATGCGCTGTTAGAGCAATATGGTGTAGACTATATTGTACTTGGGCCTAATGAATTATTTACATATTTAATTACGGATTATAAGAGTATGCTTGAAAAGTATCCTGTTTGTTTCCAAAAGGATGATGTTGTTATATTGAAAGTAACAGACGGGTAAAATATAGTGGTTACATAGAAATGACGGGTAAAAAGAATGCCGGCAACATAACAGTAAAAAATATCAGAGTCGGTCTGTTAAAGCGCTTTTTTGTTTATAATAAAAATGATATAATACAGTAAGAATGTTGCAGAATACCGTGCTGTGGTAAGGTTTTATGCAATGAGAATGTGAAAATAGAAAAAAGAAAGAAACGATAAAATGAAAAAGAAGAACAGATGATAAAATGAAGAAATAGAAGTGACAAATCGAAAATAGTAAAAAGAAAAATCGAAAGAAGCAAATAGAAGTAAATAGAAGGGGGAAAATAAAATGCAGTTAATCCATAAAGACCGTGCCGAAAAATTCAAAGAAAAAGTCTGTCCGGATTGTAATCAGCTGCTTTCTGAACTGTATCCGGATGAGTTGTGTCCATTATGTAAAGAACGCCATCTTTTTAATGACGTCCGTGATTATATTCGTGAAAATGATGTCCGTGAGCATGAAGTGGCAGAACATTTTAATATTCCGATATCAAAAGTAAGAGGATGGATTCGGGAAGGCAGGATACAGTATAAGGGTGATACTGCAAAAAGCATTACAGGAGTCCATTGCCGTATTTGTGGAAAACCAATTTCGTTTGGTGTGACCTGTGCAGAATGTCATTCGCTGGAAACTCTGCAGGTGGTGGCTGCAAGCAAAAAAGCAGAAGCAGAAGAGATGCGATTTCTTGGAAAAAACCGGGTAGAATAGCCAAAATCCTGTATTTTCGGGCTGAAAAGCGAGGTAAATTTTCCCAAAATACTTGTATTTCCCAAAATCTTCTATTATAATCAATTATGTTGATTTTATTTAGTAAAGCAGAAACAAGGAGTAAAACAAATGAACAGTAATGTAAAATTGGAAGAAATCTTAAATGGTTATAAGGTTGGTGAACTGAAGGAATTGGCAAAAGTTGCCGGTGCCACAGGATATTCCAAATTAAAGAAAGCAGAATTAGTAGAGGTTGTAGCAGAACAGTTACAGAGTGTAGATGTTACAACACTTGATATTGCTGATGAAATCAAAGATATTTTAGTACCTGCAAAGAAAGAGTCTGCTAAGACAGAAAAAGAAGAAAAGACAGAGGCAAAACCGGTAGCTGCTGTACAGCCTGCCAAGTCATTTATCAGACCTGCAGGAAGCAGAAAGATTTATCCAAATGAGCCATGCCCATGTGGAAGTGGTATGAAATATAAAAGATGCTGTGGCAGAAGATAATCTGCTGTCTGACATAGACAAAACAGCTGGTTTTTAACCACAAAAATAGAATAAAATTAAAATAGAAAGTGTTATGGAGTATATACTTCCTTTTACGGTATCCAACAAGGAGAGCATATTACTAACTATAGCACTTTTTTGTTTGAATTTTTTCCTATTGAAAAATCAAATAAAAATTAATGTATTACTTTCATTTTCTAAATAAAAAGTTATTATGTGGTTTGAATTTTTATACGCAAATGTAATTTTATAACAAAAAAAAACGAAAATTTGTTCGATTTTGTATTGACAAACATTTGTTTGGGTGTTATAGTATTCACATAGAAACAAACAGATGTTCGTCAACAGGAGGTACTATTATGAAGACTGTAAAAATAGAATTATCTTATACATTTATATATCGTATGATTGTTTTTTTACTTATCCTTGCGATGCTTGGTTTTACGGCATCACATATCGCAGCAGCATATTCTTCTGAAGCAAAGGCTGCAAATCAGCAGGAACTTAGTTTTAAATCTGTTAAAGTATCTACGAATGATACCTTATGGAGTATCGCTAAGGAAAATTATTCTGCCGAATATGGTACATTTAAAGAATATGTGCAGGAAATTATGCGTTGTAATTCGTTATCATCAGAGGATATCAATGCTGGAAGTTCGTTGATTATACCTATCTATATTTCTGGTAACCCAGCTTGATATTATTTTTCATATCCTTCCAGATTGCTTGTGATAATGGCATGGAAGAGTCTGTCCTTTGCACCGGGATGTTCTTTGTTTAACTGGCGCACCAGATTTTTTGCATATTCCCGTTTGGTATAACCGTCTGCCGGACAGGGATTCTTTTGTACCGGCAGATGATACTTATTTTGAAATCCTATAATATCTCTTTCTTCCATATAAATAAAAGGCCGGATTAAAGTTAAGTCCATACGGTCAAGATATGTTTTCGGAGGAAATACATAAAAATGTCCCTCAAATAGAAGAGAGAGCAGTAGTGTTTCAACGAAATCATCTTTATGATGAGCATAGGCAATTTTATTACAACCCAAATCTTTTGCTTTTGTATTTAATGCACCTTTTCGCATTTTTGCACAAAGGGAACAAGGATTACTTTCTTTTCTTTCCTCAAATACGATTTTACCAATCTCGCTTTTTACTTCATAAAAAGGAACTTTTTGTTCTTCACATAGCTGACGGATAGCCGATAAATCCATTCCTTCAAAACCTAAATTTACACATATTGCAACTAATTCAAATCTTTTAGGATAGAACCGTCTTAGACCTGAAAGTGCATATAATAATGCCAGGCTGTCTTTCCCACCGGAAATACCGATTGCTATTTTATCATTTTCTTCAATTAAGTTATAATCGTCAATGGCCCTGCGAGTATAACTCATCAGCTGTTGTAATTTCATAAGAAACCCCTTTCCAGTGTGTTATGGTATATATTTTGTATTGGCTATTTTCAATTTTTTGCCTTGATTTTGCTATCATTTTCTATTATATTAAAAAACAGGTGTGTTAAAAATCCAATACTATAATTTTGCTTTTTTATACTACACGATTTTAAAAGAATGTGCAAGATAGCAAGATAGAAAAGAAGCAGATACCATCGATGCAGATGGTTGATTACAAGAGCAGATTTGGCAGGAGAAAGATGATATGAATACAAATTTCAGGACAAATATTTTGAAATATATTAAATATGGCAGTTACCTTGTTTTTACCGTTCTGATGCTGGCATTGGCAACAGGTTCTATTGCAAAAGCATCAGAAACAACAATTACGATAAAACAAGAAGACGAGGAGTGCGATTATGAAGGAAGTACGAAGCGTATCAAATATAATGGAACTTCTTATTCGGTTGAAATGCTTCCATTGCAGATTCATAATACCTGGATGGTGCCGTCCAGAGAAATTTTACATAAACTTCTAGGGTGTAGTTATTCGGTAAGCGAGAGTGAAGATAATACGCAGTTGACGATAAAAAATCCAGACAGAACAGTCACGTTACAATTTGTAAAAGACAGTACATCTGTAACAGTAAATGGAAAAATGCAGAATATATCGATGCCTATGCTAAAGGGAAGCAGTGAACTAAGAGGGCTTACCGATTTTTATCTGCCATTTGACTTTGTAATGAAATCATTAGGCTATAGCTGGCAAAATACCACGAATGCATTTGTGATAGATTCCTATTATATTTATACAGCAGCTTCTAATGCTAAAATAAGAGACCAGACAAAATATAGAAATATATTAAACGGAATTACTATTGGAATGAATACATCGAATACCCAAAATTATGTTTTAGGCTTAACAGCCAATTCGTTAGAAGAATCTGATATCAGTTATCTGCCAAATACAAGTGAAAACTCTATTACTATGAAGTTTTCAAAAACGCAAAATGCACTGGGAACGATGACAAAAGAAATTCATAATGGCATCATTTCAACAGTCAAAATATGGGATTCCGATTCCGAAGCAGCTACCTATATTAAAGTATTTTATAGCAAAAAATATATTTATACCCAGAAGACAACATCGAATGGTGGTAAGGTTACATTTTCAAAAGAAAAATATTCTATGAAAATTCTTTTGCCAAAAGGCGTGAATTTTTCTCAAATCACAACTACAGACCAGTACTGGAAAAAGCGTTTTTTAATTGTAATCCCTGGTAATCATATTGCTTTTTACAAGAAAAATAAGCCATTGATAAACGATTCGTCTATTGTGCGATATTCTGTAAGCAAAACAGCTTCTGGTAATACCAGAATTATTGTAAAGACTTCTAAATTAAGAGGTTATAAATTAAGCAAAAGAAGTGATTATTTCACTGTAACAATAGGTTCACCACAATCAATTTATAAAAATATAGTATTACTGGATGCCGGACATGGTGGCTTTGATTTAGGAGCCAAAAAGCGTGGTGTAACAGAAAAAAAATTGAATTTGAATATTCTATACACACAGGCAAAAAAATATTTTGAAAGCAATTCATCTGATGTAAAAGCCTACTGGACCAGAAGAAACGATACGTTTGTAAATTTATATCAACGTCCAAAATATGTAAAAAAATATGGTGCCGATTTATTTGTAAGTCTGCATATGAATAGTTGTCCTTCATCGCGTGTGAGAGGATTAGAAGTATATTATTCCAGGGCAAATACCAGTAAAATGTCGGGGATTACCAGTAAAATGTTTGCGAAAGAAATGTGCAACACTTTAGTGAAAGATTTAAGTTGTAAAAAAAGAGGAGTGAAACAGGCTGGTTTTGTGGTAATCAAACATAATACCGTGCCGGCTATTTTGATAGAACTTGGTTTCCTTACCAATTCATCAGACAGAAACAAACTAAAAAGTAAGTCTTATCAAAAAAAGGCAGCAAAATCTATTTATCGTGGTATTTCTGATATATTTAAAAAGCGTTAGATATTTTTTTGCAATCCGAAAAGCACAATACTCAGTAGTTTTTAGATAAAGAAAACACAATCTATAGTTGTAGAATGCATATTTTACAAAGGTTTGCGTGAAAAATTGTATAATTTTTCTATTGACGAAATTATACTTCACTAGTAGAATAAAGTTTGTTAAGATTTTGTTACAATATATTTCTGGATATTTAATATTTAAAAATTCTAAATACAGAATATAAAACACAAATCATTTCTAGTAATAACTAAGTTCTACAAAGGTAGTAATTTATTCTATAAATGTAGAATGAATTATAATGTGGAGGGAAATTCATGAAAGAAATACGATTACACGAAGGTGAATTGAATGTAATGGAACTTTTGTGGTCAAACAAAGAGTTAGCAGCAAAGGATATTTCAAAAATCATAAAAGAATATATCGGCTGGGAAAAAAATACAACATATACGGTGATTAAACGTTTAATTGACAAAGGTGCCATCACACGGGAAGACCCGGGATTTATCTGCAGGGCAAATGTTACAAAACGTAAAATACAGGATACAGAAACAAAGGTTTTATTAGAAAAGTTTTATAACAATTCTATATCGAATTTTATTACAGATTATCTGGCAAACCAGAAATTGTCATCTGAAGATTTAAGCAATTTGGAACAGGTTATTGCAAATCAAAAATAATGAATGGCTCATTAGAGCAAGGATTATAAATCAAGCCTTAATGACAACTAATAAATATTGTAAAAATAAAATGATAAATAAAATGATAAATTAAATGATAAAATTAAATAATTAAATTAAATAATATGTCCCATAGACAAATATAGATACGTTATTTGTTTATGGGATTTGTATAATGGTCTCATAAATTAAGACACTTTTTCGGACAAATTTTAATGAATCTGATATACTAAAATCATCATGAAAGAGAGGATTCATTGTTATGTCCAGACAAAGAAGAAATTTTAGTGCTAAATTTAAATCAGACCTTGT
>JAQYCU010000070.1 GCA_028724545.1 bacterium
TCGTTGCCGTCGGATCCGGTTAATAATCTCATTTTGTATTTTTCGCCGTCTATCTCTACCTCTTTGCCGAATACAAGTCCTTTTTCGTTTAATGTTTCCCACGAAATACCTTGTAATATGTTTCTGTCGCATACCCAAATAACGCCCAACTTTAACCATGTAATTTCTTTTCCTGCTACGGTGTCGCCTATTTCAAAGTTTGTACCGTTGTAGCCTAAAACGTCGCCTTTGTAATATGGCTTTTCCGGTGCCGGTACTGCTGCCCCTAAAATCCGCAGGGTGCCGAACTTCTTAACCTTGTCGCTTGGCTTTTCTTCTATTTTCTCGTTTAATAATTCTGCAATTTTTCCGCATATTTCCTCTAATTCTTTTCTAATCTTCTCGTCCATGTTTTCCTCCTAACCTACTGCCTTTTTTAATCTCTATTTCATTACCCGAACAATGCGCGTTGCGCCGCGTCTGCGTTGTATGGATCGCCTCCTCTTTCTAACTCTCTATAAATCGTTGAAATGTGTACGTTTGTTTCTTGTGCTAACTGTTTAGGTGTCGCATTTTCCTTTGCCAACTGCTCGATCTTTTTTCGGTCTGCGTATGTCAATTTTTTGTACTGTTTTCTCACTTTCTGCGCCTCCTCTCATACTTTTTTGTAAAATAAAAAATGCGATAGAGTTTTTACGCTCTACCGCATTTCTTCTATTGTTTATCAATATAAAAGAAAATGCGAAATAGAGTTTAATTAACTCTTTTCGCATTTAATTCTAAAACTTTGCTATTTTTCACCACACCGTCTGTCGAAAACAGCCTACTGCTTTTTTAGCAGACAGACGGCATTTTCTGCCTTTTTTTGTCTATTCTTTTAGTTGAAAATAATGTCCGTAATGCCTCTGAAAATATACATAAGCCCTATCAAACACTATCCATACTGCTTCTGCACAAATTATCATAATCACAACAAAAAGTATCTGATACTGTCTTAAAGACACCATCCATTTTTGCTGTAAAAAAGTATCCAGCCCAAACAGTTTTTCTGTCAGAACAAGCGACACCAGTAATAATATATGATACAAAATGCCTTTTATTGTCCAGACGATTCCCACAGGAACGGGATGTTCTGCCTGAAACTGCTTTTTTTCCAGAAATTCTGCCACAATTACATAAATGCAAAATACGGCAAACGTGGCACAATATAACTTCTGAGGTGCCAGAAAAATTCCCAAAAGCACCGTTCCGGCAAAAAAAATAAAGGCTGTCACGACAGAAAAATTTCTCTCTACAATGCCAGCCAGAAAAGAAGCCGCTGCCAGTAAAAACAACGTACTTCCTTCAAAATATCCACCCAGAATTATAAGAACCACTGCTATTGCCATTAAAATACCGGTATACGCTATTTCCTTTGACTTTAAAAGCATCCGCACAAATCGCCTCCCATACATTCACATAACGTATCAGCACACCATAAATCACAACAGAAATTACCGGTTCCACAATCACTTCCACTGTTATATGGATTTCTTCCATAACCATTTCCATAATACTGATACTGCTGTCTGTTATATTGTGAATTATCCTGCTGATAACCACCTTGCTGATAACCACCTTGCTGATAACCTTGCTGATAACCTTGCTGATAGCCCTGGTTACCCTTTCCGGAACGCATATCCATAATCTGCTGATATGCTTCCTGTACTTCTTTAAACTTTTCTTCTGCTAAATCAGATAACGGATTGTTTGCATATGTGTCCGGATGATATTTTCTACTCAAATCACGATATGCTTTTTTTACTTCATCATCTGTCGCATTGGGCGAAACGCCCAACACCTGATACGGGTCAGTCATCCTTTTCTTTCCTCCTGCATATTTTCACTGTTTTTTTTGGTCTGTATGTCATCATAACGATTCCAGATACCGGCATACAATATATTGCCCAGAATATCTGCATAATCCAGACAGGGAAGTTTCTGATATGCTGCACCTGCCTGTGCTGCCTCATCCAGCAGAATATTGTAAATCCATGTTTCATAATCCGGGCTGCTGCTTTTTTCCAGCAACGGATTGAAACATCCTTTTTCCTTGTCTTTTTCCAAATCGTCATATGCATCCATTATATAGATAAATCTTCCTAAATGAAACCCCAAATCGTGAAAATATTGTGAAAAAGCGTCGTCTTTATACTGAAACAGAACTGCCATCAGGTTTCCAAAGCAGTCTGCCAGTGCAAAAATATCCTGCTGCCCTGCTTTTTCCAGTTTTGACAGTTCTTCCAATGCCTGCTCTATTTTTGCATCCTTCTGCTGATATTTCATAGAAGCCTTTTTCTTTTTGCCATGATACAGCTTCATCGCCATCCATGCTTTTTTAGAATGTTCATCTTCTTTATCATCCCGCAGATGATGATAGGTCAGTATCATATTCAAATCTGCTGCATATTCCGTTATCTCATTTGTCAGATGCAGTTGTTTTTTTCCCGGATGCATCATACACCGGCTGGTACTGTTTTTCACCGGGATGTCATATGCCGACGTCAGCAAAAGTACCAAAAATGTCATATCATACGTCAGCGTAATTTGCCCCAAAAAGCCATGCTGCTCTTTTAACTGACTGCACAAGCCACAATAAAAGCCATGATATAATTCATAATCTTTTACTTTCAGTTCTGGTTTTCGTATCTGCACATAACCAAACACGTTTCTTCCTCCTGCTAACTTCTATGCGTTTTCTTCTTCACCCAGCACTATTTTCTTTGCCATATGATTCATCGGGCCACTGCCTTTCCCCAAATCCAGCATTGCTGCCAATGCTGATGACAAATACTCTTTCGCATTTCTGACAGCTGCCTCCAACGTCTGTCCCTTTGCCAAATTAGAAGCAATCGCACTTGACAGCGTACAACCGGTTCCGTGTGTATTTGGATTTTCAATCCGTTTTCCCTGAAACCACTGCGCCGTTTCCTTTTCCCATAAAAAATCATTGGCATCATTTATGGCATGACCACCTTTAACCAGAACATTGCAGCCATACTTTCTGCCAATCTGTTCTGCTGCCTCTTCCATCTGCTGCACATCTTTGATTTCCATATCTGCAAGAACTTCTGCCTCCGGAATATTCGGCGTTGTTACAGTTGCCAGAGGAAGCAGTTCTTCTTTCAATGCCTGCAATGCCTCTGACTGCATCAGCACAGAACCACTTGTTGCTACCATAACCGGGTCAAGTACTACGTTTTTGACCTGATACTGCTTTAAGCAGTCTGCAATCACTTTCATAAGTTCTGCATCCGGCACCATTCCTATCTTAACAGCATCCGGAAAAATGTCTTCAAAAACACAGACTAACTGCTCTTTCAAAAAAGCCGGCGATACTGCCAGCACATCCTTTACTCCCATTGTATTCTGTGCCGTTAATGCTGTCACGGCACTCATTGCATATACATTATGCATTGTCATTGTCTTAATATCTGCCTGGATTCCAGCTCCACCACTCGAATCACTGCCTGCTATTGTTAATGCTGTTTTCATTCTGTTCTTTCCTTTCTTTTGCTATGCCCTGCTATAAAATGCATCAAAATCTTTCAGATTGTCCATATAGATATCCGTTTCTTTACGGATACTGTCCTGATTCTGTCTGCTGCACACATCATACAATCCCACAACCGGAAATCCGGCTTTTTTTGCTGAACGTATCGCATGAAGGGAATCTTCAAAAATCCACGTGGTTTCCCTTTTGGTTCCCATACTTTTTTGTGCTTCGATAAAAATGTCCGGACGGTCTTTTCCAACGCCCAGTTCATTACAAGTAAAAATAGCATCAATATATGGTAAAAATCCCAGTCGCGTAAGCCCTGCCTGTGCCAGTACACGGTCACTTGATGTCGCTATCGTAACCGGAATCTTCTTCTCTCTTAATTGACGCATAAAGGAAAGTGCACCCTCTTTTGCCGGAATATCTGTTTCATAACGGCAACGAATCATTTCTATCATTTCTTTTAATATCTCATCCACTGTCTTTTCAAGAGAATATGTTACCCTTATGTACTCAGCAGCATCCGTCATTGTCTTCGTAAAAAGAATTTCTTTTAAGCCCGGTTCCGGCACTTTTCCATTTGCTTCCAGATACCATATGCCGGCCTCTTCCCAGAGAGGCATAGAATCCAGCAGCACACCGTCCATGTCAAATATTGCTCCTGTAATCATATGATTTCCTCAACTTTTTTCCGTAATTCTTTTGTCGCTTTGGTAATATCAGACTGGGCAAAAATAGCACTTATCACAGCAATGCCATCAATCCCGCTTCCGGCCAATGACATCATATTCTGTGCAGTAATCCCACCGATTGCCACAACAGGGATATCTACTGCATTGCAGATGTCACGCAAGGTTTCCATCGGAATATTTTTGGCATCCTCTTTGGAGGAAGTCTGAAAAACAGCACCCACTCCAAGATAATCGGCTCCTCTTTCCTGTGCAAGCAACGCCTGCTCAACAGTCCGTGCTGATACACCGACAATTTTATCCGGTCCGAGTTTTTCTCTTACATCTCCTGCTTCCATATCATTTTGTCCAACGTGTACTCCGTCAGCATCCAGTGCCAGTGCTGTTTCTACACTGTCATTTATGATAAAAGGAACCTGGTAGGATGCACACAGTCCTTTTAATTCTTTTGCCTGCTCTATAAATTGCTCTTTTGCCAGATGTTTCTCACGAAACTGAACAAAAGTAGCACCACCTTTTAATGCCTTTTCCACCTGACAATATAGCGTTTCCCCATTCAGCCAGCTTCTGTCTGTAATGGCATACAAACGCATATCTTCGCTTCTTACTAATTTACGCATTCTGACTCCTCTCGCCTGTTTATTCTATGTATTATGTCTATTTTATGTATTCTGATTACTTTGCACTATTCTCCTGCTTTTGTGCACATTCTGCTATTCTAATCCGGCATATGTTTCTTATGCCTGATGACATTTCTTGGCATTTTGCAGTCTGTGCTCATATTCTTCCCACGGCATCGGTTTTGCATAATAATATTCCTGTGCATATTCACAGCCTATGCTGTCCAGAAAATTTCTCTGTTCTTTCGTTTCAACGCCTTCTACGATAACCGGCAAATCAAGCCACTCTGCCATATGCACAACAGATGCCAGAATCCTCTCGCTTCGTCCGTTTTCATCTCCCGTTCCAAGAAATTTCATATCGACTTTCAAAATATCAACCGGTATGTCTTTCAATGTATTCAGAGAAGAATAACCACTGCCAAAGTCATCCATCAAAATGGTAAATCCGTGTTTCTGAAGTTCCTTTATTCTGGCAATCATCATATCCTGGTCATCCATAAATGCACTTTCTGTCAATTCCAATTGCAGCAGTCTTGGTGGAATATCGTATTTTTCCGTTAATTCTACTAACGAATTCACAAGATTATGATTATACATATTGGCTCTCGAAACATTCACGGAAACCGGCATTGGCTCTAATCCTTCATCCAACCAGCGACGGAGCAGTTTGCAGGTATGTTCCCACATATAATAATCCAGTCTTCCGATAAAACCATTGCTTTCAAAAACCGGTATGAATTTTCCAGGCGAAATCATGCCTTTTGTAGGATGTGCCCAGCGCACCAGTGCTTCAGCACCATACGACTCTTCCGTATGAATGTTGGTCTTTGGCTGTAAATAAACAGTAAACTGCTCTTCATCCAGAGCCTTTTGTGCCTCGCTCATCACTTCCTGCTCTGCCATTAACTGTTTTGTCATATGCTCACTATAATAACCGGTATATGTCATAAATTTGTGTTTGCAGGACTCAGCTGCCATTGTTGCACGGTCATACATCGCTTCTACCGAAACATCATGGTTTTCAACCACATAGACACCAATCGACGGTTCAATATAATATGCATCATTATAATCAGCCAGGTCAGCAACTATTTCCTGCTGCATATACTGTATCCTGTTATTGTCATAATAGCAGAAAATACCGAAAACATCTGCCTCAATCCTGCCAAATACAGCATCCTCAAACTGTTTCACAATCTCTTTTAATTTGTCCCCCAGATGCATCAGCAGTCTGTCACCGGCACTTTCCCCAAAAAAGGAATTGTACAGACGGAACCGGTCCAGGTCAACACGCAGAAAAGCAAATTCCCCGTCCGATTTTCTGTTGATTAATTTTTTAATTTCCTCAAAGAATTTTCTACGGTTATAAAGTCCTGTCAGACGGTCATGCTCTGCTAAATACTTCTCATAATTCTGACAATTATACTGGCTTCTTGCTATCACATTTTTCAAACGCAGCTGCAATGTTTCTTTATTAATCGGCTTTGTAATAAAATCCCATGCCCCTGCCTTCAGACAGTTGTTTTCATTTTCCTTGTCAACATCCCCGGTTGTTACCAGTATCGGAATATTATGATAGCGTATGTCTTTTGTCATATTTTCCATAATGGCATACCCATCCATCTGTGGCATAATCAAATCCAGTATAACTGCTGAAATCTTGCCTTCCATTTTGTTTAAAATCCGGAATACTTCTTTGCCATTTTCAGCCTCAACTACCCGGTAATCTTTTTCCAGAATTTTTCGCAAAATCATCCGGTTAACCGGCTGGTCATCCGCCACCAGTATCGTGTCCGTTTTGTTTTGCTCATCCGACTCTGTCTGTGAAACCATTTCCAATGCCAATGTCCTTTTTTCGCCCTTGGCATCAGCAACGTGAATTACGTTGGAAACAAGATGATATACTTTTCCGTTACAGCTTTCGTCTTTGGAAACTGCCACATTTTTTTCAACAGCATGCATACTGACACAATTGCTGCATTTCATCTCCTGATGCCACATATAATAACAGGCACTATCTCTTATCTGAAAACAACCGCTCTCATCAAATTCCAGCACCTGTTTTTTTGCAGGGTCAACCAGTCTGACAACATCATATATCTGCATTGCAGTATCTATCATCTGCTGTATTTCTTTCCAATTCATTTCTTTCGCCTTTTCCATTGTATCCCTGCCTTTCTATCGTCATTTTGTATATTGATTATATCGCTCATTCCGTATTTTGTCTGAAAATTTCAAAACTACTCTTATCTTATAATACACCGTTCTGCGCCATCCTACAAGTTTTTTGTCATTACAATTAATTACAAAAAAAGAAAATAAGACAACCAAATTTATAAATGGGCTGTGATAAAACCGGATTTTCTAAAAGCAGCTGTCAAAAAAGCACTGGTGCTTAGTTGGCGTATTTTGCCATCTTATGCACCACTGTGGTTTTTTCCAAGCGAGAGCGTGCTGCTATAGGAAATCCGGTTTTATCATATGCCCTTTAAAATATTGCAATGAAAACAATTTTTTTAACTTTCCAACTCAATTCCTTCCATAACCTGCTGCAATACTTCTGCTGAATCCTGCAATTTTTCCAGTTCCTCCTGGCTCAATGCAATCGGTACCTGTGTTTCAATTCCATCTTTTCCCACGATAGCAGGCATACTCATAACGACATCACGGATTCCATATGCCCCTTCCATCAGCGACGATACCGGAAGTATTGATTTTTCATCTCTCAAAATCGCTTCGCAGATTCTTTTTACGGCCATCGCAATGCCATAATAGGTTGCATTTTTCTTATCTATAATCTCGTATGCGCTGTCCTTGACTTTCTGCGCGATTTGCGCAGTTGCTTTTTCGTGATGATAGAACCCTCTCAGTTCACAAAATTCATTTACCGGAATACCGGAAACATTGGCGCTGCTAAATGCTGCAATCTCACTGTCACCATGTTCTCCTATAATAAATGCGTGTACACTTCTGCTGTCTACGCCCAGATGTTCTCCCAGCAAATGCTTTAAACGGGAAGTATCCAGTACCGTTCCTGAGCCAATTACCCTGTTTTTGGGAAATCCACTTAATTTTAGTGCCACATGTGTCAGAATATCTACCGGATTTGATACAATTAGCAACGTTCCCTTACAGTTTCTCTTTGCAATTTCCGGCACAATTGTCTTAAAAATCGCTACATTTTTATTAACCAAATCCAGTCTTGTTTCACCCGGTTTCTGGTTGGCACCTGCCGTAATTACGATAATGGCAGCATCTTTCAAGTCATCATAATCGCCACCATAAATTTTCATCGGTCTTGCAAGCGGAACTCCATGACTGATATCCAATGCCTCTCCTACGGCCCTGTCGTGGTCAATATCAATCAGTACCATTTCCGAAAACAATCCACTCTGCATCAGGCAGAATGCCGAAGCAGAACCAACAAAACCACAGCCGATAACGGCAACCTTACGCAAATTCGTCTTATTTTCCTGCATATCCTTTTTCCCTCCAGATTGTAACAAGGCAACCACACAATATTCATGTATGATTGCCTTGTATTGTTGTCTATCTGTTAGAATATACCGTTTTTTGTTTTTTATCCTTCTTTTTTGCAAAGAATATCAACTGTATGCGCACTGGCTCCAATTAAATCCTGTCTTTCGCAGGTAGCCAGATGATACCGGATAAATAATTCATAGGTTTCATCATCCATTGCATTTAGCACCGGGCGAAGATAATTCGCCGGACCGTCTGCTGCGATAATCTGTTTTCTTTCTAAACCGGCTTCCTGATACAATCTGTTAATTTCTTCTATTCTCACATACGAATACAAATCTTCTTTATCTGTCACAGTCTGAAAATCTTCAGTTAATTTTCCCTTTTCCATACTCTCTTTTGCATAATTTTCCTTAAAAGCATGTGTAATCACACTAAACTCATTCATGCAATATGCCACCAGAATCATTCCACCCTGCTTTGTCACTCTTTTTGCTTCACATAATGCTTTTAGTTTGTCCGAAAAATCGTACAGATGATACATGGGTCCAAATACCAGTGTCATATCAAATGTATTGTCCGAAAACCGGGACAGATTAAGAGCATTTCCCTGATATGCTTTGACGCTGCTTTTCTTGGATTTCAAAATACCAAGATTGTATTTTACCAGTTCCACAGCTGTGACATCATATCCTTCCGATGCCAGTTGTACACTGTATCTTCCGGTACCGGCACCAACATCTAATATCTTTGCCTGTGGATTTTCGGGCAGATATTGATGAATATATTTCATAGACGTAACATATTCAACATTTCCATGCCTTCTTGTCAGACGCTTTTCTTCACTAAATTTATTGTAGTATTGTTCCAGTTCTGTCATTACTTCCTCTTCCTGTGCGCTTATTCTCCTATACCATCTGCACTTTTAACATATTTGTCGTACCGGATACGCCAAGTGGCACTCCTGATGTCAGTACAACCAAATCGCCTTTTTCAACAAGTTCTTTTTGTCGCGCCACATCAATTGCGTGGGAAAACAGTTCAAAAATATCCTGCTTTTCTTCTACCAGAACCGGAATGACACCCCAGGACATCCCCAACTGGCGATACACTGTTTCATCTGTTGTTCCGGCAATAATCGTACAATCCGGACGATACTTGGAAATCATACGGGCTGACCTGCCGGATTTTGTTACCGTCACAATCGCTTTGGCACTGATATCATATGCCGTCGTGCAAGTTGCATGACTGATTGCTGCCGTAATATCATTGCTTTTTCTGCTTGTAAAATGCTCAAAACGATGTCTGTAATCGATATCTTCTTCCGTCCGTTGCGCAATTCTGACCATCATCTGCAGCGCTTCTACCGGATATTTTCCTGCTGCTGTTTCTCCGGACAGCATAATAGCACTCGTTCCGTCATATACAGCATTGGCAACATCAGCGACTTCGGCACGTGTCGGTCTTGGATTTTTCATCATAGAATCCAGCATCTGAGTTGCCGTAACAACCTGTTTGCCTGCCTCGTATACTTTTCGTATAATCATTTTCTGAATAGCCGGCACTTCTTCCGGAGGCAGTTCCACTCCCATATCACCTCTGGCTACCATAATTCCTTCTGACGCTGCAATAATGCTGTCAATATTTTTAACACCTTCTATATTTTCGATTTTTGAAATAATGTGAATAGCACTGCCACCATTATCATCCAGAAACTTTCTTAATTCTTTGACATCATCACTTGTTCTGACAAAAGAAGCAGCAATAAAATCAACTTGATGTCTGATGCCAAACAAAATATCGTTTTTGTCTTTTTCATTCATATATGGCATATTGATGTGTACGTTTGGAACATTGATTCCTTTATGTGCCGAAAGCCATCCGTCATTTTTTACCCTGCAGACAATATCTGTTTTCGTGACCTCTATGACTTCTAATGCAATCAGTCCATCATCCAGCAATATCTCTGTTCCGGCAGAAACATCCTGATACAATGTTGGGAACGTAATGGATACTTTAGAAGCATCCCCCTGTACCGGCTCTGCTGTCAAAATCAGCGTACTTCCTTTTTGTAACAGCACCTTTTCTTCTTTTAATTCCCCCGTCCGGATTTCCGGTCCTTTTGTATCCAGCAGGACAGCTATCGGCCTGTCATATTTTTCTGCCAGTTTATGCACCTGCTTCATTCTTTTCTCATGTTCCTCATAAGTGCTGTGTGAAAAATTCATTCTGGCTACATTCATGCCATTTTTAACCAGTTCCTCTAACACGCCGTCATTATCTGTTGCCGGACCTAATGTACAAACAATCTTCGTTTTTCGCATTTTGATTTCTCCTTTTCTGACATTTTCTACAACAATTATATACCAATCCTCTGGCTGCTATCCATTGGTTCCTTTGTTCCAAACACTATTTTGTTTCTAATGATTCCTTCTTTTCTTTTGTAATCTTCCTGATACAGAATATGCATACCGGCAAAATATACAGAGCCGCACTCACCCACGCTGTCTGGTCAGCAAAACAGATGGCATAAAAACCGAACATTGGAACAAATACAAGACTGACAATAATTCTTGCCACCATTTCCACTAATCCTGAAAAAATGGCACGTCCGGAATATCCAAGTCCCTGCACGCTCATACGGCACACATTTAAAATACCAAGTGACCAGAAGAAAAATCCCATACAACGCAGATACAGGGCAGAGGCATCTAATACTTCCACTGCATTTTTGCTGATAAACAAAAGGGAAAGTGTTCTTCCACCAAAAATCAGAACAAGACCGGCACAAATTCCATACAATACACCAATTCCAATTCCCTGACGAAGTCCTTTTTTGATACGCTCAATTTTCATAGCCCCTAGATTTTGGCTACAGAATGTGGAAACTGCTGTTGCGATTGCATCAAACGGACACATTGCAAACTGCTTGATACGCATTCCAGCCGTGAAGCCGGAAACATAGACGCTTCCCAATCCGTTATTTGCCGACTGCATTACCATACTGCCTATCGCCGTAATCGAATATTGCAATCCCATCGGAACACCCATTACCAATAATGTTTTTGTTGCATTTTTTCTAAGTTTGCAGTCTTCTTTTGATATACAAAGAAGTGGAAAACGTTTCCGTATGTATACCAGACACAGAATCCCACTGACAGCCTGCGCCGTAATCGTTGCCGTTGCTGCTCCGGCACATCCTAACTGTAACACCAGAATAAAAAATAAATCCAATGCGATATTTAGCACCGTAGAAAATGCCAAAAACAAAAATGGTGTTTTACTGTCACCGACAGCACGTAAAATGCCGGATAACAGATTGTATAATAACGTAAATGGAATACCAAGAAAAATAATCAGAAGATACCGGTATGCATCCTGATAAATGTCGTCCGGTGTTGACAACAGAGCCAATATCTGTGGACATAATGCTGCACAGGCAATCGTCATAATCACTGCTGTTACTGCTGCTAAAATAACGGCGTGAAAAATATAGGAACGCATCTGCGTATAATCTTTTCCACCAAACCGTTGTGCAATCGGTATACCAAATCCACAACAGATTCCGATACAGAATCCAAGTACCAGAAACTGCACGCTGCTGGACGCACCAACACTGGCAAGCGCCTTTTCGCCCAGACACCTTCCCACAATAGACGCATCCACAATATTATATGTCTGCTGAAATAAATTTCCCACTAAAAGAGGCAGCGCAAATTGTATTATCAATTTTAATGGGCTGCCTTCTGTCATATTTTTTGCCATAAACACACTTCCTCTCTATCCCACCATTATATTTTCATTTTGGTAAGTTGTAAAGAGATATTATGTATGAATTACAGCATCATTCTTCGTAATTCTTCTTTTCGTGCAAGACAGTCACGGACTGTATCGCTTATTTTCAAAAATTCATCTACCAGGTCAGGGTCAAACTGTGTTCCTCTTCCCTGCTCGATGATTTCATATGCTTTTTCGTGAGAAAATGGCTCCTTATAAGGACGCTTTGATGTCAGTGCATCATAAACATCCACAATGCTCATAATTCTGGCTTCCAATGGTATATCTTTTCCCTTCAGTCCCATCGGATAGCCTTTACCATCCCAGCGTTCGTGATGATACAGTGCCATATGCTCTGCAATCTGCAAAAATTCATTTTCTGGGAAAATTCTCCGAATCTTGTGAAATGTAAAACCACCCAGTTCCGAGTGACGTTTCATATATTCCATCTCTGCCGTTTCCAAGGAACTTTCTTTTCGGAGCACTTTATCATCAATGCCAATCTTTCCGATATCATGTAATGGTGCTGAGCGCACGGACAACTTAACAAATTCATCCGTTACTTCTTCTTTGTATTTCGGAACATCCTTCAAAGCCTTAACAAAGGCTTCGTAATAGATAGATGTGTTCTTTACATGTCCTCCTATCACACCATCTCTCGACTCAACAAGTTCTGCAAATCCTGCTGAAAGCATATGCTGCAGTTTTTCATTTTCTTCTACTTTCTGCTCTACCAAATCTTCCAGGGAATGCTGGTATTCTGATAACTCTAACTGCGTTTCGATTCGGCGTTTCATAACAGATGCAATAAATGGTTTTACGATAAAATCGACAGCTCCCAAATCAAACCCTTTAACTTCACTCTTCGGGCTGCTATCAGCTGTCAGAAAAATAACAGGAATCCTGCGCAGTCTGCGGCTTTCTTTTAACCGCTCTATCATCTCATAACCGTCCATCTCCGGCATTACAATATCCAGAAGAATCAAGTCAGGAATCGTATTTTCCAGAATTTCAAATCCTGCTTTTGCAGACATTGCCGTATACAAATCATACTCATCCTGCAAAACATCCCTTGCCGTTACAATATTGAAATGGACATCATCTATAATTAGTATTTTCTTTTTCCCATAATACTATACCTCCAAAAATCTGAAATATTGGTATCATGACCATTTTTATTCTATATATAATAGTATAACATATTATTTTGCTTTTTGTATTAAATTTTGAATCACTTCACTGGCTATAATCAGACCAGCTACAGACGGCACAAAAGCAACCGAACCCGGCACCGGCTTTGTTACCGTTTCTTCCCTCGAAACATTTTGTTCTTTTCGGACACTGACCGGCTTTTCCTTTGAATATACTACTTTCAGATGTCTGACATTTCTTTTCTTTAATTCACGCCGCATCACCTTTGCAAGAGGACATACCGAAGTATCGTAAATATCTGCAATCTCGAACTTTTCCGGATGCAGTTTGTTACCGGCTCCCATACTGCTGATAATCGGAACCCCGGCCTCCTGTGCTGATAACACAAGCTGGATTTTTGCCGTTACCGTGTCCACGGCATCTACTACATAAGAGTACTCCGCAAAATTAAATTCATCCTTTGTTTCCGGCAGAAAGAAACACGGATGTGTCCTCACTTCTGCTGCCGGATTGATTTCCAGAATACGCTCTTTCATCACATCTGTCTTGTATTGTCCAATTGTTTTTTGTGTGGCAATAATCTGACGGTTCAGGTTGCTCAAGGATACGGTATCTTTGTCAATCAAATCAATACTGCCAACACCACTTCGCACTAATGCTTCTACTACATAACCACCGACACCACCAACGCCAAAGACAGCAACACGGGAATTTTTTAAGATTTCCATTGCTTCCTGTCCCAAGAGCAGCTCGGTTCTTGAAAACTGTTCCATCATGCAATTGACTCTCCACTTATTTCGCTTTTTTCTTCTTCATTCAGACTATAATGCACTTCTTCCACTTCATCTCTGATGTCCAGAAAGATTTCAACTAACAACGGGTCAAAATGACTGCCGCTTCCCTCTTCAATAATCTGGAAACACTTATTAAGAGGCATCGCCTCACGATAACATCGTCTTTCTGACACGGCATCAAACACATCTGCGACTGCCATGATTCTGGCTCCTAATGGAATTTCTTCTGCCTTCAGTCCGTCCGGATATCCACTGCCATTCCACTTTTCGTGATGATAGCGTGCAATCTGATATGCCAGCTGCGTATACTGCTCATTTTCTAAATGGCCAAACGTTTTCTGTATAATCTGTCCCCCACTTACTGCGTGGGTTTTCATAATTTCAAATTCTTCATCTGTCAGTTTACCCGGTTTTTGCAATACAGCATCCGGAATCGATATTTTTCCAACATCATGCATAGGTGCTGCCATACACAAATTATTTAAATAATCCTTTGTCAGCACCTGCCTGTAGTATCCTCTTTTTTGCAACTCTGTTGTCAGAAGTTCTACATATTTTGTTGTCCGTTTAATGTGACCACCGGTATTATCATCTTTATTTTCTACCAGAGTGGCAAAACCCATAATCATCTCATCATGATAATAGGAAAGTTCCTCTACTGCAACATTACCCTGATTCATATAGACACCCAAAACAATTATCGTGATTCCTATGCTGGTAATCAACGCCTGTGGATGCAGCATCTGATAGCCCGTCACACCGGTAAGTACCACCAGATATGTCAGAATACTTACTCTTTTCCGGTTCTCGATATAATGCCACTTTTTCAAAAACAATGCAAAAGTAACAGAATATAAACGCCTGCCATTATAAAACAGGTATAGGCCGATATTCCCATAGAATAATTACTGATATCACCGTCACGATATTCTAACTCCGGCATATTGATAACGACTATCAGAATATTGATAACGAATGGAATATATAGCAGCCTGCGAATCCTTTTATTTTCCATTATTTTTGTTGTTATGGAAACCATATACAAAAACAGATAAAAAATATACAAATCGATTCCCACAAGGAAAATCATATGGCATATCATATTAACGGTACTATTTATGCTGTACAGATTATTGACAGTATACGCTGTAATTCCGTCAAAAAGCAGAAGAAACAGTCCCAAAAATAGTACACCTTCAAATTTTGAGTGTTTTTCTTTGCGATGATGACATTGCTTGCTGTCATGATAATATACAAATGCGATATACAATACAATAATAATACATCCTAACTGTAACTTACAATATTCCATCATTCTTTTCCTCCTTCTGTGTTTCTCAGCTACCAGTATATCCTGCTGCCGATAACTCCTTTCTATATTATATCCTTACCCAAAACATTCCGTCAAGACTGTAAAGTCTGTGCAAGAGTATCCTCTACGCTCACAATCTCCGGAGCACCGGAAAGTGCTTCCTCTCCGTCAGCCACTTCCATTGCATCCACTTGCTTTTCAGGTTCTTCCTCTCCCCACAAAGATTTGTGTTCTTTTTGCTCTCGCTCTCGAAGCCTCGCCATCATCTGGGCATTTTTTGCCATCTGGTATAATTTTCCATCATATTCTGCAAGTTTTCTCTCGTCTGAAGGTGGAACCCTGTCACCTTTTATCAGACGTCTGGCTACTTCCATAATTTTCCCATATTCTTTCGTAGCTTCTTCTGCAGCCTCGGCACTTTCTTTTCCGTTAACTTCATTAAATTTAAATTCCCACTGCATCATAAGTTTGTCCATATAATTATGGTATTCTTCATATTTTTCTGAAACAGCATTATATGATAACTCTAACTGGGCAGCCTCATTTTTATATATTACTACTCCATTTTCCGTATTTTTTATTTTTTCTTCCAGTTTTTCCTTTTGCTTTGCCAGTTCAAGCTGTTTAGAATGATATTCTTTCAACTGAAAATTATACGCAGCTCTTGCTTCTCCAATCTTCATAAAATTCACCTGCCTCTACTAACGCTCAGATTTTTCTACATATATTCCGTAAAAGTGATTATCGTCTTTCTCTTCTATAACTGTAATATCGACATACTGTAATTAATTACTTAGAATGTTTATTTACTATATAATAGTTACGTTTGCTTTTTTCTTTTGTAAAAAGACACCCGCTTTCCGTGAACCGACCTCCCAATCGTTAGATTTTGGTCTAACTTTCGGGAGACGGTTCACTGCAAGTGTCCTTTTTGTTATAGTAATTTTTTAAAAACTTCTTATTTCTTTTGCCAAACTAAACGGGATAATTTCTCCTGCGTCCGTTTCTATATATGCCTTTTCTTTATGCATATACTCTACAATATCTTTTGTCTTATAATGCTTAAATTTTTCAACCACCTTATCCAAAATATCCTTTTCTCTAGCAGTTAATACAGAATAATCCATTCCAGCAGTCGGATAAATATGAAGCATTGTATCATAATTATAACTCATCTCTTCTTTAATATTGAGATTTTCAAGATTCATTAAACTATAATGTCCTATAGGCAAGGCTCCCATTGATTCATGCCTGTAAACCATACCCGTCATAGCAGTTCCATTCTCAATATATGAAAGAACATCAGAATACCATAGTATTTTCATCAACTTTACTTTAAACAAATTTGACATTTTCTCAGCAATATATGAAATCATCGCCTCTATTTTATCAATATTCAGAATAGCAAATCCGTTTGAATCCGATGGCTCTTCAAAATTAGCATACTCACTTTCCAAAGTTTGACGTGTCAAATATTCTTTTCCATATGAATCAAGTTTTTCAACTATATTTGCCCTTATTTCCACTCTCTTTGACGTGGTATATTTATTTTTATTCTTTTTAAAAAATTCTAACGCCTGAAGTGGATTATCCTTAATCAGACGCAACATAGTATCATAAGCCTCATCTTGAATTGCTTTGCTCTCATATCGAGAAACCGTTGCTTCTCCCCATCCCAAAAGTTTTGCCAAATCAACCTGAGAAAGTCCATAATTTTCTCTTATCTCAACAATTTCATCTGATGTGAGCAAACCCTTTTTTACACGGTATGCATTTCTCGCATTTAAGAGATTTTCATTCGTCATTGCTCCCGTTTCAAATTCATTTTCCTCTTCGTCAGCATTAGCACAAAAATAAAACCTCTCTTCGTAGGTTACTTCTTCTCCCTTTAGCACAATTGATGTAACACGTTTTCTTTCTTCTACCTCATGCGTCTTGTCACACAAAGGACACTCCATATGAACTTTTCGCAATAATGTGTCAGCCTTCATTTGTCTTACCTCCTTTGCAATTCTGTTACGCATAAGGAAATATCATATTCGCCTTTGCATAATGAAAGGACACACATAATATATACCTTTGCTGCTCACCTTTAATCTTTAACTTTATATAAACAAGTTTATTATTGATATTCATTCCAAATACAAATAATAATGGTGGATTCAAATCATCTTTATCTATTTTTGTTTCTGAATATTCTGCCACAGTAAGTTCTTTCAATCGCTCTATAATGTCTTCATTGTCGTAATCAAGTTCTAATAACGTGTATGGCGTTGAATATTCCTGTTCTTTCCCCTGTTTCTTTTTTCTTATCAGTACAAAATCTGTATCTATATCAAAATCTGCATTTTCAAGCAATAACTTTAATTCATTCAAAAATGCAATAACTTCTCCTTTTTTCGATTGTATACTAAGAAAAATTATGGTCACCCCCCCAAAAACATTTATACTATCAATTGATAGTATAAATATCAATTGATAGTTTGTCAAGTGCCACAAATTAAATTAATTATCTGCCACAAATTAAATTAATTATCGTCTTTCTCTTCTATTTGCTAACAAAATCAGGCGCAACAGCTGTAATATCGCTGTCAGTAATGCTGCTACATATGTCATCGCTGCTGCCCTTAAAACTTTTTTAGAATACTTTAGTTCTTTTCCAACTAAAATATGACTGTCCTCCAAAATTCTGAGTGCCCTTCTGGATGCATTAAACTCCACAGGCAATGTCGCAATCTGAAAAATAACTACTGCTGAAAACAAAATAATTCCAAGCTGCATCAAGCCTGTCCATCCCATAAACAGTCCCAGCAACATCAATGGCCACGATAAGGACGAGCCAATATTGGCAACCGGTATGACTGCTGCCCTGATTTTAATTGGAACATATCCCCTATTGTGCTGAATTGCGTGGCCACATTCATGAGCTGCAACACCTATTGCTGCGACAGAAGTAGAACCATAAACAGTATCCGACAGCCGTAACACCTTTTCCTTTGGAGAATAGTGGTCTGTTAAATTGCCTCCTACCCTCTCAATTCTGACATCCATAATACCGGCATTTCGCAATATTCTGTCGGCAACCTGTTCTGCTGTTACACCCATACCATTCCCGGTCCTGCTATACTTATTGTATGTGTGTTTGACATTCCAGGATGCTATTGCGCCAAGCAAAGCCCCTATAACAACAAGTATATATGTTGTGTCATAAAAATAATGCATCTAAAAACCTCCTATCATATTTCATTATCTTATTTAAAATATATATTGTACCATTTTTTATCCTTACACTCTGCATTTTTTGTCACGCTAAATTAATTGCATTAATTTATTGCTTTAATTCTTCATTTTTATTTCTTCCTTTTTCACTACTGCCTTAGATTATACTACAGAATCGATATATATTCAAAAAACGGCGACCACAATCTGTTTTTTGATTTAAGTGAAAAAATGCGTATGAAACGACTAAACTTCATACGCATTTTTGCTATTCTATATGTTCTTTTAATCCTCTGGCGAATATTCCAAAATATCTCCCGGCTGACAGTCGAGTGCTTCACAGATTGCTGAAAGTGTACCGAAACGAATTGCCGTAACTTTTCCCGTTTTGATTTTTGACAAATTGACATTGGAAATGCCGACACGCTCCGAAAGTTCATTCAGCGACATTTTTCGTTCCACCATCATTCGGTCAAGCCTTAATATAATTTTCCCCATGACAATCCCCCTTACAAAAGACCATCTACATCATTCTGCAGCTCAATCCCTCTTCGGAAAGTTTCCGTAAGAAACAAAACGAGTATTCCCATTACAAAACCGTTTAAATTAACCGACATCTCAATATTTTCGTGTCCCAGTACAATTCCTGCAATAATGCTGACAATCAGACCTATGATAGGAATTGCAATTGCAAAAATGCCTATTTCACGAATCATACGAACATTATCGGCTTTAAAAGGTGTATCTTTCGAGTTTTTCACGATTAAGTAAACATTACGAAAAATCATTGCGAGCAAAATAAATGTAAACATAGCACCTATGCAAAAGCACGTTACAGCCGGCATATTCAGATTACCACTTTTATCAGCAATTTCTACACCCAAACCGAATGTATCTATTGAGGAATCTGCTGTAAATGCTAAAATATTTTTTTCAAAAAGACCGTTCAAAAAATCTCTTGCAAAAACAGAGCAAGCCAGTAAAAATACAATACCAGCTGTTCCTATCCAAAACATAATTTCCATAATTTTTGAAACAACCAGTGCTATTTTGTTAATGTGTTTCATATTGTATTACCTCCAAAATATAAATATAAATAGTTATCTATCCGGTAGACAATTAATACTATAGCACGTGGTTTTATGTTTGTCAATACATTTTTAATGTTAAACATTAAATTATAGTCATTATTCATTAAATGGCAGGTATAATTTTTCACTGCCA
>JAQYCU010000071.1 GCA_028724545.1 bacterium
GTACGTTCCATTGTACGACGTTCCTAATGGAAAAATAATAAATATTCAATTATTATCTTTATTTTAGAAAAATATGGAGGAAAAAATTATGAAAAATTACACAATAACCGTTAATGGTACTGTATATGATGTAACAGTAGAAGAAGGAACAGGAGCAGCAACACCGGCTGCAGCACCAAAGGCAGCACCTAAAGCAGCACCAAAGGCTGCACCGGCAGCATCAGGCGCACAGGGTTCTGTAAAAGTAAATGCACCAATGCAGGGTAAAATCTTATCTGTTAGTGTTAGTGCAGGACAGGCAGTTAAAAAAGGTGATGTCCTTATGATTCTTGAGGCAATGAAGATGGAAAATGAGGTTGTTGCACCAGAAGATGGTACTGTTGCAAGTATTAATGTAGCAGCTGGAGATTCTGTAGAAGTAGGAGCAATCTTAGCAACTTTGAACTAATTTAGGAGGGAACAACTTTGGATTACGTTATTACAACGTTAGAGAATTTAGCAGGTCAGACAGCATTTGCCAATATTACACTTGGTAATTATCTGATGATTATTGTCGGCTGTATTTTTCTCTACTTAGCGATTAAAAAAGAGTATGAGCCTTTGTTGTTAATCCCGATTGCATTTGGTATGATTCTGGTTAATATCTATCCGGATATCATGGCAGAGCCTACGGATACAGCAAATGGTGGTTTATTGTACTATTTCTTTCAGTTAGATGAATGGAGTATTCTGCCATCTCTTATTTTCTTAGGAGTTGGTGCGATGACTGACTTTGGCCCGTTGATTGCAAATCCGGCCAGTTTTCTGTTAGGTGCAGCAGCACAGTTTGGTATTTTTTCAGCTTATCTGATTGCGATTCTGATGGGATTCAATGATAAAGCAGCAGCAGCTATTTCTATTATTGGTGGTGCTGATGGTCCGACATCTATTTTCCTTTGTGGTAAATTAAAGCAAACGGAATATATGGGACCGATTGCCGTGGCGGCATATTCCTATATGTCACTGGTGCCAATCATCCAGCCACCGATTATGAAACTTTTCACAACAAAAGAAGAGCGTGAGATAAAAATGGGACAGCTTCGTCCGGTATCCAAACTGGAAAAGATTTTATTTCCTATTATTGTTACGATTGTTGTATGTTGCCTGTTGCCGACAACAGCACCATTAGTAGGTATGCTGATGCTTGGTAACTTATTCAAAGAGGCAGGAGTTGTTAAGCAGCTTGCTGAAACAGCTTCAAATGCTTTGATGTACATCGTTGTTATTTTACTTGGTACTTCCGTTGGTGCTACAACAAGTGCAGAAGCTTTCTTAAAAGTTACAACATTGAAGATTGTAGCACTTGGTCTGGTCGCTTTTGCGATTGGTACAGCGTCCGGTGTACTCTTTGGTAAACTGATGTGTAAAGTAACAAAGGGTAAAGTAAATCCATTGATTGGTTCTGCAGGTGTTTCGGCAGTTCCAATGGCAGCGCGTGTATCGCAGAAGGTTGGTGCAGAAGCAGACCCTTCTAACTTCCTTTTGATGCATGCAATGGGACCAAATGTTGCCGGTGTTATCGGTACGGCAGTCGCGGCTGGTGTATTTATGGCAATCTTTGGAATATAACATAAAAATAACAATATAAGAATAAAAAATGGAAACATTTAGATATGCCGTAAGTACGGCAGAATGGAGGAAACATGGCTGAGATAGAAAAGAAACCTTTAAAAATCACAGAGACAATTCTCCGTGATGCACATCAGTCTCTGATTGCAACACGTATGACAACAGAGCAGATGCTTCCAATTATTGATAAAATGGACCAGATTGGTTACCATGCAGTAGAATGCTGGGGTGGTGCTACATTTGATGCTTCACTTCGTTTCTTAAAGGAAGACCCGTGGGAAAGACTTCGTAAATTAAGAGATGGATTTAAGAATACAAAACTGCAGATGTTATTCCGTGGACAGAATATCTTAGGATACAATCATTATGCAGATGATGTAGTAGAATATTTTGTACAGAAGTCTATTGCTAACGGTATTGATATTATTCGTATTTTTGACTGTTTAAATGATATCCGTAATCTGGAAACAGCAGTTAAGGCAGCAAACAAAGAAAATGGACATGCACAGGTTGCCCTTTCTTATACATTAGGTGATGCTTATACATTAGACTACTGGAAAGATATGGCAAAGAGGATTGAAGATATGGGTGCTAAGTCACTTTGTATCAAGGATATGGCTGGTCTTCTGGTTCCTGCAAAGGCTACAGAGTTAGTAACAGCATTAAAAGAATCTGTAAGTATTCCAATCGACCTTCATACACATTATACTTCCGGTGTTGCTTCAATGACCTATATGAAAGCAGTAGAAGCAGGATGCGATATTATCGATACTGCAATTTCTCCTTTCTCAATGGGTACAAGCCAGCCTGCTACAGAAGTTATGGTAGAGGCATTTAAGGATACACCATATGATACCGGTCTTGACCAGGGCAAATTAGCTGAGATTGCTGATTACTTCCGTCCAATGCGTGAAGAGGCTCTGCAGAGTGGTCTTATGAACACAAAGGTACTTGGCGTAAACATTCAGACATTACGTTACCAGGTACCGGGTGGTATGTTAAGTAACTTAGTTTCCCAGTTAAAGGAAATGGGACAGGAAGATAAATATGAGCAGGTATTAGAAGAAGTACCAAGAGTTCGTAAAGACTTTGGTGAGCCACCACTTGTTACACCTTCTTCACAGATTGTAGGAACACAGGCCGTATTAAATGTGGTATCTGGTGAAAGATATAAGATGGTTACAAAAGAGTCTAAAAAACTTCTTTCAGGAGAGTTTGGTCAGACTGTAAAACCATTCAATCCGGAAGTGCAGAAAAAATGTATCGGTGATACAAAGCCAATTACATGCCGTCCGGCTGATTTAATTAAGCCACAGCTTGCTGATATTGAAAAAGAAATGGCACAGTACAAACAGCAGGATGAAGATGTATTGTCATATGCATTATTCCCACAGGTTGCTACTGAATTTTTCAAATATCGTGAAGCACAGCAGAACAAAGTAGATGCTGCAGTTGCTGATACGGATAGCAAAGCATATCCTGTATAAAAATTGTTACTGTTTTTTACAGATAAAGAAATGTAATGTATAAAGGGTTTTGGAATAGAAAATGCTGTTCCAAAACCTTTTTTAATAAAGCAGGAGAGTCTGTCGGGCAATGCAGAAAAACCCGTTGACAGTTTTTTTTTAGGTTGCTACAATGAACATAGAAAATACAGATATGGAGGATGGATGAGCATGAGCGAAGCAGATACAAAAGGCAATTTAATACATCAGTTGGCAGATGCTTTTGTCGGCGACGAAGAAGTGAAAAAAGAAGGAAATTCTCGCTTTAATAAATCAACAGGAACCTTAATTGCTGAAAATACATTTATCAATTATGCACTAAGCCATATAGATGATTCTGATTTTACAAAAGGAAAAGTGTATAAATGCAGTCAGATTCAGGAAGATTTCACAAGGATAATTTCTGACAGTGGAAAAGAAATCAAGGTAAATATCAATGACCCTGATTTTTCGTTTAAAGTAAATCCAAGAAAAACAGAAAAGTAGTAATAGAAATGTTATATTAGTTAGTTGATTTTTCAGATGTATAAACCGGCTTATACAGGTTGCGTGTAACAAGTGGTTTTAAAACAGACGGGAAATCAACAATTTTTATGTCATTTTGGCGTGTCAATTAAGTGGAAAAGATTTTTATGTTATTTTGGCGTATCAATTAAATAGAAAACAATTTTTATGTTATTTTGACGCATAAATATTATGAAATGGAGATTGCTATGGAAAAAAAAGGAGCCGAGGCTGAGATAGAAGAAAGAGTAGAACTTTCTATTTTATACGATTTTTATGGTGCTCTTTTAAAGGAAAATCAGCAAAGAATGTTTGAAGCCAGTATACTGGAAGATTATAATTTTGCAGAAATTGCTGAAGAAGAAGGCATTTCCAGGCAGGGAGCATATGATGCCATAAAGCGCGCTATCAAACAGCTGCGCGGGTACGAAGAAAAGTTAGGTCTGGTGGCAAAATTTCAAAAACAGAAAGTGCTGGTACAGAAACTGCGAAAAGAACTGGCACAGACAGATATAAAGGAAAATGAAAAGCAGTGGCAGATGATTTCTGAAATATTAGAAGAAATATTGGATGATGAGGAATAACAAAAATATTTGTTCCTGTCGGCACAGCTTTCTTATTCTATCAAGGGCACGCTTGCGCTGCACAAACTACGCAGCAGTACATAGTATCCTTAAAAAAACAGGATACAAGTACTGGCGAGTTTGCGAGCACCTTTCAATAGAATAAGAAAGCTGTGCTGACAGGCAAGTCAGGTTATTTTTTCAGTAAAATAAAATTTGTCAAGAAAAATGCTTGACAAACTACAAGTGTTTCGTTATACTAAGATTCGTGCTGTTAATCCATTATCCATTTATGGGCAAAAAAGCAGGAGGTATTTATGGCATTCGATAGTTTAACAGAAAAGTTACAAAATGTTTTTAAGAACCTTCGCAGTAAGGGGAGACTTACAGAAGCAGATGTAAAAGCTGCTTTGAAAGAAGTTAAGATGGCTCTTTTAGAGGCAGATGTAAACTTTAAGGTAGTAAAAAATTTTGTCAAAACTGTTCAGGAGAGAGCAGTAGGGCAGGATGTATTGAATAGTCTTACACCTGGACAGATGGTAATCAAGCTTGTAAATGAAGAGCTTGTAAATCTTATGGGAAGTGACACAACAGAGATTGCATTGAAACCATCAAGTGAGATTTCAGTTATACTTATGTGTGGTTTGCAGGGTGCAGGTAAAACGACAACAACAGCAAAGATTGCAGGTAAGCTCAAGAAAAAAGGCAGGAGACCTTTGCTTGTGGCATGTGATATATATCGTCCGGCAGCTATTGAACAGTTGCAGAAAAACGGAGAGAAACATGAAGTTGAAGTTTTCACGATGGGAACAAATCACAAACCTGTTGACATTGCAAAAGCAGCAATAGAGCATGCTTCAAAAAATAATCTTAATGTTGTTATTCTTGATACAGCAGGTCGTCTTCATATAGATGAAGATATGATGGCTGAACTTCAGGAAATAAAAGAAAATATAGAGATAGATGATACAATTCTTGTAGTTGATGCCATGACAGGTCAGGATGCAGTAAATGTAGCGTCAACTTTCAATGACAAGATTGGTGTTGACGGTGTTATCCTTACAAAGCTTGACGGTGATACAAGAGGTGGTGCTGCACTTTCAATAAGAGCAGTTACCGGTAAGCCTATTCTTTATGTTGGTATGGGTGAAAAGTTATCAGATTTGGAACAGTTTTACCCGGATAGAATGGCTTCAAGAATTCTCGGTATGGGTGATGTGCTCACACTTATTGAGAAAGCTGAGGCAGAGATAGATCAGGACAAGGCGAAAGAAATGGAACGAAAGTTCCGTAAAGCTGAGTTTGATTTTAATGATTTTCTCGATCAGATGGCACAGATGAAAAAAATGGGTGGTATCCAGAGTATTTTGAGTATGCTTCCGGGAATGGGACTGCCGACTGATTTAGAAATAGATGACAGTATATTTAAGGGTATAGAAGCTATTATATATTCTATGACTCCTGAGGAAAGAGGAAATCCGGCAATTATCAACCCATCAAGAAAGCACCGTATTGCAAAAGGTGCAGGTGTAGATATTGCAGAAGTAAACAAACTTATGAAGCAATATGAACAGTCAAAGAAAATGATGAAACAAATGTCAGGAATGATGGGTGGCAAAGGAAAGAAAAAAGGTAAATTTTCAATGCCTAAAATGCCGTTTGGATTTTAAATAGCTTTCAGATTTTGCATTTGCTATGTGAAATTTGATATAGATGTAATTATTTTAAGGAGGTGAAAGCATGGCAGTAAAGATCAGATTAAGAAGAATGGGTAAGAAAAAGGCACCTTTCTATAGAGTAGTTGTTGCTGATTCAAGAAGTCCTAGAGATGGTAAGTTTATCGAGGAAATCGGAACTTATGATCCAAATCAGGATCCTAGCGTATTCAAGTTTGATGAAGAGAGCGCTAAGAAGTGGCTCGCAAATGGTGCAAAGCCAACTGAGACAGTAGGCAAGCTTTTAAAAGAGGCAGGTATCATGGAGTAATTTCCGGATATAGTGCATGACGGACAGGCAGTTTTTGAACTGTCTTTTCGTCGTTTATAACCTGAGTGCCAAAAGAGGAGGTTTTAGGTTTATGAAAGAATTAGTAGAAGTTCTTGCAAAATCCCTCGTTGACCATCCGGAGCAGGTCACTGTTACAGAGGCTGAACAGGATAACGAGATTCTT
>JAQYCU010000072.1 GCA_028724545.1 bacterium
GGGATCATACGGATTATATGAGCTCCGATGGCTGTTATAAGCATATGTCTGTCAAAGCAGCCGTGCTTTACATCAACTCCGCTTATTGTGTCATCGAATTCCACACCTACTAAAAGTCCCTGATGTCTTACTTCCTTAACATGTGGTAATGTCTCTAACTTGGCACTGAAGTAATCACCCATCTTCTTTGCATTTCCTGCAAGGTCTCTGTCAAGAAGCTCATTAACCTCTGCAAGTGCTGCTGCACATGATACCGGATGTCCGCCAAATGTTGTTCCATGTGAGCCCGGAGTAAATGCCTTGGCAACCTCTTCTGTAGCACAGATAGCACCTATTGGCATTCCACCACCAAGTCCTTTTGCCATAGATACAATATCCGGTTTAACACCATAGTTCATATAAGACATTACGGCACCGGTTCTGCACCATCCTGTCTGTACTTCATCTAAAAGAAGAAGCATTCCTTTTTCATCACAAAATTCACGAAGTCCTTTCATAAACTCTTCTGTTGCAGGATGTACACCACCCTCGCCCTGAACAGGCTCAATCATAATGGCAATTGTATTTTCGGTGCACGCATTTTTGAATGCCTCTAAATCGTTATATGGAGCATAGGAGAAACCATATGTCATCGGTCCGAAACCTACCTGGCAGCCATTTCCCGGCTGGCCTGTTGCTGACATTGCACCGAATGTTCTTCCGTGGAATCCCATTTTTGCTGTTACAATGTGATATTTATTTGGACCGTATTTTTCGATTCCGTATTTACGGGCCATTTTAATCATTGCTTCGTTAGCCTCTGTACCAGAGTTCTGAAAAAAAATCTTGTCCATTCCAATAGTCTTACATACTTTTTCAGCAAGAAGTGCCTGTGGAATTGTATATGGATAGTTGAATGTATGCATAATGTCATCCACCTGGTCTTTTACTGCTGCTACGACCTTAGGATTTCGGCTGCCTGCGTTGTTTACTGCGATACCTGCATAGAAATCTAAATACGGAGTACCGTTTTCGTCATACAAATACATTCCCTCTGCTGTTTCTGCAAGGAAATCGAAACGCTCATATGTTTCAATCATATATTTGTCTACTTTGTCCTTGATATCCTGTACGCTAAGTCCTGTGTCCTTTAATTTCATAATAACTTCCTCCTTTGGCAACCTTCGCCTTTTGATTTTTTATTGAAACAATGACAACTTTTGCCGCAAAAAGCATAACCAGCTATTTTTACACTTTTCTATTCCACAAAAAAAGACGCCAATAATCCTTTTGATTATTGACGTCGTTGTCATGTCTTTTATTTTGAACAAGTACAATATATCACACATAAAAGTCCGTGTCAACACTATTTTTGTATTTTTTTGTAATAATTGTTCATTATATTGAACCTGGTCATTTGGTCTTATTGTAAAAGACACATTATATTAAACCTATCCTTTTCACGCATATTGTAAAAGGCACATTATTTATAAAGATATCTTTCTAAAAAGCAGATTAGAAAAGGTACATTATCTCATCCGGATTTTTTCGTCCTGAAATGTTTCTAGGATTCTACGGATTTTAATTCTTCTGCCAGACCACTCAGTTTTTCTACCATCTTTTCTACTTCATCAGTAACATCACTGTTTGTTTCACTGGTTTCTAATGTCTGGTTGGTCTGTGCCGTTACTTCTTCTGTCGCAGCAGAAATCGTTTCAATTCCTCTTACCACCTGCTGGTTGGCATTTGTCAGACCTTCTACCAGCCGGTCTAAGTTTGTCACTTCCTGATAAACATTTTCTACTTTTGCCGTAATTTCTTCAAAGCAGCGTGCCGTGTTATTTGCTACTTCGTTCTGTTCTTCGGCATTATGTAACATTTCATCAATCAGCGTTACCATATTGGATAATTCACTGGAAACATTACCGATTAATTCCGTGATATTTACGGTTGCATCTTCCGTCTGGGTTGCAAGACTTGATATTTCAGATGCTACCACACTAAAACCTCTGCCTGCTTCTCCTGCCCTTGCTGCCTCAATACTGGCATTCAGTGCAAGAAGACTCGTCTGTGTCGTAACATTATTAATCAGTTCAATAATAGACTGCATTTTTTCGGCATAAAGACTTAATTCTTTAATCTGCTCAGAAACTGCCTGATTCGACTTGTTGGAAAGTTCTACGTGATGAATCAGTTCATCAATATTGCTCTTGGATGCCTCGATTTCTTCTTTTGTCACACCAATGTTATCCGATATTGTAGAGGCAGCCTTATCAACATGCTGGATGGTCTGATTAATCTCTTCTGTCTTTTCCATCTGCATCTGAATGGAATCTACCGTTTCGCCCGTTCCCTGGCTAACCTCTTCCATTGACATTTTTGTTTTGTTTGCCGTGTCACTTAAAATTTCCATTTTTTCAGATACAAGGGCAATATTGTCTGTCATCTGACCGGAAACTCTTAAAATCTGCTCTGTTAATTTTGCTGCTTTTTCTTTCTCTTTTTCTATCTGTGCCATCTGGTTGGCATTTGTCAACTGCGCAGCCGTTGTACTTAATGCCATTAATAATGTAAACAGTATCAGCGAACCGATACGGATTTCAACATCTGCCAGGTCACCCTTTGCAATCTGGCCTGTGACTCCCATATAAACAATCTGTGCAATATTTCCTGCTGTAACACCAGCCATGTACCACGTAATCAGCTTGGATTCGTTGTAACAGAGTAAAACGACTGCCACGATAATTGCATATACATATGCAACCGGTGAACCGGTTGTGAAAATAATAAACAGATAGTAAATCAAAAATCCGCCTGCCATTACCCTGCTGACTGACTTTGCCTCCGGATTCTTGTGAAAGATAATTTTACATATGATATATGGTATCAGTGCCAATGCTGCCGATACCAGAAAATATGGCAAACTCCTGCTCTTTTTGATTACTTCTACAAAGTAAGTTGCCACCAATACAAATATGACAATTCCATAAGAAAACGTCGCTGCTTTGTTGACTCTGTGTGCGTCTGATATTTTTTTGCTTTCCATTTTTTGTCCTCCTTGCTTGTCCCCATGTTGTCTGTAATAATTTCATCCACATAACGCTTAGCGATTATGTCTGCACTTTATTATAGCAGTATGCTGTTGCTTTTTCAACTGTTATCTTAAAACGAGGAATGGCTGCTGTGCTGCTAAGGGGCGTGTGATAAAAACAGACTTTCCTACAGCAGCACGCTCTCGCTTGGAAGCAGAGTGGCTGCTGCAACTCGTTAAAGGGCATGTGATAAAACAGACTTTCCTAACGCAGCACGCTCTCGCTTGGAAACAGGCACAGTGGTGCGTAAGTTGGCAAAATACGCCAACTAAGCACCAGTGCCTGTTTGACAGCTGCATTTTAGGAAAG
>JAQYCU010000073.1 GCA_028724545.1 bacterium
TTGAACGTTCACTCCGTTCGAAATTGCCTTTTTCTTCGAAATTCTGTCACTTTGTGAAAATACTATATGCCTCTCAAAGTGCCTAAACTCAAGGATTTTTAGATATCTTTCCTTTGGAGTAATGTCACGCACTCCACATGCACCGTCTCCGGAAAAAGGTCCACATTGCTCATCCTCTCCAGCTCATACCCGTGCTCCTGAAATACCTCCAAATCCCGTGCCAGACTTGTCGGTTTGCACGAAATATAAACAATATTTTTCACACCGTAATCAATAATTTTCCGTAGTGCTTTCGGGTGAATGCCATCGCGTGGAGGGTCCAGTATAATAAAGTCCGGTTTTTCTGAAATTTCATCCAGTACTTTCAGCACATCACCAGCAATAAACTCGCAGTTTGTCAGTCCGTTTCGCGCTGCATTTTCTTTTGCGGCTTCCACTGCCTCTTCCACGATTTCCACACCAATCACCTTTTTGGCAATCGGTGCAATTATCTGTGCAATCGTTCCGGTTCCACTATATAAATCAAACACCACTTTATCCTGTAAAGCACCCTGTTTTGTATTTCCATCCTGCTCTGCATCAAATACCACGTTATCCTGCAAAGTGCTCTGTTTTTCGTTCCCAGCCTGCGCCATTTTTTCTTCTGGCTGCCCTGCCACATTTCCATCAAAATCTTCTAAAATATAATCTCTGGCGCGCTGGTATAAAACCTCTGCCCCTTTTGTATTTGTCTGGAAAAAGGAAAATGGAGAAATCTTAAACTGCAACCCCAGAATCTCTTCGATAAAATAATCTTTTCCAAAAATTACCGTTGTTTTGTCGCTTTTTACAACATCTCCCAGGCCATCATTTGTAATCAGCAAAAATCCAACAATTGTACCTTCCAGTTGCAGTGTCTGCAAGCGTTCTGCCAACGGCTGCCAATCATATTCCTGCTGCGACGATACAACCAGTGCTACCAGCAGTTCTCCGGTTGCTGACGCACGACGCACCAGAAGATGGCGCAATACACCCGTATGCGTATTTTTTTTGTAGTGAGGAATGTTTAACTCTCTACAGTAATCACGCACACAACACAGTACTTTTGTAAAATCGTTATGCACAATTTTACAGCAATCTGCATCAACAATATCGTGAAAACTTCCTTTCTTGTGAAGTCCCAGAGTAAGTGGGCCATCCTTCACTTCATCACCAAATGAAAATTCCATTTTGTTCCGGTATCCATAAATTTCCGGACTTGCCAGAATACCATCATATTGATATTTTTTTCCCTCAGTCTCCGGACTGACAAGTATGTCATCATTTTGACGTTTTTTCTCACAAACATCTGCCTTATCTTCTTTTTCAGTTGGCAAAACCGGACGATATACGTCATCAATTAACGAAAGCACCTGGTTTTTCTTTAATTCCAGCTGTGTTTCATACGGAAGTGTCTGATAATTACAGCCACCACATGTCCCAAATTTAGGACAGGCAGGTGTCGCCGTTTCCCACGAAGATGGTTCTATTACTTCTTTGATACGTCCTTTGCATTTGTCACGGCGCGCTTTGTTCACTACAAAAGAAACCTTCTGTCCCGGAATGCCTCCCTTGACTACTGTTTTTACCTCTGTTGTGCTACCGTCTTCCTGTTTCTCTACTGTTGTAATCACTGCTTTATTCGGAAAATCCACCTTTTCAATGATTCCTTCATAGATTTGCCCTTTCTTCATGAAAAGTCTCCTCCTAATTTCTTATCTGTATCACTATTTCCAACTACTATTTACATTCAAATTACTTTTGCATTCTAGAAGTTTTTTAACATCCAATTACCTCTTACTCCCACTATCTTTTACCAGTCCTTATTCCAGCCATCTTTTACTTCTAACTGCTTTTTTACATTCAAATTTCCTTTGGCCTCCCACTGCCCCTGTTTCCAACTGCCCTATCTTCTATTTCTTTTGTTTTCTCAACTGCCCTTAACAGAGCATATTCCCGTATATCCTTCTCCTAACGCTTTGCAATATTTCCCAGTACCGATACTTTACTTGCAAATTCTTTCACGCTTGCCAGTGCATTGCCCACTCCCGGAGAATTAATATTGCCTTCTACATCTACGAAAAACCGGTATTCCCAGTTGCGATTTTCTATCGGACGCGACTCTATCTTTGTCAGATTCAAATCATTATAATAAAAGTTTGCCAGCATATTATACAATGCACCTGCCTGATGCTGAATTTCAAAGCAAAGACTCATTTTATTTGCATCGGATAAGAAAATTTTCTTATTTGTAATAATAATAAAACGGGTACAGTTATCACTTTCATCATTAATTGCCGGCTGTAATACTTCCAGACCAAATGTTTTTGCTGCACGCTCGCTGGCAATCGCAGCCTGTGATGGATTCTTTTCATTATGTACTTTTTTTGCTGCACCTGCCGTGCTGCTGTCTGCTTTCGTCATCATATCCGGATGCTGCTCTAAAAATCTGGCACACTGCATTAATCCCTGTGGATGAGAATAAACCATACGAATATCTTCTATTTTTGTTCCCGGCAGTCCCAATAATGCCTGCTCAATCTGAACCACGTGCTCTGCCACAATGGTAACATCATAATCCACCAGCAAATCATAAATATCGGTAATCCCACCTGTGGATGTATTTTCAATCGGGAGCACACCATATTCTGCCTCGCCATTGGCAACCGTTTCCATCACTTCCCGGAAAGACTGTTTGTTAAACGATTGAATGTTATTGCCAAATACTTCTTCCATTGCCTGCTCCGTAAAAGCACCGTGTTCACCAAAGCAAACTACTTTTGTAGTGTCGCTGACATCCAGTGAATCCACCTCTTGAAAAGGAATTTCATTCACAACCGGTCCCAGCACCTGATATTGATGTTTCCGGCTGATAGACATAATCTGGCGAAATAAATCTTCAATTCCCTTCTTATTAAATTCATCATCTACCATTGCGCGCAATGTTGCTATTTTTTCCTCTTCCCGCTGTGCATCAAATACTTTTTTTCCTGTGCTTCTTTTGTAAGCAGCAACATCTGTTGCCACGCTCATACGTTCTTGAAAAAGTCGTACAATTTCTGCATCTATCTTATCTATTTTTTTTCTGCTTTCTGCCAAATCTACAACCATGATAATACTCCTTTTCTTTCTCGCTTCATTTCTCTTCTGGTACAAACACTTTTGCCCAATTTATATTATCATATTTCCACGTTTTCTTGCAACTACCGATACGTCGCTGAATCATTTTTGCCAACACTTTTTCCGGACATAGAATAAGCAGTTTGCAGCACATTCCCACCAAAAAACAGTGATGCCTGCGTTGACACCATACGTCAGCCAGACACCACTGTTTTTTGAGAACTATTTTCACAAATATTTTTCGCACAACTGCATTAAAAAATCTTTTTTCCACACCCTTTAATACCTTGTCCATTCTACTGGTTTTTTTCAGTTGAAAAGGACAAATCCATTTCGTGACAATACTGTACAAATGCCTTAAGTTCTTCTTTTTCTGCCTGCATCCCTAATGACATAATACACACACCGGATGCCCCTGCCAGAATAGTTTCTTTTGCATTTCCCCTGCTGATTCCCCCTATGGCATAAACCGGCATGGCAGTCTGGCTGCAGATTGTTTTCAATCCCGTTATTCCCCGTGCCGGCACGCCTTTCTTGCAGTCCGTCGGGAAAATATGTCCATAAAAAACGTAATCGGCATAGCAGTCTTCTGCCACCTTTAACTGTTCTACAGAATGAACCGAAGCACCTCGCAAGGCAAAATCTGCCGTTTCTTCCTGGTGTTTCTGCAAATCCGGTATGGACAGATGCACCCTTTTTTCTCCTAACTTTCTGGCACTCGCAACAAAATGATGCAGCACACAGTCAGTCGCATAGGGTTGGCAGACAGCAAGCACTTTTTCTGCCAGAGCAGTATACGCTTCTTCTGTCATATCTTTTTCACGCAGCACAATAGCGTCAACTCCTATACGGCAAAGCATCTCAATTCTGTCCAGAAAATTTTCACGGCACAGTTTCCGGTTTGTTACAACAATTAGTTTACACATAAATATAATCACTCATAACAGGCTGCAATCCCTCTTTCTGAATCGCCTGATATACTTCCTCCACATTTCTTTCATCGGAAATTTCAAACTGCGCATCTCCCACATTGTCATTATCCTCAATATGTTCGCCAATTCCTACAGACACCCCTGCCGAAATTTTGGTTGCTGCTATTTTTATCACATTATTCCGGACACGCTCACACTCTCTGGTCGAAATCGTAATGCTCGCAAAAGGCATAAAAATACGATATGCCGTAATTACCTGCAACAGTTGCGCTTCATGCACATCTTTTGGATTAATTTTATCATTATTGATAATCGGGCGCAGTCTTGGACACGAAAATGCAATTTCTGCATGTGGATATTTTCGTTGCAAAAGATAGGCATGATATCCTGTTGCCAGTGCATCTTTTCTAAAATCGTCCAGTCCCAGAAGTGCTGCAAAACCAACACCACGCATACCACCTTTGATGGCTCTTTCCTGCGCATTCAGGCGATATGGGAAAATACGTTTATGACCTGCCAGATGCAGTGTTTCATATTTGTCTGAATTGTAAGTTTCCTGAAAAACTGTCACATAATCAGCTCCACACTCATGCAAATAGGCATATTCATCGGAGTTCATCGGATAAACCTCCAGACCGATTACTTTAAAATATTTTCTTGCTATTTTGCACGCCTCACCAATGTAAGTGACGTCTGACATTTTCCTGCTTTCCCCCGTCAGTA
Organism: bacterium; assembly: GCA_028724545.1. Classification (GTDB taxonomy): domain Bacteria; phylum Bacillota; class Clostridia; order Lachnospirales; family Lachnospiraceae; genus Butyribacter. The sequence goes on from JAQYCU010000073.1 coordinate 4,794, forward strand.
ACAGAATTTCCTGCAATCCACTTTTCGCAATTGCCTGCATTTCCTGCTCTATCTGCTCTGCATTCAGTCTGGCGCGACGGATTTTATTGTGACAGTTAAACCCACAATAGATACAATAATTTTCACAATAATTTGCGATATACAGTGGCGTAAACATATAGATAGAATTTCCAAAATGTTTTCTTGTTTCTTTCTGTGCTTTTTGCGCCATTTCCTCCAGAAAAGGCAATGCTGCCGGCGAAAGCAATGCTTCAAAATCCTCCGGTGTGCATACATCATGATTTAATGCTCTTTTTACATCTGCCGCTGTATATTTGTTATAGTCATAGGCTTCCATACGCTCGATAACTTTTTGCTGAATATCTGATTCCAATACTTCCATTCCCGGAAGATATGTCATATGGTCAATCCTTTTTTCTGCTGTTTCACTCATTATTCTTAACCTTTCTTTCTACACAATTTCTGCATCATATTGTGCTTCTTTATTCTCACATCTGCATAATTTTGCACTTCTTATTTATACTTATATCTGCATAATTGCACTTCTTTTTGATTCTCACATCTGCATAGTGCTACGCTTTTTTGCACTCATTTTCTACTGCAAAAAACCGGTTAATGGAGAAGAGGCACTTCCCCCTTTTTCCATTACTCTTCCCAATCCTGCCAGATAGGCTTTTCTTCCTGCTTCAATCGCCAGTTTCATTGCCTCTGCCATCTGTGGAATATCTCCTGCCGTTGCGATTGCTGTATTTGCCATAACAGCTGCCACACCCATTTCCATTGCTTCACACGCCTGGGAAGGAGCACCAATGCCGGCATCTACAATTATCGGCAAATCCATTTCATCCACCAGAATCTGAATAAATTCTTTGGTACACAAACCTTTGTTAGAACCAATCGGTGCTGCCAATGGCATAATGCAGGCTGCACCTGCTTCCTGTAAATCTCTTGCCACATTCAAATCCGGATACATATAAGGCATAACGACAAATCCTTCTTTTGCCAGAATCTCCGTTGCTTTAATAGTTTCTGCATTATCCGGCAGAAGATACTTGCTGTCCCTCATAATTTCTATTTTTACAAAATCACCACATCCGACTTCACGCGATAATCGTGCAATCCGGACTGCCTCCTCTGCATTTCTTGCTCCTGAAGTATTAGGAAGCAGTGTTACATTCTCCGGTATGTAATCCAATATATTTGCCACGCCACCCTGGTTCGCCCGTCGCAGTGCCAGCGTAATAATCTGTGCCCCTGCATGCTCTACTGCTGCCTGAATCAAATCCAGTGAATACTTGCCGGAGCCAAGTATAAAACGAGAATCAAATTCGTGTCCTCCTATTACCAGTTTGTCCTTATTGTCTGCTGTTGTTGTCATAATTGTTTATCCTCCATTTAAAATATTAATCCTATCTCTTGTTTTATTTCCGATATCATTTTTTGTATCACTTGATACAACCTTCTAAATAATGTTTCTCTTATACCTCTGTTTCGCCCAGCAAAAGCCGGATAATCATATTTGCCTGATGTCCTGCACAAATTCCAACTCTTGGTGCCATCAGACTCATTCCCTTTTCCAGCCCGTTTGTCATATCGCCGGCCAAATAAAAATGGTCATTTATTTTTCTTGTCTGAATCAGGTTGCTGCTGGCATACCCTGCCATTCCGGAACCGGAAACGAGTTTTTTTGTCTGTCCAAAATAGGTGAAAAATCCATCCACCAGCATAGATTTTGCCTCTGGTCTGTCAAACGCTTCGCATATGATATCTTCCTGCTCAAAAAGTTCCTGAATATTATCTTCTGTAACCCGTACCGTATCCGTTTTTATCGTAAGATACGGATTAATATCCTGAATAATCTCCTTCAGACACTCTGTTTTATTGCGCCCGATATCTTTCAGCCGGTACTGCTGCCGGTTTAAATTACTGATATCTACCTTATCAAAATCAATCAGGTGCAAATGCCCCACTCCGGCTCTTGCCAGTGCAATGGCAATCGTCGAGCCAAGTCCTCCGAGTCCGGCAATTGCTACTTTTCCTGCTGATAATATAGTATGCACTTCTTTTGTATGTCTTTCGCAAAGTGCTGCATCTATTTCTTCCTTTGAAACCATATCAGCCACCTCCTACAAATGTTACAACTTCCAGTTTGTCTGCAGGGCCTAACAGGCAGTTCTCATATTCTGCCTTAGGTACAATATTGCCATTACGTTCCACGGCAATTTTTTTCTTGTCATACCCATTCTGCAACACCCACATTTCCAGCGAAATGCCTTCCTCGCAAACCTTCTCTTCGCCATTTACGGTTATATTCATTTTTCTTCCTCCTTGCCTCAATCTATAAAAATAAACAACGGCAAAACCTATGTTTTTCACTGCATCTCTCTTCTTTGCAACGATTTTCTTAAACACAAAAAAGGTTCACAAAGAAATACACCGACGGTGGTGTACCCCTTCGTGAACCTTAGGTTTCACTCTAGGCAGTCATCCTGACTACATTTCGTATGATAGCATACTGATTGGTAAAAAGCAAGAAATTTATTCTACGCAGCCAATCAGTTCCTTGATATCTTTGACCTGATGCTCTTTCATAAATGCCTCTATTCCTGAAATCACATCTGTCGTTGCTGTTGGATTATGGAAATTAGCAGTGCCCACAGCAACCATCGTAGCACCTGCCATAATAAATTCTAATGCATCTTCTGCTGTCTGTATGCCACCCATTCCCAAAACCGGGATGGATACAGCGTGTGCTGCCTGATATACCATTCGGACAGCTACCGGTTTCACGGCTGGTCCCGACATTCCACCTGTCTTATTTGCCAAAGCAAACTTTCTCCGGTTGATGTCGATTTTCATTCCTGTCAATGTATTAATTAACGAAATGGCATCGGCACCACCGGCTTCAGCAGCCTTTGCCATTTCCGTAATATCCGTTACATTCGGGCTCAGTTTCATAATGATTGGCTGTTTTGCTTTTTCCTTAATCTGACGGGTAATTTTTTCTACCTGTTTCGGGTCCTGTCCAAATGCAATTCCTCCTGCCTTGACATTCGGGCAGGAAATATTAATTTCCAGCAAAGCAACATCTTCCTGAGCAAGACGCTCTACTACTGCTATATATTCTTCCGGTGTCTTTCCACAAACATTAACAATAATGTTCGTATCATACTGTTTCAGGAAAGGAATATCCCTTTCTACAAAAACATCAATTCCCGGATTCTGTAACCCGATAGCATTTAACATTCCACCATATGTTTCGCATATCCGGGGTGTCGGATTGCCTGGCCACGGCACATTGGCAACACCTTTTGTTGTCACGGCACCAAGCCTGCTCAAATCAACAAATTCGTTATATTCTGCTCCGGAGCCAAAAGTTCCGGATGCTGTTGTTACAGGATTTTTCATAGAAACCCCTGCAAAATCAACCGAAAGGTTCATTTCTCATTTCCTCCTTACAGTTCTATTTCCCGTACATCAAATACAGGGCCGTCTTTGCATACACGCTTATTATTTACATTACTGTGGCTGTCCTTTTCTTTTGACTGGCATACACAGGCAAGGCACGCTCCAATGCCACATGCCATTTTTTCTTCCATTGAAACCTGTGCGTCGATTTCATTAGACAATGCAAATTCTTTTACGCCACGAAGCATCGGTGTCGGTCCACAGGCATAAATGGTATCTGCTGTCAGCTGGTTTGCTTTGACAGCGTCAATAACATTTCCTTTTGTTCCTGCACTTCCGTCTTCTGTAGAAACAAACACTTCTGCATATGGTGCAAATTCTTCTTTTAAGAACAAATCATCATTACGGTATCCTAATACCACCGTCACTTCACCAGGCAAGGATTTTGCAAGTTCCAGCATAGGTGGAATACCAATTCCACCACCGATTAAAATGCTTCTTCCCTCTTTCAGGGTAAAACCGTTTCCCAAAGGTCCTACAACATCTAAGGTATCTCCGGGAAGCAGTTTTGAAAACTCCTGTGTTCCATTCCCTGCGATGCGATATACCACTCGAAGCATACGTTCTTCTTTATTGATTTCACAAATACTGATTGGTCTTGGGAGCAGACGGCTTCCTTCGTTGCAATACATCGAAATAAACTGACCGGGAACTGCTGTGGCTGCTACATCCTGCTCTTTTGGAAATTTTAACCACATACTGTAAATTCCTTCCGATAACATTACCTGACTGGTAACCGTTGCCCTGCTTTTTTTCTTTTCTGCCATTGTTTCCTCTTCTTTCCCTGCAATTTTCTACTGTTAATCCAGCTTTTTTACTTTACCTTTTTATGGATTTTACTTCAATGCTCCGTTAATATCTTCTATCATATCAACAACTGCCTGACGGGAAGCATCTGCATAATTTTTCTCACCAAACTTTGCATATTTATCGTTTTTATAAGCAGCGATAATTCCTCTGGAAGAATTGACAATAGCACCTAATCCGTCTTCATTGAAATATGGTGCCAAATCTTTTGCCGTACCACCCTGTGCACCATATCCAGGTACTAAAATATAAGCCTTTGGCATCAGCTTGCGAAGCACCTTGCCCATTTCCGGATATGTTGCTCCAATAACACATCCGACATTACTATAAGCACCATCCATACATTCTTCGCCCCACTCAGCTACTTTCTTTGCAACCAGTTCGTATAATGGTTTTCCATCTACCATCTGGTCCTGAAATTCACCACTGGACGGATTGGAAGTTTTTACCAGCACGAAAATTCCTTTATCTTCCTGTTTACAAACATCAATAAACGGTTTTACACCATCACTTCCCAGATAAGGATTTACTGTAACAATATCTTCATCAAATCCGGCATAAGACTTGCTGCCTACCGTAACTTTACCGATATGGCCTACTGCGTATGCCGTAGAAGTAGAGCCGATGTCGCCACGCTTAATATCACCAATGACAACCAGACCTTTTTCCTTACAATAATCTACTGTCTTTTTGAAAGCCATCAATCCCGGAATACCAAACTGCTCATACATTGCAATCTGTGGTTTCACTGCCGGAATCAAATCATATGTTGCATCAACAATTCCTTTATTATACTGCCAGATTGCCTCTGCAGCACCTTCTAAAGTTTCTCCATGCTCTTCAAATGCCTTTTTCTGAATCCACTCCGGAACGTAATTAAGCATAGGGTCTAATCCTACAACAACTGGTGCATCTTTTTCCTGAATTTTTGTTATTAATTTGCTAATCATATTCTCATCCTTTCTGTGTCCCATTTTTGGTACATATCCTTCATTGCCTCTGGTGCATAATTGCCATTTTTTTCCTGCTGCCCGTTTTTACCGGAATAAAAACTACGCCTCTTCCCGATAAACAATCTTTCCATCCACAATAGTTACTTCTACTTTTCCATATACTTTCTTTCCGTCAAACGGTGTATTCCTGCCTTTTGATAAAAAGTCATTTTTGTCAATTGCATACTCTGTGTCAATATCTGCAATAATCAGGTCAGCTGTCTTTCCTTCTGCCAGATTACCTTTGTCAATGCCAAGTACTTTCGCCGGATTGACACTCATTTTTTCCACTAACTGTGACAGTGACAAATAACCACCTTTTACCAGTTCGGTATAACCTAATGCAAAAGAATTTTCAATTCCAACAATACCAAATGGTGCTTTTTTCATAGACTGGTTCTTCTCTTCCTCGCCATGTGGTGCATGGTCCGTAGAAATCACATCCATAATACCATCACGAAGTGCTTCTTTGAGTGCCTGCACATCTTCTTTGCTGCGAAGCGGAGGATTCATTTTAAAACGTCCGTTATCTTCCGTAATTTCGTCATCTGACATTGTAAAATGATGTGGGCAAACTTCTCCCGTTACCGGAAGTCCCTGCTTCTTTGCCATATCTATCAGCAACGCACTGTCTTTCGTAGAACAGTGACACAAATGAAGACGGTTGCCGGCTTCTTTTGACATCAGAATATCCCTTGCCACAATCACATCTTCAACTGCATTTGTAATGCCCGGAAGTCCTAGTTCTTCTGCCTTTTTCCCTGCATTCATCACACCACCGTCTACCAGACTTTTGTCTTCACAGTGGGCAAAAACCGGTATGTCGCATCTGGCAGCCTCTTTCAGACCTTTCCGGTAAACGAGTGTATCCATTACCGACTTGCCATCTTCACTGATGGCAACGGCACCTGCCGCTTTCATTCCCTGAATATCAGCCAGTTCTTTTCCTGCCTGTCCAATCGTAACAGAGCCAACCGGCAAAATATGAACAGGTGCATCTTTCGCCCGGTCAAGCAAATCCCGTACTCTTTCTGCACTGTCAATAACCGGATTTGTATTCGGCATCGGGCAAATCGTTGTAACGCCACCATGCGCTGCTGCACGGCTTCCTGTTGCAATCGTTTCTTTATACTCAAATCCCGGCTCGCGCAGATGCACATGTAAGTCAATGAGCCCCGGCATAACTACTTTTCCTGCAGCATCAATGACTTCTGCCTCTGCTTCCGTAATGTCCGGTGCAATCTTCTGGACTTTACCGTCACGAATCAGAATGTCACAAATTTCATCTTTCTGATTTGCCGGGTCAACTAATCTGCCTTTTTTAATCAGTATCTGATACATACTACTCTCCATTTCGTCTTTTTTCTTTTTCCCTTCTAACCCCATACACACAGAGAGCACCCGTCAAATTTTCTTTGACAGATGCACTCGTCTTTAATATATCTCAGCTTTTTCTAAGTCAGCTAACATTCTCTTATTGTTGATATATTCATCAAACTGACTTGGTTCAATCCATTTTGCATCATGCAATTCTTCTGAAAGAATGACCTCATCTTCCTCCATATCGGTCAGACAAAGGTATGCAATTCCAAGATTGCATTCCGAACCAATCATAAATGTCCATGTATAAAGAATACGGTCTACCTCAGCAGTAAGACCTGTCTGCTCCTGAACAACTCTGATAACGGCAGCATCCGGAGATTCACCAAATTCTGCCTCACCATCTACAAACTCCCACTGATAGGGATCGATAATATTATCATCATACCATTTTTCAACTGCTAAAAATTCATTGCCTCTTTGAACGATTCCTTTGACCAGAATCCGGTATCTGTTACTGTTCATACGCATATCCCCCTGACTTTTACTGTACTAATCTGTTCTGTCTGAAATTTATTTTGCAGTGATATACTTCTGAGCTGTTAATAACTCAGCAGTAAGTAATGCTCCACCGGCTGCTCCACGGACAGTATTGTGAGAAAGACCTACAAATTTCCAATCGAAAACAGTATCTTCTCTTAAACGTCCCATTGATACACCAAATCCATTTTCAAAATCAACATCCAGTGCTACCTGTGGACGGTTATCTTCTTCTAAATACTGGATAAACTGCTTTGGTGCACTAGGCAGTTCTAACTCCTGTGGAAGTCCCTTGAACTCTTTCCATGCCTTTAAAATCTGTTCCTTCGTTGGCTTCTTGCCATCTTCAAAGGTAACAAATACGGCTGCTGTATGTCCGTCCAGTACCGGAACACGGATACACTGTGTTGTAATAACAGGTGAACTTGCCTTTACAATCTGTCCGTCTTCTACTTTACCCCAGATACGAAGTGGCTCCTGTTCACTCTTTTCTTCTTCGCCACCGATGAATGGGATAATATTGTGCTCCATTTCAGGCCAGTCTTTGAAAGTCTTACCTGCTCCTGAAATTGCCTGATACGTTGTAGCAACAACTGTTTTTGGTTCAAATCCTGCTTTCTTTAATGCTGTAAGTGCAGGTGTATAACTCTGGATAGAGCAGTTTGGTTTTACTGCAATAAATCCTCTGGTTGTTCCCAGACGTTTCTTCTGTGCTTCAATTACTTCAAAGTGCTCAGGGTTTAATTCTGGCACTACCATTGGCACGTCCGGAGTCCATCTATGTGCACTATTGTTGGAAACAACTGGAGTTTCAGTCTTTGCATATTCTTCCTCTATTTTCTTAATTTCATCCTTAGTCATATCAACAGCACTAAATACGAAATCTACTTTTGAAGCAACTTCGTTTACATTGCTGACATCTTCCACCACGATTTTCTTGACAGCCTCAGGCATTGGTGTTGTCATTTTCCAACGTCCGCCGATAGCCTCTTCGTAGGTCTTCCCTGCACTACGTGGGCTTGCTGCAATTGCAACGACTTCAAACCACGGATGGTTTTCTAATAATGAAATAAATCTCTGTCCTACCATTCCGGTACCACCGAGGATACCAACTCTTAACTTCTTATCCATATTTCCTCCATAGCTGTTATCTTACCAGTCACACTGGCTTTATTTTTGCTGAAAATGTTCCTATCAGCATATTAAATAAATTTTACACTATTCCTTACAATAAGTCAAAAAAGTTTTCCAAGATTGATAACTAAATTTTGTATCATTTCTTTCAAATTTTTATACAATTTTGACAAGTTGATGATTTTGCCTAATTGTGGTAAAGTAGTACTGTTTGGTTGATACAGATTGATTCATACAAACAATATCTGTTTTTTATATTGATAGCAAGAAAGGACAAAAATATGAAATCAACTCCAGTAAAAGGAACAAAAGACTATTTACCAAAGGAAGTTGCCATTCGTGACTATTTACAGAATACTATCCTGGAAACTTATCAGGATGCCGGTTTTTCGCGAATCACAACTCCTATTATAGAAGATGCCGTCAATCTGGATAAAAGTGATGGTGGCGAAAACTTAAACCTGATTTTTAAGATTTTAAAACGTGGCCAGAAACTGACATCTGCATTAAATGGTGATGACGTAACAGAAAAAACACTTTCTGATATGGGACTGCGTTATGACTTAACACTCCCTCTTTCCCGTTATTTTGCCAATAACCGGAACGATTTATTGACACCATTTAAAGTAATTCAGATGGACCGTGTATACCGTGCTGAGCGCCCACAAAAAGGAAGACTCCGTGAGTTTATGCAGTGCGATATTGATATTATCGGAAATCCTGCTCCGGATGCCGAAGTGGAGTTAATTCTTACCACCACAAAGGCACTGAAAAAAATCGGTATTACCGATTTCACCGTAAAAATCAATGACCGTCGCATTCTGAAAAGTATTTTTGCTTTTGCCGGATTTGCTGAGGAAGATAATGAAAAACTCGCTATTATCTTTGATAAACTGGATAAAATCGGCATCGACGGTGTCAAGGCAGAACTGACAGAATCCGGTTTTGCAGCCGAAGCCATTGACAAATTTATCGGTCTCTTTGAAAGTGGCTCTCTGACTCTGGATTCTATTGCAAACGTATGTGATGCAGACTATGTTACAAGTTTAAAATATATTATGGACACGGTAAATGCTGTTTCCAACAATGCTTTTCCTGTAGTCTTTACCCCTTCCCTCGTTCGTGGACAGGGTTACTATACCGGTACTATTTTTGAAGTGGAAGCCGATGGTTATCGTGGCGCAGTTGCCGGTGGTGGACGCTATGACAATCTGATTGGAAAATTCTTAAACGAAGATATTCCTGCCGTTGGATTTTCTATTGGCTTTGAAAGAATTTTTGGTATTCTGATGGAACGTGGATATAAAATTCCGGGACAAAAGAAACGAATCGCTGTATTTTATGACAGTGAAAATTACGCAGATGCCCTTACTTATGCAGAAACACTTCGTAAGGACTATATGGTATCTGTCTTTGCCCGTCCAAAAAAACTGGGCAAGTTCTTAAACAAAATCGAAGGTCAGGACTTTGACGGATTTGCTGTATATGGCCAGGAAGACGGCATCAAGTTCTTCTCTTAATCTCTTCCGGCTAAAAGACTGGCATAAAATCATTGAAAGCAAAGACATTTGAAATAGCAATAAAAAAGGTAACCATCTGACATATTCCTTTTAGGAAACATCAGATGGTTACCTTTTTATATCTCTTATAATAATATCTCTATATTGCTTGACACCTTCTGCCATCTTTGGCTTTCTGTTTACCATTCCATTTTTTATAAACAATTATGATTCTGTAAACTCGCCAAATTTACGGAAACGCTGATAACGTTTTTCTAACAGTTCCTGCGTATCCATCTGCATCAGCTCCGGAAGTGTTTCCAGCAATGCTTTTTTCAGTTCTTTTGTTGTATATTTCAGATTGTTTTCCAATCCTTCTTCCGGCTCTAAAAACATTCTGTCTATTACTTCATTTTCCAGCAGGTCTTTTGCTGTCATTTTCATCAGTTCTGCTGCTTCCGCCACACGCGAAGAATCTCTCCACAAAATGCTGGCAAATCCTTCCGGTGATAAAACAGAATACATACCGTGTTCTAACATCCAGACAGCATCACCGACAGCCAGTGCCAATGCACCACCACTGCCACCTTCACCGGTAAAAATACTGATTATCGGCGTTTTCAGCCGTGACATTTCCATCAGGTTTCTGGCAATCGCTTCTCCCTGTCCTCTCTCTTCGGCACCAATACCACAAAATGCACCAGCCGTATTAATAAATGTAATAACCGGTCTGTGAAACTTTTCAGCCTGCTTCATCAGACGCAGTGCCTTACGGTATCCTTCCGGATTTGGCGCACCAAAATTACATGCCATATTTTCATCTAAGGTATGGCCTTTCTGGATACCGATAACGGTTACCGGCATTCCCTTCAAAGAGGCTATTCCACCTACAATGGCACCGTCATCTGCAAATAGACGGTCCCCGTGAAATTCCATAAAATCTTTAAAAATCGCTTTGATAAACTGCTTTGTATTTGGTCTTTCTATCATTCGGACAATGGCCACGGATTTCATTGCATCACTCATTCCATTTCCTCACTTTCTTTCTGACAGTGTAATTGTAATATTTTTCCTAATTCCTTGCGAAGTTTTTCACGGTGAACAATCCGGTCTACAAAACCGTGTTCTAACTGAAACTCTGCACGCTGGAATCCTTCTGGAAGTTCCTGATGAATCGTTCCTTTGATGACACGCTGTCCGGCAAAACCAATCAATGCTTTCGGCTCTGACAAAATAATATCTCCTAACATTGCAAAACTTGCCGTAACACCACCGGTAGTCGGGTCTGTTAATACCGTAACATAAAGAAGACCTGCTTCATCATGACGTCCTAAGGCTTCTGATACTTTTGCCATCTGCATCAGGGAAATGATACCCTCCTGCATTCTTGCGCCACCGGAAGTCGTAAATATAATAATCGGCAAACGGTGTTCTGTCGCATATTCAACGGCTCTTGTTACTTTTTCCCCAACAACAGAGCCCATACTGCCCATCATAAAATGGCTGTCCATAATTGCCATAACGGTATCATAACCATGTATTTTGCATCTTCCTGTTACAACACCTTCACGAATCCCTGATTTATCCCTTGCCTTTTCAATGACCTTTTCATAGTCCGGATAATCCATCGGATTTGCCGTGCCCATATCTGCATCAAATTCTTCAAATGTTCCCTCGTCACAGGTAATCGCAATTCTTTCCGACGGACTCATACGAAAATGAGCATCGCAGTTAGGACATAACTTATATTCTGTCACTTCTTTTTTGTAGATAATTGCTTTACAGGTGTTACATTTTATCCACATTCCATCTGGAATAGAAGGCTCTCTTTTCGGTTTTCTTTTATCATTACTTCTCTTTGTTTTTTCTGTCGCATCAATTGAGAAATAACTTTTTTTACCAAATAAATTCAACTAACCAACCCTTTCCTTCCATCAATTTCTATCAATCACTTTCGTTGCAGAAGAATCCTTTTCGTATTTCTGACAAGTCTGTGACCGAAACCTATTTCAACAATCTCTCCTCCAGGAAAGAAGTATCAAACTCTCCTGCCAGATAATCTTCATTGTTTAAAATGCGATTTTGAAATTCTATATTGGTATCAATTCCATCAATAATAAATTCATACAATGCCCGTTTCATTTTGGCAATCGCCTCGTTACGGTCCCTGCCGTGTACAATGACTTTGGCAATCATAGAATCGTAATATGGTGGAATCTCATATCCTTCATAAACAGCAGTATCCACACGCACACCTAATCCTCCACCCGGGAGTAACAGGTAATCTATCAGTCCCGGACATGGTGCGAAATTGCGCTCCGGATTTTCAGCATTGATTCTGCATTCAATTGCGTGACCACTGATTTTGATATCATCCTGCGTAAACGATAATTTTTTACCATCTGCAATGCGTATCTGCTCTTTGATAATATCAACATTTGTAATCATTTCCGTGACCGGATGCTCTACCTGAACACGGGTATTCATTTCCATAAAGTAAAATTTTCCGGATTTGTCATACAAAAACTCTATCGTGCCTGCACTCTGATAACCGGCAGCTTTTGCTGCCCTGACAGCTGCTGCACACATTTCCTGCCGTACTTCTTCTGAAACAGCCGGCGAAGGTGCTTCTTCCAGTACCTTTTGGTTTTTACGCTGTAAGGAACAATCTCTTTCTCCAAGATGAATCACATTGCCGTAATTATCCCCAAGTACCTGCACTTCGACATGTCTTGCATGCTCGATTACTTTTTCCATATACATGGCATCATCGCCAAAAGCTGCTTTTGTTTCGCTTTTGGCCGATTCAAAAGCATTCTGTAAATCTTCCTTTTTGCGAACAATACGGATGCCTTTTCCTCCACCACCTGCTGATGCTTTTACCATAACCGGATAACCCAGTCTGTCAGCAACTTCATAAGCTTCCTGTAAATCTTTTATAACGCCATCACTTCCCGGAATAACCGGAACATCTGCCTGAATCATCATAGCTCTGGCATTTGCCTTATTTCCCATAGCATCAATCACGGAAGGGTCCGGACCAATAAACTTAATATTACATTCTTCGCACATCGCTGCAAATGTACTGTTCTCTGACAAAAATCCAAAACCGGGATGAATTGCCTGTGCACCCATTTCAACTGCTGCACTGATAATATTATTCATATTATTATAACTGTCTGCAGCTTTTGCTGAACCAATACAAACAGCTTCATCTGCTAACTGCGCATGCAATGCTTCCCTGTCCGGCTCTGAAAAAACGGCTACCGTTTTAATCCCCATCTCACGGCATGCCCGAATGACACGTACTGCTATCTCGCCACGGTTTGCGATTAAAATCTTATCAAACATTTACGCCTCCACAAGTTATTACTCAACAATAAACATAAACTGTTCTACAACAGCAGCAACTTCATCTCCTACATATGCTGTGCCATGACCAATTCCAATGTTTCTCTTCAGCTTATCAATTTCCAGTTCCAGACGGAGAGTATCCCCGGGAACGACTTTTCTCTTGAACTTTGCATTTTTGATAGAGCCAAAGTAGCCTGTCTTTCCTTTGAACTGCTCCATCGAAAGAATTGCTACTGCGCCTGCCTGCGCCATTGCCTCAACAATCAGGACACCCGGCATTACAGGTTCCTGTGGAAAATGTCCTGCAAAAAACGGTTCATTATAGGAAACATTTTTTAATGCTGTAATTGATTTTCCTTCTACCATATCTTCCACACGGTCTATCAGCAAAAACGGCTGTCTGTGTGGCAAAATTGACATAATCTCATTAATATCCATTAACATAATAATTCTCCATTTCTAAGCAGCCTGTTACAAAAATAATTAGTCTGATTTATTTTTGCACTCTTTCCTGCTTATTTGACACGGAACAATTCCTGTCCATATTCTACAAATTCTCCATCTTTTACCAGAATTTCCGTAATTGTTCCACTCACTTCACTGTTTACTTCATTCATAAACTTCATTGCTTCAATAATGCAGACAACATCGCCCTGCGCTACCGTATCTCCCACTTTTACAAATGGCTCTTTGTCCGGTGCAGAACTCTGATAAAACGTACCAACAATCGGTGCTTTAATCACTTTGCTTCCTTCTGCTGTTTCTTCTGCCTTTGAAACGCTTTCTTCCTTGCTTTCTGCTGCAAGTGTATCTGTAGAAACATTTACCGGCTGGCTTACAACAGGCTGTGCACTGACTGCTGCCGGCTGTGCTGCTACAGGTGCAACTGCCCACGGAGAAACCGTTCCACGGTTCAAACGGATTCTCGCATTATCTAACTGCACTTCCATATCATTTAAATCTGTCTTCTCAAATATCGCAATTAATTCCTTGACTTCGTCGTATTGCATTTTATTTTACCATGCCCTTTCTATTATGCATCTGATTATTTGCCTGTCCATTTCTTAAAGCAGAGCACTGCATTGTGTCCACCAAATCCCAAAGAATTAGACAAAGCATATGTTGCATCTTTTGCTTCTCTTCCTACATTTGGAATGTAGTCCAAATCACACTCTTCATCCGGTGTATGGTAATTGATTGTTGGAGGAAGGAATCCCTCTTCCAGTGCTTTTACAGATGCAATCGCTTCAATAGCACCTGCTGCACCTAACAAATGACCGGTCATGGACTTTGTTGAACTTACCGGCACTTTCTTAGCAACTTCTTCGCCTAATGCCAGTTTGATTGCTTTTGTTTCACCAACATCATTTGCATGTGTACTGGTACCATGCGCATTGATATAATCCACCTGCTCCGGTGTAATTCCGGCTTCTTTCATCGCCATCTTCATTGCTTTTGCTGCGCCATTTCCTTCCGGGTCCGGAAGTGTTACATGGTAAGCATCTGCTGTTGAACCATAGCCAACAACTTCTCCATAGATTTTAGCACCTCTTGCCAGAGCATGTTCTAACTCTTCTAATACTAGCATTCCGGCACCATCACCCATAACAAAGCCATTTCTCTCTTTGTCAAACGGCTTACATGCTTTCTTTGGGTCCGGCTCTGTAGATAATGCTGTCAGATTTGTAAATCCTGCCACACCGATACCACAGATAGAACCTTCTGCACCACCTGCAATGCAGGCATCCAGATAACCATGCTTAATATTTCTGTAAGCATCACCAATGCTGTTTGTTCCTGTTGCACAAGCTGTTACGATATCTTCACAGATTCCCTTTGCACCGGTACGGATTGCAATATTTCCTGCTGCCATATTTCCGATAGTCATCGTGATAAAGAGAGGAGATACACGAGAAGGGCCTTTTTCTGCCATTCTCAACACCTGCTCTTCCATTGTCATCAGACCACCGACTCCGGAACCAACGATAACACCGATACGTTCTGCATCTTCTTTTTCCATATCTAATTTGGAATCTTCAAATGCCTGCAGTCCTGCTGCCAGACCATAGATAGAAAATAAGTCATTTCTCTTGATATCCTTTTTGGTCATATAAAGTTCCGGGTCAAAATCATCTTTCACTTCTGCGGCAATTTTTACTTTAAAGTCTGTTGTATCAAATTTCTTAATATAATCAATACCACAAACACCGTTTTTCAAATTGTCCCAAAAAGTATCTACTGTACTTCCCAATGGAGTTACAGCACCCATTCCGGTAATTACACATCTTCTCTCCATAATATCCTCCATTCACCATACGATTTATTTGTACTCTCTATCGGGCAATTACATTACCATTCCACCGTCTACATTTAAAACCTGTCCGGTAATATATGTGTTTTTTGCGAAAAATACAGCTGCTTTTGCAATATCTTCCACCTGTCCATAACGCTTTAACGGAATGACAGATAACATTTTTTCTTTCTGCTCGTCTGTCAGAACAGCTGTCATATCTGTTTCTACAAAGCCCGGTGCGATTGCGTTACAGGTAACGCCTCTTGGTGCCAGTTCTTTTGCCACGGACTTGGTAAGACCAATAATTCCAGCCTTAGAAGCAGCATAATTTACCTGTCCTGCATTTCCCATTACACCAACGACAGAAGCCATATTAATGATGGCACCACTGCGCTGCTTTAACATAATGCTGCTGGCATGACGCACCATATTAAAAGTTCCTTTTAAGTTTGTATTGATAACACTGTCAAACTCTTCTTCGCTCATACGCATTAAAAGCATATCTCTTGTGATACCTGCATTGTTTACCAGAATATCAACAGAGCCCATTTCTTTTTTTACCTGTTTCAGTAATGATGCAGCAAAATCAAAATCACTGACATCTCCCTGCACCGGCATACATGTTACGCCACATGCTTCGATTTCCTGAATGGTTTCATCTGAAACGCTGCTGTGATAATTCAATACGATATTACAGCCTTCTTTTGCAAAAGCCAGTGCGATTGCCTTGCCAATTCCTTTGGCTGCACCGGTTATCACTGCTGTCTTTCCTTTTAACATAATTAACCTCCCGTTATCACTCATCTAAAATGATATAGTCATTTGAAACAGTACGACCTCTTTCTTCTCTTCGTACTATTTCTTTATAAAAATGAAACAAGTAACTGCATTATACAATGGAATGCAATTTTGTCATTGTCTTCTCAAGGGATGACAAATCTTCCACATTTAAAATCGTTACACCTTTTAATGTTCTTTTTACAAAGCCACATAATGCTTTGCCCGGTCCTAATTCAATAAAAGTATCAGCACCTTTATTGTGCATATTCTGAATAATATCTGAAAATCTTACCGGACAACATATCTGTTTTGTTAAAATTGGAATAATGTCCTTTTCTGATGCTACTTCTGTTGCGTCTACATTCGTAAATACCGGTATTTCCATCGGACGAATATGCATTTTCTGCAATTCCGGTCCGAGTTTTTCAGCTGCCGGCTGTAACATCTCTGTATGGAAAGGACCACTTACTTTTAATTTCACTGCTAACTTCGCGCCTTTTTCCTTCGCAATCTCTGCTGCTTTTGCAACAGTTTCTGTTTCACCGGCAATAACAATCTGTCCCGGTGCATTGTAGTTAGCCGGTACGGCAAGACCGTTACCAGCTTCCATAGCCTCTTTACATGCTTCTTCTACTAATTCTGTATCTAAACCAATAATGGCATACATAGCTCCTTTTCCGGAAGGAACTGCTTCTGCCATGAATTTTCCTCTTTTCTGAACCAAAGCAACTGCTTCTTCAAAATCCATTGCCCCACTGGCAACATATGCTGAATATTCACCCAAACTCAATCCTGCTGTCATTTCTGCACGAACACCCTGCTCCTGCAATACTTTCATTGCTGCAATACTCATTGTGAGAATTGCAGGCTGCGCAAATTCTGTTTCGCCTAATTTTGCTTCATCTTCAAAACAAATATCTTTAATAGAATAACCTAATACTTCATCTGCACGGTCAAATATTTCCTTTGCTACAGAATAATTTTTATATAACTCTTTTCCCATGCCAGCATACTGTGCACCCTGGCCACTAAACATAAATACTGTTTTCATATTGTACCTCCACTAAGTAATTACCTTCTGTCCGGTATTACTGCACCGAAACCAAGAGCGTCGCGCTATTGCGGGCCGCTCAGGTTTACGGGCGTGCCAACAATTATTTGTGGCTCTCTACAAAATCTACTGCATCCTTAACAGTAACGATTGACTCTGGATCGTCAATAGAAACATCAAATTCATCTTCAATGTCATTGATAATCTGGAATAAATCTAAAGAATCAGCGTCAAGGTCGTCCTTTACACTTGTTTCTAATGTGATTTCGCTTTCATCCTTTCCTGTCTGCTCAGCAATAATCTCTCTGATTTTCTCAAAAACCATTCTTTTTGTCCTCCTAATTCATTTTATTTATATAAACTGCAATTGCAGTTATACACCTACCAAACAATCAGCATTGTTCCCCATGTCATTCCTCCACCAAATCCGGAAAGAATAATCTTATCTCCCCGTTCCAGCAGTCCTTTTTCATTGAGTTCATTCAAAGCCATTGGAATACTTGCCGAAGATGTATTTCCATATTTATCCATATTCAGATAGAATTTTTCAAATGGAATATCTAACTTTTTGGAAACAACTTCCAAAATTCTCATATTTGCCTGATGTGGCACGAAAAACTTAACGTCTTCCTGTGTGATACCTTCCTCTTCCATAACTTTTTGCAGGCTCTTCATTACTTTCTTGGTTGCAAACTTAAATACAGCCCTGCCATCCATATGAACATACCATTCCGGGTCTGTCTGGTCCGGCACATCATTAAATGCGTTAGAGCAGGCTGTATAACCTTCTGTCAGAATCTCATACTGGTCGCCTGCCGAACCGATGTCCTCACGAATTACACCACCCTCTGCCGAACTCTCTACATAAGCACCACCGGCACCATCTCCAAACAGAACGCAGGTAGAACGGTCTGTCCAGTCAACTATTTTCGATAATGTTTCTCCACCTATTACAATAGCATTCTTATAGGCACCTGTTCTGATATATTTGTCTGCCGTGCTCAATGCAAACATAAAACCACTACATGCAGCCACAACATCAAAAGCAACGGCATTCACTGCACCGATTTCTTTTTGTACCATACATGCCAGCGACGGTGTTCCATAATCCGGAGTGACAGATGCTACGATAATCAAATCAATATCTTCTGCTGCAACAGAGGCTCTGTCAAGCAGCTGCTTTGCAACATCTGATACAAGAACGGAAGTGTTTTCTCCTGCTGATATATGTCTTTGCTTAATTCCTGTTCTCTGCGTAATCCATTCATCGCTGGTATCGACGATTTTTGCCATATCGTCATTTGTAATTACCTGTTTTGGTGCGCTTGCAGCAGTTGCGATTACTCTTGTTCTTATCATTTTTCTCTATTTCTCCATTCTTACTTTATGCATATTCTCTTTTTTATCATCACGCTCTACAAACTCCTGTAGATTTGATATTGCTTTTACTACCCCTGCTTTTTCCTCTTCTGTTAATCCCTTTGTCAGACTCGCTGCAAGTTCACTATGAAATTTATTATGAATCTGATAAATTTCCTTGCCTTGTCTGGTCAGGCCTATTTTAACAAAACGTCTGTCTTTTTCACTCTTGTAGCGTTCTGCATAATTCTTCCGGACCAGATTATTGATAGCTGCCGTAAGAGTTCCTACCGTGACCTGAAGCCTTTTGGCTATTTCGCTCATATTGCTCAGTTCATCAATTCCTATCGCTGCTATCGTGTGTACTTCTACCATAGAAATCTTCTTCTTCGATTCCTTTTCAATAAATTTCTGTTCAATTTTCATGATATTTTCAAACAATTCAATTAATTGGCTACTAATCTTATTTGTTTCGTTATTCATGTATACTCCCCACAGATATTTTGTTTCTCAAACTATTTCCAACAATAATGAGTATATTCCAAATTTAGGGGTTTCGTCAATTATACATTTGCCATATTTTTCCATATTTTTCTATGCTATATTTGTGCAGTATGCACAAATATATTGCGTTTTTTGAAAATTTCTTTTTTATTTTATCTGTTAGAAACAATAAGATATTTCGGAAACCAAAATATTTTATTATTTTACAGACGTAAAAGAAAAAACGGAAATTCAATTTTATGAATTTCCATTCTTCCTTATTGCTTTCTCAATAATTCCAGTGTAGCCAGTAAAACATCATCTTCCCATGGCTTTGGAATTAAATATTTCAAGCCTATTTTCTTAACTTCTTCCAATGTTCCTGAATCACATAATGAACTAAGCATCAGTATTTTGATATCCGGATTCTTCTGCATCAGAATCTCTGCTGTTTCCAGTCCGTCAATTCCCGGCATAATAATATCCAGAATCACAATATCCGGATTGATTTCTTCGTATAAACGAATGCCATCCTCTCCATTTTTTGCATATCCTATTACTTTATATCCATTTTCTTCTACACTATCCTGTATTTGTTTTGCTGCAAATGGTGAATCATCTACTACCATAATTGTCACTTCACTCATTACTTTCCCTCCTTCTGGTCACTCTCAAAAGCATAGCAAATGTATACCTGCAATACACCTGCTTTTGAATGATACGATAAATACTCTGCCTGCTCTAAATCACACATAACGGTAATCGGTTCTTGTTCCTTATAAAAAGACGGAACCGACAAACGCGACGGTTTATTCAGCATATTGTTCAAATTCGACAAAGCGTGTCCACAAATAATATTGATGTACTCATTCAGATAAAGTGGAATCTCTTCTTTTGGTGGTGTACTGCCACCATTCATCGTATCAACGATATACCAAAACAAATCTTCCGAAAAATGACAGACAATTTCTGCATTGATATATCCTTTTGTCTGGATTGTTTCACGGTATCCGTCCAGCAGGATGTCTGCTGTATCTTCGTCACCGTTATCCCCTGTCTTTTTTAATGCAATGTGAA
>JAQYCU010000074.1 GCA_028724545.1 bacterium
GCTTACGGAATACGTCATTTCCCTTTTTACCGAATGCTTCACCCTCAGCCTTGGTAAGTGTGCTCATCTCTCCGATATCAGCACCGGCAACGAATGATTTCTCACCTGCTCCTGTTAAGATTACACAACGAACAGTATTAAGATCGATTGCATCTAAAGTTGCATCTAACTCCTCAAGCACCTGGCTGTTTAAAGCATTTAATGCCTTTGGACGATTGATTGTGATAGTTGCTACTGCACCATCCACTTCATATAAAATAAACTCTGCCATTTTATGTAACTCCTTTTTCATACATTATAAATAATTCATATTAGTACTTCTCAACAATTGTAGAGCAGCCCATGCCACCACCGATACAAAGTGTAGCAAGACCTCTGTTGTATGCGTCATTCTTCTGCATCTCATGAAGAAGTGTAACTAAGATACGGCATCCGGAAGCTCCTACAGGATGTCCAAGAGCAATCGCTCCACCATTTGGATTTAACTTTGAAAGGTCGAAGTTTAAGTCCTTTCCTACTGCTACTGACTGAGCAGCGAAAGCTTCATTTGCCTCATATACATCGATATCATCAATCGTAAGACCTGTTTTTTCAAGTACCTTCTTAGTAGAAGCAACCGGTCCAACACCCATGATGGAAGGATCTACACCACCAAGAGCTCCCGCAACAAATGTAGCCATAGGCTTAACACCTAACTCTTTTGCCTTCTCTTCGCTCATAACTACGATAGCAGCAGCACCATCATTGATTCCTGATGCATTACCTGCGGTTACTACTCCGCCTTCTTTACCTGAGCAGCACTTTAATGCACTAAGTGACTCAGCAGTTGTACCTGCACGAGGTCCCTCATCCTTAGCAAAGATGATTGGCTCTTTTGTCTTACGATCAACGCCTGTCTGTACAGGAACAATCTCATCATCAAATGCACCGGCAGCGATTGCCTTCTCACACTTCTGCTGACTGTTTGCAGCAAACTCATCTAACTCTTCACGAGTAAGTCCCCACTGCTCAGCTACGTTCTCAGCTGTAATCATCATATGATACTGGTTAAATGCATCCCATAATGCATCATTTACCATTGTATCTACTAATTTACCATTGTTCATACGGTAACCGTAACGTCCCTGCATCATAGCATATGGAGCCATTGACATATTCTCCATACCACCTGCAACAACGATATCAGCGTCACCAGCCTGAATCATCTGTGCTGCCATATTAACACAGTTAAGACCAGAACCACAAACAACGTTTACTGTAACAGCAGGAGTTTCAATAGGTAAGCCTGCCTTGATAGATGCCTGACGTGCAACGTTCTGACCTAAACCTGCCTGGATAACACAACCCATGTATACATGGTCTACCTGGTCAGCTGGAACACCGGCTCTTTTTAATGCTTCTTTGATTACGATGGAACCTAAAACAGGTGCTGGAGTTGTACTGAGTCCTCCACCCATTTTACCGATTGCAGTACGGCAAGCGCCTGCCAAAACTACTTTTTTTGCCATAATAAAAAATCCTCCTTAATTGATTAATATACTGACAGAAATCTGTCTTCGCATCAATATGTAGAAATTAATGCACCTCAATGAATAATATATATCATAGTGCCTAAATTTTCAAGCATTTTTCGTCAAATCCCGTAAAAGTTGAAAATGTAACGCAAACGTGGTATGTTATAGAGTAAAGGTTTTGTATTTTTTCTATCGGAATACTGTTGTGCCAGCCGGTATTCCGGATACAGATATTATTTTTCTGGCACAGAAAGAGGTAGACAATGGATTTTAAACAAATGTATGAAGACAAATTAACTACTGCTGATGAAGCTGTAAAAGTAGTAAAATCTGGTGACTGGGTTGATTACGGATGGTGTACCGGTACTCCTGTATTACTTGATGCAGCAATGGCTAAAAGACTTCCGGAATTGAAAGATGTCAATTTCCGTGGTGGTATTCTGATGTGGAAACCGGAAATTTTCAAAATCGATAATCCTGCAGAACATATGACATGGAATTCATGGCATATGGGTGGTATCGAAAGAAAGGCAATCGCAGAAGGCTTCTCTTTCTATGCACCAATTCGCTATTCTGAACTTCCACGCTACTATAGAGATTCCAAAACACCATCAGCCATTGCAATGTTTCAGGTTGCACCAATGGACGAGCATGGTTATTTTAACTTTGGTCCAAACGCTTCCCATATGGCTGCCTGCTGTGAACGTGCAGAAACAATTATCGTAGAAGTAAATGAAAATATGCCTCGCTGTCTTGGCGGATTTGAAGAGTCTATCCATATCAGCCAGGTTGATATGATTGTTGAGGGACAAAACCCTGCCATTGCTTCTATGGGGGCTGCTGCTCCTGCTACTGCTGTAGATGAGGCTGTTGCAAAATATATTGTAAATGAAATTCCAGATGGTGCCTGCCTGCAGTTAGGTATCGGTGGTATGCCAAATGCCGTTGGTTCTCTGATTGCACAGTCAGACTTAAAGGACCTGGGTGTTCATACCGAGATGTATGTTGATGCTTTTGTTGACATTGCAAAAGCCGGAAAAATTACCGGTAAGAGAAAAAACATTGATAAAGGCCGTCAGGTATATGCTTTCGGTGCAGGTACCCAGAAATTATATGATTATTTAAATGAAAATCCAGAATGCATGAGTGCTCCGGTTGATTATACAAACGACATCCGTCAGATTTCTGCATTAGATAACTTCATTTCAATTAATAATGCAGTTGACATCGATTTATTTGGCCAGGTTAATGCTGAATCTGCAGGCACAAAACAGATTAGTGGTGCCGGTGGACAGCTCGACTTCGTATTAGGTGCTTATCTTTCAAACGGAGGTAAATCTTTCATCTGTATGTCTTCTACATTCAAGCAGAAAGACGGCACTGTTAAGTCCAGAATTAATCCAACATTAAATAATGGTTCTATTGTTACAGATACCCGTGCCAATGTACATTATTTCGTTACAGAATATGGTATTGTAAACTTAAAGGGACTTGCTACCTGGCAAAAAGCAGAGGCAATCATTTCCGTTGCCCATCCTGATTTCCGTGATGAACTGATTGCTGAAGCAGAGAAAATGAAAATTTGGAAACGCAGTAATAAACGATAATTTTTTATCTTTGCTTTCTCTTTAAAATAGTTGATAGTAAACTTAACAAAAAAGGTTTGCCTGAAAATCCAGGCAAACCTTTTTAAAATTTAATATTTTTTATTTTTGTTTTTTATCTTTCCATAATTTTTAGTCTAACTTGCTATCTGTTTTATTCTGGAACTTTTCATTTACAACAATGAATCTTTCATGTGTTCCTTCACCAATCAGACCGTTTTCATCAAAAGCTTCTACGTGAAATACAAGACGGCGTCCATCCACTTCTACTAATTCGCTCTTGCAGGTAATCGGCATACCAACAGGAGAAGCTGCTATATGTTTTACATCCATTCTTGTTCCAACGCTGCCACAGCCTTCATCCAATTCTGTTGCTACACTTTTATAGGCTGTTTCTTCCATCAGGGCAATCATGGCCGGTGTTGCATATACCATTAACTCTCCACTTCCCATTGCCTTTGCTGTATTTTCCTCTGTAACCTTACTTTCTAATGTTTTCTTGATTCCTTTTTCTAACATAGTTTTACTCCATTTCTTTTATTCTGTAAATTTATTTTTCAGGTAACGGGTCTTCGTCAAATGTAACGATAACATAATACCCACGCTGTGTATGCTGCACTTCTTTGACAACTCCATTTAATGTATGTAACCGTTGATTAACCTTATAGCATCCGGACATAGCCACTGCCGGCTCAATAATATAAGAATAATTCAATGCCGTCTTTTTTTCACTGACCTCAACAGCATCACCAGCTTTGACAAGCCCCGGTCTTTCCATTTTAAAAGTCATCTCTCTCATATCTAACTTCTCCTTATAAATTCCGTATGGCACTTTGGACAGGTAATAGCGATTTTCCCTTTTCCCTTCGGAATACGGATTGCCTGCTTACAGGATGGACACTTAAATATTTTATGTGTTTTTCGCTGCTGCATATGGCTCTTTTTCCTTGCAAAATAAAACTTTATCTTATTGTAATACTTCAGATAACATTCATTCTCAGCATAACGTTTATAATGATTTTTTGATAAAATCCGGTAATAAGAATACACCAGTAACAGTAATGCCAATGAATTTAATCCGGAACGGATATGGGCAACCGGCACAAAAAACTCAATAACCAGCATAACCAATGCTGCTATTGTCAAAAAATTGCTAAACTGGTCTACTCCATATCTTCCCTGCATAAATCTTGCCAGACGTTCTCGCATAATACTAAATCCTTTCCTGTTTGTAATTATTTTATATACAAAATAATCAACGTTATCTTGTCTTCCTGCTTTTGCTGCAAAGGAAATTCTGCTTTATTAACATAATTTCTAATAAAACATTTTATAATATTACACCGAAAAAACAATAGTATAAGTTTGAACAATTATTAAATATCTATAAATTTCGTAATAAAAATCATAACATTCCCTGCCTAATGCAGTTTTATCATTTCGGCAGGATTTCAAAAGCAGTCATTAACTGGATTCCATTGTCCATCGGGTCATACGTTACAGACAGCGTATCGCCTTTGCTGATTTTAATGAGTTCCTCATTTTCTTCAAATAACTGTTTATAAACTATATGGCTGGTGTCTTTTATATATACCATCGTTCCATCTTCTGTATCAATAAAGTTGATGTCTTCTACGACAATCTGACTTGTCTGGCTCTCTTTTTCCTCTGAAGACACTCCCTTTTTATTGAGCATCTGCTTATACTTTTTCATAACCTCTGTCTGGCTGGTTGCTGTTGCTACAATGTTATACTGCTCAACATTAACCATTGCATACATCTTAACTAAACCGGCAGCATCTTTTAAAACCATAATATAGGTCGGCGTACCGGAAACATTAATCAGACTTGGGAAAGATGCCTTATATCCCTTTTCCTGGACAGCACCCTCTGCCGAATCCATTGCTGAATGTTCTTCTGCACCAGATACGGAATAATATTTTGCTTCAGATGTACGCTGATTCATCATAATAAAACCGATATTAGACTGGTCACCGGTTACAGAAGTAACACCGGTATAAATCCATACATCATCTTCGATAATTTTATATCCAAAATCGTCAGTTGTCTGCTTGCAGCCTTTCTGCCCGATAATGCTGTTCCAAAAACCACCTGATAATGTACCGTGCCAGTCATATTTCTGAGTCAGCAATCTTCCAGAATATGCACTGTCAACCCAGGACGGAATGTTATCTGTTTTATAGTATTCACAATCACCGTTGACAGGATTACAGATAATAACACCATTGACATCCATTCCACCAAAAAGACCGATACGCGCTGTCACTGTCGGACAGATATAATATGGGTTGCCTTCATCATCTGTTTCAAAATGATAACCGGCAATAATTTTCGTTGGGTACTTTAACTGTACGTGACGCTGCAGATTGTAATTAAAATAAGCAGACGGAACATATTTCATACCTTCCTTAACGGCAACATATTCTGCGTTAGAATTAACGGGATTGACTTTGACATATCCCGGCACACCTTTGTCACGGTTATTAAACCATTTAAAGAAGCTGGCATATTTTAGACAGGACACCTTCATCGGTGTTTTGTCAATGCTTATCTGTGTATAGTCTGTTTCTACCTCATACTGGCTGACAACATCCGATAAAGAACCTATTTTACGGTTACCAAACTTTCGGGCACTGTCTGTATCCATCAAAGCTATATCCGTAATCTGTTCTGATTCTTCAATATCTTTGCTAAACTCGTATTTTTTCACTTCTAATAAAGAAGCATATGACTTTGCACGAAAAAAGGTGCTTCCTGCAATGCTTCCCAGAATAAATACAGCAATAACCACTACGCCCAAGACCAAAAAGAACTTAGACAAAAGCGGGAATTGTCTGATTTCCGTAAATGTTACCTTGTTTTGCTGTTTTACTTTTTTGCCGATATTCTGCGCTGCAAAAATCACTCCCAGCAGAATACAGATTACAAATACCACCATCCAGAATGATTCAATATGAATATTGATTGCTGGAAATGTTGCATAATAATAAATACCGATTACACAAAATAAAATCAATGTGAGAATCAAATACCACTTTTTTTTCATTTTTACTCCTTTGCTGCTTCCAATAATTTATTTTTCATTTCATAATATGCAGGTGTCATATCCAGATAATGTGCATGAGGATTTTCAAAACGCTGCTCTTCCTCCCAGATTTCTTCTTCCAGCTGCTTTCTGACATAATCCCGTATCTGCGTTGCCGGAACTGCCTGTCCTACATATTTTCCCTCTTGAAATACCGGCTGCTGTAACTCTTTGAAATGACAATTTTCAAAGTAATGCTTTTTCCACGGTTTTTGTGGGTTAATATATTCTACTCTCTGTCCGGATACAATTTTTTCCTCTTCACAGGCGATTAAATCAGCGACTGCCTTATTATTTTCATCATAAACCCGGTACAATTTCTTAAATCCAGGGTTTGTGATTTTTTCTACATTTTCTGATATTTTAATGCGTGGCTCAAACACACCGTTTCGCTTGACGGCTGCAAGTTTATAAACAGCACCAAATACCGGTTCTGATTTCGATGTAATCAGACGCTCTCCCACGCCAAAACTGTCAATGCATGCTCCTTGCGAAATCAGCGACTGGATGGTAAATTCATCCAGACTATTCGATGCTACAATAATACAATCTTCCAATCCTGCATCATCCAGCATTTTTCTCGCTTTTTTTGATAAATATGCTAAATCGCCACTGTCAAGGCGAATCCCTTTCAGACGTTTTCCCTGTGGCTCTAAAACTTCTTTTGCCACACGAATCGCATTTGGCACGCCACTCTTTAGCACATCATATGTGTCCACAAGCAAAACAACGGCATCCGGATAGGTTTCTGCATATTTTGCAAAGGCTGTATATTCATCCGGAAAATACATTACCCAGCTGTGAGCCATCGTTCCACTGACGGGAATATCAAACATCTGTCCTGCGAGAACAGTTGCCGTTGCATTCGCGCCACCAATATAGGCTGCTCTGGCTCCGTACACGGCTGCATCCATATTGTGGGCACGTCTGGCTCCAAAGTCCGACACGGCCCTGCCTTTTGCAGCATTGCAGATTCTGCGTGTTTTTGTTGCAATCAGGGATTGATGATTGATTTCTAATAAGATTGCCGTTTCTATCAGCTGTGCATCAATCACCGGTGCTACTACCGTCAAAATCGGCTCATATGGATACATAACCGTTCCTTCCGGCAATGCATAAATATCACCCTGAAACTGAAAGGCTTCTAAATACTGTAAAAAATCTTCCCTGAAAATCTTCTGTGCCCTCAAATATGCAATATCTTCTTCTGAAAAATGCAGGTTGGAAATATATTCCACTATCTGCTCTAATCCGGCAAAGATGGAATATCCTCCATTATCAGGATTGGAACGGTAAAAAACATCAAAAACAACCTGCTCATCCTTGTCGGCATTATCAAAATAACCATTGCTCATTGTTAATTCGTAAAAATCCATTACCATAGAAAGATTTCTTGCTTCGTGCTGACTTTTCATAAAAATCTCCATTCCGGAGCGTTTATGCAACAAGGCAGGCAAAATCTCTCTTTTGTCCTGCCTTGCACCTACTTGTGATGCTCCGGCACAAATAGGTTTCTATAACAAAAAAGCACGAGACGGGATTCGAACCCGCGACCCTCGCCTTGGCAAGGCGATACTCCACCACTGAGCCACTCGTGCATTCTAGTTCTACTAAAATATTAGCAGATACAATATGTAATTTTTAGGGATAAACCCAAGCACGAGACGGGATTCGAACCCGCGACCCTCGCCTTGGCAAGGCGATACTCCACCACTGAGCCACTCGTGCAATTTTGTTTTTGTGCTTTCCTTTTTCGCAAGCACAATGTGTATTCTACACGAATCTGGCTCACATGTCAATACCTTTTTTTACTTTTTTTCCAACTACGATTTTTCCCTTTTTCGAACTGCATTTTTTTTACAAATATTGCCTGTTTGTCTACAAAATTCACCCCTTATATGATATAATACTTCCAATAATTAAATAAGGAGGGAAAAAATATGAAAAGATTTTTTCATCAAAAGACTGCATTTCTTTTGCTCTGTCTGGCATTCCTGTCATTTACACTGTTTTCTACAAAATCAGAAGCAGCTGCAACAAACGGTCTGCGCATACATGCCATTGATTTAGGCTCTGACAATACAAAAGGCGATGCTGTTCTCTTAGAATCAAAAGGCGAATATTTGTTAATTGATACAGGTGAATCTGATTCAAAACACCACGTTATCAATTACTTAAAAAGCCAGGGAGTAAAAAAGTTATCTATCTACATCTCCCATTTTCATTCAGACCACGCCGGTGAATTAATGAACATTATTAATTCCGGCAATTTTACAATTGATAAGTTATACGTCGGAAAACGTGATATCATTTCAAATGCCGTAAAATATGCACGTTCCTCTTCTTCTATTTCTTCTACAGAAAAGAGCCAGTTAGAAGGCGTATTAGACAAATATGACGGTCTTGCAGCAAAAATAGACGGCTTTACGGTAGTCAGTGCCAAACATAGTTTTCAGTTTGGAGCTGCCACTGTTACCACCATTGGCACACCATCTTTTAAAGTAAGCGATTTTAAAAATGATGCTACCACAGACCCTTCCCTGAGTGAAACAAAGCTGGAACATTATATGAATAATATGTCTTTGTGTACCATTGTAAAAACAACACAAAATGGCAAAACATTCCAGTATCTGACTTGTGGCGATGCTGAAACAGCAGAAGAAAACTGGTTATTAAAACAGGGCTACAACTTAAACAGTTCTGTTTTTAAAATGAACCATCACGGAACCGATACTTCTAACAGTTCTGCGTTCCTGAAAGCTGTAAAACCGGCATATTCTTTTTCAACACATTATGCCAATGCTTCTGAAATCAAAAGGCAGAATGCTATTTACAAAAACTACAAAATAACCGATATGAAAGCCTCTACTGCAACAACAAAGAAATCGTTATACGGACTGATTCGTACTACGATTCCTATGAAGACAGCAGAAAATTATGGTGAAGTCTATCGTACAGAATTTAATGGTTCGATTGTATTCCAGATTAGTAACGGTGCAATTACACAGTCCAGCAAAACCGGATTCCGTAAAATCAATGGTGCTACTTACTTATATGTAAATAATGTACTCCAGAAAGGAAACTCTGCCGGCTTTATTACCGGTTATTGCGATTCCCTGTTCAAAGTAAACAGCCAGGGTGCCATCCAGACCGGTTTCTACAGTTATAACGGCAAAAAGTATTATTGCTATGGTGCACACGGTATGGCAGTGATTGGAAAAGGATTTTTCAAAGTAAAAGGTAAAACTTATTACAACGCAGAATATACCTGCTATGCTGCTACCGGCTGGAAACAGATTAACAAAAAACGTTACTACTTCGACAAAAAGACCGGCATTATGGCACAGAATTGCGTTAAAAAAGTCGGAAAAGACTATATTTACTTTACCAAAAAAGGCCTGCAGTACAAGAAAAGTGGCTGGGTTCGTCTTGGCTCACAGAAATACTATATTACACCAAAGGCAAAAGGAACCGGTAAAGTATTTACAAAAGGGCTGATAAAAATCGGCAAAAACAAATACTTCTTTGCTAAAAATGGTAAGATGCAAAAGACCAAAAAAGTTAAGTTTAAAGGTAAAACATACAAACTGAACAAAAAAGGATATGCTAAAAAAGCATAACTTACCGTTCTGTATATTTTCTATCACAAAAGGGAGTGTCCTAAGCGACACTCCCTTTTATATTTACTATTCTTTTTTACATATCCAAAATGTACCAAAATATTCATCCGGAAAGGATTCATTATTTATTTAAAATAAGATACACCGGATTCAAAGATATGCTGGTTCTGGTTGCCATAAATATTCATTGCAACACCATCTCCAATACGCTCAGAGTGAGCCATCTTACCAAGCACACGTCCGTCAGGGCTTGTAATACCTTCAATTGCTGCATAAGAAGCATTTGGGTTGAAGTCTTCATCCATTGTAGGATTGCCCTGTAAATCGACATATCTGGTTGCTACCTGACCATTTGCAAAAAGGCTGTCTATCACTTCTTTTGGTGCTACGAAACGTCCCTCACCGTGAGAAGCAGGAATTGCATAAACGCCACCCAGTTCTGCCTGCATCAGCCATGGAGATTTGTTCGTGCATACCTTTGTATAAACTGATTTTGAAATATGTCTGCCAATACTGTTTGTTGTAAGTGTTGGTGCATCAGCTGTCTGTGGCTTGATTTCACCATATGGCACCAGACCAAGTTTTATCAGTGCCTGGAAACCATTACAGATACCAAGAGCCAGTCCGTCACGCTTCTGTAATAACTCGTGAACTGCATCCATAATCTTTGGATTTCTAAAGATTGATGCAATAAACTTTGCAGAACCATCTGGTTCATCACCGGCACTAAATCCACCAGAGAACATCAGAATCTGTGATTCTTTAATCGCTGCTTCAAAAGCATTTACCGATTCTACAATCTGGTTTTCCGTCATATTCTTAAAGACTACTGTTTTTACATCAGCACCAGCCAGTTCAAATGCCTTTCCTGTATCATATTCACAGTTTGTTCCAGGGAATACCGGAATAAATACCTGTGGTCTTGCTACTTTATGTTTTGCTGTATAAACTGTCTTGGCATCAAATAATTTATCTTCTAAGATTTTTTCTTCCACACCGGAACGTGTTGGGAATACATCCTCTAATCTGCCTGTCCAGTGCTCCAGTGCCTCTTCCATTGGTATTACAACATTGCCTTTTACAAATTCTGCTTTTTGTGTTACTGTTGCAATCTTTGTATATTCTGCCGTAATCTTATCCAAATCTTCTGCTGCAACTTCTGCAACGATAGAGCCATAATCTTTTGCAAACAATGCTTCATCAGAAATGCTTTCTTCGATTGTCACACCTAATTCATTACCGAAAGCCATTTTGCTGACTGCCTCACAGATTCCACCGATTCCTACTGCATAAGCAGATACCAGAACCTTATCCTGAATCATCTTTGTAATCTTGCTGTACATATCCATTAACTGCTCATAATCCGGTAATGAGTATGCATCTTTCTTAATATCAAATTTTACTAAAACATTTCCTGCTTTTTTCAATTCTGGTGTAGCTACATCCTGAATCTTTGCTACATCTACAGCAAAGGAACATAATGTTGGTGGAACATCAATATCATCAAATGTTCCTGACATACTATCCTTACCACCGATAGAAGGCAGACCTAACTTCATCTGTGCATCATAAGCACCAAGAAGTGCAGCCATTGGTTCGCCCCAGCGTTTTGCATCAGTGCCCAGACGACGGAAATATTCCTGGAATGTGAAACGAATCTTACTATAATCACCACCGGAAGCAACAATCTTTGCAACAGATGAGATAACAGCATATACAGCTCCATGATATGGACTCCAGCTGGTTAAATATGGGTCCATTCCGTAACTCATCATTGTAACAGTATCACATTTGCCTGATAAAACAGGAAGTTTTGCAATCATTGTCTGCGTCGGTGTCAGCTGTCTTTTTCCACCATATGGCATAACAACCGTAGAAGCACCAATAGAACTGTCAAACATTTCTACAAGTCCCTTCTGCGAACATACATTTAAGTCACTTAATGTATCCAGCCATGCTGCTTTGACATCAGATACATCCTTCTTCTGCTCAAAATAATTGTTCTCTTTTTCAGGCATTGTTACTGTAACATCCGTTTCCTGATGTGCACCGTTGGTATCCAAAAATGCTCTTGAAATATCTACAATTACTTTATCTCTCCATGATAATACAAGTCTTGGCTCTTTGGTAACTTCTGCCACAACAACGGCCTCTAAGTTTTCTTCTTCAGCAAATCCAAGCATCTTATCAACATCTTCTTTTGCTACAACAACGGCCATACGCTCCTGTGACTCGGAGATAGCCAGTTCTGTACCATCAAGTCCTGCATATTTCTTAGGTACTTTATCCAGATTGACTTTCAAGCCGTCTGCCAATTCACCAATGGCAACAGAAACTCCGCCTGCACCAAAGTCATTACATTTCTTAATAATGGAACTTACTTCTTCACGACGGAACAAACGCTGAATCTTACGTTCTGTCGGAGCATTACCTTTCTGTACTTCAGCACCACATACATCAATAGACTGCGTTGTATGTGCTTTTGAAGAACCTGTTGCTCCACCGATTCCATCACGTCCGGTACGTCCACCCAGAAGAATAATAATATCACCAGGGTCACTGTTTTCACGAATAACATTGCGTCTTGGAGCAGCACCCATAACGGCACCGATTTCCATACGCTTTGCTACATAGTTTGGATGATAAATCTCATTAACAAGACCGGTTGCAAGACCAATCTGGTTACCGTAAGAGCTATATCCCTGTGCAGCACCGGTAACAATTTTTCTCTGTGGCAGTTTTCCTTTTAAAGTATCTTTCATAGACACGGTAGGGTCTGCAGCACCGGTGACGCGCATTGCCTGATATACATAACCACGTCCTGAAAGAGGGTCACGGATAGCTCCTCCCAGACAGGTTGCAGCACCACCAAATGGCTCAATTTCTGTCGGATGGTTATGTGTTTCATTCTTGAAGAATACAAGCCATTCCTCTTCTTTTCCATCAATTTCAACCGGCACGACAATAGAGCATGCATTAATCTCATCAGACTCTTCCATATCATCCAGTTTGCCGTCAGCCTTTAATTTGCGCAGTGCCATCAAAGCAATGTCCATTAATGATACATATTTATCCGGTCTGTCTTTGAAAATCTCTTTGCGCACCTGCTCATAATCTTCATAAGATTTCTGAATTGGCTCTTTGTAATAACCGTCTTCAAACGAAACATTTTTTAACTCTGTTAAGAAAGTTGTATGACGGCAGTGGTCAGACCAGTAAGTATCTAATACACGGATTTCAGTAACAGATGGGTCTCTCTTTTCTTCATTTGCAAAATAATTCTGAATATGTAAGAAGTCTTTAAAAGTCATTGCCAGATTCAAAGATTCATACAGGTCTTTTAACTCATTTTCCGGCATATCCTTAAACCCGTCAAAAATAGCAACATCAGCCGGC
Source organism: bacterium (assembly GCA_028724545.1). Classification (GTDB taxonomy): domain Bacteria; phylum Bacillota; class Clostridia; order Lachnospirales; family Lachnospiraceae; genus Butyribacter. Next base: position 13,241 of record JAQYCU010000074.1, read on the forward strand.
TCATCAAACTGCTGTACTAATGTTTCCGGTTTTACTTCATCTGTTTCACGGGAATCTACCGGGTTAATACAATAATCCTTAATTCTTGCAATTTCTTCCTCAGAAAAAGTACCTTCAAATACATAAGTCGTTGCAGAACGGATAACCGGAGTTTCTTTTTCGTTTAATAACTTAACACACTGTTCAGCAGAATCGGCACGCTGGTCAAACTGACCCGGTAAATATTCTACCGAAAACAGTAATGCATTTTCATTGTGTGGAAATGTTTCTTCATAGCAATCATCAACCGGTGGTTCTGAAAAAACAGTACCCAGAGCCTGCTGATATGTTGCATCACTAAGATTCTCCACATCATAACGAATCAGCACACGGACATCTTCTAATGATTTAATTCCCAGATACCGTACTACTTCTTCTTTTAATTCCTTAGCATGTACTGCGTAAGGTGCTTTCTTTTCTACATAAACTCTTCTTACACTTCCCATCTTAATGTTCCTCCATTCAAAAGTTATAAACACATACAAGCCATATGGGCATTTCCCACACGGCTTGTACTATATACGTCATTGTTTACAGTAACATAACTAATCTCATTATTCTGCTGAGCCACTCGTTTCATCAGAAGAATCTTCATTCATTTTTTCCAAATCTTCTGCTGTAACAATATCTGTGGTTACTGTACCAATTGTTACGTCTGTCCATACATCTGTATTAACAGTATATTTTGACTCCTCAGCCTTGCCATCAAACCATGACTGGTATGCTGCATCCTGAGCAGAAGCAACCGCATCATCACAAGCAGACTGGTATGCCTCATCGGAGTTGTTATTCATCATCTTGACAACAAGATAGTAACCTGCATCTTCGTCCAGAATAGCATCAGAAATCTCACCATTCTTCATTTTCTTAATCTTTTTCAGGTTAGCATCTGATACATAACTCCAGCCTTCCTGCTGTGTAAAGCTGCCTTCTTCTTCAAAAGTAATATCTTCTTCTTTATCAGATATCAACTTTGTAAAGTCGCTTTCTGTTTTTGCTTTCTTTGCAACTTCCTGAATCTTAGAAGCCATCTCTTTCTTTTTGTCAGCAGAAACAGCAGTTGCATTACCATTCTCATCCGTTGTATTTAATTCGCCATAGTAGTACTGAATGTCATACTGACGATAATCTTTCTTGGAAATATCCTGAATGGCAGCACTCTCATCAACATCTTTATTTAAAATTTCCTGCTGGTCATCACGATAACGCTCTGCAAGTGCTCTCTTTTCAAAACGGTCTGTCAGTTTATCCTGTGAAATGTTTAACTGCACTTTCTGGAACCATGACAATCCCTCTAATGCCTTTTTCGCATCTTTTTCTGCCGTCTTCTTTTCGTCATTTGTTAATTTGTATTTATCCTTAACTGCCAACTGATACAGAATCTCATATTCTACCTCAGAATTTAATATTTCCTGTTTCAGTCCAATAGAATTGGTAACGCCGGAAACGGATACGTCTGAGCCCTGATAATCAGCTTCCCAGATAGAAGTTCCATAATAACTTTCATACATTTCATTGTATGGTAAATATTCGCTCTCTACTTCATAAATAGGATACATCATATCGTCCATTGTGATTTTTTTATCACCGATTGTTACAACAACTTTTGGCTTAGACTGCTGAACACCTACACCTATACAAAGGACCAGCAAAACTACCACACATAATACAGTCAAAATAACAGGTTTTAAACTTCTCCCTGCTAAAACTGAACTGCTTTTTACTTTTTTCGCAGGAACCCCGGAAGAAGTCTTTGTTTCTTTTTCCTGGTTCTGCTGATTCATAATTTTTTTTGATGAATTCATACTAATTCCTCCAACTGTAGTCTTATTCTGCGTTGATTTTTATTTCATCCGAAACGCAAAACGCTATCTTCTATTCTACCGAAATTCTATAATAAGTCAAGATTTATTCTGTGATAACTCTATGAATTTCTGAAAATCACGACGGATTTTTTATATTTTTAAAAAAAGAAAAAATTTATTTAAAAAATCCGAAAAAAGTATTTGACATTTTCAAAAGAAACTGATATGATATTAGTCGTGTTTGAAATAACATATTTGTTCGCGGAAGTGCTGGAATTGGCAGACAGGCATGATTCAGGTTCATGTGTTGGCAACGACGTGTGGGTTCAAGTCCCATCTTCCGCATTCGATAAAGAAAAAGCCTCAGGCTGTCAGCCTGAGGCTTTTTCTTTATCGAACTGGACAGTGAATGAACCCCGGGGTTCATTCTACGTTCCACCACTATTATCTGATACAAAAAACTCTATTTTTTTCCTAAGTTTTGTGGACGGGAGGTATCCATTTTTTCTTCTGTGAAAGGTGCCATACTGAGTCTGATAAAGTATCCCTGATTGCTGTCACACACCGGGCAATTCTGTGGTGCTGTTGTTGATTCAATTACATAGCCACAATGCAGACACATCCAGCCAGTTTTGACATCAGAAGCAAATAATTTTCCTTCTTTTAGTAATTTCAAAAATTCCCCGAAACGTTCTGCATGTACTTTTTCTATGTCGGCAATCATATAAAATTTCCCGGCTATCTGATGAAAGCCTTCTTCCAGTGCAATGTCACCAAATGTCCGATATACTTCATCTGCTTCTTTTGTTTCGTTTTCTACTGCATTTTGCAGCTGTACGCTGACATCTTCCGATGTATTTACCGGATACGCCGCATCTTCTATGCTGATTTCTTCGCCTTCCAGTCCATTTAGATACTGATAAAAAACTTCTCCGTGTTCCTTTTCCTGACTGGCCGTTAAGTCAAATACTTTTTTAATAACATATAAATTATTTTCTTTTGCCAGCTGTGCAGCAAAAGTATAACGGTTTCGTGCCTGGCTTTCCCCGGCAAATGCACGCATCAGATTTTCTTTTGTCCGGCTGTCTTTTAATTCCATAACTTATTTCCTTTCTTTTCATTTTTATTAGTATGCAATATCTTCCTTTTCTTTATACGCAAAAAAAGCATAAAATATCCTTCTTTTTCTATACGGATGCAAAACAAAAAGAGACACTCCAAATCGAAGTGTCCCTCTTGTAGAATCTCATTTCATTCAATATTCATAAAAATCTTAGTATTTACGCTTACGAGCTGCCTCAGACTTTTTCTTACGACGTACGCTTGGCTTCTCATAATGCTCTCTTTTACGAATTTCCTGCTGGATACCTGCTTTCGCACAATTTCTTTTGAAACGACGTAAAGCGTTATCCAATGTCTCATTTTCTTTTACGATTACATTTGACATAGTCTCACACCTAACCTCC
>JAQYCU010000075.1 GCA_028724545.1 bacterium
CGTACCAGTTCGTCCGTTGTTTCAATGGAACCAGCCAGATTTGTTTTGCCCAAAAGCATCCCTCCCTGCATGTCAGGGGATAACATGAGCAGTTTTATCCCCTTTTTTGGAATGAAAATTTATTTTAGAAATAAAAGCAGAGAAAAAATAAACTCCGGATACGTATCAGAGGGCGAAAATGCCGTTACCGGAAAGTCCGGTATCATTGCATGCAAATAAATAACATCTGCTTCAAATAGAATATATCATAACATATGTTAAAAAACAATAGGGCAAAGTTGCCAATTATGCAGGGGTGCATTTAGCAAAATTCAATGAACTAAGCCAGAGCAGCTGTCTTTTTGGAAAGGGGATTTTTGTAAAAAGTGCTGTTTTTGGACAGTGCTTTTTGGAGATGTTTCCAGATGGTGTACCCGTCAGCACGTTTCGTCAGCTTTTCCAGATGGTGTTCCCGTCAGCACAGGACTCCGTTTTCTATCAAGGTCACGCTCTCGCTGCGCAAACTACGCAGCAGTACATAGTATCCTGAAAAACAGGATACAAGTACTGGCGAGTTTGTAAGCACCCTTTTATAGAAAAGGAGTCCTGCACTGCCGGGCAATCCAGGCTATTGACAAAAACTATTTTAAAATCCTGCCTATGTAGTGACATAGCAGCAACCGACATTATTTACAAGGGCACGCTCTCGCTGTGCAAACTACGCAGCAGCCACACTGTTTCCAAGCGAGAGCGTGTTGCTGAAGGAAAGTCTGTTTTTATCACATGCTCCTTAAAAGCACAGCAGCAGAACAACTCTTTTCCTTGTGAGAATGCATAAAATGTGCTATCCTAAAAGGTAAGGAGTCAAAAAAACTAGGAAGAATTTGTTTCAGGGAGGAAGCATGATTATTCAGCATAACATTTCAGCCGTTGCTGCATCAGGACAGGAAAAAATCAATCAAAAAACAAAACTAAAATGTTTAGAAAAACTGAATAGTGGCTATAAAGTAAATCGTTCTGCTGATGATGCAGCCGGATTATCGATTTCCGAAAGTATGCGTGCGCAGATACGTGGCTTGGACCAGTCTGTCAGAAATATAGAGGATGGTGTCAGTTATGTGCAGGTGGCAGACGGAGCATTGTCGGAAGTGCATGATATTCTGCACCGTATCAGAGAATTGTCTGTGCAGTCCGTTAATGATACCAATACAAATGAAGACAGAGAAAATATTGATAAAGAGGTGCAGGCACTAAAGAAAGAAGTAGATAAGATTTTTGAAACGACAGAGTTCAATACAATTAAAATCTGGGATACCAAAACAAATGACAGAGTGCAAATCGGTACCGTAAAGCAACAGGCAGCGAAGCTTATTAATTATGGAACACAGGGGTTTTCGCTGACCGAGAAAAACAAAGGTGCCATTGCATATAACGGATATCAGATTGAAGTGCAGGGAACAGATGAAAACGATTTGGACAGTTATGGTTTTAAAGTGACGTGGGAAGGATGGAATAAGCAGAAATATTCCACGGAATTAGTCAGCTGGAAAGATGTCGGTACAGGAAGTTTTTCGATGAAAATTTCGGATTATATAGATACAGTGGCACATCCTGAACTGGAAGGTATAGATTTCAAACTAGGCTGGAATACAGCAGAAACGGCGACGATAGAAGATATTGCAAAGGCTGTGGATAAGGTATATTATTCTAACTCGCAGTCTTCCAGCGAATATATTTCTACGAAAAAAGATGTATCGGGTGTCAGTTTTTCAATTACGACCAATTTTCTGTCAGAACTTGCCAGTGACCGAAATGTAGAACAATACGATACGGACTGGATAGAGCCAAAGGTGAGTGGAACAACCAATGTTGCGACGCAGCCTAAGTATACCAATACAGCAGAAGATACAGGATGGCAGATTAAGTTTACTATGAAAAATATAGGAACTGTAACGGCAACTTCAAATGATGTTCAATATTATTGCCCTTATTCAGATGAAGAGGAAAATTTATGGTGGAGATGGGTAAAATATAGTGATGGAACACGAGACAAGTCTACTCTGATTCATACTCCTGACAAGGGTGCGTCAGGAACGCTTCTTGGGGTGACGGATTGTATTACGGATTCTGCCGGAAATGGAGATTCCATTACAAAAAATTCAAAACACGGTGGTACGATTATTGTATCCTTTAATATTAAGCCGGATAGTGGCTCTTTCAATTATAATGGAAGAACTGGTAATTCAATAGGAAATATGACGATGTGTCTTGATGTATCAAAAACGGATACGGAAGATACCATTATGGCAAAACTGAGTCAGGCATTAGGAAAAAATTCCGTTATAGATGCTTACGAAGGAAATGAAACTACAAATAAAGCGAGCAGGACACGGGAATATATTTATGCTGGAAAAGAAAGGACAAATATGATAGATGTGCCGGTTTATAAGGCAGCTCATAATGTTGTGATTCAGGCGGGGGCAAATTCGCATCGGGGAATCCATATCCGGTATGATTCGTTACGGACGAAAAATCTGGGGTTGGAAGATACCAATGTACTGACAAGCAAAACAGCAACAAAAGCGATTGCGCAGGTGGACCATGCAGAGGAGATTGTTTCTGGACAGCGTAGCAAATTTGGCGCGTATCAGAACAGAATGGAGCATGCAGCTATGGCAAATGCCAATACTTCCGAAAATCTGCAAATATCGGAAAGTAAGATTCGGGATGCTGATATGGCAGACGAAGCAGTTGCTCTGGCAACGGCAGATATTCTGGCGCAGGCGTCACAGTCAATGATTGTGCAGGCGAACAGCAGCCAAAAGGGGATTTTGGAACTGCTAAAAATGTAATGAAGGGAAAAGCCAAATAAGAATAAAAAAGCAAAGCCAAGCAAGACAGAAAGAAATAAAAAGTAAAGCCAAGCAAGACAGAAAGAAATAAAAAGTAAAGCGAAAAAAGACAAAAAGAAATAAGAAATAAGAACAAAATATAGTAACAAATTAGAAGGGAGGTTGAAAAGTATGGCATTAATAGCAGGAGTAATCGGCATTGTAGTTGTTGCAGTAGTAGTTGTCGTGGCAGCAACAGTAGCAGTTATTGCCGGAGTCAAAGATACGTTAAAAGATGAATAATTTCTAAGACTTGACAAAATGCAGGAGAAATGAGGAAAACTATGGTTCAGGTAAAATCATTGCAGATAGGGACAGGTATGCCTAAAATTTGTGTCCCTATTGTAGGAGAAACACAGGAACAGATATTAGAACAGGCACAAGACATACTGCAGGCATCCGTTGATTTAACAGAATGGCGTGTCGATTATTATGAAGATGTGGCTGATTTGGATAAAGTGCTGGAAACAGCAAGTCTGTTGCAGAGTATATTAGGAAAAATCCCTCTTTTGTTTACGTTTAGAACGGCAAAAGAAGGTGGCGAACGTGCGATTTCCTTTACAGAATATAAAATTCTGCTGGAACATATTGCTGACAGTGGCTTCGTTGATATGATTGATGTTGAGATGTTCCGTGGATATGACGCAGCAGAAGAAAATGTAAAAGAGTGGAAATCAACAGATGCCTGCAATAAAAAAGTAAAGGCTCTGGTTGAAAAAATATCGCAAAAAGTTGTCGTTATCGGTTCCTATCATGATTTTGAAAAAACACCTTCGCAGGAAGAAATCGTAAGAAGACTGCTTTTTATGGATGGTATGAATGCTGCGATTCCGAAAATGGCTGTTATGCCACAGGAGAGAGAGGACGTGTTCCGGCTGATGACAGCAACTTCCCTGGCTGACAGATTGTTGCCGGAAAAACCGGTTATTACAATGTCGATGGGAGCAATGGGAGTGGTAAGCCGTCTGGCAGGAGAAACATTTGGCTCTGCTGTCACATTTGGCTGTATGGGAAAAGCGAGTGCGCCGGGACAGATAGAAGTGGAACGTCTGCGTGCCGGGCTGGAACTTTTGCATATAGAAGATAGGAGAGAATCATGAAATTAACAAAACACATATTTTTAATTGGTTTTATGGGTGTAGGAAAAACAAGTACGTCCAGAGAACTCAGCAAAAAACTACAGGTAGCAGAAACAGATACCGATGCAATGATTGTTGAGCGTGAGCAAAGGAGTATCGCAAAAATATTTGAAGAGTCTGGTGAAGCATATTTTCGCTCTGTGGAAACCGGGATGTTAGATGAGTTAGCACAGGAGAGTCCTTGTATTGTTTCCTGTGGTGGTGGTATGGCGATGAGGGATGAAAATGTCCGGAAAATGAAAGAGAGTGGAACTGTTATTTTTCTGACGGCAACACCGGAAACTATTTATGAGCATGTAAAAGACAGTACGGACAGGCCATTGTTAAATGGCAATATGAATGTGCCATATATACAGAAACTGATGGAGCAGCGTGAGCCGAAATACAGTGCTGCAGCAGATATTTTTATTGCAACAGATGGAAACACGCCGGATGAAGTAGCAGATAAAATCATACAGGCACTGGAAGTAGAGGGCTAAAAGTATCTACGGAGAGAAGCGAAAAAGGAAACAGCTTTTTATGGCAGGAAAGAGGCGTCCGTTTTCTATCGTAAAAAAATCATTTTTTGTATAGGGAAAAAGACAGTAACTTTCCTACTTGAAAAGAGAGGAAAAATAAGGTAATATAGAATAAGGATTTTGTAAGTGCTGTATTCTGGAAATATAGTATTTTGCAATTACATTAAGGAGGATTATAATCATGGTATCAGCAGGAGATTTTAGAAACGGTTTAACGATTGAATTTGAAGGAAACGTATATCAGGTTATTGAGTTTCAGCATGTTAAGCCAGGTAAGGGTGCTGCTTTCGTAAGAACGAAGTTAAAGAACATCAAGAGTGGTGGTGTGGTAGAGAAAACATTCCGTCCAACAGAGAAATGTCCACAGGCACATATTGACCGTTCTGACATGCAGTATTTGTACAGTGATGATATGTACCATTTTATGAATACAGAGACATATGATCAGATTGATATGACAGCAGATCAGGTTGGCGATTCTTTGAAGTTTGTGAAAGAGAATGAGATGGTAAAAATGCTTTCACACAATGGCGAAGTATTTGCTATTGAGCCACCATTATTTGTAGAACTTGAAGTTACAGAAACAGAGCCAGGTTTCAAGGGTGATACTGCACAGGGTGCAAATAAGCCAGCTATCGTAGAAACTGGTGCACAGGTCAATGTACCACTCTTCGTAGAAACAGGAGATGTGATTCAGATTGATACACGTACAGGCGAATATCTTAAGAGAGTATAATTACGAGATACGAGCAGTAGTAAAATAAGAAATATAATAAGATTTTAAGCCGGAGAGATATATCGGACAAGATATGCTTCTCCGGTTTTGTTTTATGATATTTTTTCGTTTTATTGTATTTTTGGCTTTGTGATATTTCAGATAAAAATGATAGGAATGAAAGTAAATCAAATAAAATTGTTTTGGCAGGATTTAAAAAAGAAGATTTAAAAATAGAGTTTTCCTATAAAAGATATTGTAAAAAAGTATTTTAGACAGTATGAAAGGGTGCCGCTGTTGCGGGACGGCACCCTTTCGAAAGAAAAACTCGAATGACGAAATATACGTGACACATAACGAATAACTAAAAAGTGTCACCTTCTATGATAAAGGTCATGCATTACCTAATATCCTTAGCCTTGTAAATTGTCTGGTAAACTTCGTTGATTTTTGACTCGTCCAACTTTGTGTCAAGGAAAAATTCAACAGCATAGAGTGCTTGTGCTACAAGCATTTCCAGACCATTTACTCCAATCATATCCAGTTCTTTTGCCTGAGCTACTAATTTTGTTTCCAAAGGATTGTAAATCACATCAGCGACAGCACTACAATTTGGAAACTTTCTTAAATCAACCGGACTGGCATCACATTTTGGATACATACCAACCGGACTAGTATTGGCAATAAACTCTGCGTCTGTGTGATGTGCAAAACATTCTTCATAAGTAATTGCAGATTCTGTCTTACGGATATCTACAATAATGACTTCCCGGGCACCCATCTTTTTTAATACGGCAACCACTGCTTTGGAAGCACCACCATCACCTAATACAACACATTTCTTGCCTTCTACTGCTATATTATGTTTTTTTAACATATACATAAATCCGGAGAAGTCAGTGTTATGACCACATAACTTTCCATCTTTATTAACAATTGTATTAACGGCTCCTATTGATTTGGCGTTATCATCAATTTCGTCCAGATATGGAATAACATCCTGTTTATAAGGAATAGTAACATTAATTGCTTTAAATGTGTGTTCACTCATAAAAGACTTAAATTCATCTCTGGAAAGAGGACATAAATCATAAGTATAATCTGCTAACATTTCATGAATATCTTTTGAATAACTATGTCCTAACTTTTCACCAATCAAACCGTATTCCATAACGGTATAACCTCTTTCCGACTCTGCAATACGATATATTGTAGAACCTTTTCTTATGCTACTTCTAATATAACGCATAACCTATAAAAAAGCAAGCATAAATTGCATAAAATTTCACATTATGTTGATTTTTGAAACGAGATAGCATTCTGGCAAAAAAAATGAGGGAATAATTCACTTGTCCTTTCATATATATGGAGTAGGGGAGGTGATAAAAGAGTGGAAAAAATAGGCAAAATTCTTGCTGTTGATGTCAGAAAAGTATTGTTTCAGTCCCAGCTTGAGTTTTTTAAATTGCAAGAAATCCGTTTGCGTGTGGATTCTCCTCTTTTAATAGTATATGAAGGGAAAGAACACTTTCTGGACAGGAAGGGAATGCTGACACAAAAAAAGGAGCAGGCATTTGTTGTTTCACATGAGCATGTGCAGGAAACGATGGAATACATAAGTAATTATTCGATGTATGCGTTTGCAGAAGAAATGAAGCAGGGATATATCACCATACGGGGTGGACATCGGATTGGAATTGCAGGAAAAATGATTTGGGAGCGTAATGGGCAAAAAAATTTAACACATATTTCGTGTCTGAATATTCGTCTGGCACATCAGGTAATAGGTTGTGCTGACAGGGTAATGCCATATTTGTTTGAAAAAAAGGATTTTTGCCATACGCTGATTATTTCGCCACCGGGATGTGGAAAAACGACATTGCTGCGTGACCTCATTCGCCAGTTATCAGATGGCAGTTGTTATTGCACGGGAAAGACGGTGGGGGTTGTGGACGAACGTTCCGAACTGGGAGCATGTTATCTGGGACAGCCTCAGAATGATTTGGGCTGCAGGACGGATATTCTGGATGCCTGTCCGAAAGCAGACGGAATGATGATGCTGGTTCGTTCGATGGCACCCAAAATTATTGCCGTGGATGAAATTGGTTCCGGCAGGGATGTAGAGGCGATGGAGTATGTTATGAATTGTGGTGTCCGGCTGCTGGCAACCGTGCATGGAAATACCGTTGAGGAAATCAAGAATAAGCCGGTGCTTGGAAGGTTGGTAAGAGAAAGAATATTTCAGCGTTATATCGTGCTGATGCCGGATAAAACCGGTGGCATTCAGGCTGTTTTTGATGAACGGGGAACGATACTTCTGTCAGAAAGAAATATGAAAAAAGTATCGGAGCAAAAAGCATGTTAAAAGGAGTGGGAATCTGCCTGGTCATAGCAGGATGCAGTGGAATGGGATGGTATATGGCAGAACGCCATGCATTAAGAATCCGGATGCTGAATGAATTTGAACAGGCATTGCAGTTTTTGTATGGAGAAATCGAATATGCCGGATGCGATATGGTGGAATTGTTTGACAAACTGGCATTCCGGGGTGGCTATTTCGCCCCATTCTGGCTTCAGATGAGTGGAAAATTGCGCAGTTACGATGGAGTCCGTTTTTGGGAGCACTGGTGCAGAGAACTTCCTAAAATATCGGGTTATCAGAATTTGCAGGAAGAAGATTTGGAAATCCTTCTGGGGATAGGGGCAAATCTTGGAAATCTGGACCGTCAGACACAGCTTCACACAATACAGATTTTTCAAAAGAGGCTGCAGGAAGTTATTGTGACGGCACGACAGGAATATAGAGGAAAAGCGAAAGTGAGTTGTGTTATTGGAATAACGGCTGGGATTTTTCTGGCATTGTTACTGATATAACAAAAGCAGAAAGGTAATAAAGTTATGACAATTAATTTGATATTTAAGATAGCAGCAGTGGGAATACTGGTGTCGGTTCTGGGACAAGTACTAAAGCATTCCGGCAGGGAAGAACAGGCATTTCTGGTAAGTCTTGCCGGCTTGATTCTGGTTCTGTTGTGGGTAGTCCCCTATATATTGGAATTATTTGAAACGATACAGTCGTTGTTTTCGTTATAAAACAGGAGGAAATGATGCTAAAAGTTGCAATCATTGGTGTTATGGCAGTGTTTCTGGCAATGATACTGCGTCAGGATAAGGCAGAATTTGGAATGTTGGTGATTCTGGCTGCGTGTCTGCTGATTGTAACACTATCGCTTGACAAACTGCGTGGTGTGGTGGAAGCGATTCAGACGCTGGAGCAGTATTTAGGAAAAGGCTCTATGTATATCGGGATTCTCTTAAAAATGATAGGCATTACTTATGTGGCAGAATTTGGGGCAAATCTTTGCAGCGATGCCGGGTATAAAGCTGTCGCTAATCAGATTGAGTTTTACGGAAAATTAATGATTCTGGCAGTCAGTATTCCTATTTTGACAACATTAGTGGAAATGATAGGTGGCCTGTAAGAAATAGAAGATGGTGAAAACAACGGGTGGCGTGTCAGAAAATAGTGATAGTGGAAACAATAGGTGGTTTGCCGGAATAAGAAAGGGGAAAGGGCAGTATGGAAGAAACAGATGCAATATTTGATGAGATTTCCTGTACGGAAATTCAAAATATGATGGACAAGATGCTTGGCAATACGACATTTTCCTTTTCTGATTATGTGACAAAACTAATGCATGGACAGATTCCTTTTTCTCTGGAAAATTCTTTGCAGACAATAGGAAATGGTCTGGCTGCCAATCTGGTACAGGAAAGAAAATTATATATTTATTTGATTTTACTGGCAGTGATAGGGGCAGTTCTGGGAAATTTTGCAACGCTGCTGCAGGGAAAGCAGGTCGCCCAGACAGCATTTTATGCCGTATATCTGCTCTTTTTTTCGGTGCTGATAACTTCTTTTGCACAAGTGTCCCAGATAGCAGAAACGACACTGGAACAATTGCTGGAGTTTATGAAAGTGCTGTTGCCTTCTTACTTTGCAACAATGGCATTTTCGCAAGGAACGGCAGCAACGGGGGTCTATTATGAATTTGCATTATCGATGATTACTATAGTTGATTATGTGTTGCTGAAATTTGTTTTTCCGGCTATCCAGGTCTATTTTCTGCTGTGCATTGCCAATCAGTTATCACGACAGGATATGTTTTCCAAAATGGCAGAATTGATTCAGGATTTTGTGAAATTCATTGTGAAAGCAATGTTTGGCATTATGATGGGGATTAATGTGGTGCAGGGACTGGTTTTGCCGGTGACATCACAATTGCAGAACTCTGTCGTGCTGAAGATGTCGGGTGCCATACCGGGAGTTGGAAATACGGTCAGCAGCGTTGCGAGTACGGTTTTGTGTGCCGGGACGCTTGTGAAAAATGCAGTAGGAATCACGGGGGTTATTGCTGTGGCGTTATACTGCGGTATTCCTTTATTGCGTCTGGTTCTGCACAAATTTTTTTTCCAGATGGCAAACGCACTGATTCAGCCTGTTTCTGATAAAAGGGTGATAGAGAGCATCAGTTCGGTGGTGTCGTCATTCCGGCTCTTGATTTATGCTGTGTTCGCAGGCTGCATGATGTTTGTGGTTTCCATCGCACTGATGAGCGCGATGACAAGCTTCCGGCAGTGAGAATGTGGTAATAAATTTTGCCGGCAGTAAGAATGAGGTAATGAAAAGTTACCTGCAGCAAGGATTAGGGTGGTTTTTTGAAAGAATTAATACAAAATATTTTGGTGTATGTTGTAATTGTTTCGGTATTGAGGGGACTGATTACGAACACAAAATATGCACAGTACTTTCAGTTTTTTAGTGGAATGATTATGGTGCTGATAATGCTCAACCCACTGTTACATTTCTTTCAGTTTGAGAACACATGGTACGATTTGCTGGAAGAGAATTTTGTGAAAATGGATTTGGAAGATATACAGGAAGAAATGAAAATTGCAGATGACAGTTTTGCAGATATGGTAAAAGAAGAATATAAAAAAACAGTGGAAAAGCAGGTTAGTGCGATGGCAGAGGAAAAAGGCGTGACATTAGAAGATGTGACGGTTACGCTGGCAGAAAAAGAGGAAGTATGCCAGATTGCAGCAATTACCGGAAAGACTGTTTCTAAAAAAACGGGAGCAAATGCCGGTACAGGAAAACAGGAAGATACGGATAATCTGATATCTGTGGAAACGATTCAGATAGGACAAAACAAATGGCAGGAAGAAGGAGAAAAACAGGAAGATACCTCAAAGCAGGCAAGAAAATTGCAACAGCAGATATGCAGTTATTTTTTGATTGGAGAGGACCGTGTGCATTTATGGAAATAAAAGGGAAACAAAAACTCAGGGAACTGGTACAAAAAGCAGGAATCCCCCGTCTTATTCTTCTGGTGCTTGCCGGTATCCTGCTTTTGGTAGTATCGATTTCGGGCAGGCAGCCTACGGAAACGGAAGAAGAGGAAGTCAGTACAGGGCAGACAGAAGAAATTGCGCTGACGGCAATGCAGCAATATGCCAAAAAGCAGGAGCAGAAAACAGAAGAGATTTTGTCCAAAGTAGAAGGGGTGGGCAAGGTAAAAGTTATGCTGACGCTGGCATCATCTGAAGAAAAAGTGACATTACAAAATAATCATATAACGGACCAGGACACGGATGAGAAAGATCAGGCAGGAGGTACCCGGAAAGAGGAAAAATACGAATCGGAAAAAGAAAGTGTGCTGGTGCAGAAAGAAGGGGAAGAAACTCCCTATGTGGTGCAGATTCAGTCGCCGTCGGTGGAAGGGGTGTTAGTTGTGGCGCAAGGTCTGGATTCCGGCAAAATAGAAACAGAAATTATTGAAGCAATCCAGGCATTATTTCCGATTGAACCACATAAGATTAAAGTAATGAAAATGGAATAGTACTGTTTACTGTATGCATCATACAGAACGGGCAAAAAACAGAACGGTTTGCCCGGACAGAGATAGGAGGGTTTGGTGAAAAAAGCAGTCAGAAAAAATCAGATTATTATTACGTCACTGGCAATTATGATTGTAGTAGCCGGGTATTTAAATTTTACGGGACAGGAGATTAGCAGCAGTGGATTGGTTTCTTCTGAAAAGAAAGAACAGCCGGTAGCAACGGGAACTGTCAATACGGCAGAGAAAGATTCAGAAGAACAGGAAAAAAAGAAGACGACAGATAAAGAAGAAACAACAGTAGAAACAACGGCGACGGAAAAAGGAGCAGCAGAAGACGAAGCAGAAAAAGAAGATGTGAAAGAAGAGGCAAAGAGTGACATTTCGGCAGAAGATGATGGAACAGACGGCTATACGGTAAATGATAATGGAGAGGTTGTGGCATCAGAAGAAAATCCGGGTGAAGCCGTTATGGTATCAAACAGCCTGAGCAGCGATTATTTTTCTTCAGCAAAATTGTCCAGAGAGCAGAGCAGGGCAAAGAATAAAGAAACGCTGATGGAAATTATCAATAATGAATCGGTTGCCTCAAAAGATAAACAGGCAGCAGTTAAGGAGGTTGCCGAGATTACGGAGGCAGCAGAAAAAGAAAATGCAGCAGAACTGATGCTGGAGGCGAAAGGGTTTGAAAATGCAGTTGTCAGTATTAGTGGAAAAGAAGCTGATGTAATTGTTGATTCCGATGAATTAACAAGCCAGCAGATGGCGCAGATTCAGGATATTGTAAAACGAAAGGCTGATATTGCAGCAGAGAATATTGTGATTACGCCGGTTAAGTGTGAATAAGAAAATAAATCTGCCAAGTCAGAGAGAATAAATCCGGATAAATCCGGGTGAACAAAGGGAAGAAATCAGCATTGCAAATACTTTGAAATTTGGTATAATGGAACATATCGGAAAAATGGCATATGGTGACAAACCGGTTTGTTTTATTCCGTTAGATGAGTAAATGATGGATATGCTAGGAGGTATTAGTGTGACGAACGAGCAGGAAACACAAGAATATGTTGTAGATAAAAAGGGAATAGGCGAAGTAAAAATCGCTTCTGACGTAGTTGCTGTTATCGCAAGCCTTGCAGCAAACGAGGTAGACGGTGTGGATTCTATGGCAGGAAATATAACCAATGAAATTATTGGAAAACTTGGTGTGAAAAACCTTTCCAAAGGCGTTAAGGTAATGATGGAAGAGGGAATTGTCCGTGTGGATATGGCACTTAATATTAAGTACGGATACAGTATTCCTAAGATTTCCAGACAGGTGCAGGAAAAAGTAGGACAGCAGATTGAAAATATGACAGGTCTGAATGTGACAGAGGTAAATGTACGTGTTGCAGGTGTTAGTCTTGCCGATGAATAGAAACAGAGAGAAGGAAACCGTAATATGACTAGAAAAAGAATAAGAGAAAATCTGTATATTATGTTATTTCAGATAAATTTCCATGACGAAACAGATGTGGAGAACCAGGCAGAACTTTATCTGGAAAGAATGGAAGATGCAGATGCAACGCAGAAAGCAAAAGAAGAATTAAAGAACCGATTCCGTCAGGTATTGGCACATGCATCGGAGATTGATGAAATTATCGAAGAAAAATCGCAGGGCTGGACGGTATCAAGACTGGCAAAAGCAGATTTAACGATTTTACGTCTTGCTGTTTTTGAAATTTTATATGACGAAGAAGTTCCGAATGGTGTTGCCATTAATGAAGCAGTCGAACTGGCAAAGAAATATGGTGGCGACAAGTCACCGGGATTTGTCAATGGCGTATTGGCAACGATTGCAAAAGAGGCAAAGGCCAAAGAAGAAAAAGACAACGAAGAAGAGGCAGAATAAAACAGGAAAAGTCTGTGGGCAGGCTGCAGACAGATAGAAACGGAGATTCGTATGCAGAAAGTCAGAACGGTTTCGCAGATTACGAAGTATATCAAAGATATGTTTGTGCAGGATAATACGTTACGCCTGTTGTATGTCAAAGGCGAAGTATCCAACTGTAAGTATCATTCTTCCGGACATATCTATTTTACTATCAAGGACAGAAGTTCCCAGTTATCCTGTGTAATGTTTGCTTCCTATGTCAAAAGACTGGATTTTCGGCTACAGGAAGGACAGAATGTTGTTGTGGAAGGAAACATCGACGTTTTTGTCAGAGATGGCAAATACCAGATGTATGCGACAGACATTAAACAGGAAGGTGCCGGACAGTTATATGAAGAATATGAAAAATTAAAAAAGCGCCTCTTCGCAGAGGGGCTTTTTGACGAAAACAGGAAAAAACCAATTCCGAAATATGCCAGAAAAATTGGTGTTGTCACGGCAGAAACGGGAGCTGTTATTCAGGATATCTGTAATGTTTCGCACAGGCGAAATCCTTATGTGCAGATATTGCTTTATCCGGCAAAAGTGCAGGGAAAAGATGCACATCGCACGATAATAGAGGGTATTCGTTATTTTGAACAGACAGATGTGGATACCATCATCATAGGAAGAGGTGGTGGTTCCATTGAGGATTTATGGGAATTTAATCAGGAAGCATTGGCATATGCTATTTTTGAATGTACGAAGCCGGTTATTTCGGCAGTAGGGCACGAAACGGATACAACGATTGCTGATTATGTATCTGATTCAAGGGCACCTACACCATCGGCTGCAGCAGAAATAGCTGTATTTTCCTATCATGAGTATGAAGTCCGTGTACAGGAATATACTTATAAAATAAGCAGGCAGATGGAAAATATGCTGCAGTTTTATAAGATGCAAATAAAACAATATGAAACTTCATTAGGTCGGGTAAGTCCAAAAAATCTCATACAGCAGAAACGTATGCTGGCTGTAGATTATGCGAACCGTCTACAGTATATGATGGAGCAGAAACTGACTTCAGCAAAACATCAGATGGCATTATATGCGAAGGAGTTACAAGGACTTTCGCCACTTCAGAAATTACAGGACGGTTATTCGTATGTTTCTGATTTGCAGGGAAATAATATCCGGACTGTGGAGGGACTGACGGAAGGGCAGCAGTTGCGCCTGTCAATGGCAGACGGACAAGTCACTGCGACGGTAGATGAAGTGGAAAAACAGAGAGAACTGGAAAGTAATGAGAAGATAGCAGAAAGTTAGTGCGAAAAATAAGGAAGTTGCTTATTTTGGAATGGAGAATTATTATGGCTAAAAAAATTACATTAGAAGAGTCTTTTGAAGCATTGGACGATATTGTTGACCAGATGCAGAGTGGCGAACTGACATTAGAAGAATCCTTTCAAAAGTATGAAGAAGGGATGAAAATGATTAAAAATTGTAATGACGCCATTGATAAGGTAGAGAAAAAACTGGTTATCATCAATGGAGGCGAGGAATAATGAAATATTTAGAGGCAGCAGAGTTTCAAAAGCAGATGACAGAAAAAACAGATGCCATTGAAAAAATATTACGCGATTTTCTGCCAAAAGAAGATTCGTTTCAGAAGACTATTTTTCAGGCAATGGATTACAGTCTGATGGCAGGTGGAAAAAGGCTTCGTCCTATGCTGATGCAGGAAGCATATTATCTGTTTGGAAATGGACAGGAAGAAGTCCTTCGCTATTTTATGGCAGCAATCGAGATGATTCACACATACTCTCTGGTTCACGACGATTTGCCTGCGATGGATAATGATGATTATCGCAGAGGCAAGAAAACGACGCATAAGATGTTTGGGGAAGATATGGGGATTCTGGCAGGCGATGCGTTGCTGAATTATGCTTATGAAACAGCTCTGAAGGGGGCGTTAAAGGCAACAGATAAAGATGCTGCGCTGAAAGCAGTGCAGATATTGGCAGAAAAAGCCGGCATATATGGCATGGTGGGTGGCCAGGTTGTAGATGTGGAGATGACAGGCAAGGCATTGAACACCGAGCAGATAGATTTTATCTACCGGTTAAAAACCAGTGCATTGCTGGAGGCAGCTTTGATGGCAGGAGCCGTTCTGGGTGGAGCAGATGAAAAAGAAGTTGCCTGTATGGAAGAAATAGGACGCAATGTAGGAATGGCGTTCCAGATACAGGATGACATTCTGGATATTACGGCAACTACGGAAGAACTGGGCAAACCGGCACACAGTGATGAGAAAAATGAAAAGACAACATATGTAACAATTTATGGACTGGATGCATCCGTAAAAGCAGTAGAAGAATATTCGGACAAGGCATTAGCTACTTTAGAGAGTATGCCGAAGCAGAATCTGTATCTGAATACGCTGATTCAGAAACTGGTTCACCGGAAAAAGTAAGGAGAATAATCGTGAGTGAGTTACTAGAACAGATAAACAAACCAAACGATATCAAAAATATAGATTCCAAAGATTATGATGCGTTAGCAAAGGAAATCCGTCGCTTTATTGTAAGAAATGTCAGCCATACGGGAGGCCATCTGGCATCTAATCTTGGTGTTGTGGAACTGACGATGGCAATTCATCTTTGCTGTGACCTGCCGGAAGATAAGATTGTCTGGGATGTGGGCCACCAGAGTTATACGCACAAGGTGCTGACGGGGCGAAAAGAAGGTTTTGCACATTTGCGCCAGCACGGTGGAATGAGTGGATTTCCGAAACGTTCGGAGAGCGACTGTGACGTGATTGACACGGGGCACAGTTCTACGTCTATTAGTGCAGCACTCGGACTGGCAAAGGCACGCGACATTAAGGGAGAGCAGCACAAGATTTTTGCTGTAATCGGAGATGGTGCACTTTCTGGCGGGATGGCTTATGAAGCTTTAAATAATGCTGCAAGATTAAAGTCGAATTTAATTATTGTTTTGAATGATAACCAGATGTCGATTTCAAAAAATGTAGGTGGTATGTCCAAGTATCTTGCAGAAATCCGTACCAATACAAACTATACAGATTTAAAAGAAGACATTGAAAAGGTATTGCAGAAAATGCCACATATTGGTAATGTTCTGACAAACCAGATACGGAGTGTGAAAGACCTGATAAAAAGGTTGTTTATTCCGGGAATGCTTTTTGAAGATATGGGTCTGACGTATATCGGACCTATAGACGGACATAATGTGAAGCAGATGAAAGCTGCTTTTGAAAGTGCAGCAAAATTAAATAAAGCAGTGATTGTTCATGTCAGCACGAAAAAAGGAAAAGGTTATCCACCGGCACAGAAGGACCCGTCGGCATTTCATGGGGTATCCCCTTTCTTTATTCAGGACGGCAGGGAACGCTCACAGGGCAAAAAAGCACTGACTTATACGGAAGTTTTCAGTAAAACGATTGTACAGGAAGCAAAGGAAAATGATTCGGTTATTGCCGTTTCAGCAGCAATGCCTGCCGGAACAGGACTCACGGAGTTTTCACAGAAATATCCGGAACGTTTTGTCGATGTCGGCATTGCAGAAGAACATGCCGTAACATTTGCGTCGGGTATGGCAGCAGGAGGATTGCATCCGGTTGTGGCAATTTATTCTACTTTTTTACAGAGGGCTTATGACCAGATTATCCATGATGTCTGTATTGATAAATTTCCGGTTGTTTTTGCTGTTGACCGTGCCGGTCTGGTTGGAAGTGACGGGGAAACGCATCAGGGAATTTTTGATATTGCATTTTTAAGCCAGATGCCGAATCTGACAGTTATGGCACCCAAAAATGTGACAGAACTGAAAAGTATGCTGCATTTTGCACTGGAATTAGATGAGCCGGCTGCTATCCGTTATCCACGTGGGGAAGCGTATACAGGACTTTCTGAATTTGACGCGCCGGTTGAAAAAGGAAAGAGTGAATGGATTTACAGAGGTAATACGATTGCACTGCTGGCATTGGGAAGTATGGTGGAAACGGCTGTTGAGGTCAGAGAGCGCCTGCAGGAATTTGGATATGACGTATCGCTGATTAATGCACGGTTTGTAAAACCACTGGATGAGGAAACCTTAGAAGAAATTATGCAGGAACATACATTAGTTGTGCCGATGGAGGAAGGTGTCATAACCGGTGGTTTTGGACAGGCTGTTGCTGCGTGGTATCAGGGCAAAAAAGACATTATGGTATGTCCGGTTGCGTTGCCGGATTGCTTTATTGAGCACGGTTCTGTTTCTGTCCTGAAGAAAAAATATGGAATGGATGCAGAAGGAATTGTCGAGAAGATAAGAAATACCATAGAAACTACAGAGATTGTTAAGAAGAGCAAATAGTATTGGAAATGAGGTAGCAGGTGAAAGAGCAGAAAAAGAAAGAAAGATTAGATGTTTTGCTGGTAAAACGGGCAATGGCTGAATCAAGGGAAAAAGCAAAGGCGATTATTATGACGGGAAATGTTTTTGTGAATGACCAGCGCGAAGACAAAGCCGGCAGTACATTCCCGGAGGATGCCCGTATTGAAATCAAGGGAACACCGATGAAATATGTCAGCCGTGGTGGCTATAAATTAGAGAAGGCAGTCGATTTGTGGCAGGTTGACTTGACGGACAAAATCTGTATGGATGTTGGTTCATCCACGGGAGGATTTACTGACTGTATGCTGCAAAATGGTGCAAAAAAAGTTTATGCCATTGATGTCGGAACAAATCAGCTGGCGTGGAAACTGCGCCAGGATGAAAGAGTTGTATCGATGGAAAAAACAAATATCCGTTATGTCACACATGAGAATGTTCCGGATGAGATTGCTTTTTCATCAATAGACGTTGCATTTATTTCGTTGAAAAAAGTGCTTATCCCGGTAAGAAATCTTCTGGAAACCGGTGGACGGGTAGTATGTCTGGTAAAACCGCAGTTTGAGGCCGGCAGGGAAAAAGTCGGGAAAAAAGGTGTTGTCCGTGATAAGAAAGTACATCTTGAGGTGGTATGCCAGATTATGACATACGCACTCAGCATAGGATTTACCATATTGGAACTTAGTTTTTCGCCGATAAAAGGTCCGGAAGGAAATATAGAATATCTGCTGTATTTAGAGAAGAAGGCAGAGAATGTAACAGGAGAAATTCCAGAAAAAACAGAAGGCGAAAGTGCAGGAAAAATGGATGAAAACACCTGCCCTAAAAATGGGACAGAAGAAACGGAAGAAGCCTTAGAAGAAGCGCAGGAATATTTTGAAGAAAATTATCTGGAACTGGCAAAAACAGTAGTTAATCAGGCGCATAGTGCATTGGATTAGAAATAATAGAAATGAGGAAACTTATGAAGCATTTTTGTATTATTACAAATAGCGACAAAGATGCCAACGACAGTATGGCAGAATATATCGTATCTTATCTGGAAAAACGGGGCTGTACCTGTGTTGTAATGGAAAATCGTAAGTGGCAGAGCAATGGTATTTTTCATTTTACGGATGTGGACAAGATAACAGATGATATTGAGTGTGCCATCGTGCTTGGTGGTGATGGAACTATGATTCAGGCTGCGATTGATTTGGTACACCGGGATTTGCCTATTCTGGGAGTAAATACGGGAACACTGGGATTTCTGACGGAAGTAGAGCAGAACAAAGTTGACATTGCATTGGAACGTCTGCTGGCAGGCGAGTACACGATAGAAAGCCGTATGATGTTAAAAGAATGCAGTATGTTTTTGCAAAAGGACAGCCGTTCTTCCTGTTATGCACTAAACGATATGGTGATTACAAAACGTGGCGACTGCCGACTGATTACCATTAAAGTTTATGTCAATGATGAATTGGCCGATATTTACCGTGCAGACGGATTGATTATTGCAACGCCGACAGGTTCTACCGGGTATAATCTTTCGGCAGGTGGTCCGGTTATGGCACCAAATGTTCACGCAATGGTTGTTACGCCGATTTGTGCCCATTCGCTGAATAAGAGGAGTCTTGTTCTGGACCGTTCTGACAAACTGACACTGGAAATTGGCCAAACCAAGGAAGTTTGTGAAGACAAGGCAGTGCTGACGGCAGACGGAAGAAATGTAGGACCACTGGCAACAGGCGACGTTCTGGTCATTCAGGAGCCACATGCTGATACGAAACTGATAAAACTTTCGGGCATTGAGTTTTACGAGAGAATGCGTGAAAAGTTAAATGGAAATTAAGGGGATAAAAAAGAAAGTATTTATGTGCAGTGCACAGGAAGGGAGTTAGCGTATGAAAATGGAACGTCGTGCCAAGATTATCGATTTGATAGGCAAGTATCCGATAGAAACCCAGGAGGAGCTGGCAGAACGTCTGGAGCAGGCAGGGTTTCATGTAACACAGGCGACGATATCCAGGGATATCAGGGAATTGAAACTGACAAAAGTATCCGTAGACGGTGTGCATCAGAAATATACTTTATTACAGGAAAAGGAAACAAATCTGGTACATAAATATACCCGTGTACTAAAAGACGGATACCTGTCAATGGACCAGGCAGAAAATCTTCTGGTTATCAAGACCATTTCCGGAATGGCGATGGCTGTGGCAGCAGCGATTGACAATCTGGAAGTTCCGGGCGTTGTTGGCAGCATAGCAGGAGATGATACCGTTATGTGTGCCATTCATTCCGTGGGAGAAGTTCCTTCGGTTATGGAAAAAATACAAAAACTGATGCGGGAAGATTGACTTTTTTCCGTTGCAATACTATACTGATATAGATTTTAACGCAAAATTGAATATGAATTTATCTGGGGAGCTGATAAGCTGAGAGGGATAGAATCCGACCCATAACCTGATACGGATAATGCCGTCGTAGGAAGAATAAAGACAAAGTGTTTTTTAAAACTCCGATGTTTTTTATTCGGAGTTTTTCTTTGTAATAAAGGAGTTTGTTAAGAAGTTTGTGAAAACGAAAGGAGATTAAAAAATATGGAATACGCAACACAGATGGAGGCTGCAAGAAAAGGAATACAGACAAAGGAATTGCTTTGCGTTGCAGAAAAAGAGCATATGAAACCGGAAGAATTGATGGACCTTGTCGCAAAAGGACAGGTAATTATTCCGGCAAATAAAAATCATAAATGCCTGAATCCTTCCGGTATCGGCAGCAAACTGTCAACAAAGATTAATGTCAATCTGGGAACTTCGCGTGACTGGACAGATTTGGATATGGAGATGGAAAAAGTCAAAAGTGCTGTTGATATGGGGGCAGAAGCGATTATGGATTTAAGCTCCTATGGAGATACGCAGAAATTCCGTCGTAAGCTGACAAGCGAATGCCCGGCAGTCATTGGTACGGTTCCGATTTATGATGCCGTAGTATATTATCATAAGCCGTTAAAAGAAATCACAACAGAAGAGTGGCTTCAGATTGTGGAAATGCATGCCAAAGACGGCGTGGACTTTATGACAATTCATTGTGGCATCAACAAAGAAACAGCAAAACATTTCAAGGAAATGAAACGACTGACAAATATTGTTTCCCGTGGTGGCTCTATTATTTTCGCATGGATGGAGATGACAGGAAATGAGAATCCGTTCTATGAGCACTACGACAGGATTCTGGATATCTGTCGGGAATATGATGTAACAATGAGTCTTGGAGATGCGTGCCGTCCGGGATGTTTAGAGGATGCATCTGATATTTCACAGATTCAGGAATTGATTACACTTGGCGAACTGACGAAGAGAGCCTGGGAAAAAGATGTTCAGGTTATGATTGAAGGACCGGGACATATGCCGATTGACCAGATAGAAGCCAATATGAGAATCCAGCAGACTATCTGTAAGGGAGCACCTTTCTATGTGTTAGGACCTCTGGTAACTGACGTGGCACCGGGATATGACCATATCACCTCAGCAATCGGAGGAGCAATTGCTGCTACTTATGGAGCATCTTTCCTTTGCTATGTTACACCGGCAGAGCATTTGCGTTTACCGGATGTTGATGATGTAAAAGAAGGAATTATCGCTGCAAAGATTGCAGCACATGCTGCTGATATTGCAAAAGGTGTTCCGGGAGCAAAAGAGTGGGACAAAGAAATGAGTACTGCCAGAAAGCAGCTTGACTGGGAGAAGATGTTTGATTTGGCAATTGACCCGGAGAAGGCAAGAAGATATCGTGAAACGGCAAAACCAGAGAAGGAAGACACCTGCTCTATGTGTGGAAACTTCTGCGCCGTGAAAAATATGAACCGGATTCTGGATGGGGAAATCGTATCCATTTATGATGAATAAAAAGAGTTTTGCCAGTCAGCCTGTTTATGCAAGAATTGCAAAATTGGACAGATGAAGTGAAAAGTGATAGAATAAAAAAGTTGGACATATCGTTTTGACAGAATTTTGTGCGAAAGCATTTATTGCAGAAATGGAGGTTATTATGTCAGGACATTCAAAATTTTCAAATATTAAGCATAAGAAAGAAAAAAATGACGCAGCAAAGGGTAAGATTTTTACTATATTAGGACGTGAAATTGCAGTTGCCGTCAAGGAAGGTGGTCCGGACCCGGATAACAACGGAAAACTTCGTGATGTCATCGCAAAGGCAAAGGCAAACAATATGCCGAATGATACAATTGAGCGTGGTATCAAAAAGGCAGCGGGTAATATGGATGCCGTTAATTACGAAGAGGTTACATATGAAGGATATGGACCAAATGGTACAGCCATTATCGTAAAGGCGCTGACAGATAATAAAAACCGTACGGCAAGTAATGTGCGTAATGCATTTACAAAAGGCAGTGGAAGTGTTGGTACACAGGGCTGTGTTTCCTATATGTTTGATAAAAAAGGACAGATTATCATTGACAAAGAAGAATGCGAGATGGAAGCAGATGATTTGATGATGATAGCATTAGATGCCGGTGCAGAAGATTTTGCAGAAGAGGAAGATTCTTTTGAAATCATTACGGCACCAGACGATTTTTCGGCTGTTCACACAGCATTAGAGCAGGAGCAGATTGCAATGGCAAGTGCTGAAGTGACGATGATTCCACAGACATATGTTACGCTGACAGATGAAAATGATATCAGACAGTTACAGAGAACGCTGGATTTACTTGACGAAGATGATGATGTGCAGTGTGTATATCATAACTGGGATGAATAAATACCTATAAAAAAGAAAGGCTGTTGTCCTGACGGATGCGATTTCCGTAAGACAGCAGCCTTTTTCTCTTGCAGCGATAGTGAAAATTGTCTTTTGTCATATTGAAATATGAAATTTGAAATGCTATACTAAGATTTGGTATAGTTATGTGCAATTTATGCCGATATAGTAAGTATAAAATCACAAAAATGACAAAAGTTAGGATTACATTTTACATAGAATATTGTTGGGAGGAGAAGAATGTCGCGGATAGTAGAGAGCATTAAGAAAAGGTGGAAATGGGGAGTCAGCATTATTTTGCTGTTTTCTGTCCTGTTTGCCGGTTATTTTATGGTAAAGGAGCAGCAGAGTGTCAAGGCAGCAGATTATGCGTTTCTGGACAGTTCCGGTAATGAAATCAGCAGTGGTGGTCAGATGACTATGCGCCGTACTATGGATACATTTTCCATCAAAGGAATCCAGGCGACAGACAAGTCCTATGTCTGGGAGAGTCTGAATACGAATATTATTGAAATCCAGAATGCAGATGCCAGTGGCAAATGGAGTGGAACTTCGGCAAGACTGAAGGCAAAGACAACCGGTACGGTGGCCATTCAGGTTACGGTTACGCATGCTGATGACACAACAGATGTATTAAATATGTCAATTGATGTTGTATTCTCTATCAATGAATTTTTAGATGGTGTTTCCGGTGTGAAACTGGAAAAACTGTATGCAGCAGATGCAAGAAAATCACTGATTATGGACTATCAGTCATCGGTTCATATCGGTAATGCTGATTCCGGAAATGACCATTTGAAACTGGTCTTTGGTAATGGAGAAGATGCCGACTGGGTCAGCAGTAATAAGGACGTTATCCAGTATAACTCGTCAACCAAAGTATTGACGGCAACCGGTGCCGGTCCTGCTACTCTGACGGTAACGTGGACAGAGGGTACACAGAGTTATTCCGATACCATTAATGTTTATGTCAGACCACAGATTCTGGCAGAAGATGGTACGGTACTTGCCGGTACATCATATGCCCTACATACGGTTGAAGTAAAAGATGGGGACAAAATCAAAATTACCGTCGAAGATGATGCGAATCCACAGATTGGTACCGGCGATAAGATTGTATGGGTTATTTCCAAGAGTGCCGGCAGTGGTTCTGCTGATACGGTTTTGGTGCGTGATTCTCTTGGTAATCATGGTCAGGATTGGGAAGAAGCCAATCTGTATTATATCAGTTCGGAAAAGGCATATCGTATCGACGCGATGGCAGGAGAATATACGGTACAGTTTTATGTAAAAGGTACCTATAAGAGTTTTGCTGACAGTAAGATTGAGCAGAGTAAATGTGATTCTGTCAATCTGGCAACGAAGGTGGATTGTGAATTTACAGACAAAGATGTCACACTGAGTCTGGGTGGTACCTACAGTTTAAGTGAAGCCTTTAATATTCCGCTTTCCGTATTAAAAGACAACTTTACGGCAACCATACAAGGCTCCGGCAATACCTATGTCGGCATAGAAGAAACTTTGATGGCAGTTACCACAAAGTCTTTGGGACGTGCCGAAATTTCCGTGAAATTAAACAGTGGTGTTGCAACGACAGAAATACCGGGATTTCCAAGTGGAAGAGATACCGTTACCGTTACCGTTACGGTGGCAGATACATTCCATCTGAACATCGCAGAAACAATGATAGCAGTTGGTGCAGAATTAGATTTACATGGAATCATTGGCTCTGATGCTGTAGCAGAAGCGTCTCAGTTTAAATGGACAGTCAGCAGTGAAGATTATCTGGAATTAAGCAAAGATGAAGGACAGTATATTACTGTAAAAGCAAAGAAAGAAACACCATCTAATAAACCGGCAACCGTTACTTTAGCGTGGACAGATACCGAAGGTGTTACATGGGTTGCCAGCTGTACGATTACAGTAACGAAAGCTGCAACAAGTTTTTCAATTACGGAAAAGGATGTCAAGATTGAAGTAAATCAAACCTGTACGTTACATACGGATATTGATTCAAAGAAAGCCAATATTTTGTGGACTTCTTCGGATAATTCTCTGGTAACGGTAACAGCAAATGATGGAGCTGTTTCGGCAGAAGTAAAAGCTTCCAGCAAAGTCGGAAGTGCCGTTATTACGGCTGTCAACAAGGACAATGATACATATGCAACGTGTGTAGTTACCGTAACGGCGCCGATTACAGACATAAAGATTGACAAGGGAGAGAAATATACAACAACACTGGCAAGTGGTTTCGTTTTCTTAAAACCGGTTTATCAGCCAAGTAATGCAACAGAAACAACGATGAAATGGTCATCCAGTGATGAAACGATTGCTACGGTTGACTCGACAGGTACCGTGACACTATTATCAGAAGGAACGACGCGAATCACCGTCCAGCCGACAAATAACCCGAACGGTGTCTGGGCGTGGTGCGATTTAACCATAGCAGAAGACCCGATTACGGATATTGAAACGGATGTCACCACCCTGAATATGGTAAAAGGTGATATTTATGAAGTGAAGACGACGATAACGCCGGAAAATCCGTCTGACCCGACACTGATATGGAGTGTATTGCAGGACAAGACAGATATTGTATCGGTAGACCAGACAGGTGCCATTACGGCAGTTGGTGTCGGTACGGCAACGGTTATGGTAGAGGGAACTGCGAAAACCGGCAAACCGGCGCAGGCTTATATTGAAGTCAATGTGCGTGACCGTTTGCAAAAAATAGAATTTGAGTCGAAGAATGTGGAAGTTCCGGTAAAGAGTTCACTGCAGTTAAATGTTCTCTTTACTCCGTCGGAAAATGTCAATAAGACATTGCATTTTGCTTCGGCAGATGAAGAACTGGCAACGGTTACAGATGATGGTGTGGTAACCGGTGTGCAGGAAGGTATTGTATTGATTACCTGCTGGGCTGAAGATATCGGAAAGCAGAATCCAATCCAGTGTCTTGTTACGGTAACGAAAGAAGTGATTCCGGCGACGGGATTTGAGATATCGCCAACGAACAAAACGGTTATGGTCGGATATTCCTTTAACATTGAGCCGATATTTACGCCGGAAAATACATCAGACCAGACTGTTATTTACAAGTCGATGAACGAGAGTGTTGCTAAAGTAGATGAAAATGGTAAAGTAACCGGTGTGAAAGCAGGCATGACAGTCATTACCTGTACGCCAGTGCAAAATTCCGGAGAGATAGAAGCGAAGTCCTGTACCGTTACGGTAGTTCCTGCCGTGAAGTTACGGCTTTCGCCATCCAGCAGAGAGATTGCAAAAGGAAAGAGTTTCCAACTTCATAAAATAGTAACTCCGGAAACGGCAAGCACGACAGCTACATGGAAGTCTTCCAACAGTAAGATTGCTACGGTTTCTTCCAGTGGAAAGGTAACCGGCAAGGCTCTTGGTTCTTGTACCATTACCTGTACACTGACAAAATATGGTGTCAGTGCTACCTGTCGCGTCAAAGTAGCTAAACTTCGCACGACACTGAAATTGAATAAGACAAGCATCCGTATGAATATCGGTTCCACATACCGTCTGAAGAAAACAGTCTGGACAAACAATACGAAGAATCCGTCTGTTAAGTTTACTTCAAAGAATAAACGGATTGCTTCGGTAGGCAAAACAAGTGGAAAGATTAAGGCAAGAAAAATCGGTTCTACCTATATTACGGCGAAGACAACGGATTCCATTCATGCAACGGCAAGATGCCGTGTTACGGTTATCCGTAGAATTACCAGTCTTTCCCTGAATAAGACATATGCAATTTGTTATGTAGGAAGAACAACAAAATTAAAAGCAACGGTAAAACCAAAGAATGCTACGATAAAGAAATTAGCGTGGTCCTCTTCAAACTCTAAAATTGCAAGAGTAACGGGCAGTGGCAAGATTACCGGACTTGCAGAGGGAGAAGCATATATTACCGTCAAAGCAAAAGACGGCAGTAATAAGAAGGCAAAATGTTTTGTAAAGGTATTAGAAACGGTTCCGGTAACGGATATTCTGGTAGCCCAGTCTGAAATTACAATGAAGAAGGGCGACAGGGATAAACTGTCCTATACGGTATTGCCGAGTGAAAACTCTGATTCCTTTAAGTTTGCATCTGATAACAAGAGAGTAGTAAAAGTATCAAGCAAGGGAACAGTCAAAGCTGTTGGAACAGGAACGGCTAATGTGACTATCACAAGTTCCAGTGGTGTAGTTACAACGGTTACCGTGAATGTTGTTTCGCTGAACAAGACATCCTTACGAATCCGTCAGTATGATACAGAGCAGCTGACAGTGATTGGTACCAGTGCTCCGATTACCTGGTATTCAGCAAATAACAGAATTGCCAGCGTAACAAATGGTAAGATTACCGGACGTGGAACAGGAACGACATATGTATATGCTTATGTCAATGGATGTAAGATGGGATGCAGGGTTAAGATTGTTTCCGTCAATACGAAAAAGTGATAAACAAAGTTAGGAAGACATATGAAGTGAAAACAAACGTCAGACTTCATAATCGGCAAAAACGAGAAAGAAAATGAATAAAAGGTATTGGAGCAATTCGGAAATTGTTTTATAATAGAGTTGCCCCAATACCTTTTTTGGTGTTAAAGCAGGCGTGACGGATTTGTTTTCCTTGTAAGAGATAAAGCAGACGTGAGCGTTTTGCTTTCACGGAAGGGATGGAGGCAGATGCGTGGGGGCATCATCTTACAGGCAAAAGAAAGGAGAAATAGATTGTTACTGAATTTGCATGTAAAAAATCTTGCAATCATTGATGAAATTGAGGTTGATTTTACCAATCATTTAAATGTACTGACGGGAGAAACTGGTGCAGGAAAATCAATTATCATTGGTTCCATTAATATTGCATTGGGTGGAAAAGTTTCAAAGGATATGATACAAAAAGGGGCTGAGTTTGCGTTAGTGGAATTGCTCTTTTCGGTAGAAGAGGAGAAGACGAGGAAAAAAATCGAACAGCTGGGTGTCAGTTTTGAAGATGATACGCTTTTGATTTCAAGAAAGATGACGCAGACACGAACCATAAACCGTATTAACGGAGAGAGCGTGACTGTTGCCATGATTAAAAAAGTGGCAGATTTGCTGATTGATATTCATGGGCAGAATGAGCAGCAATCACTGCTTCATAAGGCAAAGCATCTGGAAATTGTTGACCGTTATGCAAAAGAGCAGATGCAGGGAAAAGAGGAAGAACTGGCACAGACATATTATGAATATAAGAAATTATCGGAAGAGCTGGCGCAGAATGAAGTTCCGGAGGAGGAGCGTCTGAGAGAAATTTCTTTTATGCAGTATGAATTAGAAGAAATCGAAAATGCCAAACTGGTATCAGGCGAAGAGGAAGAACTGGCGCAGGAATACCGTCGATTGTCAAATGCAGCTGATATTGCACAGGGACTTTCGGAGGTGTATGAGATGACAAGCCGGGAAAGTGGCTCTGTATCGGACAAACTGAGTGAAAGTATACGGGTATTGTCAAGGATAGCCGAATATGATGATACGATAGCTGAGTTTTTGAATCAGTTATCCGACATTGATAATTTAGTTACGGATGTAAACCGGGATATTTCTGCGTATATGGATGAATTTGATACCGGAACAGAAGAATTTGATGCAATTGAAAAGCGTCTTGATTTTGTCAGGGGTATCAAAGCAAAGTATGGCGCAACGACAGAGCAGGTACTTGCCTATGCACAGGAACTTCGTGAAAAACTGCAGAAGTATCAGGAATATGATGATTATCGTAATGAACTTCGTAAAAAGATAGAGGCAGAAGAGAAAAAACTGAAAACTTTGTCAAAAGAAGTATCAGATATCCGTAAAAAATGTGCTGCCGTTTTGGAAAAAGAGATTACGGAAGCACTCATTGACTTGAATTTCCTGCAGGTGCGTTTTGCAATAGAAGTAAGAGAAAAAGAAACCTATTCGGCAAATGGTATGGATGATATCGAATTTATGATATCTACAAATCCGGGGCAGGATTTACGACCACTGGGCAGTGCTGCATCCGGTGGTGAACTTTCCCGTGTGATGCTGGCAGTCAAAGCTGTGTTAGCTGAGCATGATGAAATCGGCACGATGATATTTGATGAAATTGATGTGGGAATCAGTGGAAGAACGGCACAGATGGTCGCAGAAAAGATGGCATTGATAGGAAGAAAACATCAGGTTATCTGCATTTCCCATCTGGCACAGATTGCTGCAATGGCTGATACGCAATATCTGATAGAAAAAGAAAATCAGAAAGAGCATACAAATTCTCAGATACACAGGCTGAATCAGGAAGAGTCGGTGCAGGAGCTGGCACGTATTCTGGGTGGTGCGCAGATAACGGATGCTGTATTGCAGAATGCCCGTGAGATGAAAGAACTGGCCTGTCGGGTGAAAGAAGAGATGTAGCGAAAATAAAGCAAAAAGCAAAAGAAGTGAGATAAAATAAAAAGCGAATAGAGCGAAAAGCAAAAAGAAGAGAGATAAAGCGAAAAGCAAAAGACGAGAAAAACAAGTAAACGAAAAATGAATAAAACGAAAAGACTGGTATATGATAACAAATATACCAGTTTTTTTATTAGACGGATGTTCCTATCCGTCAAAATTATATAGTTGGAGATGGCAATGACGGAGAAAACAAAGAAGACAGGCAGACAGAAAAGCAAGTGTCAGACAGACAGGATAATCCTACAAAGAAGAAAACGATATCGTCTTTTTCTTTGTTTTTTGCTGCTGATTAATATTGGGGTTATTAGTGCCTGGTATTGGAAAAAAATGGATGATAAGGTGGCTAATCATATTTATCTTTATCAGAATCAGCAGGTTGATATTAATTGGGATGTGCCCTTAGAAGGCAGCTTAAAAGAGGCACAGGATGTAATTGCAATCAGAAATGCAGGCAGTGCAGAAGCAGTAGTCAAAAATGCAAATCATGCAGGAAATACAATTAACAATGCGAACAGTGCAGAAAAAATGAAGCAGTCTTTTCAGCTAAACCATCCGGTTACTGTGACAGCAAGTACATTAGGCAGTTATCAGGCAGAACTGAAACTATTTGGTATTATTCCTTATAAAAGTATTCAGTTTGATGTAATTGAAGAAGCAAAAGTAATGCCGTCAGGAAGGGCAGTCGGGCTGTATCTGCAGTCAGATGGCATTATGGTGCTGGGAACATCACAAATTGATGGAAAAGATGGATTTTCTTATGAACCGGCAAAAGATATTCTGCAACCGGGAGATGTTATTTTGAAAGTGAACGGTACAGCAGTTGGGACAATTGACCAGGTGGCAGAAAAATTGCAGCAGGGCAAAGAAAAAAAGGTAAAACTGGAAATCAGGAGAGGCAAGAATAAACTGTATCTTAAATTAGACAAGATATTGGCGCAGGACGGGCAGTACAAAATAGGTGTATGGCTGCGTGAAGATACAGAAGGAATCGGAACATTATCTTTTATAACAGAGAAAAACCAGTTTGCTGCGCTAGGACACGGCATTGCTGATGTCGATACAGGAAAACTGATTTCATTGCGCAAGGGCCTGATGTATCTGGCAAAAATTGAGGGCATCCGGAAAGGCAAATCAGGCAGTCCCGGGGAACTGGAAGGAAGTGTTAATTTGAGTTCTGTAAACTGCATTGGAAAAATAGAGAGCAACACGGCGTTAGGGATAACAGGGACGATAATTGGAAAGGATGTTTCCTATCGAGAAAAAGAGGCACTTCCGGTTGGGCTGAAGCAGGAAGTAAAAGAAGGGAAAGCATGGATATTGTGCCAGCTGGGTGATACCGTGGAACGGTTTGAAGTGACAATCGAAAAGATAAATGTTAATTCACGTGACAACAAAGGAATGGTCATTCGCGTAACAGACAAGAAGCTGATTCGGAAAACAGGAGGCATTGTGCAGGGAATGAGTGGCAGCCCGATTATGCAGAACGGGAAAGTTATCGGTGCTATCACGCACGTATTTGTCAATGAACCGACGAAAGGGTATGGGACGTTTATAGAAAATATGCTGGGAGAGTGAGTTATACGGTGGGATGAGAAAAAGAATGCGGCTTAAAAAATAGCAATGTATTTGACGCACGTCAAATAAAATGATATAATATGTAAAATTATTTGACGCACGTCAAATGCATTAAAGGGGGCCGATGATGAAATCACAAATCATAAAAGAAAAACAGGATCTTACTTACCTTAAATGGTCGCATATTCGTAGTTCCAGTGGAACTGCAGGAACTTTTTTGAAATCTGAGTCTACGATAGATGGCATTAAGAAATATTATAAACTATCTAACTTTGATTCCATAAAAGGTGTTGTTGGACATGAATGCATAAACGAGTTAATTGTTGATCGTTTATTAACCTTGTTAGAGGTTGAACATTTAAGCTATGAGCTTATACATGCAGATATAGATATAGAGGGAAACATATACGATACCTATCTATGTGCTTCAGAAAATTTTAAAAAGCGCAATGAAAGTAAAATAGCATTGGATGATTATTATAGAATAAATGCACGAAAGGGAGAATCTCATTATAATTTTTGTGTAAGGCAAGGCTGGAAAGAATATATAGATACAATGTTAGTTGTAGATTATCTTATATTAAATAGAGACAGGCATGGTGCTAATATAGAAGTTCTTAGAAATGCGAGAGCGCATACGCTTAGGATAGCTCCACTTTTTGATCACGGACTGTCGCTTTTATATTCATGTATGTCTGATAAGGAAGCAAAAGAATTTGATGTTCTGGAAGATAAGCGTTGTCAGAATTTTATAGGGGGATATTCCTGTTATGAAAATTTAGGATTAATAGATAAAAAAAATAAACTGTTTGTAGACAAATTACATGAATGCGATAAAAAATATATATTTGACGGATTAGAAGATATATTATCAGAAACTTTTATTGATAAAATTTGGCGCATGATTTATGAGAGGTATCAAGTATATGAAAATTTATGAAATCTATGATGAAGAAAGTGATATGTCACTAGGGATTTTAATGTATTATGAAAAATCAAAGGGATACGTGATTGAATTACAAAGCTATCTGGATGAATGGTCCGCTCCGTTGTTATTTTCAAAATATGTGAAGGAAAACATATATACAATACCGTCAGATGTTAGTTTTTTATGGGTGAAAGAAAGAGTTATTCCTAGTGGAAGACAAAATATAAATGATATATTAAAGTGGCATAATTTAAAAGAATATGATGAGATGAAATTTCTTGAAATCGCAGAAGGCAGATGCTCACAAGATAGCATATGCATTAAAAAGTTGGAGCGTCTGCCAAACTATGTAGAACAGAGAATGGAAAAAAATATCGTAGAGTGTGTCGTTACCGATGATAAGAAACTGCTATGTATATTTGCGGATGATAAAATAAAAAGGGTTGATGTATCGAAGCTAACATATGTGGATGATGTTGATAAAATCTTAAAGAATACGAAAGTATTTGAATCTGCGAAGATAGGTTTGGGCGGATTTTCGGTTGTATTTAATGATACAATAGAAATATCAGCACGATTGCTGTATAAAGAAGGGAATACAATTCCTTTTTCAATGAAGGACATAAGGAATTTTGTTGAGAAGAATATATGTGATACATCGGAATGCTGTGAACTCTTAGGTTGTACAAGACAGAATATATCATATATGGTAAATGAAAAACAAATCACACCTATTAAAGAAAATGTAAAAGGAAATTTGTATATGAAAGGTGATGTGATAAAGAATACTTGGTAAGCATTTATTGAACAGTTGTACCAAAGTTAGAAATATCTACACGGAATATGTTACAAAATTCCTTGACAAAACTCCATATTAGAACTACACTAATAACAGCGTTATAAAACAGTGTTATCAAACATAATAATCGAAAGGATGAATACGATGCCTCCGAAACCTAAATTTACAAGAGAAGAAGTTGCCGCTACGGCTCTTGCCATCATAAAAGGAAGTGGCGTATCGGCATTGACTGCCAGAGAAGTAGGAAAACGCCTGGGCACCACTGCAAGCCCGATTTTTACCATTTTTACCAATATGGAAGATTTGAAAAGGGCAGCCAGAGCACTGGCATTAAAGGAATTTGAAGAATATGTCGGCGACTACAGGGAGTACACGCCTGCCTTTAAGCGGGTCGGCATGAAGATGGTATCCTACGCCATATATGAACCGGAGCTTTATAAGCTGCTGTTCATGCAGGAGTATCCCAGTGGACAAAGTTTTTCTGATACCATGAAAGAACTGGGGGAGATGGTGGATATCTGCATTGCCCTGATGCAACGGGACTATAATCTGAACGAACCGGAAGCGAAGGTTCTTTTTGAACAAACCTGGATATACACCTTTGGAATTGGTTCACTGTGTGCGATGAAGGTCTGTGATTTTACGGAAGAGGAGATTTCAAATCGTCTGGGACAAGTATTCATGGGACAATTAACGATGATTAAGAGTGGACAAATGAACTATATTACCGGTGTGCCACAGAAAGAAACCGAGAAACAGAATGAGAAAACGGAAAAGGAGAACGAAATAGAGTGATAAGTCACGGCTTTCTTAAGAGATAGGAAACATTGGAGGGAATTAATATGGAATTTAGAGTCGCTCAAATAGAGGATTTTGCCAGAGTGGTATCCTTCTATAAATATGTGATTGAAAATACTCAAGAAATAGAAAAATATGCACGTTGGATATACGGTCAACATCCAACGGATAAAATGATTCTAAATTATATTGAACAAGAAGCGATGTATCTTCTTAAAAAGGATCAGATAATCATAGGAGCAATGGCTATTACAATGTCTCAAAGTGATGATTACCATTACATAGATTGGGGCATCGAAGCAACTGATGATGAGGTAGCAGTAATACACATTTTGTGTATAAATCCGGATTATCAGAAACAGGGGATAGGAAAGAGAATGATTCGTGAAAGTATCATTCTCGCAAAGAAAGAAATGAAAAAAGCGATTCGTCTTGATGCATTGGCTAGTAATACACCTGCGCTTCAGCTGTACCAATCTTTTGGATTTAAATATAGGGGAAAACAGCATTTGTATGCTGAAAATACAGGATGGACTGATTTTTGTTTTTTTGAATTATTGGAATAAAGGCTATGTCACAAAAACTATTATCAAAGTATTCAGAGAAAAAATCATATGACACAAACGAAGTTGGCAGATTTGTTATCAGTGAGCGATAAGATGAAATGATTGTGTAATCAATTTTGGGAGAAAAGAATATATGGAAAATATTATAGAAATCAAACACTTACATAAATCCTTTAAGGATGTAAAGGCAGTACAGGATTTAAGTTTTTGCGTGAAGCGTGGTGAACTCTTCGCATTTCTCGGTATCAATGGTGCAGGCAAATCTACTACAATCTCCATCCTTTGTGGGCAACTGCAAAAGGACAGTGGTAAGGTAGAAGTCTGTGGGGAAAATATCGAAGAAGCTCTAAGCAGCGTAAAACGTCGATTGGGAGTTGTTTTCCAAAATTCTGTATTGGACGGTGCATTGACAGTAAAGGATAACCTGCAAAGCCGTGCAGCTCTTTATGGCATAACAGGTCAGACATTTCACGAGAGAATGTCTGAACTTGCCAAACTGTTAGACTTTGACGATTTACTGAACCGAACTGTATCAAAACTCTCCGGCGGACAGCGAAGACGCATCGACATTGCACGGGCGCTTCTTCACAAACCGGAAATTTTGGTGCTCGACGAGCCTACCACAGGTCTTGACCCTCAGACGAGAAAACTCTTGTGGGATGTGGTTTCCAAACTTCGGGAACAGGAGAATATGACCGTTTTCCTGACGACTCACTATATGGAGGAGGCAGCAGAGGCGGACTATGTCATCATTTTGGACAGTAGAAAGATTGCTGCCGAGGGAACACCGCTCATGCTGAAAAACAGTTATGCCAGTGACTATATCAAGCTGTATGGTATTACTGGGGAGCAGGTTAAGGCATTGAACCAACCATATACAGTCATTCGTGATGGTTATCTGATTTCGGTACCGGATACCAAATCGGCTACCGGATTAATTTTGGAACATCCGGATTTATTTACGGATTATGAAATTATGAAAGGAAAAATGGATGATGTATTTTTGGCGGTAACCGGCAAAAAGCTCACGGGAGGTGATGATAAATGACACAACTTGGTGCATTGATAAAACGAAATTGCAAGCTGTTTTTTAAGGATAAAGGCATGTTTTTTACATCCCTGATTACACCCTTGATTTTGCTTGTGCTTTACATAACCTTCCTTGCAAAGATTTATCGGGACAGCTTTGCAGATGCGATACCACCTGGATTTTCTATTTCGGATAGCGTGATAGATGGGATTGTAGGTGGACAATTGGTATCGTCCCTGCTTGCAGTGTGCTGTGTGACAGTGGCATTTTGCTCAAATTTACTTATAGTGCAGGACAAAATCAGTGGTGCAAGGCGTGACTTAACTATGTCGCCGATAAAATCATCTACTCTGGCACTTGGTTATTTTGTGGCAAGTTTTGGCGCAACTCTTATTATCTGTTTTGTGGCATTGGGTGCTTGTCTGGGATATCTTAGCTTTATGGGATGGTATCTGTCTGCGATGGATGTATTTCTTCTGGTTTTGGATGTGGTGATTCTTGCCTTATTTGGCACGGCACTATCCTCGCTTATCAATTGCAATCTCTCCACCAACGGACAGGGCTCTGCAGTGGGCACCATTGTCAGCGCAGGCTATGGCTTTATCTGTGGTGCTTATATGCCGATATCCAACTTTGGAGAGGGACTGCAAAAGGTGCTGTCCTTCTTCCCGGGGACTTACGGAACATCACTTTTGCGCAATCATGCGTTGCGTGGGGCGTATGCGAAACTGTCTGAACTTGGCGTTCCAGAGAAAATCATAGAAAAGATTAAAGACGGCATTGACTGCAATATTTACTTCTTTGGAGATAAGGTAGAGCTTTCTGCTATGTATGGAGTTATGGTTGCAACGGTTGTTTTGCTGATTCTTGGATATGTCCTTCTGTGCCGGGTGAGAAAAGAGAAAGGTTAAAAGGAGACTTCCCGATGGTGGCAGCCGGATTAGTGAGGAAAATTTGGACGCAGTTCTTGGGGGATAGAGAAAAATTATTGAAGTAACATAATTTTAAGGAGGAAAATAGTATGCCAGAATCAATTTCAATTAATTCAATTATTATGATGGGTGTCACCGCTGCAATTTTATTTTTTCTGCCGGTAATTGTTACAATCGTATGGAAAAAGAAGATGGGAGAGAAGGTATCATGGAAATCTTTGTTGATTGGTGCCGTTGGATTTTTCGTAACCGTGCGGGTACTGGAGCTTGGTGTTCATATGGTCTGCCTTGTGCTTGATACCCCGATTTCCCGTTTTATAAATGGAAATACTGTCGCATTTGTCCTTTATGGAATTTTCATGGCAGGTATATTTGAAGAATGTGGTCGTTATATCATCATAAAATACATAGTGAAAAAGAACAAGACCACTGAGAATATGATTATGTATGGCATCGGGCATGGTGGTATGGAAGTGTGGGCAATTTCACTGCTGACAGTAATCTCTAACCTTGCCATGGCAATTATGTTAAACACATTAGGGGTTGAAGCGTTTATGAAAGCGACTGCTGTAACAGCAGAAAATCAAGCCACTGCAACAACAATGATGAACCAGATTGGAACGTTTGGTTTT